>NZ_BAAGWC010000002.1:0-581300 GCF_054780555.1 Hymenobacter daeguensis
CACCGTGCCGTTGCCGCCGCCGCCCACGCTGCCGATGGCCAGGGGCGTGCCGTTGGGGCTCGTGTCGTTGGCCAGCAATTGCGCCGCCGTTACCGTCAGCGGGCCGCACGAAGCCGTGAAGTTGTCCGTCCCCGCCACCGGCGTGTTCGCGTTCGGGTTGCAGGGGTTAGCCTGTACCTGAATGGTAACCGACGTGGTGGTTTGTGTGCCGCTGTTGTCCTGCGCAATGAAGCTCAGCACGTAGTTGCCAAGTTGCGCCACGGTAGGCGTGAAGCTGAACACGGTTTGCACCGGGTTGCCGGAAGTAGGCAGGGCAGGCACCGACGAGGCACCGGCGGGTACGCCCAGGGCCTGCAGGTTCACGTTGTCGCCGGCATCCGCATCGGTCGCGCGCACCGAGAAGGTGAGCAGCTGGCCGGGGTTGATGGTGTACACCGTACCGTTGGCCGGCGTGGGGGCCGTGAATACCGGCGCGGCGTTCGAAGCCACGTTGGAAATCTGGATGATGTGGTCAAGAATGATGCTCGTCGTACCATCCGATACTTTCACCACTGCGTTGTAGAGCTGGCCTACCGATTTACCTACCGTGCTGAACGTCACCACCCCCGTAGGGCTTACGACAAGCCCGGGAGCATTGGTAAAGCCAACGCTGCCCAGGTCGGCATTGGTGGCAGCCGTGTAAGTCAGGGGATTGCCGTTGGGGTCGCTCGACGGCAGCGAATAGCTGGCCGTGGCCTGGCCGGTGGGCAGGTTCACGATGGGGGGCAGCGTGGACACGGGGGAGTCGTTGGCATTGCCCGCCGCGACTACCGTAGAGAAGTAGAAGTTGCCATCAGCGTTGTTTTGCAGGGTGCTGATGCGGCAGCACGAGCTGCTCGCCACCGTGTAGTTGCCAGCGGCAGCATAGGTGTGGTTCACCACGAACTCGCCGTAGAAATACCCTGGGCCAACGGTTGTTACCGTAATAAAGGTAGGGGTAGAAGTACCGTCGCCAAAGTCCAGGGTGGTGCCCACATCAACCACCTGGCCCAGCACAGGCGGCGTGGTAGTGAAGGCATCATCGCGCCAGGCCTCCGTGACCCGGATGGTCACGTCGCGGTTGGTTGCCCCATTCGTTTGAAAGGTGATGGAGCCAAAGCGGAAGTGACTGGCCTCGGCCAGCATGCTGAAGCCAAGCAGCGGCACCGCCAACGCCAGTCGGCGAAGAAGAAGCTGTATTTTCATGCTTGAAAATTGTAAAAAGGGTGAAATAAATGGTGTTTTGAGAGTGGGTTTCTTGGTAATTAGAACATTGCACTTTCGCCTCTCGGCGGGTGGCTCTGTATGCCATGGACTTGCTGGTAAAAACCGTCTGTCGGCGCTTCTGACGGCGGGCGGGCTACGGCGGATGCAGCCCGGGGTAGCAGCTCATCAGCTGTCCGGTGGGCCGGAGGGTTTTAGCAGACATGTCCTATTTTTTTAAGTATTCACTGATTTTATTGTAACAAACCAGTTACATAACAAATATAGTGAAATACATGTCCTTGCAACACACAGCGTAATAATTTCAATAATTGTTAATAAAAAACCAATCTGATTTTTTATAAAACACTGATTTAAAGTATTTTAGTTGTTAAACATATCCAATATTTTTTTTACTTATGCTTAAAATAACGGCCGTACGCTGGCAAAGCGGCCGGCTGCCCAAGCGCCGCCCGGATGAGCGAAATGCCAACAAATGGCTTTGTCCGGCGTTAGCTGTTCCCATGCGCGTCCTTCTCAAAACTGCCGTAGTCCAATTGCCCGCCGAAGTGCTGGCTGGTTTCACGCGGGCCCTGTTCGTGGCCTTAGCGCCACCGTATCCGAAGCTGCGCGTGCGGCGCTTCGATGGCTGCCGCACCGGCGATGAAGTGCACATTGAATTGGACACGCTGGTGAAACGCCTGCCCTGGACTGCGCTGATTGTGGCCGATGGCCAGGAGCCCGACGGCACCCAATTCTTTGTGGATGAGGGACGGGTGCTGCCCCCGCCGCTGCGCTACTGGCAGCACCGCCACCGCATCGAGCCCGGCCCCCACGGCGGCAGCATCATTGTGGACGACCTGGAGTACCGCACCGCCTCGCCCCTGCTCGACGCCCTGATTTACCCCGCCATGTGGGCGCAGTTTGCCTGGCGCAGGCCCATTTACCGGCGCTGGTTTGGCAAGCCTTAGCTGGCTTATCAGCTGATTGGCAGCTTACAGGTCGAGCACCAGGCAGGTATCGCCCCGGTAGTAGGGCATGGGCCGCAGCGGCGCGGGCCGGAAGCCCAGCTTGTCGTAGAGGGCCAGGGCGGGCTGCATGTCGGCATCGAGCAGCACCTCCACGCGGCGGGCCCCCAGCTGGCGGGCTTTGCACAGGATGCTTTGCCCCAGCGCGTAGCCGATGCCCCGGCGCTGGGCCCGGAGCGAAACCGCCATCTTGGCCAGCTCATACACGCCGTCGTGCTCCTTCACGAGGGCGCAGGTGCCCAGGATTTCGCCGTCTGTGCCCACGGCCATCAGAATGTGGCCGCCCGTGTCGATGATGCGGCGCTGGGGGTAGTCGAGGGCCTGATTATCGGGCGCTTCGGCGCTGAAGTAGCGCGAAATCCATTCGTAGCTCACCTCGTAGTTCAGGGCCCGGAAGGCCTGCTGGTGGGCGGGTTCGAAGTCGATGATGGCAAAGGCAGCGGGCATGGGTGGGACTGGCGGGAGGAGTGTAGCGGAAACCGGAACGTAAAGTTCGCACATTACCGGCCGTACCTTTGCGCCCCTATGCTGAATCCCGCCACCATCGTCCTCAAAAACGGAAAAGACCACAGCCTGCGCCGCCGCCACCCCTGGGTGTTCTCGGGCGCCATTGCCCGCGTGAAGGGCGACCCGCAGGAGGGCGCGCCCGTGCGCGTCGAAGCCATCGACGGCGAGCTGCTCGGCGTGGGCCACTTCTCGGGCGGCGGCTCCATTGCCGTGCGGATGCTGGATTTTGGGGCGAATGCCATGCTGCCCACGGCCGCGTATTGGGAAGCCCGGCTGGGCAATGCCTACGCCCTGCGCCAGCGCCTGGGCCTGACCGGCACCGCCGATACCAACGTGTTCCGGCTGGTGCACGCCGAGGGCGACGGCCTGCCCGGCCTCATCATCGACGTGTATGGCGACGTGGCCGTGGTGCAGGCCCACAGCATCGGCATGTACCGCGCCCGGCCCGAGATTGCCGCCGCGCTGCGCGTGGTGTTCGGCGACAAGCTGCGCGCCATTTACGACAAGAGCGCCGAAACCATTCCCGGCAACGCCGTGCCCGAGGCCAAGAATGGCTACCTCTTTGGCGAAAGCAGCGGCAACGAGCACGTGGTGCAGGAAAACGGCCACCTGTTTGCCGTGGACTGGGAAACGGGCCAGAAAACCGGCTTCTTCATCGACCAGCGCGACAACCGCGCCCTGCTGGCCCGCTACTCGCCCGGCCGCCGCGTGCTCAACACGTTCTGCTACACGGGCGGCTTCTCGGTGTATGCCCTGGAGGCCGGCGCCGAGCTGGTGCATTCCGTGGATAGCAGCAAGAAGGCCATTGCCCTCACCGAGCGCAACGCCGAGCTGTCGGAGCACGCCGACCGCCACGCTGCCTACCCCGACGACGTGCTGGGCTTCCTGAAAAACCACTCGGCCGAGTACGACCTGCTGGTGCTCGACCCGCCCGCCTTTGCCAAGCACATGGGCGCCCGCCACGCCGCCCTCATGGGCTACAAGCGCCTGAATGCGGCCGGCATTGCGCACCTCGCGCCGGGCGGACTGCTGTTCACGTTCTCGTGCAGCCAGGTGGTTAGCCCCGAGCTGTTTGAGGGCGCGGTGCTGGCGGCGGCCATCGAGGCGGGCCGGCCGGCGCGCATCCTGCACCGCCTCACCCAGCCCGCCGACCACCCGGTGAGCCTGTTCCACCCGGAAGGCGCTTATCTGAAGGGGCTGGTGCTGGCGGTGGAATAGAACGATTTGCGTCAAGCTAAACGCCTGTCATCCTTCGCTGCGCTCAGGATGACAGGCGTTTTTAGTTTCTCTAAAGCTTTATTGCTACTTATTGCCCGCCGCCCCCGGCGCGGGCATCTGGAGCAGAAACTGACTGCCGCCGGCCCCGGAGGTGTAGGTGGGCACGTTGCTGCCGCCTTTTTCCCAGGCTTCAATCCAGCGCATTTGCACCAGCAGCGGCGTAAGCGACTGCTGCTGCTTTTCGTTGGCATAGGCCTGGGCGTCGGCGGCAATGCGGATGGCCTTGGCGCGGCCTTCGGCTTCGGCAATGTTGATGCGGGCCTGGGCTTCGGCCTGGCGGATGCGGTTTTCGGTTTGCAGGCCGGTTTGCACGGCGGTATTCTTGGCGTCGATGGCAGCTTTGAGGCTAGCGGGCGGCTCCAGCTTGGTGGTGATTTGCTGCACGATGAAGCCAAGATTCTGCAGCTGGCTGACGAGGTTGGCTTTCACCTGGGCCTCGTAGGTGCCCCGGTTGCTGATGAGGCTGTCGGCGGTGTAGCGGTTGGTGGCCACGCGGTAGGCCTCGTACACGGCCGTTTTCAGGAAGCCGTCTTCGATGGCCGGCAGCGGCCGCCGGTATTGCCGGAAAATGTCGTCTACCTTATCGGACTGGATGTAGTAGTTGAGGCTGGGCGCGACGCCAAAGCTGGAGCCGTCTTTGCTTTGCACCTCAAACTCCTCGTATTCTTTGTGTTGGGTATAAATCGGAAATTCGTGCACGGCCGTGCTCAGGGGACTGTAGAACACCCAGCCCGTGGTATAGGTAATGTCGTCGACGCCCCGGCTGGACCCGGCCAGGTTCACTTTGATGCCCACGTTGCCCGCGTCGATGCGCTCAACTTTAACCAGGCTGCAGCCGCCGACGAACACCAGAAGCAGCAGGCCAAGGTAAAGCAGCGGTTTCAGCCAGCTGCGCTCGGTGGGAAATTGAATGTTGGCCATTTAGCTGATGCAGGTGAAAAGGTGAAAGAGCATAAAATCAGTACCGCCAGAGTGCCCGGCCCACTTGGCGGAGCGAAAAAACAACACCGGCTGCTAATATCAGCAGGCCCAGCACTCCGCAGCCCAGCCACCAGTCGGAAGGTCGGCTCAGCCAGTCGAGGCACCGGGTGCCGGCACAGGGCAGCAGCCCCAGGTAGAACAGAAGCCAGAACACTGGCCGCAGGCCGGAAGTAATGTTAGCAGACATGGCGACTTGTGTTAATTACCGAAATATGCGGGCAGACTACTGCGGCAACGCTGCCGGGCAGCTTTCCACGAGTTTTATCGTCCGTTCTCATCCGGCATTACAGGTGGCACCACACGGCCATTCTGCCCGTCGTTAAAACCTCTGCCCACCCCTTGCGCGTTATGCCGTCAGTGTTTCGTAAAAAACTTTCATCTGCGCCCCGGCAGCCCGTGGCCATCATCGGGGCGGGCATTGCGGGGCTGGCCACGGCGGTGCGGCTGGCCGTGGCGGGCCACGCCGTAACGGTATTTGAGGCGGGGCCCACGTTTGGGGGCAAGATGCAGCAGTTCGTGCTGCCGGGCGGCTACCGCTTCGACATGGGGCCCTCGCTCTTCACCCTGCCGCAGCTGGTGGACGACCTGTTCCGGCTGGCCGGGCGCGTGCCCGCCGACTACTTCCGCTACCAGCGCCTCGACCCCATCACCCGCTACTTCTTTGCCGATGGCACCCGCCTCACGGCCTGGGCCGATGCCGCGAAGTTCGCGGCCGAGGTAGCCGCCCGGCTGGGCACCCCGGCGGCGGCCGTGACTGCGTTTCTGGCCCGCGCCGGGCGGGCGTATGAGGCCACGGCGGATACGTTTCTGCACAAGTCGCTGCACAAGGCGGGCACCTACTTCAGCCCCGAAACGCTGAAAGCCGTGGCGGCGCTGCCGCAACTGGGCCTGCTGGGCACCATGCACCAGCGCCACGAAAGCGCCTTCGGCTCCGACCCGCGCCTGGTGCAGCTGTTCGACCGCTACGCCACCTACAATGGCTCCGACCCTTACCAGGCCCCGGCCACGCTGAGCATGATTCCGCACCTGGAGCACGGCATTGGGGCTTTTTACCCCGAGGGCGGCATCTATGCCATTGCCGAAAGCCTGGTGCGGCTGGCCGAGGAGTTCGGCGTGAAGTTCCGCTACAATGAGGCGGTGGAGGAAATAATTACGGCCGGGAAGCGGGTGACGGGCGTGCGGACGGCGCTGGATGTGTACGACTTTGGCCGGGTGGTGAGCAACATGGACGTGGTGCCCACCTACCGCCGCCTGCTGCCCGGCCAGCCCGCGCCGGAGCGCACCCTGGGCCAGCCCCGCTCCTCGTCGGCCCTGATTTTTTACTGGGGTATTTCCCGCGAATTTCCGGAGCTGGACCTGCACAATATCTTCTTTTCGGCCGACTACCGGGCCGAGTTCCGGGCTATTTTCGAAGAAAAGACCGTGGCCGATGACGTGACGGTGTACGTCAACATCACCTCCAAAAAAACGCCCGCCGACGCGCCGCCCGGCCACGAAAACTGGTTTGTGATGGTGAACGTGCCCCACGACCAGGGCCAGGACTGGGCCGCCCTCACGCAAAAAACCCGCGCCGCCGTGCTCCGTAAGCTTAGCCTGACCCTGGGCACGGAGCTTGAGCCGCTCATCGCCGCCGAGCGGGTGTGGACGCCGCCGGGCATTGCCGCCGATACCTCTTCCTTTGGCGGGGCGCTCTACGGCAGCTCGTCCAACAATCCGCTGGCGGCGTTTCTGCGGCACCCCAATTTTTCGGGGCGGCTCGAAGGGCTGTACTTTTGCGGCGGCTCGGTGCACCCGGGCGGCGGCATTCCGCTGTGCCTGCTGTCAGCCAAAATCGTTTCGAATCTTATTAATGAGGAATGACCAATAATCGTCTGTCATCCTGAGCGTGGCGAAGGACCTTATCACCGAAGAACAACCTGCAGCAACTCCCAACCGCCGCTTACGTGATAAGGTCCTTCGCCCTCGCCTGATGCGCGACATGCTCAGGATGACAGGCCGGATATTCTTCACTCCTCATTCCCTTCTATGGTTGACTATACTGAGCCGCTACCGGCCGTGAACACCGGCCGGCTGCGCGTGGCCCAGGGCCTGGTGCTGCTGTTTCACCTCACGGGCTTCGTGGGGCTGGCCTTTTCCCAGGACCCCGGCTTCTACCTGCGGTTTACGCCGCTCACGCTGGTGCTCACGGCCGCGCTGCTGCTATGGTTTCAGCCCAGCCCGGGCGGCAGCTTCTGGGGGTTCTGCCTGTCGGTGGGGCTGCTGGGCTTCGCGGCCGAGTTCATTGGCGTGAACACCAACGGGCTGCTGTTTGGGCATTACAGCTACGGCGACACGCTGGGCTTCAAGCTGTTCGACCAGCAGCCCTTCAAGGGCGTGCCGCCGCTCATCGGCCTCAACTGGCTGGTGCTGACGTACGTGTGCGGCACGCTGGCCCGCTACCTGCCCTTGCCCGAGCTGGCGCGCATTCTGCTGGCCGCCGCCCTTATGGTGGGCTTCGATGCCTGCCTGGAGCCGGTGGCGGGCACCTACGACTTCTGGCACTGGTCGGCCAACATCATTCCGTTTCAGAATTTCCGCGACTGGTTCATCTTCTCCTGCATTCTGCAGCTGCTGTTCAACCGGGCCACTTTTCCCAAGCGCAACCCGCTGGTGCCGCTGGTGTACCTCACGCAGCTGCTGTTCTTTTTTTTGCTGGGTACGCTGCGCTAGGCGGGGCTATTTCACAGGCAGCAGCGGCTGCTTCGGGCTCAGATGTCCTTGCTGCTTCAGCAGCGCGGCGGCCGCGGCGAGGTGGGCCGGGTCGTGGACATTCACCAGAACCACCGGGCCATTCGGACCGGTAGCGCTGAACAGGAAATTTTCTTCCGGACGCAGGCGCGGGCCGCGCAGTGCCGGGAGGTTTTTTCGGAGGTAGCGCAGCGTGGCCGCGTGCTGCTGCGTGACGAGGATGACCGGCAGGTAATTGCCGCTCTGCGCCATGGCCAGCGCCTCGGCCGAGCCCAGGATGGGCGTGGCAGTGCCGGTGAAGGTGCTGTTGAACCGGTCCCGAAACGGCCGCGTGGCGGCGCTGAAATCCTCGGCATCGGTCCAGTACAGCACCTTGCGGAAGAGGTTGACGTAGTCGCTGGCCGCCTGCGGGAAAAGGCCGTCGAACCGGCTAATAGCCTGTTGCACAAAGGCACTGTCGATGGGCTGGCCACGCTCGGTGTAGCCCGCCACCAGCGGGTAGAGGGCGTGGGCGTAGCGGTCGATGTAGTCGTCGGCATACCACTCCCCGGCTTCGGGCTGGCCGGTTTGCCTGGTCCGAATCCACTCGCCGGCGGCCGTGGCCAGGCCTTCCTCCATCAGGTTGTAGGCGTAGCGGCGGTTGAGCGAAGGGCTGTGCAGGTACCAGCTTTCCAGCTGCTGCTGCAGCGCCAGCTGCTGCTGCGTGGAGAGCGAGTGGCACATCTCGTGAAACATAATGGTGCTGCCGCCCACAAAGTCGCGCGAGGCGGGGTGGCAGTTCAGCAGCACCACGTTGCCGCTCACCGAAGCCTTGTTGGTGAAGCCCTTGCCCGGCCCCAGCTGCGGGTTGAGCAGGATGCGGTAGGGCAGGTCATCGGGCCACACGCTGCCATAAAACGTGCGCAGCAGCCCAAACTGCCGCATGAGCTGGCTTTGTTTCAGAAACTGGGCGTAGGCCGTTTGCAGGCGGGCCAGCTCGGCGGCGTGGGGCTGCCAGGCCAGCGTATCGAAGGCGGGCTCGAAGTAGCGGTACACGCTGTCGAGGCGCACCAGCACTTCGTTGGGCAGCAGGCCCACGGTGCGGCGCTGCAGGTCGGGCAGGTCGCGGGCGTCGGCGGTGGCGGCCAGGTAGGCAGGGCCGGTAGTGGCCTGGGCGCCCAGCCGGCCGGCCGGGTAGCCTTCGCGCTGGAAGCCGGGCTCGCGGTCGAGGCGCTGGTAGCGCGCTAGCCAGCGGCGGGCGGCGGGCGTGTTGAAGCGGCTCTGCTCAAACATCCACCGCGAGCCGACGTGCGTGCCGCTGCTGCCGGCCAGCGTTTCGACGAACCGCACCAGGCAATGCACCCGGCTCACTTCCACGGTCACGGCCGGGCCGTAGCTACCGGGCGGCGGCTGGGCACCGGCGGGCTTGGTGAAAAGGAAAAGCAACAGGAACAGGAGGCGCTTCATGTGGCAGCAAAGTAGCAGCTGACGCAGCGGGACACAAGGGGGTGGGCGGCTACCCCAGCAGCCAGCCCAGCAGCCCGGCCCGGGCCGTCCAGGCCAGGGTCCGCAGCCAGTTGGTGCGCGTGAGGCCGTCGATGGCAATGTAGTCGAACCCCTTTTCCAGCCGGTTGTGGAAGGGCACCGAAATGAAGAACGTGGCCGCCCACACCAGCGCCACCAGCGCCAGGCTCCACCAGCCGGCCCCGCCGGGCAGCGCCGCGCGGCCGGCCCACGCCAGCCAGATGGCCAGCCCCAGCTCCAGCACCATCGGGGCCATCACCACCTGGCCCATGCGCCGGGTGTGCGCCGCGTGGTAGGGCACCCACGCCGGCTTCGGCACCAGCCCAAAGCCGGGGTAATGCACCACCTGCACCGTCCAGATAAGGCCGGTGAGGTAGGCCGCCACGGCGAAGTTGAGCAAAAGCAGCAGGTGCAGCGACATAAGCAGTAAAATAATTTGAATGGAAACATAGCGGTTTTTGCCCGCATCTGCGCCACGCAATCGTTCCCGTGAGAACCAGCCAGCCGGCGGCCCAGCGCCGAACATTTCGGCGCTCATTTGTTGGTGTGTAGGTTCGCACCGCACTTTTTCCCATCGGTTTCCCATTCAGCCATGTCTGTTACCACCGAAAACCTGACCCAACTATTCCCGCCCGACGCGGCGGCCATTCCCGAAGCCTGGCGGCTGGCCGAGCCGCTGCACCAGCGCCAGTACCTGCTCGACGGCGAGCTGCGCGAGTGGGCCGGCCCCACCCAGGAGGTCACTTCGCCCATGTTTGAGCGCCAGCCCGACGGCAGCCTCAAGCCCCGCGTCATCGGCTCCTACCCGCTGCTCGACGAGGCCGAAGCCCTCAAAGCCCTCGATGCCGCCGTGCGCGCCTACGACCACGGCCGGGGCGAATGGCCCAACATGAGCGTGGCCGACCGCATTGCGGCAGTGGAGAAATTCACCCGCCTCATCGTGGCCCGCAAGGCCGAAATCGTGAAGCTGCTGCTCTGGGAGATTGGCAAGTCGACGGCCGACTCGGAGAAGGAGTTCGACCGCACCATCGACTACATCCGCAACACGATTGATGCGCTCAAGGACATCGACCGCGACTCGTCGCGCTTCACCATCACCGAAGGCATCATCGGCCAGATTCGGCGCTCGCCGCTGGGCGTGGTGCTCTGCATGGGTCCCTTCAACTACCCGCTGAACGAAACGTTCTGCATGCTCATTCCGGCCCTCATCATGGGCAACACGGTCCTGTTCAAACCGCCGAAGCACGGCACGCTGCTGCACTTCCCGCTGCTGCAGGCCTTCACCGAAGCCTTCCCCAAAGGCGTGGTGAACACCGTGTATGGGCGCGGCAACACCGTGGTGCCGGCCCTCATGGCCTCGGGCAAGATTGACGCGCTGGGCCTCATCGGCAGCAGCCGCGTGGCCGATTCGCTCAAGAAAATGCACCCCAAGAGCAACCGCCTGCGCGCCATTCTGGGGCTCGACGCCAAGAATGCCGCCATCGTGATGCCCGACGCCGACCTGGACGTGGCCGTGAAGGAAGCCGTGCTGGGCGCGTTGAGCTTCAACGGCCAGCGCTGCACGGCGCTGAAGATGTTCCTCGTGCACGAGAGCATTGCCGACACCTTCGTGCAGCGCCTCGCCGCCGAAATCAACAAGCTGAAGCCCGGCATGCCCTGGGACGCGGGCGTGAACATCACCCCGCTGCCCGAGCCGCAGAAGCCCGCCTACCTGGCCGAAGTCATTGCTGATGCCGAAGCCCACGGAGCCCGCGTGGTGAACGAAGGCGGCGGCACCGCCAGCGGCCCGCTGGTGTACCCCGCCCTGCTCTACCCCGTGAAAGACGGCATGAAGGTGTGGCGCGAAGAGCAGTTCGGCCCCGTGGTGCCGGTGGCCAGCTTCGCCAGCACCGACGAGGCCATTCAGTACATCATCGACTCCGACCACGGCCAGCAGGTGAGCATCTTCGGCTCCGAATCGGAGGAAGTGGCCAGCCTCGTCGACCAGCTGGTGAACCAGGTGAGCCGCGTGAACATCAACGCCCAGTGCCAGCGCGGGCCCGACACCTTCCCCTTCACCGGCCGCAAAGACTCGGCCGAGGGCACCCTCTCGGTGTACGACGCCCTGCGCTCGTTCAGCATCCGCACGGTGGTGGCCACCAAGATGACCGATGCCAACAAGCACCTGCTCAACGAAATAGTGGACGGGCAGGAAAGCAGCTTCCTCAGCACGCGCTTCATTCTGTAGCGGTTGCCGTAGTGCGAACTTTGCCATTCGCGTCCCTGCACAAACCAATGGCGCGGGGACGCGGACGACAAGGTTCGCGCTACTTTTCCGCGCTGGCCGCACCAACGGCTTCCACCTGTGGCGCTGCCGGCGGGCGCTGGTCCTGCGGCAGGGTCACGACCAGCTCCGTGAACGCGCCCTCATCGGAACGCGCCGCAATGGTGCCGCCGTAGCCCTTGGTCACGATGTCGTAGCTCAGCCACAGGCCCAGGCCGGTGCCCTCGCCGGCGGGCTTGGTGGTGAAGAACGGGTCGAAGATGCGGTCAATCACGATGGGCGAAATGCCGCCGCCGTTGTCGCGCACATGCAGCTCCACGCAGCCGCTGAGCCGGCGCGTCCGCACCCGCACCGACGGCTGGTAGCTGGCTCCGAGCCGCCCGGCCTTCTCGTGCACGGCATAAAACGCGTTGGTGAAGAGGTTGAGCAGCACCCGGCCCAGCTCCTGGGGCACGGCATGCAGGGGGCCGAGGGCGGGGTCGAGGTCCAGCACGCGCGCCACGGTGAAGTCGCGGTGCTTGGCCTGGAGGCTGTGGTAGGCCAGGCGCAGGTAGTCTTCCACCAGGGCATTGAGGTCGAGGGCCTGCATCTGGCCGGGGTCGGCGTGGGCGTGGTCGAGCATGCCCTTCACAATGCCCGAGGCCCGCACCCCGTGCTGGTTGATTTTGCGCAGGTTCTGGCGCAGGTCGGCGAGCAGGCCATTCACCACCGCCGGGTCGTGCGTCGAAAGCTGCCGCTCCTCCTCCAGCTCCGCCAGCAGCTCCAGGCTCACTTCCGAGAAGTTATTCACGAAGTTGAGCGGGTTCTGCATCTCGTGGGCCACGCCGGCCGTGAGGGCGGCCAGGGCCACCATCTTCTCGCTCTGCACCAGCTGGCTCTGGGTGGCTTTCAGCTTGGTCAGGGTCTGGTCCAGCCGGTCGCGCTGCAGGGCAATCTGTTCGTTTTTGGCGTTCAGCTCCCGGTTGGCCCGCTGCTTCAGGAAGATGTTGCGGGCCAGCAGGCCGGCCAGCAGCGCCAGGCCCACCAGCCCGGCCACCAGTCCCAGCATTTCCTGGTGCTGCCGCTCGGCCCGCTGGGCCTGGATTTGCTGGCGCTGCCGCAGCAGCAGTATCTGGTCCTGCTTCTTGTCCAGCTCGTAGCCGTAGCGCAGGGCGGCGGTATTTTTTTGCGTATCCTCGCCCATCACCGAGTCTTTGTAGGCTACCCACTGGCGCTGGTAGTGGTAGGCATTGGCAAAATCGCCCAGTTTTGCATAGGCTTGGGCCAGGATGTCGCTGCCATTGCGCAGGCTCTCTTTATTGTGCGAAACCTGGCTCAGCGCCAGCGCATGCCGCGCCAGCACCAGTGCACTGTCGGTACGGCCAAGCAGCAGGTGGATACGGGCCACGGCCAGTTCGCCGGCGGGCAGGTTGTAAGCATCCTGGGCAGCGCGGGCGGTAGTGCGGGCCAGGTCGGCGTGGTGGAGTGCCTGTGCCAGGTTGCCCTGCTTCACGTATAGTTCCGACAGGTTAATCTCATCTATCCGGGCGCTTTCCAGGTCGTTTACCTCGTGGTTTTCACGCACAGCCCTTTGCAGGTAGCTCACCGCAAGCGGCCAGTTTTTTTGGATTCGGTAGGCGTTGCCCAGCATATTCAGCGCACCGGCTATCATATACTTGTCGTTCAGGGCTTCGGCGTTGCGCAAGGCCGGCCGTAGCACCGCAATGGCTTCTTTAGCATTTTCCAGCTGCACGTATATCGTGCCAATGATGACCTGCAGGCGGGTCATGCCTATCTTATCGTTCGCTTTCTCGGCGTAGGGCAGCCCCCGCAACGCGGCCTGGAGCGCTACGGTAGGATGCTCCAGCTGTAATTCAATCCAGGCCTCCTGCTGGTATGTTTTGCCTATTTCGGTCAGGTCGCGCCGCCGCTTGTAGAATACCCGCGCTTCCTGGTTGTAGCGCTGGGCCGTCACATTGTCGCCCGCCCGCCGGTGGAATGTCGCCAGCCGCATCAGGGCCCGGCCTTCGCCCACCGAGTCGCGCAATTGCCGGCTCAGGTCTAAGGCCTGCTTCATGGCCTCAATGGCGCGGGGCAACGCCATCATTTGCAGCTCCATGCTAAGGGCCTGAAGCCGGCGCACGCGGATGGTGTCGGCCTGCGGGTTGGCTTGTAGCAGCGCGCGCAGGCTGTCGGCCGGGCGCGTCTGGGCCTGGCCGGGGACGGCAGGCAGGCCTGCGAGCAGCAGAAACAACAGGAGCAGCCAGGGTTTCATCAGCAGAAGAATTGCGGCCCTCAATAGATGTGCTTATGTTTCATCCACCGACAAGACCAGCGGTGTCACTGTCCTCCCGGAGTTGGCGTTGCCGCGCTATTTCCCTCTCCCTCTCTTCAGTTGCCCCTTTACGTTTGCCAGCCCCAAACGCCAAGCCACCAACTCCAAAGACTGAAAGCCCCAGGAAAATGAGCTTGCCCCAACGGCGCTTTGCCCGGTCCCAAGGGATAGACGTAAAGCCGTTCTCATCCTGCGGCAAGGTATCTGTCGGGACGGGCGGATTAATGGTCAGGCCCAGCAAGGTACCCGATGTTGCATCCTGTAAAATGCTGTGTGCAGCTACGGTGGGAGTAGCGCCGCCTGTTTCATAAGCGCTAGGGCTCTCCACAGAAGTAAGCTGGTTTTGAGGCAGCTTCGTTTTCAGCGAGTCATGGAGTTGCTTCAGTTTTTCAACATCTGCGCGGGCCACCTTCCAATATAGCACCGTATGGTCGCCGGTGGCTGGCAAGTGGCCCAACGAATGCGTCAGGCGCAGCAATATGTCCCGACTGCCAGCCTCTTCGGCATAGCCTATCTTGAATGTCCGAACCATGCTGGTGTCTGTATTTGCGCCGTATTCCGGCTTGTACAGCAGTCCTTCGTACATGCGTGCAGCAGCCCAGAACTTCTTCTGGCTATCGTATCGGAGCTCGATAATGGCGGGACGCAACAACGGCGGCGGCGGCGGGGCTTGCGGCATGGGATTGTCAGTTAACGTCTGTTATCGCTGTTTTTGTCATCCTTCAATGCGTGGCAAACGCCGCCGCTAGCTCCCGGCCGGGCTGCTGCCCTCCTCGCTCACCGTCGGCGGATTGATGACATGGGTCGGCTCGATGGGGAATTCCGGCATTGGCGGAGCCGCATCATCCTGCCGCTTAATGAAGGGCACCGGCGGGTTGATAATCACGCCGACGCGGTGCCCCGACTTGTCCTTGAGCACGGCACGCTTCGTTTCGGGCTTGTCGCGGCTGCCGCGTGGGCTTTCATCGTACTTCTCTATCACTTTGTATCCCTGGGCCTCCAAGGCGCTGCAAGCGTCTTCCAGGTCTTGCACCGACGTGCCTACCTCCCAGAACACAATCGTGCAATCGGTTCTGGGCGCGTCTTTCTGCATCAGCAGCAGCTCCGAGCTTTTCGATATTATCAGAGAATACGAGGGCGGCCCAGCACTTTCCATTGGCTGGCCCTCGGGCAGGGCCGAATCGTATAGCGCCTTGGCCTTTTCGTAGCGCTCTGGCTCCGAAAATCGCAGTACGATGGAGGAAACGCCTCCGAAAGCAAGCACAGGGGCATCGACGGGCAGCTGGTCCATAGGAAAAGGGGTAAGAAATGAGCAAGCCGCGTCCCGCTACGGTTTTCCGTCGGCACAATGGCCGGCAGCTAAACAGGTCAGCAACTTATATTTTTATAAATATTAAATATTTAAATCATATTCCAAAGCATTCAATAACATCTTGCCAATATTTAATTGACTCTCTCCTTCCTGCCACCGTCATTATCCCGCCATAGCCGTGTACCGACCAGGTGCTCAGCCTGGCCGCCCGGCCTGTTTCTTCCCACACCATGCTACGCAGCGGCAAAACCGGAGCGTTGAGGCGCAAACCCGCTGACAGGCTGCCGTTGCTCCGCTTTTATTGTGCCGCTTTTATTTCGCCACCGGTAGGCTCACCGTCACGTTGGTGCCGGCCCCGGGGCGGCTCTGAATGATGAGCGTGCCGCCGTGCCGGTGCACGAAAGCACGGCTCAGGGCCAGGCCCAGGCCGAGGCCGGTGGCCTGTGGGTCGGCGGTGGGCTCGGGCAGGGCGGGGCCGCTCATGAGCGAGGCCACGGTGGCGGCGCTCATGCCCGGCCCGGTGTCGGTGCAGCTGATGAGCACCATGTCGGGGTCGTCGGGGTCGGGGGCGGCCTCGAGGTGCACGTGGCCGCCGGCGGGCATAAACTTCAGGGCGTTGCCCACCAGGTTGCGCAGTATGGTGCGCGTCATGTTGCGGTCGGCCAGCAGGCGCAGGTCGGGCGGAGCGGCCATGGTGATGTGCTGCCAGCTGGCCGCCGCCGTGGTCTGGTACAGGGCTTGGCACTCGGCAAACAGCGCCGATACCGGCAGCGGCGTGGGGCGGCAGTCCAGTTCCCCCGTCTGGCTCACGGCCCAGTTCAGCACGTTGTCGAGCAGGTGGTTGAGGCTGTCGGCGGCCTGGCGCACCAGGCCGGGCAGGCGGGCCAGGCCGGCCTGGTCGTTCTGGGCGATGTAGGAATCAATCAGACTGGTCACGCCCGCAAAGGCCGTAACCGGGCCGCGCAGGTCGTGGGCCACAATGGCGTAGAGTTTGTCTTTCGACACGGCCACGCGGCGCAGCTCTTCCGATACTTTTTCCAGGGCCCGGTTGTTTTGGGCCAGTGCCGAGCGGCTGCGGCGCAGGTTGCGGTGCAGGTAGGCAGCCACCAGCAGGCCCAGGGCCAGCACGGCCACGGCCGCGCCCAGCAGGCGGTTGTGCTGCGTTTGCTCGCGCTGCTGCTCCGTGAGCTGGCGCAGGCGGCGGGCGCGCTCCTGGGTTTCGCTGCTCACCTGGGCGGCGGCCAGGGTTTGCAGGGTCTGGCGGCTGTTGAGGCTGTCGTTCAGTTCCACGTAGCGCTGGTTCCACTCGTAGGCCTGGCGGTAGTCTTTCGACTCGGCGGCTTCGGCCGAGAGGATGTTGTAGGCATCGAGCACGCGCTCCAGGTAGCCGCTCTGGCGGGCCAGGCGCAGGGCTTCGTGCACGGCGGCATTGGCCCGCACCCGGTCATCGGTCTGGATGTAGTACATCGCAAACATGATGAGCTGATTGGCCTGGTTGCGTACCGCGTGCTGCCGCCGGCTGATGGCCAGCGCTTGGGTGAGCAGGCGCTTCACCCGGCCCAGGTTGCCCACTCGCATCTGGTAGGTGGCCAGGCTGGACAGGTAGGTGGCCTCGGCCGTGGAGTCGGCCTCGCGGCGGGCCAGGGCCAGGGCCAGCGAGTCGAAGTGCAGGGCCTGGAAATACTGCTTGCGGTAAAACTGCAGGCTGCCCATGTTGCCCAGCAGCTTCATGCGGGTGCGGGGCGTCACGCCGGGGCGCGGCGTGAGTTGCAGGGCACGGGTGTAGTGGTGCCAGGCCGTGGTAGAGTCGCCCCGCTCGTGGTAGATGCTGCCCTGCGCGGTATAGGCACGGGCCAGGCCATCGTAGTTTTTCTGCTCGCGGGCCAGGTTCTGGGCTTCGGCTAGCAGCGTGAGGGCCTCCGGGCCGTTCGAAAGGTTGGCGTAGCAGCTGGCCAGGCTCAGCAGGCTGCTGAGCAGGCCGGCGTTGCGCTCGGGCTCGGGCAGGGTGCGGGCCAGGGCCACGGCGGCCTCGCCGTAGGGCAGGGCGCGGGCGGGCTGCTCCTCGCGCAGGGCGTAGCACATGGCCGTGAGCAGGCGCAGCCGGGTGGTATCGGGCAGGCGGGTGGCCAGTTTCTGGCGCAGGGCCTCGGTGCTGGCGGGCAGGGCCTGGGCCATGGCCGGCGGGCGCGCAAGCGCCAGCAGCAGCCCCAAGGCCGTCAGCCACCCCCCTAAAAAACCGGCCCGCGTCATAGTTGGCTACTTAGTGCTTGTCAAAGATAAGCACAACGACCGATTATCACGCTTTAATGCTATTTCAGATTCTCCCAAAGCAGGACTCCACCCAACACTATTTCACAAAAAACACACTTAATCAAGGCACAGCAATTGATTTCAATCGCCAGGGTCTGAGAAAAATCGTTTTAAAATATTCCCTCCAACAAGTCCAATGCAATTTCATACCTGGCAAATCCGTTTGCGGGGCAAAACGCGTTGCCGCCCCGCAAACCTGGCTGCCGACGCTTATTGCGCGGCGTTCTGTGCCTGCTCGCGGGCCAGCTTGGCATTGAGACGGGCGGCATCGCCGCGCCGCACCACGCGGGCAATGTGAATGCTCAGCTCGTAGAGCAGCAGAATGGGGATGGTGACGATAATCTGGGCCGAGATGTCGGGCGGGGTGATGACGGCCGCGATGATGAGGATGACCACAATGGCGTGCTTGCGGTACGTCTGCATAATTTCGGGCGACACGATGCCGGCTTTGGCCAGGAAGAAGACTATCATGGGCAGCTCGAACACGAAAGCGCACGACACGCTCATGGTGGTGAGCGTGCTCAGGTAGCTCTGCATGTCAATCTGGTTTTCGATGCTGGCATCGACCACGTAGCCGGCCAGGAAGTTGATGCTGAGCGGCGCGGCGATGTAGTAGCCAAACAGCAGGCCCATAATGAACAGCACCGACACGAAGAACACGGCCCCCTGCGAGTTGGCGCGCTCGTGCGGGTAGAGGCCGGGCTTCACGAAGCGCCAGATTTCCCAGAACAGGTACGGAAACGCCAGCAGAATGCCCACAATGAACGAGGTGCTGATGTGCATGGTGAGCTGCCCGCTCATCTCGCGGTTCTGAATGACGAAGCCTACGTCGTTGATGCACAAATCGGGCGCGTGCACCCACTCCCCGAACTTGCAGAACATGCGGTAAGTCCAGAAATCGGGGCGCGAGGGGCCGAGGATGATGTCGTGAAACAGCAGGTCTTTGGCGAAAAACGCGCCGGTGGCAAACACCACCACCGAAATGGCCGCCCGGATGATGTGCCAGCGCAGGGCCTCCAGGTGGTCGATGAAGGACATTTCGTGCTGTTCGCCCGAAAGGTTGGGTTGTTGAGGTTGCGGTTGCACGGAGGGGAAGCGGGGAATAGAAAACGGGGCTAAAATCGTTTGTCATCCGGAGCGCAGCGAAGGACCTTATCACGCCAGAACAGGCTGTTCGAACGTGATAAGGTCCTTCGCTGCGCTCCGGATGACAGCCGGCATCATCCCTTACGTAAAAAGCTACGTAAATAGCGGGTAGTCCTGCAGCCAGGCGTTCACGCGCTGGCGGACCTGCCCGATGCGGGTATCGTTGTCGTGGTTGGTCAGGGTTTCGTCAATCAGTTCCACGATGCGGGCCATGTCGGCCTCGCCCAGGCCACGGGTAGTTACGGCGGCCGAGCCAATGCGGATGCCGCTGGTCACGAACGGCGACTTGTCGTCGAAGGGCACCATGTTTTTGTTGATGGTGATGTCGGCCTTCACGAGCGTATTCTCAGCCAGCTTGCCGCTGATGCCCTTCGAGCGCAGGTCAATCAGCATGAGGTGGTTGTCGGTGCCGCCCGAGATAATGTCGTAGCCCAGGCTGGTGAAGCCTTTGGCCAGTGCCTGCGCGTTGCGGGCCACCTGCCGGGTGTAGGTTTTGAAGTCGTCGCTCAGCGCTTCGCCGAAGGCTACGGCCTTGGCGGCGATGACGTGCTCCAGCGGGCCGCCCTGGGTGCCGGGGAATACGGCGCCATCCAACACGGCCGACATGGGGCGGATTTCGCCTTTCGGGGTTTTCAGGCCGAATGGGTTGTCGAAATCCTGGCCCAGCATGATGAGGCCGCCGCGCGGGCCGCGCAGGGTTTTGTGGGTGGTCGTCGTCACGATGTGGCAGTGCTGGAAGGGATTATTGAGCAGGCCGGTGGCGATGAGGGCCGAGGGGTGCGAGATGTCGGCCAGCAGCAGGGCGCCTACTTCGTCGGCGGCTTCGCGCAGGGCGGCGTAGTTCCAGTCGCGGGAGTAGGCCGAGGCGCCGCAGATAATCATTTTGGGGCGCTCGCGGCGGGCGGTTTCCTTCACCTTGTCCCAGTCGATGAGGCCGGTTTCTTTCTCCACGCCGTAGAAGCTGGGCTGGTAGAGCTTGCCCGAGAAGTTGACGGGCGAGCCGTGCGTGAGGTGGCCGCCGTGGCTCAAGTCAAAGCCGAGGATTTTGTCGCCGGGCTGCAGGCAGGCCAGCATCACGGCGGCGTTGGCCTGGGCGCCGGAGTGGGGCTGCACGTTGGCCCACTGCACGCCAAAGAGCGCCTTCACGCGGTCGATGGCCAGCTGCTCAATCTGGTCCACGATTTCGCAGCCGCCGTAGTAGCGCTTGCCGGGCAGGCCCTCGGCGTACTTGTTGGTGAGCACGGAGCCCTGGGCGGCCATCACCTGCTCCGAAACGTAGTTTTCGGAGGCGATGAGCTCAATTCCGTGGGTTTGGCGGGTTTTCTCCTGGGCAATGAGGTCGAAGATGACGGTGTCGAGGAGGGCGGAGGGGGCGGCTGTTTGCATGGCCGTAAAGGTAAGACGGAAGGGGGTGAAGGTGGGAATACGTCTGTCATCCTGAGCGCAGCGAAGGACCTTCTCACGTTCGCATTATTGTGATTGCTGCAAACTGTTCATCGGTAAGAAGGTCCTTCGCTCCGCTCAGGATGACAGACGCTCCCTTTCCGACCTCTCCCCCGCTCTCTCCTTCCCTATTCCCCGTTTCCGTCGTTACTTGCTACTGCCTTTGCTCCCTGCCATGCCCACGCCCCTTGCCGAATCCCTTACCCAGCTGCGCGTCGGCAACCAGAAGTCGCTGATTGACTTCTACCAGCGCAGCCGGCACCTGTTTGCCCGCTGGGCCCAGCGCCAGCACCAGCTGCCCCCGGCCCAGGCCCACGGCCTGCTTCAGGATGCCCTGCTCGACTTCTACGACCAGGTGGCCGACGGCCGCCTCACCCGCATGCCCGACGACCTGCGGGCCTACCTCTACGGCATGGCCCAGCAGCGCCTGGCCGCCCAGGTGCCCGCCAACGTGCCCCTGCCCGCCGCCGAGGCCAGCCGCCGCCAGCACCTGCTGGCCCAGTTCAACCAGCTGGGGGCCGACTGCCAGCAGGTGTTCACCTACTTCTACTTCAACGGCTACAACCTGGCCAAGCTGGGCGGCAAGATGGGCTACCCCAACCCCACGGTGGCCCGCATTCAGAAAAACAGCTGCCTGCGCAAGCTGGTGGACCTCACCCGGCCCGCTGCCGGCCTGCGCCAGCACCTCGATGCCCTCGAAAGCTTTGCCGACGGCCACCTGCCCCCCGCCGAGCAGGAGGCCTTCGAGCTGCGCCTGGAGCAGGACGACACCCTGGCCGATGCCCACGCCGCCTACGAGCAACTGACCGCCGACCTGCGCTGGGCCGCCGGCCACGACACCCTGCGCCTGCGCCTGCAAGCCCTCGATGCCCGCATGGACGAGCGCGGCACCGCTCTGGCCCGCGCCGAAACCCTGGGCCAGCAGCGCCAGCGCCGCAGCACCACCCGCAGCCTGGTGGGCGGCGTGCTGCTGTTGCTGGCCGGCGTGGCGGCCTGGTACTTTCTGCGCCCCACGCCCACCCGGCCGCCCCGCAGCTGGGAGGCCTACTACCAGCCCGACCCCGGCCCCGCCGTGACCACCGGCCTGCTGCACAGCCGCCCCCTGCTGGCCGAAGCCCTCGACCAGTACCAGTCGGGCCACTACCCGGCCGCCCTGCACTCGCTGGGCCGCGTGAGCCCCGCCAGCGTGGGGGCCGATACCCTGCTTTACCTGCGCGGCCTCATTCTGCTGCGCGAGGGCCAGGGCGATGCCGCCCAGCTCTACTTCCGCCGCGTGGGCGATGCCGGCGAGCTGGGCCGCCGCGCCCATTACCACCTCGGCATGGCCCACTGGCAGGCCCAGGAGCTGCCCGCCGCCCTGGCCGAACTCCGCGCCGTGGCCGCCGATTCGCTGAACCCCTACCGCGCCTCGGCCCAGCGGGCCGTGGCCGCCGGCGTGCTGGACGGCAAGTAGCGAAGTAGCGCAAACTTTGTCGTTCGCGCTACAAAACAAAAAGCCCCGCTCAACTTATTGAGGGGGCTTCTTTCTGTTTGAAGTGGTTCGGAACCACTTCGGACCGGTTCCGAACCACCCGGGACCGGTCCGGAGCCATAGGCTAGCGGCTGCCGCCGGCCGTGGGCCGGCTTTTGGCCGCGCCCAGGCGCTGGGCGTAGCGCTTTTTCATAGTTTGCAGGGCGGTTTGCACGGCGGCGGTTTCGCCGTTGTCGTGACGCAGGTCTTCGTACACGTCGTCGGCGGTCACCATCACGTCGGCCCCGGCCAGGCGGTAGGTGTCGTTCACTTTCTGGGCCAGGGGCCCGAGCACGGCCAGAATGCCGCGCAGGCTATCGAGCAGGGCCACGTCTTTCTCAAACTCGGGCAGGTCGAAGCTGCGGCGGGTGAAGCTTTGGTCGGCGCGCACGGCATCGAGGGCGGCCTGGGCGAAGGGCACCCCATCGAAGCCAATGTTGCGCAGGCTCCGGCTTTCCCCGGGCTGCAGGGTGATGAGGAAGGGCAGCAGGGTGATGAGGAAGGGCAGCAGGGCCTGGGCCTGGCGCAGCAGGTCGACGACTTTTTTGGCGTCGGCGAGGGAGAGGGTTTCGGAAATGCGGTTGCCTTGTTTCAGGGGTAAATGGGGGGTAAAATGAAAAAGATGGGAGAGAAAAAAGCGGACGGCCCGGCCCCGAAAGGCCCGGCCGCCCGCCTGTGCTGGTAAATGTAAGCAAAACGGTACCGCTATTCTCCTATTTGCAGCTGCTCGCGCTTCACCACCTTGCCGCCTTGCAGCAGGTGCACGAAGTAGAGCCCAGCCGGCAGCTTCTCGGTATTCAGACGCAGCGTGGCCTCGCCCCGGCTGGTTTGCTCGGCGCAGGCGCGCCCGTAGCCATCGAAGAGGCGCACGGTGAAGGGCGTGGCGGCGCTAGCATTTTCTATGTGCACGTCCACGGTTTCGCGGGCCGGGTTGGGGTAGAGGGTAACAGTGGCCTTGCGGGCGGGACAGTCTTGCACCGTTACGTAGAGCATGGCCTGACTATCGCCGCAATCATTATGAATGTCCATAGTCACATACACCTGCCCCGGCCCGTTGAAGATGAGCCCAAACTCACCCGAATGGTTGTAGCCCAGCGGCTTGAGCGAAGCCGGCCCGGTAATGCTGATGTTGCTGTAGTTCTGGTCGGCGTAGAAGGGCGTGATGCGGTACACTTCCTGCGGGTCGCTGCAATCAACCGTTGTGGGGCCGATAAGCTCGGTGTAGAGCGGTGCCCCAAGGGCAATGGACCGGCTCGGCACGGTGAACTGGCCGCATTCGCTGCTGATGGTCGGCGTTAACGTCAGGCGGTCATTGGTACCGCCTGTGGCACTGGTCACCGTAATCGTGTTGCCAGAGGTAGTATAGGAAACAGGGCCAAAGACATTCCATTGCACCGTGGCACCAGTAGGCGCATTCACCGAATAGGTTTTGGTTTCGCCAGTGCATATCGCGGCGTCGCCACTGATAACGGGCACCATCTGGCAAAACGCCTGGCAGTTGAATACCTGCGGCGCGCCCTGCATCTCCTGAAAGGCCCATTTGCTGTTCAGGCCATTCCAGAGAATGTGGGTTTGGTTTTCACGACTGGCCGTGATGAAGTTGGCGAAGGGCGTGTTGAACGGCGCTGCCGGGGGCGCGGCACCGGAGTAAGAAGCCGTCAGGTTTTGCGGCCCCAGGGCGGTGGTGCCGCCGCCAATGTCGAGGGCACTGGTGGTGGGAACGAAGCAGAACGTGGGTTGCACCATGATGCGGTAGAGGGGAATGGGGAAAGCAGTGCCAATTTGCCCAATGATATCCCCGCCAATTTGTGTAATATCGTAGATACCGCCCGGCGCACTGTCATAAGCCAGCATGGTGGCCTCCGAGCTGCGGTCTTCGGCGTAGTCGACTAGACAAGTAGAGAAAGCACCGAATAGAACTTCCTTGCAGATAACCACCTTGCCGTGGTAGATACGAAGCTGCTGCTGGTTGGGCAAAGCATTGACCACGAAGTCGGCAGTTCCTTCGTAGTTGCCAAAGGAAAAAATAAGGCCGGCCAGTACGCCGGCAAACGGCGCGGCCGGGCCAAAAGCCGGCAGCAGCGCAAACCCGACGGTAGCGCCCAGCGCCAAGGTGCCGGCATTAGCGTAATTGTTGTAGCTGTCATCCAGCAGGCCGCTGCCCTGAATGTTTACCAGCTCGGCATACGGCGCAAAAGCTTGCGTTCGGCCGCATTCCGAGCCGTCGCTGGTGGCCACGTTGCGGCACTGCTGCGGGTAGCCCATCTGGTTGTACTCGTTCAGCCAGGCGGCGTGGGCGGCGTTGTCGGCGGCGGTAGTCTGGTAAATCAGGAGCTGGCGCGTGGCGGGCTGGCCCAGCAGGTTGACGAAGGCGGCCAGGGCGGGGTTCAGGTCGCTGGCGGTAAGGCTGGGCACCAGCGAAATGCTGGCGGCTCCCTTCACCAGGTACTGAAAGCCCAGCGGCACGTTGGCCCCCTGGTGCGGGGCCTCGTGCGAGATGTAGAGTTTGGCATCGTGGCTGAAGCTGGCCAGGCCGCTGTTTTGCCGCAGCTCCATGTCGCGCAGGGCGTAGCGGGCTACGAGGCCGCCCATGCTCATGCCCAGCACAATGTTTTTCTCTTTCTGGGTCTGGCCTGGCGGTACCACTTTGTTGTCATTCACCCATTGTATCACCCGCTCCAGCAGGTAGGCATTGCGCTGAATGAAATCGGTGCCGTTGTCGAAGTTCAGGAAGATAAGGTCGTACTGCCCTACTTCGCTGAGTTGGTTATTAAAATTGACGTTAAGCCCTGTGGCAGCATCTATGTAGTTAATATTTATTCCTCCAAAGACACGGCCAAATGCAAACGAATTATAATCATAGTCCGCCTGCCGAACAACCCCTTGCGTATTAACTGTTCTACTTGCATCATATCCTTCCACTACTATTAAAGGTTTTTGGATTGTTCTGCTGGTATTGCCAGCAGCATAGGCAACGGTGATTTTACCAGTAGCCGCGTAGGTACTGAGTACGCCCCCGTTGGGGTCGGTATAAGAACGGGTATCGGTGAATAGGTCGGTGCTCTTGCGCGTCACCACGTCGGGATTGGGCGTGTTTGGATACTCATATGCATACCGGGCTGCCGCTGGCTGGCTCACATCGAGACGGGCCTGGCTGAGCAGTACCGAACCATCGGCGCAGGTCAGGCGGAAGCGCAGGGCATAGGTGCCATCGGTGGGATAGGTAACACTGAGGGGCTGGTCCCAGGTGGCGGTGCGGTAGCCCTGGCCTTCGCCGGCATCAAACTCCAGGGTATTGATGGTGGGAGCGGCGTTGGTGAACAGGAGCTTGGCCGGAAACACAAATTGCGGGCTGTGCGTGGCCACTTTACTACTCAGGGGGCAGAGCGTAACCAACGTGCGCTGCTCGTAGGGTGAGCGGGGCCGGTTGGGGGCATCGTGCAACTGTCCGTTGCTGACGGTGACCAGCCCGGCCGTGCCAGCGTCGTCGCGGAACCGCTCGTAGCGCGTCAGCAACGTGGCGATGGGTACCGCGTCGGGAGCCGACAGTTGGGCTTGCGCGATGCGGATGTTGGCCGCCGCCAGCGTGGGCAAGGTGGCGTTGGCATTGAAGACACTGGTTTGCATGGCCCCGTAGAGCAGCCGCCACTCGCCCAGGTTCTGCAGCAGGTTGCCCTGGGTGAGGGACGTGCCCTAGAATAGGTTGTAGTTTTTGAACGCGAAGCCGTAGTTGGTCAGCAGGCCCGTGCTCACCGGGGACCGGTCGATGTAGTAGAAAACCGAGTCGATGTGCTGCGTCCAGCGGGCCGGCGGCGTGGTGCCCCCGCCCCCGCCACCGGGCAGGGCGTTGGTCGTCGCGCCGCTGCGCTGGGCCAGGCCAGCATGTGCCCAGCCGGCAAGTAAAAGAAATAGTAGAAGCTTTTTCATGCGCAAAGGGAAAGGGGGTGAGTGAGAAAAAAGAAGTGTTAGAACTTGACGTCGAAACGGCCGTTGGTCACGCGCAAGGTGTCGCAGCCGCCGGGCTCGTAGAGCGTGAAGGCGAACCGGCCCGAGGCGACGCGCGCCACCGGGTCGAACTTGACTAATTGTACTTGCCCTGTTTTGGTAAAATTGCCTGAATAATAACAGCCTTTGACGTTAGCCGTTGCTGAGAATTGATTCAATGAAAAATCAATCGTTCTACTATATCTAGCCAGAGTAAACCCTTGATTGTTCTGTAATGCGCCAGCTAGTAACAAGCTTATGCCATACTCTGATTGGGTAGCGGAAGATTGACTCGCAATAGTTAAACAACTATTACATGACCAATCACCCGATATTAAAAATGCGCTGTTGACACTCATCGCCTGCCCATTGACAAGGCAGCCGAAAGTGCCGGCCCCGTTCTGGGTTTCGGGCGGCAGCAGGCTCAGCGGGTCTTTCGGCGGGTCGGGCGTGGGGTCAGTCTGCTTGCACTTGGTGCACTGCGTGAGGGTGAGCAGGCACAGGTATAGGAGGGGTTTGCGGAAGTGGTTCATGGCGGAAGGCAGTATCAGAATTTGACGTCGAAGCGGCCGTTGGTCACGCGCAAGGCGTCGCAGCCGCTAGGTCCATAAAGTTTAAAAGCAAACCTGCCCGAGGCTATCCGTCGCACACCATCGAAATGCAGCAACTGAATTTGCCCAGACTTAAAATAGTCTCCATCATAAATGCATGGGATAGCAGCTACGTGTGTATAAAACTGGTTTATGCCTGGCGTAAAAACAGGAAACGGTGTTGCGGAAGAAATAATGGAAAAGTTTTGATTGTCCTGTAATGCTCCATTTAATGCGGCAAGGATTGTAATTGTGCTTCCTGCTGCTGCTCCGTTTAAGCTCATTGTGCTGCCAATAGCCAATTTGGTAGTTGATTGCCAATCCCCATTGGCTGATATGGAGGTAGATGCTATGTAGGCCTGCCCATTAATCAGGCAGCCGAAGGTGCCGGCCCCAGTCTCGGTTTCGGGGGGCAGCAGGCTGAGCGGGTCTTTCGGCGGGTCGGGCGTAGGGTCCTTGGTTTTGCAGCCGCCCGGCGCGAGCAGGGCCAGGGCAACGAGGAGCAGGAGCTTGTTCATGCGCGCAAGGGAAAAGAAGTGAAGCAAAAAGCAGGTGTAGGACCGCGCTGAAGCTGTTGGTGGCGATGAAGAGGGTGTGGTCGATGAATTGTAGGCCATATTCTTCCAAAGGCCCTGAAGGCAACTGGCCCCTGTTCACCAACTGGAATATGGTATTGATGGCATGGCCTTTTGATAAGGCGAAGCCGTTGCGACGGAGCCCAGACGTTGGGCTATGTTGCTACGAAGAGCAATCAATTGATTCATGGCTGAGGATGGGTAAAATCCGAGATGCCGCAATGCTTAGCAATGGAGTGCCAGCGCTTGTCAAACGTAGGCTAATTTCTGGCACAACGCAAATAAATAAGTTTGCAAATCAGACTTACGTATTGTGTATGGTAACCGGTAGCTTTTCTCGCGCCAACCGCTTGGAATAGTTCACGGCTATGCAGTATAAAAGGACTTTTCAGCGCTGACTTGAGCACAATTTCTTAATGCCCCAAATACCGTTAGCCGTTAACCGCGACTCGCCGTTGCGACACAATTAGGCACCAACCTACATTTGCGCCATGGCCTCTTCCCCCCTTCTGCCTCATTGCCCGCGCCGCCAGCGGCGGTGGCAGCTGCTGTGCCTGCTGTGGCTCCTTAGCCTGGCCCGCCCCGCCCGCGCCCAGCGCTACGACCAATACGCCACCGACACCACCCAGATTTTCAACTACGTGGACCAGCTGCCCACCCTGCCCACCGGCGGTGGCAACCTGGCCCTGGCCAAAGCCGTGCAGCAGCAGCTGAAGCTGCCCCTGGAAGTGCGCGAGGGCCGCACCGAAGGTCGCGTGTTCGTGCGCGTGGTGGTGGGCGTGAGCGGCGTAGGCCGGCAGGCCACCGTCATCCAAAGCCTCAGCCCGGCCTGCGATGCCGCCGCCCTGGCCGCGGTGAAGAAGATGCCGCGCCTGCTGCCCGCCCGTTACCAGGGCCAGCCGGTGGCCGTGCTGCTCACCGTGCCGGTCATGTTTCTGTCGCCGCGCCACGTCTATGCCACCACCGAGGTAAGCCGGCAGGCACAGTTCCCCGGCGGCGATGCCGGCCTGGAGCAATACCTCCAAAAGAACAAGGTGACGCCCGACGAAGTGAAGCTGCGCGACCTCAAAGGCCGCGTCACCGTCCGCTTCGTGCTCAAGGCCGACGGCCGCCTCGGGGCCACCGAAATCGTGAGCTCCCTCTGCCCGCCCTGCGATGATGAGGCCTTGCGCCTCGTGCGCAGCTTCCCGCGCTGGCAGCCCGCGCTGGGCTACGACGACCAGCCCGTGGCCGTGGCCCAGGCCGTGAACGTGTGGTTCAGCCCGCCCCCGCCGCCCGCCGGCACCCCCGCCCCCGTGCCCGAAAACCAGGTGTATAGCCAGGTAGAGCAGATGCCGGAACTGCCCGGCCGCAGCGGCCCCACGGCTGTGCAGTCGGCCTTGCAGGAGCTGATTGCCTACCCCGAGCGCATTGCCAACGGCACCGGCCAGGTCAGCTTCGTGGTAGAGCCCGATGGCCGCGTGACCCGGCCGGTCATGCTGCAATCCATCGGCCCCGAGATGGACGAGGCCATCCTGGCGGCGGCGTTGCGCCTGCCGCGCTTCACGCCGGGCCAGCACCGGGGCCAGCCGGTGGCGGTGCGCCTGGCCGTGCCGGTAGTGGTCGAAATCCGGTAAGCGGCAGCAGCAGCCGACGCACAACAAAAAAGCGGCTCCCCGATGATTGGGGAGCCGCTTTTTTGTTGTGCGTCGGCAAGTGCTTAGTTGTCGTCGGTAGCGCGGTTGATGAGCACCACGGCCACGGCGGCAATGGCCGCAATGCCGAGTATCATCTGCGTCGGCGTGAAGCGCTGCGAGGCTTTGCGCAGCAGCACCCCGCCGTTTTTCAGCAGGTCGTCGATGTGTTCGTTCTGGCCCTGAAACACGTGGTAGGCGCTTTCAAACGTACGGGCGAGGTCTTCGGGGAGAATTTTTTCGAGTTGTTTTTCGATTTGCGCTTCCATAAAGAAGGAGAAGTATTGAAACGAGGAGGTGAAAGTGGAAGAGGCAGCCGCCTCGAAAAGCCTCTACGCAAAAGGCCGCGACCGGGCTGCCTTTTTCCTATATAAACGCAAAATAACCGGCCACCCGGCCCGCCCGCCGCGCAGCAGCCAGCGCAACCGGCCGCCGGTTATTTCCGCACGCCGGCCCCCGCTTACTCCACCACCACCAGGCGCGAGCCCGTGCGCCGGGCCTCGCGCACCTGGCAGTAGTAGGCCCCGGCGGCCAGGCCGCTCAGGTCCACGGGCAGGAACTGCGGGCCATGGGCCAGCACCTGGTCCACGGCGCGGCGCACCTCGCGGCCCAGCGCATCGAGCAGCACCACCTGCACGTGGCCGCCGGCGCTTTCGTAGGCCACAGTGGTGCGGCCGTCGCGCGCCACCGGGTTGGGGTACACCGTGAACTCGGCCACTTCGGCGGCCGTGCCGGTGGCCGTGACGGTGCCGGGCCGCAGCACCGGCACGTAGGGAAAGCTCTGGCCAAACAACTGCGTGAGCGTGGCCGGCGTCACCTGAAACAGGTCTTTGAGAATGCTGGTGTAGATGCTGCGGAAGTCGAACTGCATGGCCACGTTGTCGTTTACGCCGGCATTGGCGGGCAGCGTGGGGTTGGGGCCGTGCACGATGGGGTTTACCCGCGAGCCAAACACCAGCAGCGGGGCCGCCGCGCCGTGGTCGGTGCCGAAGCCCGAATTGGCCTTGATGCGCCGGCCAAACTCCGAAAACGTCATGCCCACCACCCGGTCCTGCACATTGTGCCGCTGCAGGTCGTCCTGGAAGGCGTTCACCGCCTCGGCAATCTTGCCCAGCAGCGTGGCGTGGGTGCCGGTGGTGGTGCTGCCGGTGGCCGGCACCTGCAGCGTGTGGGTATCGAAACCGCCCAGCGTGCACACGTAGATGCGCGTCTGCAGGCCGCCCGATATCAGCTGGGCCACTATTCTGAGCTGGTCGGCCAGCGAGTTCTGGCCCACCGTGGGGTAGAGCGGCGACAGGTTCTGGGCGCGCCCGGCCGCCGCCTGAATGGCCGTGGTGTACACCTGCGTCTGGCTCACCACCTGCCGGATGAACGTGAGCTCGTGGCCGGCCGGCGTATTGGGGGCCACGTCCACCCCGCCGCTCAGCAATTGATAGAAAGACGACGTGCTGGCAATGGCCATGCCCATGTTCACGCTGGGCCCCTGCGCGCAGTTGCTCACCACCGAGCCGATGCTGATGGCCAGCGGGTCGGGGTTCTGCGCGTTGGGGTAGCCGGTGGGGTAGCCCGCGTATTCGCCGTCGAGGTAGCGGCCGGCCCAGCCGGTGGTCCAGGTCACGTTCGAGGCCGAGCCGGACGTCCAGATATCGGTGGCCCGGAAGTGCGAGAAGTTGGGGTTGGGGTAGCCCACGCTCTGCACCACGCCCAGCTTGCCATTCTGAAACAGGTTCTGCAGCGAGGCCATGGCCGGGTGAATCCCCGTGTTGGTGGTGAGGCCCAGCACCTGGTTCTGGGGTAGGGCAATGTTGCCGCGCGCCGCCATCAGGGCCGGGTACTGGTCCAGCGGAATTATCATGTTCAGCCCGTCATTGCCGCCCTGCAGCTGAATGATGACCAGCACCTTGTCCGACTGCGTAGTGGCATTGGTAAGCGCCGCCAGCTGCGGCGAATACCCATAGGCCCCAATGGGCAGCCCACTCAAAAAAGCAGTACCAACGGAGGCCGCAGCCGTAGTCTGTAGAAATTCGCGACGTTTCATGGTTGAGGCGGTTGGCGTTAGGACAAATGATACTCCGCCAGGCCCATCAGGGCGCGCAGCATGGCCTGGAGCTTGGTGGTCACGGCAGCTTTCTTGGCCGTGTTGGTGGGGGCGGCCAGGTACTGCTGCCACTCCACGGTCCATTCAAAGTCGGGCAGGCCGGGCAGCAGCGTGTTTTTCAGAAACGTCAGCTGGTTGGCCGTGAGCGTAATCGGCAGCATCAGCTGCACAAACTCGTCGATGAGCAGGTTGCAGTCCGACGCCGTGGCGGCCGGGAACGACTGCACCAGCGCCAGCACGTCAATCTTGATGTTGAGCCCGCTGCGCGTATAGCCTGTGCTGATGAACAGGTCCGTTACCTGGTTGCGGCGCGGCAGCGTCACGGCGTTTATCCAAAGCTCGTGGAACTGCGGCGTCTGGTAGTAGGCGGCCCAGCCGGCCACGTTCGGCGGGTCGCCCAGGGTTTGCTGCTGCACGCTGGCCAAGCCGTTCACGTAGTCCCACATCACGTACTGGCCCGCCAGGTTGGCCGCCGCCGTCGGAAACACCACCTGCATCTGCCGGAACATGCCCACCGTAAAATCGAGCGGGCTCTTGATGAGGCAGCCCACGTTGAGCGCATCGAAGAAATGCTCGGAGCTGAGCATCGTGCGCAGCACCGGCACCACGTCGTAGCTGTTCTGAATCAGCAGCGTAGCCAGCGGCTGAATGATGTCGGTTTCGACCTGTGCATCAATCAGGTAATACACAAAAAAGCGATAGAGCTTGCGCACGATGAAGCGCGCCGTCTCGGCCTGCTGGAAAATCAGGTTGATGAGGCTCTGGTACTCCGTGGCGCCGCTATTGGCAATGCTGGCCCCGCCAAAAGCCGACGAAAACACCTTGGTGGTGGCATCGTGGCGGCTGGCCGTGAAGTAGCTGCTCACGGGCGGCGTGTTCAAATCGCGCCAGCCGGTGAGGACTTTGGCGGCGGCCTGCACGTCGGCCTCGGTGTAGTTGGTGTAGTTGCCGGTGCCAATCAGCGGCCCCTTGCCCACCGTGAACAGCTCCAGCAGTTCGCGGCCGTAGTTCTCGTTCGGCGCGCCGGTTATGCTCTGGTTGCCGTTGAGGTAACGCAGCATGGCGGGCGTCACGGTCACGTCCTTGGCCAGCTGTTTGAAGTTGCCCAGCGCGTGCTGGCGCAGCAGGCGCACGTACTCGTAGCCCATCCGCGCGTCGTTGATGTCGCCGAATTCCACCACAAAGTGGTTGTGCCAGAACAGCGTCATCTTCTCCACCAGCGTGGTGCCCTGGTTCAGCTGCAGGCCCAGCCACCAGTCGCGCAGCGAAGCCCGGCGCACGCCCTCAAAGTTCTGGTCGAATACCTGGTTGGTCCAGGTCGTACCAATCGGCACGCTGGTATCGGTGGCCGACACGTTCAGGGGCGGGGCGGGCGCAGTGGCCGGAGCCGTGAGCAGGCCGTTGAGCACCGCCGTCAGGCTGGAGCCCGCCGCCGCCAGAATCTCGGCCCGCGTGGGCCCGAACAGCGTGCGGCGCAGCAGGTGCGCCGCCTGCGCGTAGCCCCAGGTGCCGGTGTAGGGCGCCAGCGTGGTGGTGGTGCGGGCCAGGCCGGTGGGCAGCTTCGTGTTGGCGTAGCGGCTGATGGTTTCGGGCGGCTCCTGTTGGGCTTGGGCGGCAGCCGGCCGGGCCACCGCTGCCGGCGCACTCAGAACGGCCGCGTTTCGCTGGAGGAAATTTCTACGATTCATGGGCAGGCGCGTAAGTATTGAATCAAAAGCAACTCGTTGAAGCCCTTTTTTCTGCCCAACTTCTCCTTCTGGCCCAAGGGTTTAGGCTAGACCGGCAAAGCCTTTGCGGGTTTAATTCAAGTATTGAATTTATTAGTGAATAACCCGTGAATATTCCGCGAGTGGCAACGCCTGCCAGGCGAACGCACCAAAAAAAACGCCCGGCCGTGGGGCCGGGCGTTTCGCCTCGTTCTTTTTTCAGGGGGGAGAGCTTATTCGGCGGCTACGGCCACTGCTTCTTCCACGGCCACGGCATCGGCCTCAGCGGCAGCGCGCACCCGGCCGGCAGCGTAGAAGTTGCGGTGGTAGTAGGGCTGGTTGAGCGAGCTCACCATCACGCCGCCATTGGTGGCCGAGTGGGCAAACTTGCCGTCCTTCAGGTAAATGCCCACGTGGTAAATCGGGCCCTTGCCCCGACGGAAAAACACCAGGTCGCCGGTCTGCATCTCCGCCTTGGCCACGCGCTTGGTGGTGCTGAACATGGCCCGCGACGAATGAATCAGGTTGATGCCGTACACTTCCCGGAACACGCGGGTTACGAAGCCCGAGCAGTCGGTGCCGCGGCGCGAGTTGCTGCCGTAGCTGTAAGGAGCACCAATCCAGTCCGTTACCGTACGCAGCAGGTCCTTATTCTCGTTGAAGGCCAGGTGCAGGCCCAGGGTCTGGGCGTAGTAGTGATAGGTGAGCGAGTCGCGCGAGGCGGCCAGCTCGGCCGGCGTGGGCTTGGTGGTGGGCGGCGCTACCGCTGGGTTGCCGGGCGCGAGCAGCTCGGTAGCGGGTTCTCCCATCGTCAGGGCCGGAAGCAGCGATGCTTCGGCTACGACCGGTGCCGAGGTGGCACGGGCCGTGGCCGAAGCATCGGGGGCGCGTTCAAAGAAGAAGGAGAGGGCTAGCGAACCAGCGGCGAGGCAATACAGGAGGCTGTTTTTCATTGTCCGTCGTTAGAGGGTTAGGGGGCAAAAAACCGGATTCCTAAATGGCAAGGAAGCGCCGGGATAGTAGCTTTCTTAGGCGATAGGCAAGGCTGGTGAGAGCCGAGTGAGGAAGTGAGAAATCAACGGCGTACCCAATAATTTCTATTGGCTATAGAATAGGTCGCTGGGTAAAGCTAGGATAAACTTTCCATAACTCCGGCACTTTTTCTTGAAAAAAACCAAATTTTCTTTTATAAGCAATATTATTTCACAAAATATTATCTTTATCACTTGCAACCATCTGCGTTTCTACTTCGTAAATGCGCCGCTCAAATATTCCCATATCCTGCTTCTATGCAAAAGCTCCAGACCTTGACCAATTCCCCGCTTGCCTTCATTGCCCGGCGCGTGCTGAAGGCGCAGCGCGTGGCCATGGTGGTGGGCCAGACGGTGCACCTGAGCGGGGCCACCCGCGAAGAATTCCTGGCCGATGCCGAATGGGTAGCCCACGAAGCCGTGCACCTGCGCCAGTATAAGGAGCACGGCCTGCTCCCCTTTCTTTGGAAATACCTCGTCGAGTCGGCCCGCGTGGGCTACTATGCCAATAAGTATGAGGTAGAAGCCCGCGAGGAAGCCCGCCGCGTGGTACTGGCCGACCCCGCCCACGTATTGCGCCCGCTGCCACGCCACGCCCAGCCCAAAGCCTGAGCCGTCACCGCCCGCCAACCTCCAAAATAAAGCCGCCCAATTGCAACTTCCCGGCTGCTGATTACGAATAATCCCCACGCCCGGCCCAACGTGGCGCGGGGCTCACACCCTTTCTTTCCATTCCCTTTCCCACTCATAGTCATGGATAACCAGCAAGACCAGCCCGGCACGCCGAACACCGCCAGTTCCGACCGTACTTCGCCCAATTCCAATCCATCGGCCGCTGCCAGCACGGCGAGCGGTGCTTCGGCCACCTCGCGCAAATCGGCCCCCATGCCCAGCGCCCAGAGCACGGCGGCCACGCCCGATGCTCAGCATCAGACCACGGCCAACGCCGGGGCTAATCGCCAGGGCGAAGGCCAGCAAACCAACGCCCAGGAAGGCACCCTGCTCGACACCGCTTTGAACAGCGGCAAGCAGTGGATTGAGGATTCCGGCGTGCTCAACAGCGTAAACCAGCTGCCCCAGTCCATCAAGGACCTCGGCAACCGCGCCCTCGACAAGGTAAACGGCCTCAGCACCACCCAGAAAGTGGTGGGCGGTGCCATCCTGGCGGCCGGCATAGGCTGGCTGGCCACCCGCAAAGGCAAGTCTTCTTCCTCCGAAAGCAGCCCCTATAACTACGGCCGCCAGCGCGATGCCGGCAGCTACGGCCGCCGCAGCTACGGCTACCAGGCCCCCGATGCCAGCACCAGCCGCCGCCCCGAAGCCGGCAGCGGCCGCTCCGACAGCGGCGCCCCCTACGGCAACGGCGGCAGCCGCTACGGCAGCAGCGGCAGTTACGGCAGCGACGCCAGCTCTACCAAAGCAGCCAACACCGGCATTCAGTCGGGCAGCGGCCGGAGCGACAGCAGCTACGGTGGGGCCTCGGCCAGCACCGACCACGGCCAGCAGCATTCCAGCAACAGCTTCCGCTCGAAAGACGACGGCTTCCGCACCATTGAATAGCCCGCCGTTATCATAAAAAGAGAGGTCCCGCTTCAGGTTGAAGCGGGACCTCTCTTTTTAACCGGTTTATAGCGCAAACGTCAATCGGACTGCAATTGCTAAAACACTAATTACTAACTGATAATGATAATGCTTAGATGTTCATGGCCGACTCGCGGCGGCGCATCTTGCCGGCCGGGATGCCGAACATCATCTTGAAGCGACGGCAGAAATAGGCGGTGTCTTTGTAGCCCACTTCCTTGCCGATGTCGCGGATGCTTTTCTTGGTGGTGCGCAGCAGGAACACGGCACGCTCCATGCGCTGGTATTCGATGTAGTCCTGCGGGTTGATGTTGGTCAGCATTTTGAAATACTGGCCCACGTAGTCCTCGCTCACGTTGGCTACGCCACTCAGGACTTTGTTCGACAGGTCGCCACCCAGGTTCTCCTTGATGTAGTTGAACAGGTCGATGAGGCGGGGGTCTTTGAAGTAGGTGCTGTTGGTGGCCAGCTGCTCCACAAACATGTTGTTGCGCAGCACGTAGCGCACCACTTCCACCACAATGTTTTCGGTGTAAATGTTGATGAGGCGCTCGCGGCCGGGCAGGTCCTGCATGCTCTCTTCCACCACCTTAATCACGAGGTTGGCCAGCTTGCTTTGGCCCGAGATGAGGAAGGCCGGCACGTCGAGCGAGGCGAAGAAGTTCACCGAGTCGAATACCTTGGCCTCGAAGCTCACGAAGCTGTGGCTTTCGGGGGCCTCACCAATCAGGTCGAGGTTGTCGTTGGAAGTGAAGAATTTGTCCTTGTTCGAAATCAGGTCATCGTTGGTAATGACGCGGTTTTTCTGGTCCACGCCGTAGCTCACCCGCGTGGGCCGGCCACCGGGAATAAACAGCATCTCGCCTTCTTCCACTACCAGTTCTTCCTCGCCAAAAGTGAGGTGGCCTTTGTGTAGCAGAATCAGGTTATTGCCTACGTCATAAGAATTGCGCACAGTGAAGGGCTGGTGCAGCACCAGGTTCTTCGCCTTGATATATCGAACCCCTAGCGACTCGATAACTTTATTGTAATCTTCCATAATTTATCTAACTAAAACGACCGGTGGGAGGCGCAATTGCAAACCAGCAGCAGCAATCGCAGTGCAATATAACAGCTTGAAATTCACAAAAACAAGAAACCCAGCCGAAAGCCGGCTGGGTTTTGTGCAATGAATCTGAATTTTAGGCAATTCTGCCTCTATTTCAGGATTTCCCGAGAAATCACAATTTTCTGAATCTCCGAAGTACCCTCGTAAATCTGGGTAATCTTGGCATCGCGCATCAGGCGCTCGACGTGGTATTCCTTCACAAAGCCGTAGCCGCCGTGAATCTGAACGGCCTCCACGGCGGAATCCATTGCAACCTTCGAAGCGAACAATTTCGCCATGGCACCCGACTTGGCGTAGTCGGCGCCATTGTCCTTATCGGCAGCGGCTTGCAGGCAGAGCAGGCGGGCGGCATCGATGTTGGTGGCCATGTCGGCCAGCTTAAACTGAATGGCCTGGTGCTGGGCAATGGGCACGCCAAAGGCCTTGCGCTCCTTGGCGTATTTCAGGCTCAGCTCCAGTGCGCCCGAGGCAATGCCGAGGGCCTGCGAGGCAATGCCGATGCGGCCGCCGGCCAGCACCTGCATGGCGAACTTGAAGCCGAAGCCGTCGGCCCCGATGCGGTTTTCCTTGGGCACCTTCACGTCGGTGAACATGAGCGAGCAGGTATCGGAGCCGCGAATGCCGAGCTTGTTCTCCTTGGGGCCCTGGATGAAGCCGGGCGTGTCCTTGTCCACGATGAGGACGTTGATGCCGCGCGACTTCAGCTCGGGGTTGGTTTGGGCAATGACGAGGAAGACCGAGGCGGTGGTGCCGTTGGTAATCCAGTTCTTGGTGCCGTTGAGGAGGTAGTGGTCGCCCATGTCTTCGGCGGTGGTGCGCTGGCTGGTGGCATCGGAGCCGGCTTCGGGCTCCGAGAGGGCGAAGGCACCGATGATTTCGCCGGAGCACAGACGCGGCAGGTACTTCTGCTTCTGCTCTTCGGTGCCGTACTTCTCCAGGCCCCAGCACACGAGCGAGTTGTTTACGCTCATAATAACCGAGCACGAGGCATCCACCTTCGAGATTTCCTCCATGGCCAGCACGTAGCTCACGGTGTCGAGGCCGGAGCCGCCGTACTCGGGGCTTACCATCATGCCCATGAAACCGAGCTCGGCCATTTTCTTGATTTGCTCGGCGGGGAATTTCTGGTGCTCGTCGCGCTCGATAACGCCGGCCCACAGCTCAGACTGGGCAAAGTCGCGGGCGGCATCGCGCACGGCAAGCTGCTCTTCGGAGAGCTGATAAATATTCGAGGAAGTGGCGGTTTGCATGGGGTGGTGGGAGTTTTGAGTGAATGCTACAAAAGTACGGCCCCTGCGCGGGATGGGGCAAGGCGCACGGCAGCCCGTGGGGGCTGATGAGGGAAGGAATAACCACTCCTGCCGGGGAAAGATTTTGGCATTACCGAACGCAGCAAACCACCCGGCTACTCGACAGCGGTTTTTACATCGCACTTTTACCCGGCTATGACGCTTCGCCTCCTCAGCCGCTATGCCCTGGCCCTGCTGTTTGTGGGGGCCGGCATCTGGCATTTCGTGCATCCGGCTACCTACCTGGCCATTATGCCGCCGGTGCTGCCGGCCCCGCTGGCATTGGTGTATGTGAGTGGCGCATTCGAAATACTGGGCGGGCTGGGGCTGCTGCCGGCCCGCACTCGTCGGCTGGCCGGCTGGGGCCTGGTGGCGCTGCTGGTGGCAGTGTTTCCGGCCAATGTTTACATGGCCCTTATCCACGAGCAGCTGCACATCCCCGGCTGGGTAGCCTGGGGGCGGCTGCCCTTGCAGCTGCCGCTGCTGGGGTGGGTGTGGTGCGCCATGCGGCGGCGGTAATATCTTGCGCCCTCGCTTTCCTTTCCTCCTTCTTTATTAGATGAAATCGTTTTTCCGCTGCTGCACGGGGCTAGGCCTGCTGCTGGGTGCCCGCTTCGCAGCCCACGCCCAGCCTACTGCTTTGCAGGCCCAGGTAATGACCACTGTCGAGCCCGCCCCCGCTGAAGTAGCCGCCCAACGGGCGCGCTACGCGGCGGCTCACGATTCGCTGCTGCGCCTGGCAGAGGGCGTGCACCTGCAGGCCGAGAGCCGCCTGCGGTTTTTCAAGGCCACGAAAAGCGGCCTCAATAGCTCCCGCCGCCGGGTGCGCGGCTTTGCGGCCCCGCCGAGCATGACCGTTGACTACGCGGGCATCAAGAGCACGGCGGGCGGGGGCATTGTCAAAGACCAAATCATCAGGCGGCGCTTCGGTACCGAGCTGGAAAAAGTGGTGTATTACGATGCCCGCCACCGCAAAGTGCTGACCGAGCGCTACGACAACCACCAGCTGGTGCAGCTGGTGCTATCCGAATACGCCGATGTGCTATCCGTGCCCTTCAGCCAGTGGCAACTGGTGCGCGGCGGCTACCTGCGGCATACCACCCGGCGGCTGTTGTTCCAAGCTCCCGGAAAGTCGTTCTTTTATTTCGATGCGATGCCTGTGACCGAATAGCAGGCGCGCATTCGGCAGTCCATGCAGCAATTGGTAATGCATTGGTAATGGCAGCTGCGCGGCCGGGCCCCGTTGCAGCCCAGCCCGCAGCAGCGCATTCTACCACCCAAAGGCCAATGGGTTTGTCCAAAAATACAGCGGCCGTACCCGCCGGTTCTCATAACCCCGCTGCCTCCCTTACCTTTGCGGGCCGAAACCTCCCTGCGCTCCGAATGCCCCACGCTACCTCCGATTTCTATGCCCATCCCACGGCCGTCCTCGACGAGGGCTGCCAGATAGGCCGGGGCAGCCGCATCTGGCACTTCTGCCACATTTGTGCCGGCGCGGAAATTGGCGACGACTGTAACCTGGGCCAGAACGTATTCGTGGCCGACGGCGTGACCCTGGGCCGCAATGTGAAGGTGCAGAACAACGTGAGCCTCTACGGCGGCGTGGTGTGCGAAGACGACGTTTTTCTGGGCCCCTCGGTGGTGTTCACCAACGTGAAGAACCCGCGCAGCGCCGTGCCCCGCAAAGGCCCCGGCCAGTACCAAACCACCTATCTGGAGCAGGGCGTCACCATTGGGGCCAATGCCACCATCGTGTGCGGCACCCGGCTGGGGCGCTACGCCTTTGTGGGAGCGGGCAGCGTGGTCACGCACGACGTGCCGGCCTACGCCCTCGTATATGGCACGCCGGCCCGCCCGCAGGGCTGGATGAGCGCCTACGGTCACCGCCTTGCCTTCGACAGGAATGGCCACGCTACCTGCCCCGAAAGCGGCGAACACTATGAGCTAAGCGCCGACGAGCTGTCGGTGCGGCCCGTGGCACCAAGCGCGGCCAAACGGCCCCGGGTGAACTCATAATTTATACTTCATACCTCACCATACCAGCAGTGTACGACCAACTATTGCGCAAAGAGGCCACGCTGGCCGTCATCGGCCTCGGCTACGTGGGCCTGCCCATCGCCCTCGAATTTGCGAAGCAGCTCAAAGTCATCGGCTTCGACATCAACGCCGGCCGCGTGGCCCAGATGAAGCAGGGCATCGACCCCAGCGGCGAGCTCGACAGAGAAGCTTTCGAGGGCTGCGACATCACCTTCACCGACTCGCTGGAGGTGCTGCGCCAGGCGCAGTTCTACATCGTGGCCGTGCCCACGCCCATCGACGAGCACGCCCAGCCCGACCTCAAGCCCCTGCTCGGCGCGTCGGGCTCGGTGGGCAAGGTGCTGAAGAAGGGCGACTACGTGGTATTCGAGAGCACCGTGTACCCCGGCTGCACCGAGGAAGACTGCATTCCGGTGATGGAGCGCCTGTCGGGCCTGAAATTTCCGGTCGACTTCAAAGTGGGCTACTCGCCCGAGCGCATCAATCCCGGCGATAAGGAGCACACCCTCACCAGCATTGTGAAAGTGGTGGCCGGCTGCGACGACGAAAGCCTCGACACCATTGCCAAAGTGTATGAGCTGGTGGTGAAAGCCGGCGTGCACCGGGCCAGCAGCATTCGGGTAGCCGAAGCCGCCAAAATCATCGAAAACACCCAGCGCGACGTCAACATCGCCCTGATGAATGAGCTGTCGATGATTTTCGACCGCATGAGCATCAACACCTACGAGGTGCTGGAAGCCGCCGGCACCAAGTGGAACTTCCTGAAGTTTTCGCCCGGCCTGGTGGGCGGCCACTGCATCGGCGTGGACCCTTACTACCTGACCTACAAGGCCAAGGAGCTGGGCTACGACGCCAAGGTGATTCTGAGCGGCCGCACCACCAACGACAACATGGGCGCCTACATCGCCCGCAAAACGGTGCAGATGATGATTAAGAAGGGCAAGGACGTGGCCAAAAGCCGCGTGCTGGTGATGGGCGCCACCTTCAAGGAAAACGTGGAGGACATCCGCAACTCGAAAGTGGCCGACGTGATTCAGGAGTTGAAAAACTTCTCGGTGAATGTCGACATCATCGACCCGCACGCCGACTCGAACGAGCTGCACCACGAGTACGGCTTCCGCCTGACGCACAACGACGACGTGCGCACCGACTACGATGCCGTGATTGTGGCCGTGAGCCACAAGCCCTACGCCGAGAAGGACGAAGCCTATTTCGATTCCATTACCTCCGAAAATGCCGTCCTGGTCGATATCAAAGGCCTGTACCGGGGCAAGATGAAAAACCTGCAATACTGGAGCCTGTAACCAATGGGTGAATGTGCGAACGGGTGAATGGGTGAATGCATTCTTGCTTCGCCTTTGTCATTCGCCCGTTCAGTCATTCACTCATTCACCCATTGAAAATTATGCGAAGCAAAATTTTAGTTACTGGCGGGGCCGGCTACATCGGCTCCCACACGGTGGTGGAGTTGTTTCAGGCGGGCTATCAGCCGGTAATTGTGGACAATTTCAGCAATTCGGAAGAATCTGCGCTGGCCGGCATCGAGTCCATCCTCGGAGTGAAAGTGCCGACCCACCGCATCGACTGCGGCGATGCGGCCGCGCTGCGCGGCGTGTTTGAAGCCGAGCAGGGCATCAAGGGTGTCATTCACTTTGCCGCCTTCAAGGCGGTGGGCGAGTCGGTGCAGAAGCCGCTGGCCTATTTCCAGAACAACGTGGGCTCGCTGCTGACGCTGCTGCAGGTGATGAAGGAGTTCGACGTGGAAAACCTGGTGTTCTCGTCGTCGTGCACCGTGTACGGCATTCCGGACGCCCTGCCCGTGACGGAAGCCACGCCCACCAAGCCCGCGTCGTCGCCCTACGGCCGCACCAAGCAAATGTGCGAGGACGTGGTGCACGACGTATCGGCGGCTCCCGACAACAAGCTGCATACCATCCTGCTGCGCTACTTCAACCCGATTGGCGCGCACGAGTCGGCCAGGATTGGCGAGCTGCCCCTGGGCGTGCCCAACAACCTGGTGCCCTTCATCACCCAGACGGCGGCCGGCATCCGCGAGAAGCTGACCATCAACGGCGGCGACTACGACACGCCCGACGGCACCAACATCCGCGACTACATCCATGTGGTCGATTTGGCCAAGGCCCACATCGTGGCCGTGCAGCGCCTGCTCGACCGCAAGGCCGGCGAGGTGGTCGAAACCTTCAACGTGGGCACGGGCAACGGCAACTCGGTGCTCGAAGTGGTGCAAACTTTCGAAAAAGCCACCGGCCAGAAGCTGAACTACAGCATTGGTCCGCGCCGCCCCGGCGACGTGCCTGCCATCTACGCCGATGCCACGAAGGCGGAACAGGTGCTGGGCTTCAAAACCGAAACCTCCCTGGCCGACTCGCTGGCCAGCGCCTGGAAATGGCAGCAAACCTTAAAATAAATGTGAGAAAGGAGAAAATGTGGAAATGCGCTGAATACTAGCCTCTTCCTCATTTTCATATTTTCACATCAATCACATTTTTTACATCTGAAAGCATGAAAATCCTCATCACCGGCGGCGCCGGCTTCATTGGCTCCCACGTAGTTCGGCTGTTCGTCACCAAATACCCCGACTATCAGATTCTCAACCTCGACGCACTGACGTACGCCGGCAACCTGGAGAACCTGCGCGACATTGAAAACGCATCGAACTACAAGTTCATCAAAGGCGACATTGCTGACCAAAGCTTTATCGACCAGCTGTTTGCCAACGAAGAGCCCGACGCGGTGATTCACCTCGCCGCCGAGTCGCACGTCGACCGCAGCATCACCGACCCCATGGCGTTTGTGAAAACCAACGTCATCGGCACGGTAAACCTGCTGAACGCGGCGCGCAACCTGTGGCAGCCCGGCGGCTACGACGGCCACGTGTTCTACCACGTGAGCACCGACGAAGTGTACGGCTCGCTGGATTTCGGCCCCGAGATGTTCACCGAGGAAACGGCCTACGACCCCCGCTCGCCCTACTCGGCCTCGAAAGCCAGCTCCGACCACTTTGTGCGCGCCTGGCACCATACCTACGGCCTGCCCATCAAGCTGAGCAACTGCTCGAACAACTACGGCCCCAACCACTTCCCCGAGAAGCTCATTCCGCTGGCCATTCACCGCCTGCGCACCGGGCAGCCGGTGCCTGTGTATGGCAAAGGGGAGAACGTGCGCGACTGGCTGTTTGTGAAAGACCACGCCACGGCCATCGACGCGGTGTTCCACAAGGGCAAAAACGGCGATACCTACAACATCGGCGGCGTGAACGAGTGGCAGAACCTCAAGCTCATCGAGCTGCTCTGCGACGTGGTGGACCAGAAAACCGGCCAGGAAACGGGCACCTCGCGCAAGCTCATCAAATTTGTGACCGACCGCGCCGGCCACGACATGCGCTACGCCATCGACTCCTCGAAAATCATGAACGAGCTGGGCTGGAAGCCCTCCGTGACCTTCGAGCAGGGCCTGGCCCAGACCGTGGACTGGTACCTCGCCAACGAAGAATGGCTGAACAGCGTAACGAGCGGCGCCTACCAGGACTACAATCAAAAGCAGTACGCGGGGCGCTAGTTTTTAATTATGAATTATGAGTTATGAGTTATGAATTGTCCCGATAAAAGCGGCAGGCTATTCTGATAATTCATAATTCATAATTCAAAACTCATAATTCACACGAAGTGTATAACTCCCCCTTCCACGAGCAGCCGCTCGATAATCTGACCTTTCTCGTTACCGGCGGCGCGGGCTTCATCGGCTCCAACATCGTGGAGTATTTGCTGAAATACGGCGTCAAAAAGGTGCGAACGCTGGACAACTATTCCAACGGCTTCCGCAAGAACCTGGCGCTGTTTGCCGGCGATTCGCGCCTCGAAATCATCGAGGGCGATATCCGCGACGCGGCCACCTGCGCGGCGGCCTGCGAAGGCGTGGATGTGGTGCTGCACGAGGCCGCCCTGGGCTCGGTGCCGCGCTCCATCAAAGACCCGGTGCTGACCAACGACGTGAACGTGGGTGGCTTCGTGCAGATGCTGACCGCCGCCAAGGACGCGGGCGTGAAGCGCTTCGTATACGCGGCCTCTTCTTCGACCTATGGCGACCACCCCGGCCTGCCCAAAGTGGAAGACCGCATCGGCAAGCCGCTTTCGCCTTATGCCGTGACGAAGTACGCCAACGAGCTGTATGCCGATGTGTTTGCCAAAACCTACGGCATGGAAATCGTAGGCCTGCGCTACTTCAATATCTTCGGCCCGCGCCAGGACCCGGGCGGGGCGTACGCGGCCGTGATTCCGCTGTTCATCGACGCCATTCTGCGCAACGAGCCGCCCACGCTGAACGGCGACGGCGGCCAGACCCGCGACTTCACCTTCGTGGAAAACTGCGTGGAAGCCAACATCCGCGCCGCCCTGGTAACGAACCCCGAGGCCCTGGGCCAGGTCTACAACATCGCCGTGGGCGACCGCACCTCGCTGGTGCAGATGTACGACATCCTGCGTGAGGAAGCCGGCTCTGACCTCGCTCCGAAATTCGGCCCCGACCGCGCCGGGGACATCCGCGACTCGCTGGCCGACATCTCGAAGGCCAACCGCCTGCTGGGCTATCAGCCGCAGGTCCGCATCCGCGAAGGCCTGAAGCAGACGCTGGAGTGGTTCAAGGCCAATCAGGCGTTTATTCAGGAACGTAACTAATTCGTTGTCATGCTGACGCAGGAAGCATCTTATCACGGCTATCTTCGTCCGAAAAACTAATCCCAGCGGTGCGAGCGTGATAAGATGTTTCGCTCCGCTCAACATGACAGTCCCCTCATGAAAGGAATTATCCTCGCCGGCGGCTCCGGCACCCGCCTGCACCCGCTCACGCTGGCCGTTTCGAAGCAGCTGATGCCCGTGTACGACAAGCCGATGATTTACTATCCGCTGTCGATTCTGCTATCGGCGGGCATTCGGGAAGTCCTGATTATCACCACGCCGCACGACCAGGCGCAATTCAAGAAGCTGCTCGGCGACGGCAAAAGCCTGGGCTGCGATTTCCAGTACGTGGTGCAGGAGGTGCCCAATGGGCTGGCGCAGGCGTTCGTGCTGGGTGCCGACTTCATCGGTCAGGACAAGGTGGCGCTGGTGCTCGGCGACAATATTTTCTACGGTGCCGGCCTGGAAGAGCTGCTGAAAGCCAACAACGACCCGCAGGGCGGCGTGGTGTTTGCCTACCACGTGCACGACCCCGAGCGCTACGGCGTGGTGGAGTTTGACGAAAATAAAACCGCCCTCAGCATTGAGGAGAAGCCGGCCAAGCCCAAGAGCAACTACGCCGTGCCCGGCCTGTATTTCTACGACAACGACGTGGTGGAAATCGCCAAGAACCTGGAAATGAGCCCGCGCGGCGAGTACGAAATCACGGACGTGAACAAGGAATACCTGCGCCGGGGCACGCTCAAAGTGGGCATCCTAGGCCGGGGCACGGCCTGGCTCGATACCGGCACCTTCGAAAGCCTGATGCAGGCCGGCGAGTTCGTGAAAGTGATTGAGCAGCGCCAGGGCCTGAAAGTGGGCTCCATCGAGGAAGCCGCTTACCGCCAGGGCTTTATCTCGGCCGATGAACTCCGCGCCATTGCCGCCCCGCTGCGCAAAAGCGGCTACGGCGACTACCTGATGAACCTGCCCGACCAGCTGATGCTGGAAGCGTAAGCTTTTTAAAGTAAAAATGGGGGAGATGTGAGGATGTGGAAATATCGTTCAGGCGCGTATTTCCACATCCTCACATCTCCCCCATTTTACCTTAAACTACTCGTCCAGGTACTGGTGCACAAACTTGATGGCCATGCTGCCCTCGCCCACGGCAGAGGCTACGCGGGCCATGGCCCCGGCACGGCTGTCGCCAGCCGAGAAGATGCCGGGCACGCAGGTTTCGAGCAGGTAGGGCTCCCGGTCTTTTTTCCAGATTTGGGGGTAGCGCGGGTCCATCACCAGGTCGCGTCCGGTGAGGACGAAGCCTTTGCCGTCGCACATCACCTGCTCGCACACCCATTCGGTGCTGGGCTTGGCGCCGATGAAAACGAACAGGGCGCGGGCCGGCCGTTTTTCCACGGTGCCGTTGATGTCCACCATCACGGCTTCGAGGTGGTCGCCCCCGCACACTTCCTTGATTTGGGAATGCGGCAGCAGCTCGATGTTGGACGTATTACGAATCTGCTCGATGAGGTAGGCCGACATGCTGGCGGCCAGGTTGGCGCCGCGAATGACGATGAACACCTTGCGGGCGTAGGTGGCCAAATACATGGCCGCCTGCCCGGCCGAGTTGCCGCCGCCCACGATGTACACGTCCTGCTCGTCGCAGCTGCGGGCCTCGGTGCGGGCCGCGCCGTAGTACACGCCCGCGCCGCTCAGGCGGTCCATGCCCGGCACGTCGAGGGTGCGGTAGCTCACGCCGGTGGTCAGAATAACGGCTTTGGTACGCACTTCGCTGCCGTTGGTGAGGGTCAGGACTTTGTAGCCGTCCTGAATGCAGAGCTCGGTAACTTCCTGCGGCGCAATAAATTCGGCCCCGAGGCGCACGGCCTGAGTCCAGGCGCGGAAGGCCAGGTCGGCCCCGCTCAGGCCGGTGGGGAAGCCCAGGTAGTTTTCGATGCGTGAGCTGGTGCCGGCTTGGCCGCCGGGCGTCTGGCGCTCCACGATGAGCGTTTTGAGGCCTTCGCTGGCGCCGTACACGGCAGCGGCGAGGCCGCTGGGGCCGGCGCCTACCACCACCACGTCGTAGATATCCTGCTGCGGCTTGTTGGCAATGCCGAGGTGCTCGGCCAGGTCGGCTTTGCTGGGGTTGGCCACGGCCTTGCCGTCGGCGCAGATGATGAGTGGCAGGTCGGTGGATTCAAACCCCCGGGCCTTCACCAGCTCCTGCGCTTCGGCGCTGGTTTCGTAGTCCAGCCACTGATAGCCCACCATGAAGCCGCTGAGGAAGTCCTTGAGCTCGTGCGAGAGCGGCGACCACTGAAAACCAATGAGGCGCACCCCATCAAACTTGGGCTTGTGGGTGGCGTGCCAGGCCGTGAGCAAATCGTGCAGCGTGGGGTAGAGCAGGTTTTCGGGTGGGTCCCAGGGCTTCATCAAATAGTGGTCGAGCCGGGCCGAGTTGATGGCGCGCACCGCCGCTTCGGTGTCGGCGTAGGCCGTGAGCAGCACGCGCTTGGCGTCGGGAAAAAACTCGCGGGAAGCCGTGAGCAGCTCCACGCCTTCGAGGTCGGGCATGCGCTGGTCGGCGATGATGAGCGCCAGCGGCTCTTCCTTGGTTTTGAGCTCCTTGATGGTGGTCAGGGCCTCGGGACCGGAATTGACGCGCAGGATGCGGTAGTCCTGGCTGAACTCGGCGCGAAGGTCGCGGGCAATGGCGGCCAGCACTTGCGGGTCGTCATCGACGGCGAGAATGATGGGTTTCTTGGCGGCCATGTGGATTGGTCAGGAAAGGAATTAGACTAAATTAAGAAAGGAAAATGAACGTCATGCTGAGCTTGTCGAAGCATCTCTACCTCAGTAGTAAATCCTGTTGATTGGATTAGTTGCGCAGTAGAGATGCTTCGGCTGCGCTCAGCATGACGGTTTGGAGCACTGTTCTGCCTTATGCCTTCGCTGCCGCCACCGGCAGCCAGGCGCAAAACTCGGTGCGGCCCGGCTGGGAGCTTACTTCCAGCCGCCCATCGTGCTGCCGGATGATGCGCTGGGCAATATCGAGCCCCAGCCCCGAGCCGGAGCCGGCCTGCTTGGTGGTATAGAACGGCTCAAAAATATGCGGCAGCACGTTTTCCGGGATGCCCGAGCCGTTGTCAATCAAAAATACGCGCACAAAATCCCCTTCGCGCTGGGCGCGCAGCGTGATTTCGCCGCCCTGGTCGGGCAGCGCATCAATGGCGTTATCAAGCAGGTTGGTCCACACCTGGTTGAGGCTGCTGACCTGCCCGTTGATTTTGGGCAAGTCGGTAGCATAGTCGCGGGTCAGCTTGATGTTTTTCTGGCGCAGCTGGTACTTCAGCATGTTCACGGTGCTGTCGAGGCCAGCCGTGACGTCCAGCGGCTCGAAGCCGCCGTCGCGGTCCATGTGCGAATAGGTTTTCACGTCGGCCACCAGCTTGCTGATGCGGCTGCCGGCCTCCTGCACTTCGCGGATGAGCTGCAGGGTGCTCTGCTGACCTTCGAGCCAGGCGAAGGCAGCGGGGCGGGCGGCCACAGGCAGCACCTCGGCGGCGGCAGCCAGCGTTTTTTCGTTCAGGCCCATTTCGAGCAGGCCGGGGGCGAGGCGGTAGCCGTCGGGCACGCCCTGCGCGGCAAGCCAGTCGGCCAGCTCATCCTCGCGCTCCGACTGCTCCCAGGCCGATGGCTTGGCCGCGGCCGGGTCGGCGGGCGGTACAGGCGCGGCCAGGCAGGCAAAGGAGCAGAGCGCGGCCGGGTCGGGGCTCATTTCCAGCAGCTTGCTCAGCAGCTCGGGCTGGGTGGCGGCGCGGGCCTCCAGGGCCTGGGCGGCGCGGGCAATGGCGGCGGCGGGGTTGTTGAGCTCGTGCGCCAGGCCGGCCGAGAGCTTGCCCAGCGCCCGCAGCTTGTCGTCGCGCTCCTGAATGCGGACCTGGTCGCGGCTGCGGTCGTTCATGATGGCCACGAGGCGCTGCACCAGCTCGGGGCTGGTTTGCTCCAGCGCCGGAAACTGGTCGCGGTGCAGCAGGTAGAGCAGCGTGTCGCCGGTGGCCACGCCCAGGCCCTTCACTTCGCGCAGCCGGGAGTAGGGCAGCACGCCCGACACCTGGTTGGTTTCGACGCGAAATACCGGGGTGCGCTGGCTGCCCTGCAGGGAATAGAACTGAATGCCGCCGCGCAGGACGGCCATCATGAACTCGGCCGGCGCACCGGGCTCGTTGATGGTTTCGCCGGGGGCGCAGCGGCGGGTTTGGCCGTGGGCCAGCAGCCAGGCCAGCGTTTCGTCGGGAAGGCCGGCGAAGGCCGTGACGGCGGCCAGGTCGGCGGGGGCGAGGTCAGTAGAAATAGCCATAGCTGCATAACCCGCTGCGGTGCGGAAGGTTAAGATGGGCCTGGCGTGATAGCACGGTGCTCTACCATCCGTTAGCAAACGCGCAGGCTGGCTAAATGCTTTAGATTCTGCAGCAACTTTTTTACAGCCAACCGCCTTATCATTGTTCCTGAATCATCGAAATAAAGCCCTTTTATGGCCAAAGCCAGAACCGTATTTTTCTGCCAGAGCTGCGGCGCGCAGTCGGCCAAATGGATAGGCCGCTGCCCCGTGTGCGGCGAGTGGAACACCTACGTCGAAGAAGTCGTCCAGAAAGAAACCGCGGCCACCACCACCGGCCAATGGAAGCCCGCCAGCACCGTGCCCGGCGGCAACCTCGCCAAGGCCGCCAAATCGGTCCCGCTCAACAGCATCCTGGCCGAAGACGAGCCCCGCATCCTCACCCCCGACGGCGAGCTGAACCGCGTGCTGGGCGGCGGCCTCGTGCCGGGCTCCATCATCCTCATCGGCGGCGAGCCGGGCATCGGCAAGAGCACGCTCATGCTGCAAATTGCCCTCAGCCTGCGCAAGATGAAGGTGCTCTACGTGAGCGGCGAGGAAAGCGAAGCCCAAATCAAGATGCGCGCCGAGCGCCTGGCCGACGGCCAGCACCCCGGCTGCTACATCCTGACGGAAACCAACACCCAGAACATCTTCCGGCAAATCGACCAGGTGCAGCCCAACATCCTCGTCATCGACTCCATCCAGACCATGCACTCCACGCTGGTGGAAAGCGGCGCGGGCAGCGTGAGCCAGGTGCGCGAGTGCACCGCCGAGTTCCTGAAATTTGCCAAGGAAACCAGCACGCCGGTGCTGCTCATCGGCCACATCACGAAGGACGGCAGCATTGCCGGCCCCAAAATCCTGGAGCACATGGTCGACACCGTGCTGCAGTTCGAGGGCGACCGGCACATGAGCTACCGCATCCTGCGCACCACCAAAAACCGCTTCGGCAGCACCTCCGAGCTGGGCATCTACGAAATGCAGGGCGACGGCCTGCGCCAGGTGAGCAACCCGAGCGAAATCCTGCTCTCGCAGCGCGGCGAAAGCCTGAGCGGCATGGCCATCGGGGCCACCCTGGAAGGCAACCGCCCGCTGCTGGTCGAAGTGCAGGCCCTCGTCACGCCCGCCACCTACGGCACCCCGCAGCGCAGCAGCACCGGCTTCGACGCCAAGCGCCTGCAGATGCTGCTGGCCGTGCTGGAGAAGCGCGCCGGCCTGCGCCTGGGCCAGCACGACGTGTTTCTGAACATCGCCGGCGGCCTGCGCCTCGACGACCCCGCGCTCGACCTGGCCGTATGCGCCGCCGTGGTATCGTCGCTCAACGACCTGCCCATTCCCGGCGACGTCTGCCTGGCCGCCGAAGTAGGCCTGAGCGGCGAAATCCGGGCCGTTTCGCGCCTCGACCAGCGCCTGGCCGAAGCCGAAAAGCTGGGGTTTCGGGAGATGTACGTTTCGCAATTCAACGGCAAAGGATTGGACTTAGCCCGGTTTGGGTTGAAGGTGCACGCCGTCAGCCGCCTCGATGAAGTATTGAACGGCTTATTCGGCTAAGAGAAAAGCGGCTTGATTATCAGTTCATGCCTGCAATGGTTTGGGGCAACCGGCCGCCGGGCTGTCGGCAAACTCAACCGCAGCCGAAAAATTGATTTGGATTTTATAAATCAAAAAGCCTTATCTTCGGAGTGCTGATAGGCTTTTACCGCGAATTCTACGGTAAAGCCAATTGGTTCTATCGTTTGTCCGGTCGGTTATATAGCGGTGGCAGGCCGCTGGCTTTTCTCTGTATGATGATATCTTTTTTTTCTACTTGTGCGCGCCGGGTGCTGGGCGCGGCACTGCTGCTGGGGCCGGTGCTGGCCCACGGGCAGGGCCGAACCACTGTAGTGGGTGCAGCAGCAAAAGCGGCAGCCGCTACCACAGCCGCCCAGGGCGGCACGGCCACCCTCACCGGACGGGTGAGCGGCGCTACCACCGACTCGGTGGCCGTGTCGCTGCGCGAAAACCCGCTGGACCCCAAAGAGAAGATTTTTCGGGTGCCTATCAACGAAAAAGGCGACTTTAAAATTGTGGTGCCGGTGAGCGCCGCCACCAAAGCCGACCTGGTATACGGCGACGACGTGGCGCCGCTGTTTCTCGACCCGGGCACTGACATGGACGTGCGCTTTAAGGGCGCCGACATGTCGGGCACGCTGAAATTCAAGCCCAACGATGTGCCCACGGGCTTTGCGACCAAAATCCGCAACCGCTCGAACCTGACCGAGGAGCAGCGCCACCGCCAGCAGGCCGCCAACGCCAACAACTACCTGGTGGAGGCCGATGCCCAGTTTGTGGAAAACGATGGTTTCCAGGTACTTCCCGACAACATTCAGCTCTACGAAGCGCCGTTCCTGTCCTTCCTGGAATACCGGCGCAAGCACGAGTTTGAGTTTTTGGAAGACCACGCGGCCAAGCAGTCGTTCACGCAGGAGTTTTACAACTACGCCCACGCCGAAGTGGTGTACGCCTACGCCAACGACAAGCTGACCTTCCAGGACCTGCGCGAGCAGGTGGTGAACACCGAAGGCCGCCTGAAAATGGCCCCCGACTATTACAACTTCCTGCGCGAGCCCGGCCTGCTCAACGAGCCCAACGCCGTGCAGAGCGAGCTCTACCACGAGTTTTTGCTCAACTACGTGCACTTCACCGTAGCGCAGGACAAGCACCAGCGCTCCGACCCCGACTTCTACCCTGCCTGCTACGCGCTGGCCAGCAAGAAGCTGACGGGGCCTACGCGGGCCATCATTCTGGGCCGGGTGCTGCAGGAATCCTTCAGGTTCGGGCACGTGAAGCAGTCGGCCGCCATGCTGGCCGATTTCCGCAACTACGACCCCAAAAACCAGTATTACCCCACGCTTCAAATCGATTTCGACCGGCATAAGGAATTCGCCATTGGTGCGCCGGCGCCCGATTTTACCCTGCCCACCGCCACCGGCGACACGGTGCACCTGCACGACTTTCAGGGCAAGCTGGTGTACCTCAACTTCTGGAAAAGCACCAACGGCCTGTGCCTGCGCGACCTGGCCTACGCCCAGGAGCTGATGCGCAAGTTTGAGGGCAAGAACATTACCTTCATCAACATTGCCCTGGATGAGAACGAGCAGGCCTGGCGCCAGCTCGTGACGGTGAAGAAGCTGCCCGGTGTGCAGGTGCGCGTGCCCGGCGGCGGCCTGCGCTCGACGGTGGCCAAGGAGTACGCATTGCAGGAAGTGCCCACTTATATTCTGGTAGGCGAAGACGGTACCTTCCTCAACACCAAGCCCAAGCGCCTGAGCAGCCGCGCCGCCGTGGATGAAATAAACCAGTCCTTCGGCAAGGCCAGCACGTATACCAGCGCCATCGATTTCCCGGCCACCAAGAAGTAAGTAGTAGCTCCCGCGTTGTCATCCTGAGCAGAGCGAAGGACCTTATCACGCCAGAAAAGCCGTTAGAACAATTCTAGCGCCAGCTGTTCTCCCGTCGTAAGGTCCTTCGCTACGCTCAGGATGACCTATTTTTAGCCCTTCCGTTTCCAGCTCCTGCTATGTCCTTGCTCACCGATAGCCTCAATGTTTTGTCGAAAGCCACCCCGCTGCGGGTCTGGAACGCGACGCAAATCATTGGCTCCTACATCCTGAGCAAAATCACGGGCAAGGCGCGGCTGCGGGGCATGCCCATGGCCCTGAGCTTTGAACCCACGACGAGCTGCAACCTGCGCTGCCCGGAGTGCCCCAGCGGCCTGCGCTCGTTCACGCGGCCCACCGGCATGCTGCCGGGCGACTTGTTTAAGCGCACCATTGATGAGGTGGCGAGCCGGCTGTGGTATCTGATTTTTTATTTTCAGGGCGAGCCTTACCTGCACCCGCAGTTTCTGGAGCTGGTGAAATATGCTTCGGACAAGGGCATTTATACCGCCACCAGCACCAACGCCCACTACCTCAACGACCAGAACGCCCGCCGTACCGTGGAAAGCGGCCTCGACCGCCTCATCATCTCCCTCGACGGCACCACGCAGGACGTGTACCAGCAGTACCGCGTGGGCGGCAAGCTGGAAAAGGTGCTCGAAGGCACCCGCAACGTGGTGAAGTGGCGCAAGGAGCTGAAGTCGAGCACGCCGCGCATCATCTTCCAGTTCCTGGTGGTGCGGCCCAACGAGCACCAGATTGACGATGCCCGCCAGCTGGCCGACGCGCTGGGCGTGGACGACGTGTGGTTTAAAACCGCGCAGATTTACGACCACGCGCAGGGCTCGCCGCTCATCCCCACCATCGACTATTACTCGCGCTACCAGCACAACGGCAACGGCACCTGGAGCCTGAAAAACAAGCTGGTGAACCACTGCTGGAAAATGTGGCATTCCTGCGTCATCACCTGGGATGGGCTGGTGGTGCCCTGCTGCTTCGACAAGGATGCCGAATACCGCCAGGGCGACCTCAAAACCGAAACCTTCCGCCAGCTCTGGCGCGGGCCCAAGTACCAGCGCTTTCGCGGCAGCCTCCTCAAAGGCCGCGACCAGATTGAAATGTGCCGCAACTGCTCCGAAGGCACCAAGGTGTGGGGGTGAGGCAAGGCCGGGTTTAAACCGGTGAGCGGTCTGCCATCCTTCTTTCCCGCGCCACCACCAGGAAGCCGTAGCCAAACACGAACAGGTTGAGGCCGATTTGCAGGCTGAATGAATCGACGACCAGCATGGCCGTGGCCTGCACGATGATGAAGAAGGCAATGGCCGGGGCGCGGCGCAGGCCGGGCCGGGTGAGCGGCCAGAACAGCAGCCCCAGCAGCAGCCCCAGGCCGATGAGCCCGCCGCCCAGCAGCGCCTCCAGGTATTGGTTGTGTACCTCGACGCGGTTGGCCGGCTTCAGGCCGAAGTCGTGCCACTGGTACTGGGCCATCAGGGCCGCGTGGGTATCGGCCGGGCCCACGCCCACCAGCCAGTGCTGCCGGATAACATTGCCGGCCGTTTCGATGGCTGCCAGCCGGCGGGCCAGCGAATAGTTGTTGATGTCGTGGCCCAGCGTGTACTGCTGCACGTCCCACACCGTGGTGCCCCAGCGCTGCCGCACCGATTCGAGCGAGTGGTAGGCCGCCCACGGAGCCACCACAATCAGCAGCACCAGCCCGAGGCCGAGGGCCCGGTGCCGCCGCGCCAGCAGCCAGAGCGCGTAGGCCAGCAGGCCGGCATAAAACACCAGCAGCCCCGTGCGATACGCCAGGATGTGCAGCGTGAGCGCCACCGCCACCACCGCGCCCAGCAGCGCCCGGCGCAGCAGCTTGCCTGCCAACGCATCGCGCCGCAGCAGCAGGCCCCAGAAAAAGGCCTGTGCCAGCATCACCCCAAACGGAATGTGAAAAATGCGGGTGATGGCCTGCATGTTCTGCCCGATGCGGATGGCCTCGTTGGCGCGGGCCGGGTCCAGCAGGTATTGCCCCAGGGTGGCCAGGCCCACCGCCGCCGTGCCCAGCACAAAAAAGCTTCCCACCGTGAGCCGCTGCCAGCGCGTGAGCGGCACCGCCAGCGTGAAGGCCAGCGGCACGCCCAGCCACACGAGGCTGCGGTACAGCTCGTGCCGCCACACGTCCCATTCGCTGGTATAGAGGCTGCTGATGAGCAGGAACACGGCCATGGCCGCTGCCCGCATGGCCGCCCCGTTGCGGAAATAAAGCGGAATATCGCGCCGTAGGTGCGGATTGGCCAGCGCGGCCACCACGCCCACAATGGGCGCAATGGCCACCAGCGACCGCGCTGCCAGCAGGCCCGCTACGCCCGCCAGCGCCGCCAGCCATAACAAATACTGCGAAAGCCGCCCGGATAGATAATGCTGCACAGAAGAACAGGAATGCGGATGAGGAACCCGGCAGCCACGCCGGCCCGCAAAGTAACTGCCCCAACGCACAAAAGCCCTTCCGGTCGGGGCCGCCTGCGGGTTGCAGGCGGCCCCGACCGGAAGGGCCTGGCAGAACGGCGGGCCGGGACTACTTGTCCTTCTTCGTGAGGTTTTTGCCGAGGTCTTCCACTTGTTTGAGGAAGTCGTCGGTGTCGGCGTCGGCGTAGGTGCCGTAGGCGTTCGAGATGGTGCCTTTCACGCCATCGGTGGCCTCAATGGCGTAGAGCACCGACATGTCGTCGGGGTTGCTCTCGCCCTCGAAGCGGTAAAAGTCCACGATGGTTACCTCATCGGGCGCGTAGCTCTTCTGCGAGTCTGAGTTGATGGTTTGCAGGCGGCCGTCCACGACGTTGAAATCCTGGGTGAAGCCGTCCTTGGTCAGTTTTTTCTCAACGTTGACGAGCGAACGTTCTTCTTCTTTGTCCTGCATAGCGGTGGGGTATTTTGGTAATGTGAAGCGGGCCGGACCGGCCCCAAAGCCAGCCGCCCCCGCCCCGGCTATACGGAGCCGGGGCGGGGGCGGGTTATGCCAAATTCATAGAAAAAATACGGAGGTCCTATACCGGCGCGCAGCGGCCTATTTCGCGGCGGCCCGGGCCTCAATGGTGCGCTGCAGCTGGTCCACGTCGAGCTGCCCGCAGGCACCGCCGCAGCCCTTGGCGCAGCCCGCCGCCGTCTTGCTGAAAAACGCCCGGTAGAAAATGCGGCCCACGTAGAAAGCTGCCCCGGCAAACAGCACGGCAATGAGGCAGTATTGAAGGAGAATGGAGGCAGACATGCCGGGTAAACTGCGCTTTGCAGGGAAAAGTTTGCAGCGAACGGGCTACCGCCAGAACTCGCCGATGGTCTGCTGCACCTCGGCGTGAATGAGCCGGTTGCTGGCCACCAGCTCGCGCCCGAACAGCGGGTCGCCATCCGTGAGAAACTGCGTGACGTGGCCGCCCGCCTCGCGCACCAGCAAAATGCCCGCCGCTACGTCGTAGGAGTTGAGGTTGAACTCGAAAAAAGCTTCGAACCGCCCGGCCGCGACGTAAGCCAAATCCACTGCCGCCGAGCCGAGGCGGCGCACGCCGTGGCTGCGCGTGAAAAACGCGCCCATAATCCGGAGAAAGGCATCGAGCCGGCCGAAATCCTTGTAGGGAAAACCCGTGGCAATGAGCGAGCTGTTCAGCTCGGCCACGTCGGTCACGTGGATGGGCGCATCGTTGCAGAATGCCCCGCCGCCCCGCACCGCCCGGAAGCTCTCATCGAGGTTTACCTCATGCACCACGCCCACCACCAGCTCTTTCTGGTGCAGCAGCGCCACGCTGATGGAGTACACCGGCAGGCCGTGCACGAAGTTGGTGGTGCCATCGAGCGGGTCGATTATCCAGACGAATTCCTCGGCGTGGGCATCGGGGCCGGCGGTGCCTTCTTCGGTGATGAAGCCGGCCTGGGGCAGCAGCTGGCGCAGGCCGGCCACGAGGCGGCGCTCGGTTTCCTGGTCCACGTAGCTCACGAGGTCGTGCAGGCCCTTGTGCTCAATGCTGGCGCGGTCGAACGTGGTGGCTTCCTGCCGGATGAACTGCGCGGTGCGGCGGCAGAGGGCGGCGAGGTCGTGGGAGAGCTGGGTGAAGTCGGGGAGCATAGAATAACTGTTAAATGACGGAAGGACGGCGGCTCCAGCCCCGCACAATGGCCCCCAGCAGCAGCAGCACGGCCAGCGCCTGCGCGCCGCGCCCAATCAGCTCGCCGAAGCGCACGTAAAACGTCACCTCATCGTTCAAATGCACGGTGGCGCGGCTGGCGGTCGGAATCCAGGCCGTTTCGCGCTGCGTGATTTCGCCCTTCTGGTTGATGAAGCCGGTGAAGCCGGTGTTGGCCGAGCGGGCCAGGTCGCGGCGCGTTTCGATGCAGCGCAGCTGGCCGTAGCTCAGCAGCTGCCGGTAGCCGGGCGAGTCGTGCCACCAGGCATCGTTGGTGACGAGGCCCAGCAGCGTGGCCCCGTTGTGGGCGTACTCGGCAATGAAGTCGCCGTAAATGGACTCGTAGCAAATGACCGGTGCCACGCGCAGCGCCGGCGCATTGGCCGGGGCCGCATACACGGTGCGCTCGGCCTGGCTGCCCACGCTGCCCACGGTGCCGCCCAGGTCGATGTGCGAGATGAGCGAGGCCAGCACGGGCGGAATCTTCTCCACGCCGGGCACCAGGCGCGACTTGTGGTAGAAGGCAACGGGCGCGGTGGCCGAGGCGAAGTACGCGCCGGTATTGAAGATGTCGTAGTAGCCCAGGTCGTCGCGGTAGCGGGCGGTTTCGCTGGCCGCGTCTTTGTTCGGGTATGAGTTGATGGTGGTGATGCCCGTGAGCAGCGCCACGCCGGGGTGCCGCGCCAGCCACTCGCGCACGCGGCGGATTTTGGGATTGGTTTCGACGGTGGTTTCCCACACGGCTTCTTCCAGCGCCGTTTCAGGCCAGAGCACCAGACGCGTCTGGGGCGTGAGGTGCTGCTCGGAGAGCTGGAGCATCCGGCTCAGCTGCTCGTCGTAGGGAATAAATCGGGGCCCGCCCTCGAACTTCTCCACGTAGGGGTCGAAGTTGGGCTGCACCACCACGACTTCGGCCGTCGGGCCCTTTTCCTGATAGGCTTTCCCAATCGCGAAGGACAAGGCGATGGGGGTTATCATAGCCAACCATCCCCAATGCAGCCATCTAAACCGGTGTTGAAATTGAAAAGGGCTGACTGCCGCGAAGTTGTTGGGACGCTGCTTCTTCAGATGCAGCCAATGGAGGAGAAAATTGAACCAGATGAGGTTCACCGCCCACACCCACACGCTTCCGCCCAGAAAGCCCGTGTACTCGTACCACTGCACCCATTGCGGCGCGGCCGCGAAGCCGTTGCCCAGCGTGAGCCAGGGCCAGGTGATGTCCCAGTGCAGGTGCAGCTGCTCGAACGCAATCCAGTACACCGGCAGCGAGAGGTAGCCCCAGCGGTTGCCCAGCCGCTTCTTGGTTTGGCGGAAGGCCATGAGCGGCAGGCACATGAGCAGGGCATTGAGCACCACGGCAGCAATGCCGGCCGCCAAATCAGCATAGCTTACCCACCAGGTAGTGAGGGCGTTCCAGAGCACCAGCAGCAGGTAGGTGCTGGCGAATACCCGGCCCTTGCGGGCCCCCGTCAGCGTAAGCTGCCGCTCCATAACCAGATACGGCACCCAGCCGATGAACAGCAGCGGCACCAGCCACGCCGTGGGCCACGGCGCCCAGCCGCCGCTGAGCAGCAGCGCGCCCAGCACGGCCAGCAGCAACGGGCGCTGGTGCCAGCTAGTCGTCGCCGTCGAGGTCATCGTCGTCGGCAGGGCGGCGGTATCGGTCTTCGCGGCCGGGGCGGGGCTCGCGGGCGGGCGGGGCAAGGTTTCCTTCGACGACAACGACAATTTCTCCTTTAATAGCGGGCCGGGCGGCGAAGTCAGCCTCCAGGCTGGCCAGCGTGCCGGTCACGGTTTCTTCAAATAGCTTGGTGAGCTCGCGGCTGACGGAGGCCGGCCGCTGCGGGCCCAGCACCTCGGCCAGCTGGCCCAGGGTTTTCACAATGCGGTGCGGCGACTCGTAGAAAATCATGGTCCGGGTTTCCGCAGCCAGCTGCTGCAAACGGGTCTGCCGGCCTTTCTTCACCGGCAAAAACCCTTCGAACGTGAACCGCTCGGCCCCGAAGCCCGATTTCAGCAGCGCTGGCACAAACGCCGTAGCCCCTGGCAAACATTCTACGCCCAAGCCCCGCGCCAGGCACTCGCGCACCAACAGAAAGCCGGGGTCGGAGATTCCCGGCGTGCCGGCATCGGACACCAGCGCCATGGTTTCGCCGGTTGCAAGCCGGTCGAGCAGGCGGGGCACCTGCTGGTGCTCGTTGTGCAGGTGGTAGGAGAGCAGCGGCTTCTTGATGCCCAGGTGCTGCATCAGCCGGCCGCTGGTGCGGGTGTCTTCGCAGAGCACGGTGCTCACCTCGCCCAGCACGCGGATGGCCCGCAGGGTAATATCTTCCAGATTGCCGATGGGCGTGGGCACGAGGTACAGAACCGTGTTGGGCATAAGGCAAAGGTAGGTTTTCGGTGAACAGCAATCGGTGTACCGCTGCTAACCGCGTACCGATAACTATTCACTGCTTTTCATGCCGCGCCGCCACGGCATCAATGGCCACGGCCAGCCGGTGGTCGCGCACGGTCACGGTGTTGCCGGCGTCGTGGGTACGCAGGCGGAATTCCACCACGTTGTACTCGTTGCTGAACCAGGGGTGATGGTCGAGGCGCTCGGCTTCGGCGGCCACGTCGGTAAGGAAGGCAAAGGCCGTCTTGAAGTCGGCGAAGCGGAAGCTGCGGCAGAGGCTGTTGTCGGTTTCAATCCACATGGTTTTCACTATATTTAACAACGCTGACTGGCCGCGCTGGTAGCGCGCCGGTAAAACCCAAACGGGAAATCCAAAGTACACCTTTTCCCAACACTGCTTTCCCCCATCCAGACCCTTTACCCGTAGCAAAATGGCCATCGACCCCAACAACCGCCCCATTCGCGTCATCAACGACGACACCACCAACGAAGAAATGGAGGCCGGCCACCACATCCCGAACGCCGACCCGCCCAAGAACGATGCCGCCCGCGGCGGCTTCGGCAACCGCGATGGCAAGGAAGGCTTCGGCTCCGACACGTCGGGCGGCGAAACGGCCCTGGGCGTGAACGAAACCGCCGACAACATGAGCCCGCCCGCCGACAACATGCGCTCCAGCGACGAAGGCCGCGACGACCGCGCCAATCAGGACCTGCCGCCCCTCGACGAGTATACCGACACCATTATCCCCAGCGGCCGCCCCGTCGATGAGCTCGATGCCCACGACCTGCGCCCCGGCGTGGACGAGATGCTGAACCCCAACTCCCGCGTGGGCATGGGCCAGATGGAGCCCCGCCCCCTCCCGCCCATTACCGGCACCGATACCAACGCCGAGCTGACCGACCCCAACGCGTCCGATTCGGCCATCGACCAATAAGCTTTTGGCCGGCTACCACCGGCCTTTCTTTCCACGTTTTTAATCCCTTTCGCCATGTCCACGCACCACAATGCCCAGAAAACCGGAGAGCATCCCAACGAGCGCAGCCTCGAAGGCCAACCCAAAGCCGATGCCCTGCCGGTGAGCGAAACCACCGACCAAACCGAGGACCAGCTCGAACAGGATGCCCTTGATGCCGGCCTGCGCCACCCCAACCGCAGCTACGACAAGGCCGACCTGGACAAGCCGGCCTACGGGGGCGGCCACTAAAGCCGAGCGGGCTGCTTTACTCAAGCCACCAGAACGTCATGCCTAACGAAGCCGAAGCAGCTCTACTGCGCAAGTAATCCTTTTTACTTCTCCGGTAGAGCTGCTTCGGCTTCGCTCGGCATGACGTTCTGTTTACCGTCTCTTAATAGTCAATCCTCCTCGCTTCGTGAGCCGCTACGCCACCACCGACCTGCACGGCTGCCTGCACACTTTCCGTCGGCTGGTAGAGGAAACGCTTCAGCTCACCCGCCACGATGAGCTGTACCTGCTGGGCGACTACGTGAACAAAGGCCCGGACAGCCGTGGCGTACTCGACTACCTGATGCAGCTGCAAGCGGCTGGCTACCGGGTGCAGTGCCTGCGCGGCAACCACGACCAGGCCCTGCTCGATGCCGCCCGGCACCGCTGGCGCTGGGACTGGCTGGGGCCGCGCGGCCGGCTGCCCACCCTGCGCAGCTTCGGCGTGGCGCGCCTCTCCGATATTCCCGGCCATTACCTCGACTGGCTGGCCGCGCTGCCCTACGAGATTGAACTGCCCGATTTCATGCTGGTGCACGCCGGCTACAACTTCGCCCTGCCACCCGCCGAGATGCGCCAGGACTATTCCACCATGCTCAATACCAGGAAGTACGTGTATGACCCCTCGCGCCTGGGCGGGCGGCGCCTGCTGCACGGCCACGTGCCCACCCCCACCGCGCAGGTGCGCGCCAAAGCGGCCACGCACCCCGGCGCGCTGGGGCTTGATACCGGCTGCGTGTACCGCCACAACCCTGAGATGGCCCACCTCACCGCCCTCAACCTCGATACCTGGGAGCTGACACTGGTGCCCAACTGCGAGCCGCCCTACACCATCGGCAAGCGCTGATTGCCATCGGCCGTATTACTTAGCCAATGCCTGTCGCTTACACGAAGCGGCAGGCATTTTGCATTATTTGTGTGTTAATAATGTGTTTTGGTTTTCAACAGACAGCCACACGGTGCAATTTATCAAGACAATATTATTGAAATAATTATAAAACATTCCCATTCCGAATAGGAGGCAGTGTACGTTATAAGGTGACTGACCGGATTTAAGCTTAGGTAGCAATTTTTCATAAAAATTGAAAATATTATGGCACAATTGCTTGATTATCGTATGAATGTGAATAGAAAATGCAATGCAAATAGGACTATGACCGCGAGAAATTGATTGGCGCATTGCGAAACGACTTATACAGGCATAAGTTTGAACAACGCTATTAAATCCATTTTCACTATCCATCAGCTAGTACACTACCAGTTCGACATATACCGCGTGCGATTATAACTATCCGGGGCCAGCACTTGCCGGCCTCCCGTTAGAGCGGAGTCCTGACCAGCAGGACGACTTTCTGCCGGCTCCCACCGGGGGCCGGCAGAATCCTTCGGAATTCTTCTTACCCATCTTTTTTCCTACTATTATGAAACACTTCTCCTCTGTACAGTCCGACGGTTTCGATGCGGTACCCGTCCAATCGTGGCGGGTGCGTCGTAACCAACTAATGGGCTTGGTGCTGGGCCTGGTGCTGCTGGGCGGGCGGGCCGAAGCAGCCGTTATTCTCACGGTGGGCACCACGGGCGGGGCCACCTATCCCACTATTACGGCGGCGCTGGCGGCAGTGCCCTCGCCCCTCACGCAGCCCTACGAGCTGCGCTTGCTCGACGCGGCCTATGCGGAAGATGTGGTGCTGGCCAAAACCGGCTCGGCCATCAATACGCTCACCATCAAGCCGGCGGCGGGCGTGAGCCCGGTCATTACCGGCACGCTCACGTTCGGCACGGGCAGCGCCTACACCACCCTGGATGGCAACAACGGCACGCTGTCGCGGGCGCTCACGCTGCGGCAGGCCAGCGTTTCGGCTCCGACGCTGATATTCAGTGGTGACGCCTCGGACAACCAGGTGCGCGAGGCGGTGGTGCTGGGCTCCAACACGCTGCTCACCAGTGGCGTGGTGGTGGTGGGCGACGGCCTGACGACCGGCAACGACCGCAACGCCATCACCCGGAGCTTTGTGGGCAATGCCGACCCGGCCCTGCTGCCCGCCAACCTGGTGTACGCAGCCAATGCCGGCAGCGGCACCAATGATGGTTTCGCGCTGACCAACAGCGAGCTGTTCAACTTCAACCGCACGGGCGTGCTGGTGGCCGCCGGCAACGGCGACCAGTGGACCATCAGCGGCAATAGCTTTTATTATAACATCATTGCCGTGCCCACCACGGCCCAGACGGCCATCGATTTCCGCCCCGGCAGCGGGGCCAACGATGCCACCATCAGCGATAACGCCATTGGCGGGCGGGCGGCTGGTGCCACGGGCGGCATCTGGGAAAATGCCGGCACGCAGAACTTTCGGGGCATCGTGATGAGCTGCGGCAACAGCGCCACGCTCACCAATGATGTGATGAACAACACCGTGAGCCAGGTAAGCCTGACCGGGGTGAGCAGCGCCGCCCTCACGGCCCTGGGCGTGGCCGCCGGCCGCGCCGAGCTGACCGGCAACGCCGTAACCAACGTGACGAGTACCGGCACCAGCGGCGTGAACAGCCTCGTGAGCCAGGCCACCACCATCCTGAACTCCTTCACGGTGAGCAGCGGCCAGCTGATGGTGGTGGAAAGCGGCCTGACCGTGGTGCTGGGCGACCTCACCAACGCGGGCATCCTCAACCATACGGGCGGCGACATTCTCATCAACGGCAACTTCACTAACTCGGGCACCTTTGCCCAGACGTTGGGCGATGTCGAAATCAAGGGCGACATGATTAACAGCGGGCAGTTTACCTGCTCTACGGGCAAGGTGAAGCTCACCGGCCCTACTGACCAGACCGTGAGCGGCGGCCTCTACTTTAACCTGGAGGTGAACGGCGGCGGCACCAAAACCTTCACCGACGACGCCACGGTGTACAACGGCGTGCAGATGTTGAGCGGGGTGCTGGCCACCGGCCCTTTCCGCCTCAAGCTCGACAACCTGGCCAACCTGGTGGAAACCGAAACCAGCTACGTGCTGGGCCGCGTGGACGTGCGCCGCACCCCGGCCATCGGCGCCACCGAAACCTTCGGCGGCATTGGGCTGAGCATGCAGCCCGTGGCCGGCTCGCTGCTGCCGGGTGCCACCTCGGTGAGCCGCTATACGGGCGTGGCCGCTACCGGCGTGGCCGGCCGCCAGAGCATTCTGCGCTACTTCGACATTACCCCGACCATCAACAACAACAGCCTGAACATGGGCCTGAGCATCGATTACTTTGTGCACGAGCTAAACGGCATTGCGCCCGCCAACCTGCGCTTTTATAAATCGACGAACAGCGGCGCTACCTGGCAGAACAAGGGCATCACCACTTCTGGCACCAACACGGCTTTCCTGGCCAATGTGAACGGCTTCTCGCGCTGGACCTTGGGCGACCTCACCAACCCGCTGCCCGTGGGCCTCACCGCCTTCCAGGCCGAGCGCCAGGGCCAGAACGCCCTCCTGACCTGGACCACGGCTTCGGAGCACAACAACCGCGGCTTCGGCCTCGAAGTATCGCTCGATGGCAAGGCCTACCGCCAAATCGGTTTCGTGGGAGCCGAGGGCAGCGGCACCAGCAGCACTGCCCGCACCTACCGCTTCGTGGATGCTGCCGAGGGCAAAACCGGCGTGCGCTACTACCGCCTGCGCCAGGACGACCGCGACGGCGGCAGCCAGTACTTCGCGCCCCAGCAGCTGCGTTTCGATGGTGTTCCGGTCAGCTTCGCGGCCTACCCCACGCAGTTTGCCCAGGCCCTGACCGTGGCCCTGAGCCATCCCACTGCCACCTCGGCCACCCTGCGCCTGCTCGATGGCATGGGCCGCACGGTGTGGCAGCAGGAGCAGCCCCTCACGACTGGCACGCCCCTGCAGGTGCAGCCGGCCTGTGCTGCCGGCGTGTACACGCTCACGGCCACCGTGGGTGGCCAGGTACTGCGTCAGCGCGTGGTGCGCGAGTAAGGTTTTTTGCCAGGCTAGCGCATTCCTCATGGAGGCATGCATCTATGGCTATCCATTTCCCGGCTATAATTATCTAGGCTATTATTCGTGAACAATAGAATCCCCGGCCAGGCAACTGACCGGGGATTTTTATTGAACGCAAGACCTGAAAATCAAGTACGTGCCCCCCTGTCTGCCTGCCGCTACAGCTTCACGCACACGTTCTGGGCCTCGGTGAAGAAGCGCAGCGCCTCCAGCCCGCCCTCGCGGCCAACGCCGGAATTCTTCATGCCGCCGAAGGGCGTGCGCAGGTCGCGGTGCAGCCAGGTGTTTATCCACACGATGCCGCTGTGCAGCTGGTGCGCCACGCGGTGGGCGCGCTGCAGGTCGCGCGTCCAGATGGTGGCCGACAAGCCGTAGTCGGTGCTGTTGGCCATCATCAGGGCTTCTTCGTCGGTGTCGAAGGGTGTGAGGGTGACCACCGGGCCAAAGATTTCTTCCTGGTTGGTGCGGCAGTTGTAAGGCAGGTTTTCGAACACGGTGGGTTCGAGGAAGTAGCCGTTTGCGCAGCGGCCGGGCACGGTGGCGCGGTGGCCGCCGGCCAGCAGCACGCCCCCCTCTTCATGCGCCAGCTCGATGTAAGCCAGCACCTTATTCAGATGCGCCTCGCTCACCAACGCGCCTTGTTTGGTATCGGCTTCGAGCGGGTCACCAATTTTCTGGTCCTTGAGCTGCTTGAGAAACTCCGTTTTGAAAGCTTCGTAAATCGGGCGCTCGATGAGGAGGCGCGAGCCGCAGAGGCAAATCTGCCCCTGGTTGGCGAAGCTGCTGCGGATGCTGGTGGCCACGGCGGCGGCCAGGTCGCAGTCGGCAAAAACGAGGTTGGGGTTCTTGCCGCCCAGCTCCAGGCTCAGCTTTTTGAACATGGGGGCCGCCGTGCGCGCCAGGTGCCGCCCCGTAGCCGTGCCCCCCGTGAAGCTGATGGCCTTGATGCCCGGATGCTCCACAATGGCCTGCCCGCAGTTCGGCCCGTTGCCGTGGATGATGTTGAGCACCCCCGCCGGCAGCCCGGCTTCGATGCACAGCTCACTCAGCAAAAAAGCCGTGGCCGGCGTGATTTCCGACGGCTTGGCCACCACGCAGCAGCCCACGGCCAGGGCCGGCGCAATCTTCCAGGTGAAGAGGTAGAGCGGCAGGTTCCAGGGCGAGATGCAGCCCACCACGCCCACCGGATGGCGCACCGTGTAGTTCACGGCCACGCCTTCCTGCACGTGGGCCTCGGTGGCAAAATGCCCGGCGGCGGTGCCGAAAAAGTGGAAGTTGGAAGCCGCCCGTGGAATATCCATCACGCGGGCCAGGGCCAGGGGCTTGCCGTTGTCCTGGCTTTCGGCGCGGGCCAGGCGCTCCAGGCTGGCATCAATCAGGTCAGCAATTCGGACCAGCAGGCGGCCCCGGTCCTCGGCGGGCAGGGCGCGCCAGGCCGGCAGGGCGGCCTCGGCAGCGGCCACGGCGGCGGCTACGTCTTCGGGGCCGGAATCGGGAATCTGGCCGTACACCTGGCCGGTGGCGGGCTCCACGTTGTCGAGGTAGCGGCCGGCCTGGGGCGGCACGAGCTGGCCATTGAGGTAATTCTGAATGCGAAGCATGGGCGGGGGCGAGTGGGAGCAGGCAAAAATAACGGCCCCGGCCTTGCGCGCGCCATCCGGCGCGGCGCCGGCGGCGCTACGCTGGCTTTTGCACCACCGCCAGCACCGATTTGCCCAGCGCAAAGCCGGTGAGGCGGTCGGCCAGCCGCGAAACGGGCACGATGTTGTTGTCCCAGAACTTTATCTGGGCCAGCGTGGGGTAGCTCTGTTTCAGAAACAGCTTATTGGCGGCCGAAGCCAGCAGGCCCACGCTGTCGAGGTACACCAGCTGCTGAATGCGGCAGCCGGCGGGCAGGGCACGCCGCACCATGTCGCGGGTGTAGCGCCGGAAGTGGCCGATGGCCTTATCGAATGGGCTGAACAGCCACTGGTGCGCCGGCACAATAATCAGAATGCTGCCGCCCGGCACCAGGCGGGCGTAGGCACGGCGCAGCTCGGCGGCGTCGTCCTCAATGTGCTCAATGACATCGATGTACAGGATGGCATCGAACTGGCCTTCGCTGGCAGGCAGGTCCTCCAGCGTGCCCACGTGCAGGCGGCAAATGTCGGGCAGCTGGCCCTGGCTCTTCAGCTCGGTGATGTGGCTGGCAAGGGCCGCATCGGGCTCCACGCAAAGCCAGTCGGCCTGGCTGCCGTCGCACAGCGAGCGGGTGGTGCCCCCGATGCCCGCGCCCACTTCCAGCACCCGGCCGTGCAGAAAAGGCTTCAGGCGGCCCCCGTAGTAGGCCTTCCAGTGCGTAGCGTGTTCAAACAGCGCCAGCTCATTGCCAATGTAGTTGGTAACGTCGGGGGTGGGGGCGGCCATGGAAAGGAATCGGGTTGATGAGAAGAAAAGCCGCGTGCGAAAGCCGGGGCCGGGCCAACAAATATAATTGGCCGCGCCCCGGCCGGTGCCGAAGGGCATAAGTCTGGCAACCGATACCTTTGCTACCATGTCCGCTCCTCTCCTATCCGTTGTTATTCCGGTTTATAACGAAGAAGCGCTGGTTGACACGCTGGTCGGCCGGTGCGTAGCCGCGCTGGCCACCATCAGCCCCGACTTCGAGATTATCTGCGTGGACGATGGCAGCCGCGACCAGACCCTGCCCCGCCTGCTGGCCCTGCGCACCGCCGAGCCCCGCCTGAAGGTGCTGGCCCTGTCGCGCAACTTCGGCCACCAGTCGGCCTACACCGCCGGCCTGCACGCCGCCCGGGGCGAATACGTGGCCATGATGGACGGCGACCTGCAGGACCCGCCCGAGGTGCTGCCCCGCATGTACGAACTGCTGCGCCACGACGCCCACGACGTGGCCTACGGCCACCGCACCGACCGCGCCGAAGGCTTCTTCAAGCAATTGCTTATCAAGAGCTTTCACGGCATTTTTCGCAATTTCTCCAAGCTTCAGGAAGCCGATAATGTGGGCAATTTCTCCATGCTCAACCGCCGGGCGCTCACGTCGTTTCTGAGCTTGCAGGAGAAAAACCGCTACCTGCCCGGCCTGCGCTCCTTCATCGGCTACCGGCAGGTGAGCGTGCCCTACTCCCGCGATGCCCGCCCCGACGGCACCCTGCCCAAGATGTCGTACAAGCGGCTGTTTGCGCTGGCGCTCGATGCCCTGTTTTCCTTCTCCAACCTGCCCATCAAAATCTGCCTCTACACGGGGCTGTTTGGGATGCTGGTCTTCTTCGCGGCCGGCATCTACGTCCTCATCAGCAAGGCCGAAGGCGTGGCCGTGCTGGGCTGGACCTCGCTGGGGCTGAGCCTGTATTTTCTGGGGTCCATTCAGCTGCTCTTTCTGGGCATCATGGGCGAGTACGTGTTCCGCATCTACCGCGAAAACCAGAACCGGCCGCTCTATTTCGTGCAGCAATACTACCACGAGGATTAGGCCGGCCGCCGGTGGCGCAACTGCAAGGCACTTTTCGGCTTATCGGCCGCCGCAACCGGTCTAATTCGGAAAAGCCGTGCCTATTTTTGCAGGAATTTTACTTTTCGATTCGCAATTGGCCTTCCCTTTCTCCTTCTCCAAGGCGCCTGTTCGCGTGCTCCGGACGCACCCGTTCCACGTAGCGGCGGCCGTGCTCCTGGCCATTGCGGCGGCCGTTTTCTACCTGCCCTACCTCAGCGAGCTGCCTACCAGCATCCATACCTGGGCGCAGTCCGACCGGCTTTCGCTGGCCATCAATTTCTACGATTACGGCTTTCACCTGTTCACGCCGCGCACCTCGTCGCTGGTTTCCATCGGCGGTGTCACGGGGGTTGAGTTTCCCATTCAGGCCTACCTGGCGGCGCTGGGCGGCCTACTTTTCGGGCGGGGCAGCATTGTCACGCTCTACCGACTGCTGAACGTGGTGACGGTGACGGTGGGCTTCTACTACATGTTCCGGCTGATATACGAGCGCACCGGCAACTTTGCGGCCGGGCTGGTGCCGGGCGCCTTCCTGCTGGCCTCGCCGTTTTTTGCGTTCTACGCCGGCAGTTTCATGCCCGACCCGTTCAGCCTGAGCCTGAGCTTTATCGGCTACTACTACTGGCTGCGCTTCTTCGACGACCGCCGCTTTGCCGACCTGCGCCGGATGGTGCTGCTGCTCACGCTGGCGGGCCTGGTCAAAACCACCACCGCGCTGCACTTTGGCACGGTGGTGGGCTTCACGGTGCTGTGGTCGTTTTTGCAGCCCGAGTTGCTGCTGCCCAAGGAGCGCCGTCAGTTCCTGCTGTTGGCCGGCCTGGGCTTTGGGGCCATCATCGGCATGTTCCTGCGCAACCAGTACCTGAACGAAACCTATTCCTCCTGGCAGTTCATCTCCACGGCCAACCCCATTCAGGACGACGAGGGGCTGCACACGGTGCTGCAGGCAGCCTGGCGCAATCTGGTGCACGAATACGCTACGGTAGCTCAGTACCGTACGCTGGTGGTTTGCATGGTGTTGTTCGTGGTTTTTCTGCGGGCCAACCTGCGCCAGTACCGGCCGCTGGTGCTGCTGCTTGGCGCGTCCATGGTCATTGCCTACGTGTTTGTGAAAATAATGGGCGCCGGGCTGGGCGTACACGACTACCACATGATTTGTGCGTTTGTACCGCCCGCGCTGTTGTTGCTCATTCTGGCGCTGCTCAATCTGGGGCGCTTTGGCGGACCGGTTCGGTACGCCACGGGCCTGGGATTCAGCATAATGGTGTTCTTTCTGGTGGCCAACGGCTACAAACGGCTGCATAAACGCATGAGCGATGATTACCCACCTTTCACCCCCTGGAGCCACGTGTGGATGCGGGGTGGGGCCGAAGAAATGAAGCAAGCCAAGGTGCCTGATACGGCGACTATTCTCGTGGTTAATGAAATGGCCATAAACGTGGGGCAGGTGTATTTCGACCGGCGCGGCGTTGCCTGGCACCCCGAGAACCTGCAAGTGATAACAGCCGACGACCTGCTGAACCACATGGCCCCCGATAAGCTCGAATACGCCGTAATGTCGCAGGCAGACTACGCCACTCTGGCCCCGCAGCACGCTGCGCTGGAGGCCGCTTTCGAAACCGTGGCCCAGCAGCCCGCCGTGATACTTCGCCGCCGCGACTTGTCCCGCCCGTGGTAGCCCCTTTCCCCTCTGCCTGCATGCCTCCGACAATGACGTCTTTTATCCGGCCCCTATCCCTGCTGTCTTTGCTTGCTTTTCTGGGCTGCTCGCCCCGTGGTGGCCGACAAGAAGTTCAGGAACGGGTGGTGATGCACACCAGCTTCGAAGATATTGAGGCATGCTCCGGCATACCCCAGCCCAGCCTGACTACCCAAAAGGCTCACACCGGCGCGGTCAGTATGTTTGTGGATGGGGCGCATCCTTACTCAGCTACCTACCGCAAGGATTTGGGGGCCCTGTTCGACCACCGGCCCCGAAGGCTCACGCTGAGTGCGTGGGTGTGGGTGACTAGCCCCGACGATGATGCCGTGATTGTCGTGGCCATTACCAACCCCAGCGACCCCGACCATCCCACCTTTCGCAAGTCCCTCTACATGACCCCGCTCGGGGGGTCGGGCAAATGGAAGCAAATACGCCAGAGCTTCGAAATGCCTGCCGAAATTCACGCTAACAGCCAGCTCGTTTTATACCTTTGGTATGCTAATGCCCTGTCTCCGGTATATACCGATGACTGGCAGCTTACAGAGCTCTGGTAGCCGTGTCCTTCCCCGTCATAATCCGTCACCACCGCTTTGTTTAAATGAATACCCCCTCAATTATTTTATGAAAAAAATCTTCCTCTTTTCTGCATGTGCACTGGCCCTGGCCTCGTGTGGTGGCAGCGGCTCAGATGCCGAATCGGACCCCAACGTACTCATGCACACCGATTTCGAAAGTGTCGACGGTTGGCTACCCGCTGACCTCAACAGCACCCTGACCCACGAGAAGGCGCACTCGGGCAAAACGTCCATCAAAGTAGATGGCGCACACGAATACAGCCTGGCTTTCTCGAAACCATTTGGACAGCTACACGAGTCGCGTCCGAAAAAAATCAAGGTTTCGGCCTGGACTTTCGTGCCCGATGCACAAGCGGCAGCTTCGCTGGTGATTTCCATCAACGACCCGGCCACGCCCGACAAGCCCGTACTGTGGCAGGCCCTGGAGTTGGGCAAAGAAAGTAAGCCCTACGGCGAGTGGAAAGAAGTGAGCCAGACCATTACTGTACCTGCCAATGTAGGCCCGAACAACAAGCTCGGCTTTTACCTGTGGCGCACTAGTGGCAGCCGTCCGGTTTATGCCGACGACTTCAAGGTGACTTTGGTTGAATAGCTCATAGCCGCCCGGCGGCAAACAGCGGGGCCCCGCACGCTACTAAGCTTGGTAGCGTGCGGGGCCCCGCTGTCTGCCGCCGGGCGGCTAGGGCTGAAACGTGGACCGGGGCCGCGGCAGGCCGTCGTCGGTTTCGCGCACCAGGTAGGGCGGGCGCTGCTTCGACTGCACAAACAGGCGACCCAGGTACTCGCCCATGATGCCCAGCACCAGCAGCTGAATGCCGCCGATAAACAGTACGCTGACCAGCACCGACGACCAGCCCGCCACCGCCCGGTTGGTGAAAAAGGTCACGTATAAGGCGTAGAGGGCATACAAAAAGGCCAGCATCGACACTACCGCCCCGGCCAGCGTGGCGAAGTGCAGCGGCCGCACGCTGAAGGAGGTGATGCCGCTCAGGGCCAGCTTCACCATTTTGCGCACCGTGTACTTGGTGGTGCCCCGGAAGCGGGGCTCGGGTGTGTACTCCACCCGCTTCTGCCGGAAGCCGACCCAGTGAATGAAGCCCCGCAGAAACAGCTCCACGTCGGGGCTGGCCTTCACCACATCGGCCACGCGCCGGTCGATGAGGCGGTAGTCGGCCGTGCCGGGCTCGAAGTTGACACTCGACAGCTTGTTCATCAGCCCATAGAACGCGGCCGAGGTGCGGCGCTTGAGCCAGGGCAGCTTCTCGTCGTCGCGCCGCTGGGTGTACACGATGTCGTAGCCAGCCAGCCAATGGCCCAGCAGCTCCGGGATGAGCTTGGGCGGGTGCTGCAGGTCGGCATCGAGCGAGATGATGCAGTCGCCGGTGGCGTAGTCGATGCCGGCGCGCAGGGCGCTCTGGTGGCCAAAGTTGCGGGCCAGCAGCACGTAATGAATCTCGGGGTCACGCTCGCGCAGCTCGCGCAGCACACGCTGGGTATCGTCGCGCGAGCCATCGTCCACGAAGATGAGTTCGCGCTCGTAGCGGCCGGTCAGGTTTTCCTTTACCCGGGCCGCCACTTCGGGCAGGTTTTCCTCTTCGTTGTAGGCCGGGATGACGACGGAAATTTTCAAGCGAATTGCAGGGCTGTGGGCCAGAAAAGGAGTTCCGGCGGTGGTGGCGGAAGGTAATTCAAAGCTACTGCTTATCTGCTACAACGGGCAGCCCAATGCACCCGGCATAGCCGGTCAGGCCGGGTATTTTTCAAAAAACCTACCGCCCCCTCCTATCTTTGCTTACCCACGATGGCAAAGCAGAGGCCTTTTCATTTTATAACGGGAGCCCTCTTTGCCAGCGGTCTATGCTAGTTTCCCGTATGGTTGATTCGATAATTGCGGCCCCGACGGCCAGTAAGTGGCAGCGTCCTGCCGTATGGGGATTTTTCATTGGGTTATTGCTGCTGGGTGCATGGCTGGTGCGCGACTACGGCATCTCGGTGGACGAAAGCACCAGCCGGGAAAACGGCATGGTTTCGCTGAAATATGTGCTCCAGCGCTTTGCCCCCGCTCTGCTGGAGCAGCCCGGCAATGCCAAGGCCTTTGAGCCCTTCAAACACTCGCTGCACGAGTATAAGGACCGTGACTACGGGGTAGCTTTCGAATTGCCCGTGTCTGTTGCTGAGCGCGCATTAGGGCTTGAAAACCCGCGCGAAATTTATTGGCTGCGGCATTTCTGCACGTTTCTGGTATGCTGGGGCGGGGTGCTGGCAGTGTATCAGCTGAGCCGTCGGCGTTTTGCCGACTGGCGCTGGGGCCTGTTTGGGGCGCTGCTGCTCGTGCTCAGCCCTCGCTTATTTGCCGAGTCGTTTTACAACGATAAGGACGCGGTATTTATGGCCCTATGCGCCATCGCAACTAATACAGCTGTTCGGTTCCTGCAGCGCCCCACCTGGGGCCGGGGCCTTGTTCATGCCTTTGCGTGTGCCCTGGCCATCGATGTTCGCATCATGGCTGTGCTGTGGCCGCTGGCGACGGTTGCCATGCTGGTGCTGCGCAGCCTGCGCGGCGAATACCAGGGGCAGCGGCTGGTGGCCGCGCTGGGCCTGGGCTACCTCGTGCTGATGGGATGCTTTGTGGTGGCCATGTGGCCGTTTCTATGGGAAGCCCCAGTGGCCAACTTCCTGTTCGCGTTTCAGAACATGATGCACTTCCGCTGGGGCAACGTCCTGCTATTCAATGGCAACTACATCGATGGCACGGCCATTCCCTGGACCTACGCGCCGGTTTGGATAGGCATTACCACGCCGCTGCCGCACTTGGTGCTGCTGCTGCTGGGCCTGGGGGCTGTGCTATGGCAGGTAGGGCAGCGGCGCCTACGACTCTACGCCACCGAGGGCGAATGGCAGGACCTGTTTTTTGTGGGCCTGGGCGTGCTGCCAGTAGTAGCTGTCATTGCGCTGCATTCTGTGCTTTACGACGGCTGGCGGCAGCTCTACTTCGTGTACCCGGCGCTGGTGCTGCTGGCCGTGCGCGGAGCCGTGCTGCTGGCCGGCTGGCGGCCGACGCTGGCCAGCAGCCGGCGCTGGTGGCCACTGCTCTATGCGGGAGTCCTTGTCGTCAGCCTCGCCACAGTAGCCGTACGCATGGGGCGCATGCATCCTTACCAGAATACTTATTTTAATGCGCTGGCGGGCAAGGACATTGCCCACCGCTACGAAATGGACTACTGGGGCCTGAGCCAGCTAGGCGGACTGCAATGGATAGTGGCGCATTCCGATGGCGAGGCCCGGGTGTACATCCCCTCCGGTATGGACTGGAACGGCATCTGTTCCCGCGAAATGCTGCCGGATTTTTCGCAACCCCGCATCCGCATTGTTGAGAAGCTAGAAGACGCCGACTACTTCATGACCACCTACCGCTGGCACCCCGAGGACCAGCCATACGAAGAAGTGTACCGGATACAGCCCGATGGGCTGCGCATTCTTTCGGTTTTCCGACTACACTAATTTTCAGCGGAAGCGTTACAAGGGCGTAGGCCGTCAGTTGCGGCGTTGCTTTTTTCTTCCAAAAACGCTCAATAAAAATGCCATGATGAGTGCTTGCCCAAAGCGCTTAGGGTGGGTGCTTGTGCTGCTACTGGCCTACCTAAGCACCAGTGCCCAAGGCCGAATAAACTATGCCGACTGGCACCTGGAATGGGCAGAGGAGTTCAATACCCCACTCGACACCGTGGTTTTAGCGGCGCGGTGGGGCTTTGCATATCCGTGGGGGCGCGTTCGGAGTTCGTTCATCGAAACGAGCTTCTACACGGCCGAAGAACTGCAAACGGCCAACGGAACCCTGCAGATGACGGCACACCGCCTGGCCGAGCCCCGGAACTACGGTGGCCTGCCGGTACGCTACACCACCCCAATGCTCTTCAGCCACCATCCGAGCGATTCGTTGCAGTCGGCCAGTTGCAGCATGGATAATGGCTTCAGCTACGGATTGTTTGAAGTGCGGGCCCGGCTGCCTCATTCCTCCGATATAACGCCGGGGTTCTGGCTATGGGGTGGGGTGCCCGATGAGATTGACGTGTTTGAAGGCAATGCCACCACCATCACCAATAATTTCCACATAGCAGGGGGAGGGTTCTGGCGGCCTACCCGGCAACAGCAGCAGGAGTGTCAATGCTTGTTCTATAATGCCGACCCGGCCGGCGACCTTAGCCAGCAATACCACACGTACGGCATGAGCTGGCTGCCCAATGAAGTCGTCTTCTACTTCGATGGCTTGCCTATCCGGCGCGAAACCCGCCTCGTGCCCGCCGGTTGCCCCATGAATGTCATCGTGAACCTGACCGCCTACGCCTGGGCTAAGGTGGCGACCGATACGCTGGCAGTGGACTATGTGCGGGTGTATCGGCCCCGCAAGCTGCCCTACGTGTCCCCGGTGCTACGGCCGGGCGGCGACGGGCCTCATGTAGAACTAACGTGGCTGCCCGCCGAAGTGCAGCCCGGCCATCTCGACCAGGGCACCCATCAGACCTGGGCACTGAGTCCCCAACGCCGGGATTCAACACGCCTGCAGTTGTTGCTTACCGATAATTACAACCCGCCCTGCAACCAGCTCATTTGCCTGCCCCTGGCCGGCGCCTGGGCTCCTACCTGGACGCAAACTGCCGGCACGCCAGAGCTACGCGTAGAAATCGCCGCAACCGATTCACTGCACTGGGCCGTGTATTCGCCGGTACACCGCCAGCCGCTGGCCCGAGGTGCCACGGCGGGCGGCACCACTTGGCTCCCCCGCTGGCCGGCTCTACCGCCGGGCACCTACAGCCTGCACCTGCAACAAGGCTGCGCGGCCGTTACCCAGCCCCTCACCATCATTGGGCGGCCAGCGGGCTCGGGCCCAACAGCCGAATGGCTGTTGCCGCAGCCCGAAGCGCCGGACCCGGAGTAAGCTGGGGCAGGGCATCATACTGATTATTTCCCCTTCCACCCACCACCAGCAGGCGGCTCTGCGGTCAGGGTCTTACCTTTATTGCTTCATTTGTTATTGCTTCATCTAATGCGTTTTTCTGCTTTTCTGGTCGTTTTGGGTTGCCTTTCGGCCTGTCATTCTAACTCAGGCAGCCAAGCCACCAGCGACCCTGCCGTACTCACCTCTGCCGACTTTGAGCAGAGCATTGGCTGGGGCGATGCCGACCCGGCCTCGTTGACGACTGAAAAAGCCCATAGCGGCCGCTGGAGCGTGCGCGTGAAACCCGAAGTGCCGTTTGGCTACACGTACTCCCGTACACTCGGCGATTTGAGCCCCACTCCGCTCACCCGCCTGGTGCTCGAGGGCCAGGTACTGCGCGTGGCGGCCGGTAGCACGGCCAAGCTGGTAGTGCAGGTGAATACCAGTCCCACCGATGACACGAAAGTTTTCTACACGGCCTTCCCGGTGGAGCAGGCCGTGCCCAAATTTGGTGAGTGGACGGCCGTGAGCGTGCCCATTTCCCTGCCCACCAGCGCAACAGGCACTAATAAGATGAAGGTATATCTGTGGAACGACCAGGCCACCACCCCCACTTACCTGGACGACGTGACGCTCCGCAAAGCCCAATAGCCTTTTGGCAGCCGTCGCTGTTCGAAGCTGTTTACCGTTTCCTGCCCCGCCTTCCATGAAGCCCCGCTTTCCGCACCCGTACTCGCTGCTGGCCATCCTGCTGTTGTTTCTGCTGATGGTGCAGGCCCGCCTCTGGGCCCCGTATTGGGACACGCACAACGTGCAGGCCATCCTGACCTGGGATGCCATGGGCTACTACATCTACCTGCCGGCCCACTTCATCTACCACGACCTCGGGCACATGGCATTCGTGCCCGACATCATGCGCGAGTACAACCCCAGCAGCTCGTTCTACCAGGCCTTTCAGGTGCCCGACGGCCCGGCGGGAATGCTCGTGACCAAGTACACCTGCGGCCTGGCCCTGCTCTGGACTCCCTTCTTCTTTCTGGGCCATTGGGCAGCCGACTGGCTGGGCTACCCGCAGGATGGTTTCTCGCCCCCTTACCAGATTGCCATTGCCTTTGGCGGCCTGCTGTTTGCGCTGCTGGGCCTGGGCTTGCTGCGCCGGGTGCTGCTCCGCTACTTCACAGACGTGGTGACCACGCTGGTACTGGTGCTGTTGGTGCTGGGTTCCAACTACTTCCAATACGCCGTGTTCGACGCGGCCATGGCGCACAACTACCTGTTCACCGGCTACGCGCTGCTGCTGTGGCTCACCGTTCGGTGGCACGCCCGGCCCACGCGGCCGGGCGCCTTCTTCATCGGCCTCACGCTGGGCCTGCTGGTGCTGATTCGGCCTTCGGAAGCCGTGGCGGCCGTGATACCGCTGCTGTGGGGCGTGGGCTCTGTGGCAGCCGGGCGGGCCAAGCTGGCCCTGCTGCGCGAGCGTTGGCTTGATGTGCTGCTGCTGGTGCTGGGCGGGGTGCTGGGGGTGCTGCCGCAGCCGCTGTACTGGCACTGGGCCACCGGACATTTCATCTTCTACAGCTACGGCGACCAGCACTTCAGCTTCTTCAAGCCGCACTTGTGGGAAGTGCTGTTCAGCTTCCGCAAGGGCTGGCTGATTTACTCGCCGCTGCTGCTGCTGCCGCTGGCGGGCCTGGTGGTGCTGTGGCGCACGCACCGGGGCGTGGCCGTGCCGGTGCTGGCCTTTTTCCTGCTGAATTTGTGGGTGGTATCGGCCTGGGACATCTGGTGGTACGGCGGCAGCATTGGGCAGCGGGCGCTGGTGCAGAGCTACGCGGTGCTGGCGCTGCCCTGGGGCGCGGTGGTGGCCTGGCTGCTGCTGCCCGAGCGCCGGCCGGCCCTGCGCGTGGCCGCCGTGGTGCTGGCCGTGCTGCTGGTCGATTTAAACCTGTTTCAGCACTGGCAGTACATGCGCTCCATCATCAACCCGGAGGAGATGAACCGGCGCTATTACTTCGCGGTGTTCAACAAAACCATGCCCACGCAGTCGGACTATGCCCTGCTGGACACCAAAACCCACCTGCCCGAAGCCGAGCGCCACTACCAGGCCCAGACGCTGGGCAAGCTCGATTTCGAAAACCAGCCCGTCGATGCCGCCACCGGCATTTCGGCCGACATGGGCTACTACAGTAAGCAGTCGTTCCACGCCGACGCGGCCCACGCCTACGGCCCGGCCCTGATTATCAGGCTTCAGGATGCCAACCTCCAGCCGGGCCAGTACGTGCGGGCCTCTTGCCGGGTGTTTTCGGACTACGGCGCCTGGGGCAACAAGCTGGTGCTGAGTGTGGAGCGCGACGGCAAGAGCATCGCCTGGGAAGGCGTGCGCCTGCAAAACAATCTCAGCCTCAACCGCGCCTGGAACCAGGTGTATTTCGACGTGCCCCTGCCCGCCGATGCCCTGCCCACCGACCAGCTCAAGGTGTACGTGCTGAGCGAAAACGGCTCGGCCTGCTACGTCGATGACGTGCAGGCCGAGCGCATGCAGCCCAAAGCCGGCGGGTGAGACGCTGCACTTAATGAGGAATGAAGAATGAGGAATTATCGCCAGGGTAATTCCTCATTCTTCATTCTTCATTAAGCGAGAGGCGTTACTGGCCCAGCAAGCCGTATTTCAGGATGCAGTAGATGGCCCGGAAGCCGTCGCGCCAGCCGATTTTCTTGCCCTCGGCGTAGGTGCGGCCGTAGTAGCTGATGCCCACTTCGTAGATGCGGACGTCTTTCACGCGGGCAACTTTGGCGGTCACTTCGGGCTCGAAGCCGAAGCGGTTTTCTTCCAGCTTCAGGCCCTGAATGATGTCGCGGCGGAACATCTTGTAGCAGGTTTCCATGTCGGTCAGGTTCAGGTCGGTCATCATGTTCGACAGGAACGTGAGCAGATTGTTGCCGATGCTGTGCCAGAAAAACAGAATGCGGTGCGGGTTGCCGCCCATGAAGCGCGAGCCAAAAACCACGTCGGCAAAGCCTTTCAACACCGGCTTTATCAGCAGGTTATATTCCTCGGGGTCGTATTCCAGGTCGGCATCCTGAATGATGACGTAGTCGCCGGTGGCCTCGCGGATGCCCGTGTGCAGCGCGGCGCCTTTGCCCTGGTTCACGGCGTGCTCCAGCAGGCGCAGGCCCATGTCGGGGTAGCGCGCGGCGTAGGCCCGGATGGTATCGGCCGAGGCATCGGTAGAGCAGTCGTTGACGAGGATAATTTCCTTGCCGATGTTGTTTACCAGCTTCAGCTCGCGCAGCAAATCCAGGATTTGATGGATGGTGCGGGCCTCGTTATAAACCGGGATAACAATGGAGAGGGTGTCGAATTTTACCACAGGAAAGGAATTAGGCGCAGCCGAAAGCAACAAAGGTAAACGCTTCGCTTAATGAGGAATGAAGAATGGGCAATGAAGAATTGGTTATCAACACCAAAATTCTTCATTGCCCATTCTTCATTCCTCATTAAGCGAAGCGTCATAGTGCGCCCGTGCGGCCGCCATCGACCGGCGTGCTGGTGCCCGTGATGTAGCCGGCCGCCGGCGAAGCCAGGAACGCGACGGCCGCTGCCACTTCCTCGGCCTGCCCGAAGCGGCGGGCCGGAATGGTTTTCAGCATATCGGCCTCGATGGCTTCGGTGGACTGGCCGGTTTGGCTGGCTTTCTTCTCAATGAGGGAGGTGTGGCGTTGGGTGACGGTGGCCCCGGGCAGCACGTTGTTTACCGTGATGCCGGCGGCGGCCAGCTCGTTGGCCAGGGTTTTGGCCCAGCTGGCCACGGCCCCGCGCGTGGTGTTGCTCACGCCCAGGCCCGCAATGGGCACCTTCACCGAGGTGCTGATGACGTTGATGATGCGCCCAAATCCCGCTGCTTTCATGCCCGGCACCACGGCCTGCGCCAGCAGGTGGTTGGCCACGAGGTGCTGCTCGAACGCGGCCCGGAAATCGGCCGGGGTAGCGTCCAGAATGGGCCCGCCGGCCGGTCCGCCGGTGTTGTTCACCAGAATATGAAAGGCCGCATCCGTAGCGCTGAGGTACTGCCGCACGGTAGTGCCCAGGGCTTCGGGGTCGGAGAAATCGGCCACCAGGAAATCGTGGGGCTGGCCGGCGGGCGTGGGCAGGGCGGCGGCTACTTCGGCCAGCCGGACGGCATCGCGGGCCAGCAGCGTAACGGTGGCACCCTGGGCGGCCAGGGCTTCGGCCACGGCCCGGCCAATGCCTTGCGTGGAGCCGCCCACGAGGGCGCGGCGGGAGGATAGGGGAAGGTGCATATCAGGGAATGAGTGCTGGGGGGTGAGGCGAAGGAAACGAAGGCGTTAGTTTTGCAGGATGCCGGGCAAACAGGCGGAGCCTGATGCGCCCGGCATGAACTCCGTTTTAATCTGACGAATTTAGACCGTGTTGTTATCGCAGGCAAAGCTACCTACCCGGCGCGTGGCGCTGGTGCTCGCCCTTTTCGGCGTGGCCTACGGGCTGCTGTCGCTGGTGAACCACTACCTGTTCCGCACCTCGGCCTTCGACCTGGGCATCTACAACCAGGCCGTGTGGGACTACGCGCACTTCCGCCGGGAGGCCAGCTCCGTCATTCGCTACAACGACATGTTTGGCGACCATTTCACGCTGTTTCAGCCGCTGTGGGGGCCGCTGTACTGGGTGTTTGGCTCCTACACCCTGCTGCTGGTGCAAATTGCGGTGCTGCTGCTGGGCGGCTACGGCTCGTTTCGGCTGCACTGGCAGCGCACGCAGGGCACCCAGCCGGCCGCCGCGCTGTGGCTGCTGGTGCTGTTTCTGAGCACCTGGGGCATTTACTCGGCCCTGGCCTTCGACTACCACGACAACGTGATTGCGGCCATGCTGCTGCCTTGGCTCTTCTATTATTTTGAAGCCGACCGGCGCGGCCGGGCCACCATTGTTGCCGTGCTGATGGCCGTGACCAAGGAAAACATGGCCCTCTGGCTGGTGTTCATCGCCCTCGGGCTGGCCCTGTTGCACTGGCGCGAGCCGGCGCGGCGGCGCTGGGCGCTGGCCGTGGTGGCGGGCGCGGCCGTGTACTTCGTGGTGATATCCGGCGTGGTGATTCCGGCCCTGAGCGGTGGCCTGGTGTACCGCTACCAAACCGTGTACGCCGCCCTCGGCTCCTCGCCCGGCGAGATGGTGAAAACGCTGTTCACGCGCCCGTTCTACGTCATCGGACTGCTGTTTAAAAACCACCTGGCCTCTGCTGATGGCAACTTTGTGAAGCTGGAGCTGCACACCATGGTGCTGCTTTCGGGCGGGCTGGCGCTGCTGCGCCGGCCGGCTTATCTGCTGATGCTGGCTCCCATCTACGGGCAGAAACTATTGTCCGACAACGTGATGTACTGGGGCCTCAACTACCAGTATTCCATCGAGTTTGTGCCGGTGCTGCACGCGGCCGTAAGCCAGTGGCTGGCCCGGCTGGCCCCGCCGCGCGCCACCAAATGGGCGGCCGGGGCGGCCGTGCTCTGCCTGGCGGCCACCGTGGTATCGATGCAGGTGCGCAAGTCGCCGTACTACGACAAAGCCGCTTCGCAATTCTTCAAGAGCCGGCACTACCAGCGCGAGTTCGATGCGGCAGCGGTGCACAAGGGCTTGCAGCTGATTCCGGCCGATGCCCGCGTGAGCGCCACCACGCAGTTGGTGCCGCACCTGGCCGCGCGGCCGTTCATCTTTCAGTTTCCCTACGTGGCCGATGTGGACTACATCGCCGCCCTGCGCAGCCCCAACACCTACCCCCTCACCGAGGCCGAGCTGGACGCCCAGCTGGCCGAGTACCGGGCCAGCGGCCGCTGGCGCGTGGTGCTGGAAGATGGCCCGCTCCTGATATTGCAGCGCCTGCACCCGCTGCCCACCGGCCCGCGCTTCTATCCCAAACGGGCGCTGGTCGAAGACGATAGCACGCGCGGGCCCGGTGCCCGGCAGTAGATTCGCATTCCCATAACCCAACCCCTCTGCGCCCATGGTAGCCCGCCCGTTCAACTTTCAGAAATGGATTGACGAACACCGTCATTTGCTGAAGCCCCCGGTGGGCAACCAGCAGGTGTTCAAGGACAACAAGGATTTTATTGTGATGGTGGTGGGCGGCCCCAACGCCCGCAAAGACTACCACGTGGACGCCGGCGAGGAACTGTTCTGGCAAATCGAAGGCACGATGACCGTCAAGATTATCGAGGATGGCAAGCCAGTGGACATCACCATCGGGCCCGGCGAGATGTTTCTGCTGCCGCCCTACGTGCCGCACTCGCCGCGCCGCCCGGCCGGCACCGTGGGCCTGGTGCTGGAGCGCTACCGCACCACCGACGAGCTGGACGGCTTCCAGTGGTACTGCGAAAACTGCGGCCACAAGCTCTACGAGGAGTTTGCCCTCATCACCGACATCGTGACCCAGCTGCCGCCCATCATGAACGCCTTCTGGCTGGACGACGACAAGCGCACCTGCTCAACCTGCGGCACCTACATGGAAGCGCCTGCGCCCGTAGCCGCCAGCGAATAATTCCGATACTTTCAGAACCAGCCGCCGGCCCTTCCCCGACCGATTCAGTCCCGAATTTCATGACCCAACCCTCCACCGCTCGGCGCGGGCTGCTACACTTTTCTCACACGGGCTACGTCTGGCTTTTCGTTTCGCTGCTGCTGATTGGTTTCACGCAGCTGTCGCCGCGCTGGCGGGACAATCAGGTATTCGTCAGCGACATGGGCGGCTACTACCTCTACTTGCCGTCGGCGTTTACCACCCACGACCTGGGCAATGCCGAATGGGTGAAAGCGGCCCGTCAGGCTTACCAGCCCAACATTGACCCCCAGCAAAATCTGGTTGTGTTGCCCAACGGCAATACCGTCTTTAAGTACCCCATGGGCATGGCAGTAACGTGGTCGCCGTTCTTTTTTCTGGCACGGGCCGTTTATTTCGTGCAGGGCGAACGGGCGACGCTTGGGTACGAAAACCAGTACGAATACCTGGTGACCTGGGGCTGCGTGGCGTATGTGCTGCTGGGCCTGTGGGTGTTAGGCAGGGAGCTGCGCCGCTACTTTGCCGACCATGTGGCGGCACTCACCCTGCTGATTATCGGCTTGGGCACCAACCTGCTATCCTACGCCTCGCACGAGGTGCTGATGTCGCATGGGGTGCTGTTCACGGCCAACGTTCTGCTGCTGCGCTACACGCGGCGCTGGTACGAAGGCGGACGCACTGCTGATGCGCTTTGCCTGGGCCTGGTGGCCGGCCTCATGGTGCTGATTCGCCCTTCGGAGGCCATGCTGCTGGGCGTGCCTGTGTTGTGGGGACTCACCAGCCGGGCGGCCGTGGCCGGACGGCTGCGGTTTTGGCAGCAGCATTGGGGCCAGACGCTGCTGGTGCCGGCCCTGGTGGTGCTGGTGGGCGGCCTGCAATTTTTGTTCTGGCGCTTGGCCGGCGATGTGTGGGTAGTGCCTTTTTACAAAGGTGAAACGTTCAATTTTAAGGACCCGCACGTCTGGGAGGGCATCTTCAGCATTCGCAAAGGTTGGCTGGTGTACTCGCCGCTGATGGTCTTTTCGGTGCTCGGCATTTTGTGGCTGCGACGCTGGGCAGCCCCGGTGCTGCCCGCGCTGCTGGTGCTGGTGCCCATCTATTTCTACGTCACGTTTTGCTGGTGGGACTGGGGCTACGGCGGCAGCTACGGCGGCCGGGCGCTCATCAGCCTGTATCCGATGCTGGCCTTTGGCATGGCCGCGTTCTGGCAGCGCTGGCTGCGGCCGCTGCGCTGGGCCTGGGGGCCATTGATAGCCACGCTTTTGGTGCTCAGCTTGTTCCAGAATCGACAGTATGCCATTGGGCTGATTGACTGCTGCGAAATGACCTGGAAAATGTATAAGGAGCGGTTTTGGATGCTGGACTGGCAGACCGATGTTGCGGTTGAATGGCACAAGCTCTTTGGCTCTGAATAACCTCGTTTAACCCCACCCCGCCCCGTGCTCTCCATCGACATTCACACCCACATTCTGCCCGAGCGCTGGCCCGATTTGAAGGAGCGCTACGGCTACGGCGGCTTCATCCGGCTGGAGCACCACAAGCCCTGCTGCGCCCGCATGATGCAGGACGACAAGTTCTTCCGCGAAGTGCAGGACAACTGCTGGGACCCCGCCGTGCGCCTGCGCGAGTACGACCAGTTTGGCGTGCAGGTGCAGGTGCTGAGCACCGTGCCCGTGATGTTCAGCTACTGGGCGCAGCCGCTGGACTGCCTGGACCTCAGCCAATTGCTAAATGACCACATTGCCGACGTGGTGCGCCGCTACCCCACCCGCTTCGTGGGCCTGGGCACCATCCCGATGCAGGCGCCCGACCTGGCCATCCGGGAGCTGGAGCGCTGCATGAAAATTGGGCTGGCCGGCGTGCAGATTGGCTCGCACGTCAACGACTGGAACCTCGACGCGCCCGAGCTGTTCGAGGTTTTCGCGGCGGCCGAGGAGTTGGGGGCCTGCGTGTTCGTGCATCCCTGGGACATGATGGCCCAGGGGAAAATGCCCAAATACTGGCTGCCCTGGCTGGTGGGCATGCCCGCCGAAAGCACGCTGGCGCTCTGCTCATTGATATTCGGCGGCGTGCTGGAGCGCCTGCCCAACCTGCGCGTGGCCGTGGCCCACGGCGGCGGCTCGTTTGCCAGCACCATCGGGCGCATCGAGCACGGCTGGCAGGTGCGCCCCGACCTGTGCGCCATCGACAACCCGCACAACCCGCGCAAGTACCTGGGCAGGTTCTGGGTCGATTCGCTGGTGCACGACCCGCTGATGCTGGATTACCTGGTGAAAACCCTCGGCGCCGATAAAATCACGCTCGGCACCGACTACCCCTTCCCGCTGGGCGAACTGGAGCCGGGCCAGCTCATCAAGTCCATGCCGTTTTCGGACGATATCAAGGCCCGCATGCTGGGCCAGAACGCGCTGGACTGGCTGGGCCTCACGCCCGAACGCTTTGGCCACGCGCTGCTGGATGCCGGGGCGGGGTCGCTGCTGAGGCCATAACCTTTTGTTAGCATCGGCAGGGCCTTTTCCCCGACCTTTGCGGCCATGACTGCCACCGCTACTTCCGCCACCGCCGCCCACCTCGACGCTACTGACCCGCTGGCTGCTTTCCGCCAAGAGTTTCACCTGCCGCCCGGCCCCGATGGCCGCCCGGTGGCCTACTTCTGCGGCAACTCGCTGGGCCTGATGCCCAAAGCGGCCCGCGCCGCCGCCGAGCAGGAATTCGACACCTGGGAGCGGCTGGGCGTGGAAGGCCATTTCCACGCGCCCTCGTTCTGGATGCACTTCCACGACACCCTCACCGAGGCCACGGCCCGGCTGGTGGGCGCCCGGCCGCTGGAAGTGGTGGTGATGAACAACCTGACCGTGAACCTGCACCTGCTGCTGGTGTCGTTTTACCGGCCCACGGCCACGCGCTACAAGATTCTGATGGAAGGCGGCGCGTTCCCGTCGGACCAGTACGCCATCGAAAGCCAGGCCCGCCTGCACAACCTCGACCCCGACGACGCCATTGTGGAGCTGGTGCCGCGCCCCGGCGAGCACACCCTGCGCACCGAGGACATTCTGGCTAAAATCGCCGAGCTGGGCGACTCGCTCGCCACCATCCTCATCGGCGGGGTGAACTACTACACCGGGCAGGCCTTCGACATGGCGGCCATTGCCAAAGCCGGCCACGCCGTGGGCGCCTACGTGGGCTTCGACCTGGCCCACGCGGCCGGCAACCTTCACCTGCAGCTGCACGACTGGGACGTGGACTTTGCCTGCTGGTGCACTTATAAATACCTGAACTCCGGCCCCGGCGGCACGTCGGGCGTGTTTGTGCACGAGCGGTTTGCCAACCGGCCCGACCTCGTGCGGCTGGCCGGCTGGTGGGGCCACGATGCCTCGGTGCGCTTCCAGATGAAGAAAGGCTTCCGGCCCATGCCCGGCGCGGCCGGCTGGCAGCTCTCCAACGCCCAGATTTTCCCGATGGCCATTCACCGCGCCAGCCTCGACATCGTGGACCGCGCCGGCGGCATGGCTGCGCTGCGCCGCAAGAGCGAGCAGCTCACCGCCCACCTCGAAGGCCTGATTCGCGGCCTCGGCCTGCCGGCTGACAAGCTCGAAATCATCACGCCCGCCGACCCGGCCCAGCGCGGCTGTCAGCTCTCGGTGCTGGTGCACGAGCGCGGGCGCGAGCTGTTCGATTTCCTGGCCGCCCAGGGCATCATCGCCGACTGGCGCGAGCCCAACGTCATCCGTCTGGCACCCGTGCCGCTCTATAATTCGTTTGAGGACGTGGAGCGCGTGGGGGCCGCGTTGCGGCAATGGGTGAATGAGCGAATGGGTGAATAACCGTCATTTGCGCCCTCGCCATTCATTCACCCATTCGCTCATTCACTCATTCGCTCATTCACCCATTCACCCATTGAAAATGGAAGATTACGCCGCCAAGATGCTGCTCAAGACCGACGCGGCCCTGCGCGAATACGTGACCGGCCATGTCCAATACCGCGAGGCCGCCGTGCTCGCGGCCCTCGACGAGCTGCGCCGCCGGGGCCAGCCCGCCCCCGAAGAAGCGGCCCTGCGCCCCGGCCTGGAAGCCGGAGCCGCCGCCCAGCGCACCCTCGACGAAGCTGCCGAGGCCGAGCGCCGCGAAACCGCCACCGAGGCGGCCATCGAAACCGACCCGGAAGCGGCGGAGGCCGCTGGCCCGGCTTTGTATTCGCCCATCAGCATCGTGCTGTTTTCCATTCCGACCCTGCTGGTGGGCGGCGTGCTGATGTGCATGAACCTGTACCGCCTGGGCCGGAAGCAGGCGGTGCTGGGCCTCGGCCTGTTCATCATCGTCTATGGGTTTATGGGCTCCTTCTTTGTGAATATGCTGGTGATGGGCCTGGGGCTGAGCATTGTGTGGGGCACCTTGCTGCTCAATGTTTCGGCGGCGCTCATCTACGTGCTGTGGTTTTGGCCGCGCTACGTGGGCAACATTCCTTTCCGCAGCCGCAGCATTCTGGGGCCGGTGGTGGTGTGCATGCTGCTGATGTGGAGTGCCCCCAAAATTGCCTCCTACATCATTCGGCAACAGCCCAAAGAAGTGCAGCAGCAGTTTGAAAAGATGATGCCCAAACAGTAGCCCGCCGCGTTTTACCGGCATTCCGACATGGCACTCGTCCCTTTGCCGCTGCCCCAGGCCGATTTGCTGTACGATGCGTCCTTTCTCTCAGCCACCGAGGCCACAGCCCTGCTCGCCCAGCTTACCGCTGAAACCGCCTGGGAGCAGCGCGCCATTCGCATCTTCGGCCAGCAAATGCCGCAGCCGCGCCTCACCGCCTGGTACGGCGATGCCGAGGCGCGCTACGCCTACTCCGGCCTGCGCTGGGAGCCCCGCCCCTGGTCGCCCGCGCTATCAGCCCTGCGCCAGCGCGTAGAGGCCGCCACCGGCGCGCGCTTCAACAGCGTGCTGCTGAACCTCTACCGCACCGGCCAGGACAGCATGGGCTGGCACGCCGACGACGAGCCTGAGCTGGGCCCCGCGCCGGCCATTGCCTCGCTCAGCCTCGGGGCCACGCGGCGCTTCCGCCTGCGGCCCCGCGCCGGGCTGCCGCACGCGCCCCTCAGCCTCGACCTGCCCACTGGCAGCCTGCTGCTCATGCGCGGCCCCACCCAGCAGCACTGGCAGCACGCGCTGCCCAAAACGGCCCGCCCGGTGGGCCCGCGCCTCAACCTCACCTTCCGGTGGGTGACGCCCGCCGCCCATTAATAGCGAATGTCCGGGTGGCCGCACAGATGCGGGCAGAACACCTCGCCTATCTGGTACTCGCCCACGCGCAGGACCGGGACTGGGGCTGGCACCGCGGGTGCGGTGGCAGCGGCACGGGCAGCCGGAGGTTCCTCAACGGGCAGGGGCGCATCGGGCTGGGGGGCAAACGACGCAGGGCGGCACGGTTTGACGGAACGAGGCATAAACGAGCAGATTAGCAGGTGAATTGATAAACTCAACCGTAGTCAGCTGGTCGGAGCTGCGGTGCCCGGCCATTTACAAGGAGCGTACCACCTTGTCCGCTAAGCTCATCCGTTAAATTCACCGGACACCCGCGGCTTATAAAAAAAAGCCCCTGCCGGAAACCGACAGGGGCTTTTTCCAACCGGAATATTTTTTCTCTATTTAATATCAAACAGCAGCCCGACGTAGCCGATGCGGCCGTAGCTGGGCGCGCCGTACACCTGCAGGTTGGGAGCGTCGAAGACGTTGGTGGCGCCCACCTGCAGGGTGGTGTGCAGGCTCTTCACGGTGTAGCCCACCTGCGCGTCCACGGTCTGGGCCATGGGCACGGTGCCGGTGGCAAAGGTCGACTCATACAGGAAGCTGTCGACCCAGCGGTAGTTCACGTTGTAGCTCAGGGCCCGGTCCAGGGCCTGGCCGTCGAGGCCGAGGTTGAACTTGTGGCGCGGCGTGTTGAAGAACGACTGCGTGCCCTCCTTGAAGGTCTTCGTCAGCAGGACGTTGTAGCTGTAGTTGCCGTTCACGGTCAGGGCCGGCGCGAAGGCGTAGCTGAGCGTGAGGCCGGCGCCCTGGCTTTCCACCTGCTGGTCCACGTTGGCCGCAATCTGGATGATGCGGGTGTTGTTGGCCGTGCCGTTGGCCAGCACCGGGCTCTGGAAGCGCACCCCGGCGCCGGCGCCCAGCTGGGCGGCCGTGGGCCGGCTGCCATCCAGGTTGCCGATGAAGTTCTGCGTGGCAATGAAGTTGTTGTAGCGGTTGTAGAAGTAGTCCACGTCCACGTACAGCTTCTTGAAGAACTGGGCGCGGTAGCCGGCTTCGTAGCTGTTCACTTCTTCCAGCTTGAGGGCGGGGCCGCTGTATTCGTAGGCGGCCAGCTCGGCGGCCCGGGTGGGCGCGAGGATGGTGGGGTCGACGGCCAGGCGGCTGCCCAGCGCGGGCGTGTAGCCCAGGAAGCCGCCGCGCACGTTGCCCAGCAGCACCGCCCGGCCCACATCGAGCTTGATGTACTGGTCGTTCTGCGTGGGCGCCCGGAAGGCGCGGCTGAAGCTCACGCGGAAGTTCTGCAGCTTATCAGCCCCCAGCGAGTACACCGCCGATGCCCGGGGCGAAAACGCCGTGCCAAAGTTCTGAAACCGGTCGACGCGGCCGGCAGCGGCCAGCTTCAGGTGGCTGTCGAGCAGGGTTTTGCTGGCCTGGGCATACGCGCCGTACTCGTAGTTTTTGATGCGGTCGCCGTCGCGGGTGTCTTCAAACAGGCTGCCATCGGAGCCCAGCAGAAACTGGCGGTAGGCCCCGCCCACGGTCACATCGGCAAAGCTGTTGTTGAACGTGTACTGCCCGCTGCCTTCGTTCAGCACCGAGCGCAGCACCAGGCGCGCGCCCTGGCCCGGCGTGGGGTTGTGAATAATCTGGTTGCGGGCCGCGTCGAAGTCGGGCGTGCCGGGCTTCAGAAAGGGCGCGTTGGCGTTGGCAAAGTTGCGGGCGGCCAGCGCTGCGGCGTCGGCATTGCTGCCGTTGGCGGCATAAGCCTGGTTGTAGGCCGCCGCGTAGGTGCCGAAGTAGCGCTCGGCGTAGCTGCCGGGATGCACCCCGCTGCCGCTGCTGTTGGGCACGAAGAAATTCGGCACAATCTGCGTTTGCAGGTAAGCACCCAGAAAGCCCAGGTTGTACGACCCATCGGTGAGCGGGTCGCGCCCGCCGGAATAGTCGTGGGTAGTAAAGCCCCGCACAAACCAGTTGCGGCCTTCCAGCTGCACCCGGCCCTGGTGCGCCCCGCCGTTGACGAAGCGGTAGCGGCTGGCGCTCTGGTAGGTGGTATTGGCCTGCGTAAACTTGTAGTCGAGCGTGGCTTTGATGCTGTTGGTGAGCAGCACCGCCAGGCTGGGCGCAATCTTGTAGGAGCGGGTTTTGTTGTCGCCCGCAATCAGCTCGCCCTCCGTGTAGCCGGGCAGAAACACGGTTTTGCCAGCCAGCGCGCCCGTGGTAAACGTGTTGCCGAGGTCGCCGTAGCGGCTCACCGCGTCGTAGCCCAGGTTCGAGCCGGCGGCGTTGTTGCCGGCCTCAATCAGCGTCGAAGTCGCGTCCTGGTTGTCGGCAATAAAATCGTCGGCCACGGTCGCCCCGCCCGCGATTTTGAAGGCCACCCGCTCGCCCAGCTTCACGGCGTAGCGCAGCTGGCCGTCCAGCAGGTCGCGGGTGCCGCCGCGCAGGCGCACCGTCAGGCCCGGGTCTTTAAAAGGGTCTTTCGAGTTGGTGAGCAGCACGCCGTTGAAGGCGTTGGCACCGTAGAGGGCCGAAGCCGGGCCGTGCACAATCTCCACGCTGGCCACGTCGAGCACCGGCGTGCCCAACAGGTTGCCGAAGTAGCTGCTCAGGCTGGGCAGCTGGGTGTCCATGTAATCGGAGAGCTGAATAACCCGCTCCGAGCGCGACGAGTTGAAGCCCCGCGTGCTGAAGCTGGTGGTGAGCAAGCTGGAGCTGCTCACGTCGATGCCCTTGAAACGGCCCAGCCCGGCCACCAAATCGGGAGTGGTAATCTGCTCTACCTGCCGCTGGCTGAGCTTTTCCACCGTCACGGGCACCTGCCCGATGTTTTCTTCCACGCGGGAAGCGGCCACCACCACCTGGTCGAGCACGGCGCTGGGCCGCAGCGTCACCATCAGCGCATTATCGGGCTGGTTGAGGGTCAGCACCTGCGTCTCGTAGCCGATAAACGACACCGAAAGCACGAGTGGCCCCTTGGAAAAATCCGCTTTTACCTGAAACTGGCCTTCCTCGTTGGTGCTGCCCCCGGTGTAGGTGCCTTTGAAGAAGATGGTGGCCCCTGGCAGGGCCATTCCGGCCTCCGTCTGCACGGTGCCGCTGATGGTTTGGGGTACCTGCGCCTGGCTGCTAAAGGGCAGCAGCAGGCACCACATAATTAAAAAGTAATACTGGCGCATTGAGGGAATTTTTAAAAATAGTATGCAAACCTACTATTTTTTTCTTTTCCCAGCGTGCTCAATATTCAGTCATTACAATTTTTTCATTTTTTATTTAATTTCCCTGACCAATAGCCACTTAATATCGAATGTTTGGATGGCCGCTCAACTGCGGGTCGCCTTCTTCGCCTACCACAAAATCTCCAATTCTTAATACGGAGTGCGGGATGGGCATGGGCACAAACTTAGGAATGGTGCGCCGCCAGGAGGCCGTGGCCGGCGCGTACTGCGCGGCCATTGTCAGGGGCAACACCAGCAGTGCGGCCCGCCGGCTGGCCGAGCGGCAGCGCCACCGCATGTACCCTACGCGCTTGTACCGAAAACGAAAATGAGTCATAGCCAAAAGCATTTTAGTTATAATTCGTCAAAGGTCCGGCACCGGTTGCCCATAGTATGAATTTTACGACAAACTGGATTCTTTACGCGACGAGTTATTCTCCTTAGCCAGTCAGTCCCATTGCACAATAGCCTTGTCGGGTTGAACGCTCGCCGGGTAGTAGTTTCGCCGTTCCACACCCAACTCCCCCTGCTTATGCTTGCCCCCGCCCCGCCCGCTCCCACCGCCGAATCGCTCACCGTAATGGGGGCCGGCCTGGTTGGCTCCCTGCTGTCGCTGTACCTGGCCCGTCGGGGCCACCCCGTCGAGGTATTTGAGCGGAGGGCCGACCCGCGCCGCGCGGGGTTTCAGGAGGGGCGCTCCATCAACCTGGCGCTCTCGGACCGGGGCTGGCGGGCCCTGGAGGGCGTGGGCGTGGGCGACGACATCCGCCAGGTGGGCATCCCGATGACCGGCCGCGTGATGCACGACGTGCACGGCAACCTCACCCGCCAGCCCTACGGCGTGGCCGACCAGGCCATCTACTCCGTGAACCGGGGCCACCTCAACCGCCGCCTGCTCGACCTGGCCGAGGCCCAGCCCAACGTGCGCCTGCACTTCGGCCAGCAGTGCCTGGGCATCGACCTGAAGCAGCAGGAGCTGCACCTGCTCGACACGGCCACCCGCCAGGAGCACACGGCAACGTACACCCGCCTGTTCGGCACCGACGGCGCGTTCTCGGCCGTGCGCGGGGCGCTGCAAAAGACTGACCGCTACGACTATTCGCAGGACTACCTCGAATACGGCTACAAGGAGCTGACCATTGCGGCCGGCCCCGATGGCGCGTGGCAGATTGAGAAAAACGCGCTGCACATCTGGCCGCGCGGGCAGTACCTCATGATTGCGCTGCCCAACCTCGACGGTTCCTTCAACTGCACGCTCTTCTTCCCCTACGAGGGGCCCGAAAGCTTTGCCGCGCTGCAAACCCCGGCCGACGTGACGGCCTTTTTCACCCGCGTCTTCCCCGATGCCGTGCCGCTGATGCCGGCGCTGGAAGAAGAGTTTTTCGCGCATCCCACGGGCTCGCTGGTCACCATTCGCTGCTTCCCGTGGAAGTTCGGCGACGACGTGCTGCTGCTCGGCGATGCCTCGCACGCCATTGTGCCCTTCTACGGGCAGGGCATGAACGCCGGCTTCGAGGACTGCAGCGTGCTCAACGAGCTGCTCGACCAGCACGGCGATGCCGACTGGCCCGTCATTTTAAGCGAATTTCAGCAGCAGCGCAAGCCCAACACCGACGCCATGGCCGACCTGGCCGTGTACAACTTCGTGGAGATGCGCGACCGCGTGGCCGACCCGCGCTTCCTGCTCCAGAAAAAGATTGAGGCCAGAATCTCGGCCCAGTACCCCGGCCGCTGGACGCCCCTCTACTCCCAGGTCACGTTCTCGCACACGCCTTACGCCGAGGCCTGGGCCGCCGGCCAGCGCCAGGATGCCATCATGGCCCGCCTCATGCCCCACATTCAGGCCGAAGCCGACTTTGACCGGCCCGAAGTGCAGGCCCTGGTGCAACAGGAAATGACTGCGAAGCCGTAGCCAAGGGCAGGGCCACCCCAAAAAACCATGGGCGAAAAAAGGGCGCAGCCCTTACGGGAACGGTAAGCAGAAGCGCTAAACCCGTCCAGGCGCTAGTAATGTGCCCTTTACGAAAACTATAGCCGCCCGTGCTTTTCCGGCCGGGATTCAGCAATTGGATTATTGTCGTGTTTCGCCCATTGAGTGGTTACTTTATACCGGCGAACGACCTGGTGCTCCCGGTCGTTGGCTCTGCTACTCTGCCTCTTCCCTTTTTCTATGATGACTTGCGCCATTATCGACGACGACGAAATTAACCGTCTGACTCTTGAACATTACGTTGAGCTCACGCCGAACCTGACGCTGACGGCCTCGCTGGCCGATGGCATTGCCGGCCTTACTTTTTTCCGCGAGGGCAATAAGGTTGACATCCTGTTTCTGGACATCGAAATGCCGCACCTGAACGGCCTGGAGCTGCTGCGCGTGCTGACGGACCCGCCGGCGGTTATCATCACCACCGCCCGGCAGGATTTTGCCGTCGATGCCTTCGAGCTGCGCGTGACCGACTACCTGGTGAAGCCGTTCGATTTTGCCCGCTTCACGCAGGCCGTGCAGCGCGTGAAGCCCGCGCAAGCTGCCGCCGCCGCTGTGGCCCCGGCCGCCGAAAGCCCCGCCAACGCCGACCTTTTCGTGAAGGTGAACAGCCGCATGGTCCGCATCAACTTCGACGAAGTGCTGTACGTGGAAGCGTTGTCCGACTACGTCAACATTGTGACGCCCAAGCACAAGTACATTGTGTACACCACGCTCAAGGCCCTGGAAACCCGGCTCAGCCAGTTCCCCAACTTCACGCGGGTGCACCGCAGCTACCTGCTGAACACCCAGCACATCGAGTCCATCGAGGACAACACGGCCAACCTGCACGGCGGGCACTTTGTGCCCATCGGCAAGTCGTATCAGGAGAGTTTCTATAAGAGCCTGCAGCGGATTTAGGCCCCGGGCGCAGCAGACTCCACCTGCTTATATACCGGCAGCTCGTAGAACGGGCGGAGCAGGCGCACCACGTCCAGTGCATCGGCCAAGGCTACGTGGGCTACGTCGCGGCCGTGGCCGGCGCGGGCCTTGCAGATGCTCATGCTGGGCAGGCGCGAGTCTTTGTGCCAGTTGAGGTAGAACACGGCCGGGTCGAGCATGGCGGGCTCGGCCTGCACCAGGGTGCCGTAGCCGGGCAGCTCCCGGAGAAAGCCCAGGTCGAAGACGGCAATGTTCTTGCCGGCCATGGTCACGCGCACGCAGTCGTTCTTATCGGGCCGGAAGCCGTGGAGCAGCAGGAACTCGCGCAGCTGCGGCAGCAGCTCGGCGGGCGTGCACAGTTCGGGGTTGGGCTCCTTGCGGGCCAGCTCTTCAAACAGGCGGGCGTTGAGGGCAATGGCGCCGGCGGTGCCCACGTATTCGGGGTGGCGCACCACGCGGCGGAAGGCGGGCAGCTCGGCCAGCGGCAGCGGGCGGCGGCTGTCTTCAAGCACGGCGGCCAGCTCCAGCACCTGATGGCGGGCGGGGTTCGAGCCGGAGGTTTCGAGGTCGAGGGAAACGTAGCGCATAGCGCAAGTGTACGGCTCCGCGCCCATAGCCGCCACCTTCACGCCCTGGCTCAGCTGCCAAACACCTTTTTGAGCAGCGCCGTGGTGCGGGCCACGGGGTTTTCGCGAATGTTGGCTTCCTCCTGGGCGATGAGCGTGAACAGGCCGTCGATGGCCTTGCCGGTGGCGTACTGGTTGAGGTCGGTTTGCACGGGCTGCACCAGCGGCAGCTTGTTGTAGGTGGTGCTCAGTTGGGTGTAGTATTTGGTGGCCCCCACCTGGTCGAGGCTTTGCTGCATGATGGGCTGGAAAGCCGTGCTGAGCTGGCTGCTGGTGGTGCGCTTGAGGTACTGCGTGGCCGCGTCTTTCTGGCCGGTCAGAATATTCCACACATCCGTGAAGGTCAGGCTCTTGATGGCATTCAGAAAAATGGGCTTGGCGCTTTGGGCGGCGGCTTCGGCCCCCCGGTTCAGGCTCAGCTCAAACTTATCGACCTGGCTGCCCAGCCCGATGCTGCGCAGGGTGGTGGCCACGCGCTGGGCATCGGGCGGGAAGGGAATGTGAATGAAGGAGTTCAGGTTGAAGCCGTCCTTCTGCGACGCCTGGTCGGCGCCTTTGGTGATGCCCTGGATAAGGGCTTCCTTGAGGCCGCTGGCAGCCTCGGTGTTGCTCACGCCGCCGGGGGCGGTGGCAGTGCCGGCTTTGGGCAGCGTGGGCAGCTTGATGTTGCCGATTTTGGGCAGCGTGAACTGGGCCGAGGCGGAGAAGGAAACCGCCGACAATGCCAGCAGCAGGAATAGAAAAAGCTTATTCATCACGACGAAGCAGGATTTAGGTAGCACACAAGCGGCCCGGCCAGGGCTTTTGCTTTCACTTTCAATAGACAAACACGGGGCCAGGCCCTGCAAACCTAGCCGTAGCCCCCCGGCAGTGGGCCGGGTTATCGACCACCCGCTGCCTCCCGCGACCAGGCGGCCACATCTATCGGTCGAATCCGAACCGGTTTTAGGCTACTTGTGCCCCTGCTCCTTCCTGCTCAGGTCGCAACTGCTCAGCTTACCGTTCCAGCCCAAAGACAGCGTTTTCAACGCTTGCTCTATATATAAAACGAATGATACTGTGTTGAATTTGGGCTTAAGTCATAGCTTAGCATATTGGCATGTGCTGCCAGGTCCTTCCTCCTATGAAAACCTTTCCTGTTACCTTCCTGCTATTGCCGGGTCTGCTTGCGTTTGCCCGGCCCGCCACGGCGCAGCCGGCCGCCCCGCCGGTTGATGTGGCGGCCACGACGGCCGTGGCCCGGCAGCAGTATCCCGGCGCCTTTGCGAACCATCCGGAGCTGTACAGCGGCCCCGAATACCTCGACTACTCCAAGCCGTACCATGCCCGCACGGGCCACCAGTTTTTCCTTTCGACCGAGAAGGAAGCCGGCAGCGTGGCGTATAATCAGCACACCTTCAGCAACGTACCGCTGAACTACGATGTGGTGCTCGACCAGGTGGTGCTTTCCCCGCCGCAGAGCCCGCTTACGCTGCGCCTCATCAACGAAAAAGTGACGGGATTTACCATTGGCAGCCACCGCTTTACGCGGCTGGTGGCCGACAGCGCCTCGCGCAGCGTCATCCGGACGGGCTACTACGAGGTGCTGCTCGACAGCACGGTGCAGGTGCTGGCCCGGCGCAGCAAGCGCCTGCAGGAGCACATCAACCAAACGTTTATCGACGTGGAGTTTACGTCGGCCGACAAGCTCTTTATTGAAAAGGCCGGCCGCTACTACCCGGTGGCCAGCAAGTCGGCGGCCATGCACCTGTTTGCCGACCGCAGCAAGGACATGCAGAAGTATTTACAGGAGCACAAGCTGCGCTTCAGCAAGGCGCAGCGCGAGGCTTCCATTGTGGCGCTGGCGGCTTACTACTGCAGCCTGCCCAAGCAGTAGCCGCCGGCTTTCTGCCCGCCCGGGTTTCCTTTCCGCCAATTTTTTGCCGTTGCAATGAAGCACGCTTACCCTGCGCTTTTGGCGCTGTTTTTCCTGTTTTGCGGCCTTCGCAGCCACGGACAGCAAGCCGAGAAAACCGTGACCGGCACGTTCACGCGCCTGCCCTTCGAGCAGCTGGCGCGGCAGGTAGAATCCCAGACCGACTACAAGGTGTATTTCGACCCGGCCGTGGTCGACAGCCTGTTCGTGACCATCGATGCCCGCGCCTGGCCGGTGCAGGCCGTGTTTTACCAGGCCCTGCAAAACACGGTGTTCAAGTTCGCCATCGACGACGAGCACCGCGTGTTTGTGACCAGGGACGTGGCCATCAACCCGGCACTGGCCGACGATTTTTACCAGGCCCGCACCACCGGCGCAGTGGCCGTCGAGGAAGAAACCGCGCCCACCGGGCCGGCGGGCCGCTCGCACCTGGTGAGCGCCTCGGAGTATAAGGTGTACACCATTGGCACGGGCGGCAGCGGGGCCAGCCGCGTGACGCTGGCCGGCCACATCCGCGAGCAGAAGTCGGGCGAGCCGGTGATTGGGGCTTCGATTTACTCGGAATCGCCCAACATCGGGGCCAGCACCGACCAGTTTGGCTACTTCTCCCTGACCATGCCGCCCGGCCGCTACGACCTCAAAATCCGGGGCGTGGGCATCAAAAACACCAGGCGCCAGGTGGTGCTGCAAGGCAACGGCAAGCTGGAGATTGAGGTGGAGGAAGACATTGTGACCCTGAAGGAAGTGGTGGTGGAAGCTGAGAAGGACAAGAACGTATCGGGGATGCAGATGGGCGTGGAAAAGCTCGACATCAAGACCATGCGCCAGGTGCCCACGGCCTTTGGCGAAACCGACATTCTGCGGGTGGTGATGACGCTGCCCGGCGTGAAAACGGTGGGCGAGGGCAGCACCGGCCTCAACGTGCGCGGCGGCGCCACCGACCAGAACCTGATTCTGTTCAACGACGCGACCATCTACAACCCATCGCACCTGTTCGGCTTTTTCTCGGCCTTCAACCCCGACATTCTGCAGGGCGTGGAGCTGTACAAAAGCGCCATCCCGGCCAAGTACGGCGGGCGGCTGTCGTCGGTGCTGGACATTACGACGCGTGAGGGCAACAAGAAAAAGATTGGCGGCTCGGGCGGCATCGGGCCGCTCACCAGCCGCCTCACGCTGGAAGGCCCGCTGGTGAAGGACAAAAGCTCGTTCATCGTCAGCGGCCGGGCCAGCTACTCCGACTGGATTCTGAAGCAGCTGAGCGATAAGAACTTTTCGCAAAGCTCGGCCGCGTTCTACGACATCACGGCCCACGTCAGCCACGAAATCAACGACAGGAACTCCATCTACGCCACCGGCTACTTTAGCTCCGACCGGTTCCGGCTGGCCAGCGACACCACCTACCACTACACCAACCAGACCGGGACGCTGAAGTGGCGACACAGCTTCACCAACCAGTTTTACGGGGTGCTGACGGGCACCTACAGCCACTACGACTACGACGTGACGAGCCAGAAAAACCCCGTCACGGCCTCGCAGCTCAAATACGCCATCAACCAGGGCGGCCTGAAAGCTGATTTCAGCTACTTCCCCAACTCCCGTCACACGGTGGACTTCGGGGTAAGCTCGCAGCTTTACGTCATCGACCCCGGCAGCCTGCAGCCGCGCGGCGATGCCTCGCTGATAAAGCCCGACGTGCTGGGCCAGGAGCGCGGCCTGGAAAGCGCCCTCTACCTGTCGGACCGGTTCGACATCACGCCGCGCTTTTCGGTGTCGGCGGGCCTGCGCTACTCGCTGTTTCAGGCGCTGGGGCCGCGCTCGGTGTACCAGTACGCGCCGGGCGAGTCGCGCTCCGAAGCCTCTATTACCGACACGGTCAGCTACGGCTCCAACAAGGTGCTGGCCACCTACCACGGGCCGGAATACCGCCTCTCGGCCCGCTACTCGCTCAACGACCATTCGTCGGTGAAGGCCAGCTACACCCGCACCCGCCAGTACATCCACCAGCTCTCGAATACGGCTTCGGTATCGCCCACGGACGTGTGGAAGCTGAGCGACAACAACATCCGGCCGCAGGTGGGCGACCAGTATTCGGTGGGCTACTACCGCAACTTCAAGAATAACACCATCGAAACGTCCATCGAGGGCTATTACAAGAAGCTGAACGACTTCGTGGACTACAAGAGCGGAGCCACGCTGGTGCTCAACCACCACATCGAAACCGACATCATCAACGCCCAGGGCAAGGCCTACGGTGTGGAGGTGTTCGTGAAGAAGCTCACCGGCAAGCTCAACGGCTGGGTGGGCTATACCTACTCCCGCTCACTGGTGCAGGTGAACGCCGCTACCACCGAAGACATGGTGAACGGCGGCCAGTACTACCCCAGCAACTTCGACAAGCCGCACGACTTCAACCTGGTCGGCAACTACCGCTTCAGCCGCCGCTTCAGCACCTCGCTGAACTTCAACTACAGCACCGGCCGGCCCATCACGCTGCCGCTGGCCAAGTACTACCTCGGCAATTCGCTGCGCGTGCTCTACTCCGACCGCAATGCCTACCGCGTGCCCGACTACCTGCGCATCGACCTGGCTGTTAACATCGAAGGCAGCCACAAGGTGAAGAAGCTGGCCCACAGCTCCTGGACGGTGGGCGTGTACAACCTCACCGGCCGGCGCAATCCGTACTCGGTCTATTTCAAATCGGTGAACGGGCAAATCAAAGGCTACCAGCTGTCGATTTTCGGCAATCCGATTCCGACGATTTCCTATAATTTCAAGTTTTAAGCTATGCGCACGTTCTCTTTTACCGGCCGGTGGGCATTGCTGAGCAGCTTGCTGGCGCTGGCCGGCTGCACCGACCCGTACATGCCCGATGTCATTTCCACGCCGCCCAGCTACCTGGTGGTCGATGGATTTCTCAACAGCCAGGGCATTACCACGCTCCGGCTCTCGCGCACGTATGCCGTGGCGGCGAAAACCGCGCCGCCCGTAGAAACCCGCGCCACGGTGTATATTGAAGACGAGGCGGGCACCCGCCAGCTGCTGACGGAGAGCAGCACGGTGAAGGGCACGTACACTTCGAGTTTTCTCACCCTGAGTCCAGCCCGCAGATACCGCCTGCACCTCAACACGCTGGCTGGCAAGGAGTACGCATCGGACTACGTGCCGGTGAAAACCACGCCGCCCATTGATGCCGTGACCTGGCGGACTGACAATGACGGGCTCAACATTTACGTCAATACCCACGACCCCAGCGGCACCACGCAATACTACCGCTGGGAAACCGACGAAACCTGGGAAATTCTTCCCATCTACTCGCCCATCGTGGAGTATGTGGGTGGCCGGATGCGCGACATTGTGGTGCCGTTTCCGAGCATTTGCTGGGGCAATGCCCATTCCTCCATTGTGCAGATTGATAAGACCACGGCCCTAAGCCAGGACGTGGTGTCTGACTTCCGGGTGCGGCAGCTGCCGTCCACCACGGAGCGCTTGTTTTCGCAATACAGCATTCTGGTGCAGCAGCACGCCCTCACCAAGGAGGAATACGCTTATTGGGAGCTGCTGCGCAAGAATACGGAAAGCATTGGCTCACTTTTCGACCCGCAGCCCGCCCAGCTTACCGGCAACATTCACTGCCTCAATGGCACGGATGTCGCCGTGGGCTTCATCGGGGCGCACTCGCTCACGGAGCGCCGCATTTTTATCCGGCGCTCGGCCCTTCCCACCGCCTGGCGGGTTTCCAACGGCTACGAAAGCTGCCTACCGCCCGACACGGTGTTTCTCGACCGGCCCAGTCCGCCCACGCCCAACCCGGTGCTGATACTACAGTCGGCTTTTGCCGCAGGCAGCAACTTGCCCATCTACCCGCTATATAAAAACGGTGTTATAAATGCCTACACGGCCAAGTCCCGCGACTGCATCGACTGCCGCACGCGGGGGGCTTCCGTGAAGCCCAGCTACTGGCCTTGATGATGGCCGGCGAATTGGCAACCTCTTACGAACCTGCATCTTCTGCTATGAAATCAACTGCTCGCAAATCGTCATCGGGCGCTGGGGCTTGCCTCGGGCTGCTGCTGAGCCTGACGGCCGCCGGCCCCGCCCTGGGCCAGGTTGCGCCGCTCGATTCGCTGGGCGGCATCACCGGCAAGGTGCTGCGCTACCAGCGGCGGGGGCCGCAGGAAAAGCTGTTTCTGCACCTCGACCGGCCGCTGTACCTCAGCGGCGAAACCATGTGGTTTAAGGTCTATGCCGTGGATGCCACTTATTCCAGACCGCTGGCGCTGAGCAGCGTGGCTTACGTGGAAGTGCTCGATGCCAGCCAGCACCCCGTGTTGCAGGGCAAGGTGGCGCTGGCCCAGGCCACCGGGCAGGGCTCGTTTGCGCTGCCGGCCGCGCTGCCAGCGGGCAGCTACACCGTGCGCGCCTACACCAGCTGGATGAAAAACTTCAGCCCCGAGGCCTATTTCCACGCGCCCATAACGGTCATTAACGCTTCGGCCGCCTCCGGGGCTGGCAGCAAAGACTCGGCCACGGCCGAGGCCCGGTTTTTTCCCGAGGGCGGCAACCTGGTGCGCGGCCTCCGCAGCCGGGTAGCCTTCAAAATCACCGACAAAGCCGGGCACGGTGTGCCGGCCGAGGGCAAGGTGCTCAATCAGAGCGGGGCAGTGGTGGCCACGTTCCGCACGGCGCGGCTGGGCATGGGCAGCTTTGCCTTGGTGCCGGCGGCGGGGCCGGAGGTGTACACGGCCGTGGTCACGCTCAGCAACCGTCAGACCATCAGCCGCAAGCTGCCCGCTCCTTTTGAGCAAGGCTACGTGCTGCGCCTGGAAGATGCCGGCCCCGACCAGCTGGCCCTGACGGTGAGTGCCAGCAGTCCGCAGCCGGCCACGGTGTACGTGCTGGCGCATTCGCGGCAGCAGGTGGCGCTGGCTACGCGCCTGCAGCTGACCGATGGCCAGGGCCGGCTGCTGGTGAGTAAGCGGGCGCTGCTGGATGGGGTTTCGCACTTCACGCTGTTCGATGCCGGGCAGCGGCCGGTGTGCGAGCGGCTGTACTTCCGGCCCGCAGCGCAGGCCCTCGCCATCACGGCCCGCGCCGACAAGCCGCAGTACAGCCCCCGCAGCAAGGTGAGCGTGCAGGTGAGCACCGCCGCCGCCGCGCAAACGCCGCTGGCGGCCCAGCTGTCGATGGCCGTGTACCGGCTCGATTCGCTCAACCGGGTGGCTCCGGTGACCATCGACCGCTACCTGGGCCTGACCTCCGAGCTGCAGGGCACCGTCGAAAACCCGGACTACTACTTCGCCGCAACGGGCCCGGAAGCCGCCGAGGCGGCCGACAACCTGATGCTGACGCAGGGCTGGAGCCGCTTTCGGTGGGAAGAGGTGCTGGCGGCTGCGCCCAGGCCGTTTGAATTCCTGCCCGAGCCCTACGGCCCGGTGCTGCAGGCGCAGCTGACGCGGGCCGGCACCAACGAGCCGCGCACCAATGTCACGGCTTACCTGGCCTCGCCCAGTCGCCTCACCCGCCTCACCAACGCCACGGCCAATGAGCGGGGCCTGGCGCTGTTTGAGCTGGCCCCCCTTGCCGGTCCCCGGGAAATTATGCTCCAAACCGACCCCGGCCAGGACAGTACCGTGCAGATAAAGGTGCTCAGCCCCTACTCTGGTCGGTTTTCGGCGGCGGCCTCTCCGGTCTTCGGCCTCACGCCGCGCTTCCAGGCCGACTACGCCAAGCGGCATTTCCAGGCGCAGGTGCAGCAGGTATTTGCCGGCAACCTGCGCAACCGCTACGCCGCGCCGGCCCCCGTGGACAGCATGGCCTTCTACGGCAAGCCCGACGAAACTTACCTGCTGGACAAGTACACCCGCTTCAAGGTGCTGGAGGAAGTGCTGCGGGAATACGTGCCCGGCGTGGTGGTGCGCATCCGCAAAGACGGCTTCCACCTGCTGGTGGTGGACAAGGTGAACAAAACAGTGCTTCAGGAAAACCCCATGGTGCTGCTCGACGGCGTGCCGGTGTTCAATATCAACAAGATAATGGCCATGAACCCGCTGAAAATCCGCAAGCTGGAGGTTATCGACAGCCGCTTTTTTCACGGGTCGGCTATCTACAACGGCATCGTGGCCTTCACCACCTACAAGGGCGACCTGGAGGACTTCCCGCTCGACCCGCGCGTGCTGGTGGAGCGCTACGAGGGCGTGCAGCGCCAGCGCGAGTTCTACGCCCCGCGCTACGACACGCCCCAGCAGCAGCAAAGCCGCCTGCCCGACCTGCGCAACCTGCTCTACTGGAACCCCGCGCTTGCCACCACCGGCTCCGAAGCCCGCACCGTGGATTTCTACACCGGCGACCAGGCCGGGCGCTACCTGGTGGTAGTGCAGGGCCTGGCGGCCAATGGCCTTTCGGGCAGCCACAGCTTTGTGCTGGAGGTGAAGCCGGCGCTGTAGCGCCGGTTTTTCACAGTTGCCCAACGGCCCTGACGATGCTTTTCGGCAAAGTCAAGGCCGTTTTTGTTCGCTGGCATTGGCCCAAACCATCCCCGCCTTTCTCCCGCCCTCTTACCTTCGCCCTATGACCGACACCGCCGCCGCCACCCCCAAAAAGCTCTTCCTGCTCGACGCCTTTGCCCTCATCTACCGCTCGCATTTCGCGTTCAGCAAAAACCCGCGCATCAACTCCAAGGGCATGAACACGGGGGCCGTGCTGGGCTTTACCAACACGCTGGTGGAGGTGCTGCAAAAGGAAAAGCCCACGCACATCGGCGTGTGCTTCGACGGGCCGAAAAAGACGTTCCGCCACGAGCAGTTTGCCGCCTACAAGGCCCAGCGCCAGGCCATGCCCGAGGACATCGGCATTGCCCTGCCCTACATCAAGAAAATTATCCAGGGCTTCCACATCCCCATTCTGATGATGGAGGGCTACGAGGCCGACGACGTGATTGGCACGCTGGCCCAGAAGGCCGAAAAGGAAGGCTTTGAGGTGTTTATGATGACGCCCGACAAGGACTACTGCCAGCTGGTGACGGAGCATATCAAGATTTACCGCCCCGCCTTCATGGGCAACGCGGCCGAAATCCTGGACGTGCCCCACGTGCTGGCCCGCTTCGAGATTGAGCGCGTGGAGCAGGTGATTGACATTCTGGGCCTGCAAGGCGACGCTTCCGATAACATTCCCGGCATTCCCGGCATCGGCGAGAAGACGGCCAAGACGCTGATTCAGAAGTATGGCTCGGTCGAAAACCTGCTGGCCAACGTGGACGAGCTGAAGGGCAAGCAGCAGGAAAACGTGCGCAACTTCGCCGAGCAGGGCCTGATGAGCAAGGAGCTGGCCACCATCCACGTGAATGTGCCGCTGGACTTCGAGCCCGACAAGCTGGTGCTCGATGCGCCCGACGAAGCGGTGCTGCGCGAGCTGTTCGACGAGCTGGAATTCCGCCAGCTGGCGGCCCGCATCCTGAGCGGCGGCCCCGAGCGTGCGCCGGCCGGCGTGGCCGCGCCCGGCTCCAAGCCCGTGCGCCGGCCCCGGCTGGTGCCCGGCGGCCAGGCTTCGCTCTTCGGCAACCCCGGCGATGAAGCGGTGGCCATTGGCGCCGAGGAGGGCGAAACGGCCGGCTTCGGCGCGCCCGCCGGCCCGCGCAAGCGCCTGGAAGACGTGCCCTATCAGTACCACCTGATGGACACGCCCGCGCTGCGGAAGTCGCTGCTGGATTTCCTGTTGCAGCAAACGGAGGTCAGCTTCGACACCGAAACCACCGGGCTCGACACCATGACGGCGCGGCTGGTGGGCCTGAGCTTCTGCTGGCTGCCGGGCGAGGCCTACTACGTGCCCGTGCCGGCCGACGACCAGGCCGCCACCCAGGCCATCGTGGACGAGTTCTGCCCGTTTTTCTCGGCCTCAACCATCCTGAAAATCGGCCAGAACATCAAGTACGACCTCACCATTCTGCGCCACTACGGCGTGGAAATCAGCGGGCCGCTCTTCGATACCATGCTGGCCCACTACCTCATCGAGCCCGACATGCGCCACAACATGGACGTGCTGGCCGAAACCTACCTGCACTACTCGCCCATCTCCATCATCGAGCTCATCGGCCCCAAGGGCAAGAAGCAGATTACGATGGCCGACGTGCCGCCCGCCCAGGTGAAGGACTACGCCTGCGAAGACGCCGACGTGACCCTGCAGCTCAAGCACGTGTTCGAGCCGATGCTAAAAGAGCTGGGCCTGCTGGGCCTGCTCAACGACGTGGAGAACCCGCTGGTGCCGGTGCTCAGCAGCATCGAGTACGAGGGCATTCGGATTGACTCGGGGGCCATGAACGAGTATTCGGCCGAGCTGCAGGGCTACATCAAGGAGCTGGAAACCCAGATTTTCCGCGAGGCCGGGCAGGAGTTCAACATCGGCTCGCCGAAGCAGCTGGGCGAGGTGCTGTTCGACAAGATGGACATCGGCAAGGGCAAAATCAAGAAGACCAAAACCGGCCAGTACGCCACCGGCGAGGAAGTGCTGAGCCTGCTCGCGGCCGACAACCCCATTGCCGCCCTCATCCTCGAATACCGCCAGCTCACCAAGCTGCGCAGCACCTACGTGGAGGCCCTGCCCCAGCTGGTGAGCCCCGTGGATGGCCGCGTGCACACCAACTTCAACCAGGCCGTGGCCGCCACCGGCCGCCTGAGCAGCACCAACCCCAACTTGCAGAACATTCCCATTCGTACGGAAAAGGGCCGCGAAATCCGCAAAGCCTTCGTGCCGCGCGACGACCAGCACGTGCTGCTGGCCGCCGACTACTCGCAGGTGGAGCTGCGCATCATGGCCGACTTCTCGGGCGATGCCACCATGATTGAGGCCTTCCGCCAGGGCCTCGACGTGCACGCCAGCACGGCCAGCAAGGTGTTTAAAGTGCCCATCGGGGAAGTGGACAGCGAGATGCGCCGCAAGGCCAAAACGGTCAATTTCGGCATCATCTACGGCATTTCGGCCTTCGGGCTAGCCCAGCGCATCGGCATCAGCCGCAAGGAGGCCACCGACATCATCGAGACGTATTTTCAGGAATTCCCCTCGGTGAAGGCCTTCATGGACGGCAGCATCAACCGCGCCCGCGAGCTGGAATATGCCGAAACCCTGCTCAAGCGCCGCCGCTACCTGCGCGACATCAACTCCCGCAACGCCACCCTGCGCGGCTACACCGAGCGCAACGCTATCAACGCTCCCATCCAGGGCACGGCCGCCGATATCATCAAGATGGCCATGATAAACATCTACCACTGGCTGCGCGAAGAGAAGCTCCAGACCCGCATGATTCTGCAGGTGCACGACGAACTGGTCTTCGACGCCGTGCAGGAGGAAGTGGCCTACATCACCCCTAAAATCAAGGAGCTGATGACCACCGCCCTACTCCTGCCCCACGGCGTGCCGCTGGAAGTGGAAGTGGGCACGGGCCGGAACTGGCTGGAGGCGCACTAACCGCTTGGTGGATTACGTTGTGAACCCATGCGTTTTTTCCGGATGCTCTGGCGGTTACTGGTTGCTTTTCTGCTGCCAGGCCTGTGTATTTCTTGTGGAGTTGATGAGCCAGCACCGCCGGCCAAATCCTATCCCGCTGATTTCATCGGCTTGCAGCAGCAATGGAAGCGAACCGAAAAGTGCAATAGTCCTTTGCTAGCTCCCCCGGTTATTTTTCGGGATAGGAGCCGCGATGATAATGGGAAAGTCACGCTGAATTTTGAGCTCCGATTGGCTGCCAAGCCTTTGGGATTGCGCCACCAGCTAGTGCGCTTGCCCAATCCCTTTGCAGCCAAAGCTCGTCCGCTTGGCACTTCCATTATCTACCAGCACCACTTGGTTGCGCTGTTTGCGCCAGGAAGCTTTGCGTGCTTTCGCCTTACGGACTTCAGCCGTAACAAACAGCTGGAAGGCCAATTGAACACGCTGTCGTTTGAGCAGCACTGGACCCTGAACCAGCAGCTTATCGGCTGGCACCAGGGCGCAGCCTACCGCTTCGATACGCTAAGCCGCAACTGGCAGCCCTACCACGGCCCGATGCCTTTTGCCCGAAAGGCGAAGCTATTTGAAGACGAGCGGTTTGTCTGCACCACCGATTGTCAGGGCGAGTTTGGCGGTCACGTTTACTTCTTCGACAAACGTACCGGCCGGACTCATTATACAACCGCTACCTGTGCCACTGCTATTTGGAAGCAGAACGGCAAATATCATTTGCTGGCATCGTTGCCGAGCAATACGAAAAGCGGCATTGTGCTGGCGCCGGAACAGTTGCCGCTTATTTCTCAGAAGCTTAATCCGGCGCACTCCTGGGAATATTCCGATTTGCCAAGTTTGGAGCCTGACCCATTCATGCAGCGGAGATTTTTCTACTGGCTCACGATGCTCGGCTGCTTTCAGTGGCACCAGCAACAACTGTATCTGGTAACTTGGCGTGAAACCACCTTTTTGGCCACTATCGACCACGATATTATCACGGTTGTGGACCCATTGTTTGTCCACTCGTTGGAAAACTTTAGTCCCAGTTCCGTAAAATACGGCTCTGACTTAACCTTTATTAGTCTTCCTCACTACGAAAAAGGCACTTATGAGGAATCTTCTTGCTTGCTGGCACAGGGTAATATCGTTACGATGATAGAGTGGGGTAAGCAGCCCGCTCGATATTCATATTGCAATTATTAGCACATGATTATCACTAGCTACTAAATCGAATCTGCTTGCATGTCGTATAGCATTTCGACCAATTCATTCGAAAGCTATGCCGCACCACCCCCACACCACAACCCTCCAAAACGTAGCCCGCGGGGTGCTGGGCACGTTTATGGTCTTTGCCGGCACCGGCCACCTCACCTTTGCGCGGCAGGATTTCCAGGCCCAGGTGCCCGATTTTGTGCCCGGCGACAAGGACACGACCGTGCTGGCCTCGGGCGTGGTGGAAATTGCGCTGGGCCTGGCCCTGCTGCTGCTCAAGGGCAAAAACCGGCGGCGCATGGGCGTGGGACTGGCCGCGTTCTACGCGGCGGTATTTCCCGGCAACGTGCACCAGTACACCGAGCACATTTCTGCCTTCGGCCTCAACACCGATGCCAAGCGCCTGGGGCGGCTGTTCTTCCAGCCCGTGCTGATGGGCGCGGCGCTGTGGAGCACCGGGGCCCTGAACAAGCATTCAACGAAAAAGTAGCCGCCTCATGGACAATCCCACTCGCCAGGGCATCGTTGCTGAGCTTATCAGCCTCATTACCAAAGGCAACGCCCACGCCACCTTCGAGGAAGCCACGGCTGGCCTCACGCCCGAAACCTGGAACCGGCACGTGCCGGACGTGCCCTACACCATCTGGCAGCTGGCCGAGCACGTTCGCATTGCGCAGTGGGACATCGTGGAGTTCTCGCTGGGCGAGGCGCACAAGTCGCCGGAGTGGCCGGCCGGCTACTGGCCCGCCAAAGACGCCACCGCCGACGAAAAGCTGTGGCAGGCCACGCTCGACCAAATCCAGGCCGACCGCCAGCGCTTCATCGACCTGCTGCACGATGAAAAAACCGACCTGCTGGCCAAAATTCCCCACGGCGACGGCCAGACCATCCTGCGCGAGGCCATGCTCATTGGCGACCACAACGCCTACCATACCGGCGAAATTATCCTGATTCGGCGGCTGCTGAAGGCGTGGAAATAGGTATCCACAACGATTTTCCCAACTTTTCCAGCACAAAAAAAGCCGCCCATTCAGAGCGGCTTTTTTGTGCTGGAAAGCAGCGGCTAATTCGCGGTGAAGGTGGCCGTGACTACGGTGGTCACGGCCCCGTCGATGACCGTGCCGCGCAGCACCATGCGCGTGGCGCTCAGCTCCACAATGTCGGTATTGGCGGCGAAGGAGCCGAACAGGGTGGTCGTGACCAGGAGCTGCGACTCGTTGTTTATCAGTTCCCACCGGCCGGCATAGGTTTGCGGGTCGTTGAGGCTGCATTTCAGGGCGCCTTCGTTGGCCTCGGTGGTGTGGCTGTCGTTGAAGCGGATGTAATTATCTTTTTCGCAGGGCAGTAAGCTGGCGTAGCGGTCCTGGCTCAGCGCCCCCTGCTGCGCGGTCACAGCCGTCATTTTCCAGTTTTTATTGACCAGAGCAGTGGTCCTGGCGCTGGGCTCGGTGGTGGGAGTGGTCGAATCTTTTTTGCAGCCCGCCAGCAAAGCCAGGCCCGTTAACGTCCAGAGAAAAAGGTTTTTCATGAAATGTGGAATGGGTGTGAAGGGCCAAAGTTAAGGCCGCCCACTACACCAGCCGGCACCACGTTCCGGCTTCGGGGCTACTTTTTAGCGTAGGCCACGCGGTAAATCACGCCGTTGTCGTCGTCCGACATCAGCAGCGCGCCATCGGTGGCCTGGATTAATCCGCAGGGGCGGCCGAACTCCGACTTGTCATTTTCCACCAGGAAGCCGGTGATGAAGTCCTCGAACTTCTCGGGTTTGCCCTGGGCGTCGAAATGCACGCGCACCACCTTATAGCCCGAGGGCTGCGTGCGGTTCCAGGAACCGTGCATGGTCACGAAGGCATCGTTTTTATAGGCGGCCGGAAACTGGGTGCCCTTGTTGAAAACCATCCCCAGCGGGGCCGAATGGGCTTTGTAGAGCAGCAGCGGGCGCTGGTTTTTGGCATCGAACTGCTCGTAGCTTTCGCCGCTCTTGGGCTTGTTGGCGGGGTAGTGCTTGCCGTCGGCAATGATGGACGGCCAGCCGTAGCCGGCCCCCTGCTTCAGCTGGTTCAGCTCCTCCATCTGGTCCTCGTCGCCGAGCCAGTCGATGCCGTGGTCCATGCCGAACAGCTGGCCCGTGGCGGGGTGCCAGTCGAAGCCGATGGTGTTGCGCAGGCCGTGGGCATACACGCTGCGGCCCGAGCCGTCGGTTTTCAGCACCAGCAGGGTGGCGTTTTCGGGGTTGTCTTCGTCGCAGGCGTTGCAGGTGCTGCCCACCGACAGGTAGAGCTGGCCATCGGGGCCGAAGCGCAGGACGCGGTTGGCGTGCTGGCCGGCATCGGGCAGGTCGCTGTAGAGAATTTTGGGCTCGCTCAGGCCACCGTCGGGCAGCACATCGGCCACGTAGATTTCCCGGATGGCACTCAGGTACATTTTGCCGTCTTTCAGCGCCAGGCCGTGCAAGTGCGGCTTTTGGGCCACCTGGCGCACCATTTCGGCCTTGCCGTCCCGGTTGGCATCGCGCAGCAGCGTGATGGTGCCTTTCACGCGGTTGCTCACGTAGAGGTCGCCGTTGGGGGCCTGGGCCAGCATGCGGGGCATGTCGAGCCCCTCAGCGTATTTGGTGATGGTGAAGCCGGCCGGCACTTTCAGGGCAGCCACGCGGGCATCGGTGGCGGGCAGCTTGCTGGGCAGGTAAATATTGCCCGTCATGTGAAAGGGCGTGGCGGCCGGCGGCACGTTTTGGGCGGCGGCCGCCAGAGTAGTCAGGGCCGTGCTGGCCGTTAGCAATAGTTGGCGTAAACGCATGGTCGAAAGGCAAAAGGATTCAGCCATTCAACTGCTATTTCCATCCGGGAGTTACGTTTTTAGTAAGGGTGGGGCTTGCCCTCGGCAGGCCGTTTGCACCGAAACAACGATTCCGTTCAACGACGGGTGGGAGCAGCCCCACCCCTACCGCACATAGCCTTGCACCGGAAATTCCGCATCTTCATACGGCGCCGCAACGGGTTCCATCCGGCTGTTGTCATCGAAAATCATCGCCTGTTTTTCGGGCAAGATATAAGCCGGCCACGCCGGGCCGGGCTGCCCGGCTTTAATGAAACGCGCCCAGTACGCGTGCATGGCCGCAGCCAGTGCCGGGTCGGCCGCCCGGCTGGGGGCTCCGGGCGCGGCGGCGTTGGTCGCGGCGGCCGAGGCCCCTTTGGGCGCGTTCCACACAAAGGCCAGCTCCTGCGAATGCACTGGCCGGGCCGTGGCGTTGTGCCAGTCGAAGCGGTAGAGCCAGGTGGGCACCTGCTGAGCCGCCAGCGCATTGGCCAGCCGGTAGGTGGTCATGCGGTAGAGGTAGTCGGTGAGGGTGGTGCTCCAGGCCGATGGGCCGGGCTGGGTTTGGCGCAGCTGCTGGTAGGCACGCCAAACGTAAGGCGCATTTTTGGCCCCGAATACCGGTTGCAGCGCACTTTCGCCGGGCTCGTGCAGCACCGAGCCGGGGCCAATGAACGCCTCGGCTTCTTCCTGATTGCTGCCCAGCAGCACGCGCAGCGGGGCCGCCGGCCGGCGCAGATACTCCAGCGGCGGCGCGGGAATGGTGGCCCCGTCCAGCACCGGCCCAAAAGCCTGCAGGCCCCGGGTATTGCTCGTGAAACGGTCCTGCGCCCGGATAATGTCCGCCGCCGGCAGCGTGAGCAGGGCGCGGGCATCGGGCTGGTGCAGCTCCTGCAGCAGCTGGCGCAGCACGGCGCCGGCGGTGGCCGTGTCGCGCACGGCCTGCACCGCGCCGCTTTCCAGAATGGCCTGCTGAAACAGTGGCCGGGCGGCGGGCGTCGCCAGCAGGCCGCCCACCAGCTTGGCCCCGGCCGACTGGCCCATGACCGTTACCCGGTCGGGGTCGCCGCCGAAGGCGTCGATGTTATTGTGCACCCAGCGCAGGGCCGCCACCGCATCGAGCAGGCCACAGTTGCCGGCCTGCGCATAGTCGGGGCCCAGCAGCTGGCCCAGCGGCAGAAAGCCCAGCGCCCCCAGCCGGTAGTTGATGCTCACGGCCACGATGGTGTCCTGCGCGGCGAAGGTCCAGGTATCGTTTTCCTGCCCCGAGCCGCCGGTGAAAGCCCCGCCGTGCACCCACACCACCACCGGCCTGCGCGCTTTGCTGGGCAGGGCCGGGGCCCACACGTTCAGGTAGAGGCAGTCTTCGCTGCCCTGCACGCCCGTGGGGCCGCCCGCCTGCGTCGCCTTCGGGCCCCAGGCGGCAGTGGTGAGAATGCCCCGATGCTTCTTCAGCGGCTGCGGCGGGCGGAAGCGCAGCGGCCCCACCGGTGCCTGCGCATACGGAATGCCCCGAAACACCCGCAGCGGGCCTTCCTGCACGCCCTGCACTTTGCCATCGTGGGTTTTCACGAGGGGGCCGGGCGCGGGCTGGGCCCTGCTGAAAAGCGGAACAAAGCCGAGCGGCAGCAGTGCCAGCAGCGTGAAGCGGCAACGGGCCCGGCGCTTCGACGGCCCCCCAGGGGCGGGTAATTGGTTATCCATCATCCGTTACGCTTGCACGCCCACCGTGCGTCGGATGCCCAGCTTTTTCATGCGGGCCTCCAGGGTTTTGGGGTTGATATCCAGTAGCGTGGCCGCGCCCTGCGCGCCGCTTACCCGGCCGCCGGTGCGCTGCAAAGCGGCCAGAATATGGTCCCGCTCCTGCTCTTTCAGTGTTTTGATGGGTGCCGGCAGCAAAGCCGTCGGCGCTGCGGTGGCCGCCATCATGAGCGGCGCGCCCGCAAAGCCCGCAAACTCCAGAAACGACCCCTGGCTCACGATGATGGCCTGCTCCAGCACGTGCTCCAGCTCGCGGATGTTGCCGGGCCAGCTATAGGCCTGCAGGGCCGCCAAATCGGCCGGGCGCACCTGGCGGATGGGCTTGCCCAGGCGCTTGCTCAGGCGCTGCACAAAGTGGCGCAGCAGCGGCTCAATGTCTTCGCGGCGCTCGCGCAGGGGGGCCAGCTCGATGGGGAACACGTTGAGGCGGTAGTACAAGTCGGCCCGGAAGCGGCCGGCGGCCACCTCATCGGCCAGCACGCGGTTGGTGGCAGCTATCACGCGGGCATCGGAGTGCAGCACCTTGGTGCCGCCCAGGCGCTCAAACTCCCGCTCCTGCAGCACGCGCAGCAGCTTGGCCTGCAGGTCCAGCGGCAATTCCCCGATTTCATCCAGAAAAATACTGCCGCCGTTGGCCAGCTCAAACTTGCCGATGCGCCGCTCTACCGCCCCGGTGAAGGCCCCTTTCTCGTGGCCAAACAGCTCGCTTTCAATGAGCTGCGCCGGCAGCGCGGCACAGTTGAGCTTGATGAGGGCGCGGGCGTGGCGGGGCGAGGCGTTGTGCAGCTCGCGGGCCACCAGTTCCTTTCCGGTCCCGGTTTCGCCCGAAATCAGCACCGTGGTATCGGTGGGGGCCACCAGGCCAATGCGGCGCTCTACCAGGTGCAGGGCCGGACTGCTCCCGATGAAGGCCCCGGCATCGGACCCGAACCGGGCCGAGGTGTTGATTTCATCGACGAGGTAGGTACGCTCCTGCTCCACCTGCGATTTCAGCTCCTCAATCTGCTCGAAGGCAAAGAGGTTCTCCAGGGCCAGCGCAATCTGGGGCGTGAGCGCCAGCACGGTGGCCAGGTCCTCGGGGCGAAAGGCCGTGGGGTTGGGCGAGGCCAGCATGAGCACGGCCGCGCCATCGGGCCGCTGCCAGATGGGCACAATGAGCATGGCCCGCGTGCCGTACTCCTCATACACGTGCCGCAGCAGCGGGTAGCGCTGGGCCTGGGCCCGGAAGTCATCGGCGGCGTAGAGGCCGGGCACCTTCAGCAACTCTCTCAGCTGCTGGTACATGGCCGACGCATCCAGCCGGTTCAGGCCGTTCTGGCGGTTTGGGTCGAGGGCCAGCAGCGGCGCATCCTGGCCTTCGCCCACGCGCGAAAACTCAGCAAAGCCCTCAAAAGGCTCCTGCCGCCCGGCCCGCTGCACCCGCAGCCCAAAATAATCGAAATGAACCACCTGGCTCAGTGCCTCGGCCACGGCCCGGAACAGGGGCTCGCGCTGCTTGATGCTGAGCAGGGCGTTGGTGATGTTGAGCTGCAGGGTGCGCTCCTTCTCGCGGCGCGCTACTTCCTCGAATGCCAGCGTGTTGGACACGGCCACGGCTATCAGCGAGCCGATTTTTTCCAGCAGCTTTTCGTCGGCTTCGGTGAGGTGGGGCGTGCGGCGCGACGCCAGCGTCATGAACCCGGTGAGGCGGCCGCCAATGTGCAGCGGCACGGCCGTGAGGTGCGTCACGCCCAGGTGCGTCATTTTTTTGTAGGCCGCATACTCCGGATAATCAGCCAGGTACTGTTGCGGCGTGAACTGCTGCACCCGCGGGTCGGCCACCAGCTTTTCGATGGGCGAACCGGCAATGGGCGAGAAATAGTCGGCTCCCGGCGGCAACGGCGGCGCTTCGTCGGTGCCGTAGTAGTCGCGCAGAAACAGGCGCTTCTGCTTCACCTCTTCATCAAAGATGTTGATGCCGATGAGGTCGAACGGGAAAATGAGCCGCAGCTTGGTCGTGACGGCTTTGAACAGCTTGTCCTTTTCGCGGATGGTGGCAATGGCCTCGTTGAGGTGCAGCAGCAGGGTTTCGTCGTTCGTTGGCATAGGCAGTGGCGCAGGCTTCGGCTGGTACAACAATAAACGATTTAAGCAGGCGCTTACTTTAAGCGCCCCGCATTTTTCCCGAAATATCAGGAGTAAAAATAGGGAAATTCCTGCTATTTCAGGAATCGGGATTAAAATTTTTAATCCCGGCACTGTGGCAAAAATAAATTTAAATTTTTTAATCGGTTAAAAATCAATACGTAGAGCTAAAATTAAAGCCGGCCCCTATGGCTGGCATGGCTTTCGGTAAGGGCGGGGCACACCCTATGCCACTTGGCCTTATGTTTTCTTCTCAATCACTGAAAGGTTTTGCCGGTTTGTCGCTGTTTGGCGGCCTGGTGCTGGCCCAGCCGGCGCTGGCGCAAAACCAACCCAGCGTGCCAGCTGCGGCCCAGGCCATTGGCCTGGCCAGCGACTCCCTGACCCTCGGCGCGACCGTGCAAGCCGTCCTCGATGCCAACCCCGGCATCACCAACCTGACTGAGCTGGCCGCGGCATCGTCCAGCCGCCTGAGCCAGACGCGGGCCGGCTTCCTGCCGCAGGTGACCGGCACGGCCACCTACACCCGCATCGACCCGGTGGTGAAGCTGCCCTTCAACGGCGAAACGCTGCAGTTTGCCCCCAACAACAACTACGACTTCCACGTCACGGCGCAGTACCTGCTGCTCGATTTCGGCAAGAACGACGCGACCGTGAAAGTGGCCGAATCGCAGGTGCAGACGGCGCAGGACAACATCATGGTGGCCCGCCGCGACCTGTCGTTCAACGCCGCGCAGGTGTATTACAACATCCTGTTCATGCGCGAGAGCATTCGGGTGCAGGACCAGCAGATTGCCTCGCTGCAAGCCCACCGCAACGAAATGCAGAAGCGCGTGGAAGGCGGCGTGAGCACCAAGTTCGACGTGACGACCACCGATGTCCGCATCACGCAGGCCGAAAACACCAAGCTCGACCTGCAAAACCAGCTTCGCAACCAGCAGGTGCAGCTGGCCCGCCTGCTGCACAAGCCCAGCACGGCCGACATTCCGGTGAAGGGCCGCCTGGCCTACGAGCCGCAGCCCGTGAACATGGAAGCTGAGCTGACCAAGGCCAGCAACAACCGCCCCGAGGTGAAGCTGGCCCGCGATGCCGAAAACACGGCCGCGCTGCAGGCCCGCCTCATCGAGCGCAGCAACATGCCCAGCCTGGGCGCGGGCGTGCAGGCCGGTGGCAAGAATGGCTACATTCTGCCCGACATCAACCGGATTCGCTTCAACACGGTGGGCGTGATTCAGCTGTCGGTGCCGATTTATGACGGCAACAAGAACAAGAAGCAGCGCGTGGAAGCTGCCGCCAACTCCCGCGCCGCCGTGGCCCGCACCGCCGACACGCAGGAGCAAATCCGCGCCGACGTGCGCCAGGCCATCAACAACATGGAATTCAGCCAGGCCCGCTACAACAATGCCGAGCAGCAGGTGGCCCAGGCCAGCGACGCCCTCACCCGCGCCCAGGGTCGCTACCGCTACGGCGTGGGCCAGAACCTCGACGTGCTCGACGCCGAAACCCAGCTGGCCCAGGCCCGCCTGGCCCGCGCCCAGGCCATGTACAACTACACCCTCGGCCAATACCAGCTGAAGCGCGCCACCGGCGAGCAGATTTGGCAATAAATCTTAATTAGTGGACAATGATTAGCGGTTAGTGACTAATAATCAATGTGTCGTTACCATTCCAGTTGTGCGTTTTAATTCCAGCTATCAATCATTAACCGCTAATCATTATCCACTAAAAAATGAACCTCACCACCATCCTTTGTCCGCTCGATTTCTCGGCCGCGTCGGCGGGGCTGGTGGCCTACGCGGCGGCCCTGGCCGTGGCTACCGGCGCCGAGCTGCGGCTGCTGCACGTGTGCGAGCCGCAGGAGGACCCCACCGGCCAGCAGCCCGATGCCAAAGTGTTTGGCTCGTGCAAAGGCCGGATGCAGGCCCTGCAGGCGTCGGCTGAGCAGGCCGGCGTGGTGCGGGTGCACACCGGCATGGTGCGCGGCGAAGCCGCCTCGGAAATTGTGGCCGAGGCCGACCGCCAACAGGCTGATTTAATTGTTATTGGCGCGCACGGCCAAACCGGCCTCACCCGCTTTCTGATGGGGACTACGGCCGAAATCGTGCTGCGCACCGCCCGGTGCGCCACGCTGCTGGTGCGTGCCCCGCTCCAACCCGAAACGGCTGCTACTCAGCGCTAGTCTGACCGCCGTACTTCTCCTTTTTTCGTAAAACACCGCCCCCGAATACTTACTAAGATGGCTCAGACCGAAACTTCCCCCGCCGTTCAAAACGCTCCTGCTCCTTACCCCAACGCGGCCGCTGAAGGTACCGCGCCCGTGGAGGAGCCCAAAAAGCGCAACCCGCTTGTGCTCATCATTCTGGCCCTGGTGCTGCTGGCCGGCGGCTACTACGGCTTCACCCGCTACCAGTTTGCCCAAGCCCACGAAAGCACCGACGACGCCCAGGTAGAAGGCGACATCTACCCCGTGCTGCCCCGCGTGGGCGGCCCCGTGCTCGAAGTGAAAGTGGACGATAACGTGCCCGTGAAAAAGGGCGATGTGCTCGTGACCATCGACCCGGCCGACTACCAGCAGCGCGTGAACGCCGCCGAGGCGGCCCTCGCCGCCGCCCAGGCCCAGGTGACGGCTGCCCGCGCCGGCGTGGCCACCGCCCAGGCCAACGTGCGCACCGCCCAAACCGGCATCGGCGTGAGCCAGGCCAACCAGGAGCGCCTGCAGAAAGACCTGAAGCGCAGCACCTTCCTGCGCCAGCAGGACATCATCCCGCAGAGCGAGTATGACGCCGTGCAGGCCAACCTGAAATCGACCGCGGCCCAGCGCGCTACCGCTACCGACCAGGTGAGCGTGGCCCGCCAGCAGGTAGCCGCCGCCCAGCAGCAGATTGCCGTGGCCCAGGCCGTGGTGAAACAGCGCCAGGCCGACCTCGACAACGCCCGGCTGCAACTGAGCTACACCATCGTGACGGCTCCGCAGGACGGCATCATCAGCAAAAAGAACGTGCAGCCCGGCCAGGTAGTGGCCCCCGGCCAGCAGCTGTTCGGCATTGTGGGCAGCGCCCGCACCTGGGTGGTGGCCAACTTCAAGGAAACCCAGCTGGAAGACATGAAGGTGGGGCAGAAGGTGAAGCTCGACGTGGATGCCTACCCGCATGAGGAGTTTGAGGGCCACATTGAGAGCCTCTCGGCCGCTACCGGCGCCCGCTTCGCCCTGCTGCCCCCCGACAACGCCAGCGGCAACTTTGTGAAAGTAACCCAGCGCGTGCCCGTCAAAATCGTTCTCGACAAGCAGGACCCCGAACACCCCCTGCGCGCCGGCATGAGCGTGGACGTGCAAGTAGCGGTTCATTGAGTGAATGAGTGAATGAGTGATTGAGCGAATGAGTGAGTTTTTTCTTATTCTTAATTCCCTTATTCGCTCAATCATTTCCCGTACGTTTTGCGGGCGGTGGCTAGAACCGACACTATTTCCAAATATTCCTGCTCCAAGCTTGCCAACTTAGCCTTGGGGAAAATTCCCGCGTCGCCGAGAAGTTCAAGCCATAGTTGTGTTTCGTCGGCTTCTTCTACGCAAATACATACTTTGGCATACCATTCGGCCCCCGAGCGGCCCCGGCACGCCGCCCGGTAGTTAGCGGCTACAGAAGTGGCAGACCGCAACAATTGCTTCCCTAATACTTCTGCATCTCCGCTACGCGGCAACTGCTGATAGAGGCGAATAATACGAAGTGCTGCTGCCTTAGTCCGAGCCCGAAATGCTTGATTAAAGGCTGTTTTAGAAGAATTTTCCATAATGTACAGCAGAGTGCGTAAGAGGTGCCCCTAAGCTACTTCACTCATTCGCTCATTCACTCATTCACCACATGGAGACTGGTTTTAGAAAATGGATTATCGTTGTGACGGTAGTGCTGTGCTGCCTGCTGGAGCTCATTGATACCAGCATCGTGAACGTGGCCCTGACCCAGATGATGGGCAACCTCTCGGCCACGCAGCAGGAAGTGAGCTGGGTGGTGGCGTCGTACGCCATTGCCAACGTGATTGTGATTCCGATGACTGGCTTCCTGGCCGAGCAGTTCGGGCGCAAAAACTATTATCTGGTGTCGGTTATTCTGTTCACGCTGGCCTCCATGGCCTGCGGGCAGAGCACCAACCTGTGGGAGCTGGTGGCGTTCCGCTTCATTCAGGGCATTGGCGGGGGCGCGCTCATGGCCACCTCGCAGGCCATTCTGATTGATACCTTCCCGCCCAAGCAGCTGGCCCTGGGCCAGGCCCTGTTTGGCATGGGCGTCATTATCGGGCCCACCATCGGGCCCACGCTGGGCGGCTACATCGTGGAGAACTACGACTGGCCCTGGATTTTCTACGTGAACGTGCCGGTGGGCATCATGGCCAGCATCTTCACCATTCTGTTCATCCGCGACCCGGAGCGCATCAAAAACGCCATTCCGCGACCGTTGCGCGAGATTGACTGGGCCGGCATTTTCCTGCTCATTCTGGGCGTGGGCTCGATGCAGTTTGTGCTGGAGCAGGGCGAAACCAACGACTGGTTCGACGATTCGACCATTGTGTTCTTCACCATCTTGGCGGTGATTGGCGTGGTGGGCTTCCTGTGGCGCGAGCTCACGGCCAAGCACCCCATCGTGGACCTGCGCGTGCTCACCAAGAGCCGCAACCTGGCGGTGGGCGCGTTTCTGTCGTTCGTGCTGGGCTTTGGCCTGTTTGCCTCGGTGTTTGTGTTCCCCATTTTCACCCAGCGCATCCTGGGCTTCACGGCGGCCCAAACGGGCTGGCTGCTGCTGCCCGGCGCCCTGGCCTCGGGCCTGATGATGCCCATCATCGGCCGGATGCTCATGGCGGGCATTCCGCAGAAGCTGATGATTCCGATTGGCTTCACCATCTTCTTCTTCTTCACGTTCTGGATGGCCGCCAAGATTTCGCCCACGGCCGGCGAGAGCGACTTCTTCTGGCCGCTCATCGTGCGCGGCGTGGGCCTGGGGCTGATTTTCATGCCCATCACCACCATGAGCCTGGCGGGCCTGCAGGGCAAGGACGCCGGCCAGGCCGCCGGCCTCACCGGCATGATTCGCCAGCTCGGCGGCTCGTTCGGGGTGGCCATTGTGGGCACCTACCTGGAGCGCACCATTCAGGCCAACCGGGTGGCGCTGCTGCCCAACATCTCGCTCTACAACTCGGCCACGGTGCAGCGCATTCAGGCCTTCACGCAGAACTTCCTGTCGCACGGCTACTCCCTCGACCAGGCCAGGCAGCAGGCCTACGCCGTGATGGAAGGCATTCTGATGAAGCAGGTGTCCATCATCACCTACGCGCAGATTTTCACCAGCCTCGGCATTTTCTTTTTGCTGTGCCTGCCGCTGGTATTCCTCATTAAGCGGCCGAAGCCCGGCTCGGTCATCGACCTGAACGCGGCGCACTAAGGCCCCTGCTGCAGTCAGGCGCACCACCCGGTTTGATAAGCCCCGCCTCTTCCAGAAGCGGGGCTTATTGGCTTTATAGCAGCAATGCGGGCGCAGCCACGCCGCACGGCAGCTGGCGTTTGCGCAACGCCAAACGGCGTTTATTTGCTGCCGCTTACCTATTTGGTTTATACGAATGCTGAAAACCCTTACCGCGCTGGCGGCACTCTGGCTAGCGGCCGGCGGGGCCCGGGCCCAAACGCCGGCTCCCCCCGCCGACCCGGCCCAGTGGGTGAACCCGCTCGTGGGCACCGACTCGAAGCCGGACCTCTCGAACGGCAACACCTACCCGGCCATTGCCCTGCCCTGGGGCATGAATTTCTGGATGCCGCAAACCGGCAAGATGGGCAGCGGCTGGGCCTACCAATACGCGGCCGATAAGCTGCGCGGCTTCAAGCAGACGCACCAGCCCTCGCCGTGGATGAACGACTACGGGCAGTTCGCCCTCATGCCCATCACCGGCCGGCGCGTGTTTGATGAGGACGCCCGCGCCAGCTGGTTTTCGCACAAGGCCGAGGTGGCCGAGCCCAGCTACTACCGCGTGTACCTCGCCGACCACGACGTGACCACCGAAATAGCCCCCACCGAGCGCGCCGCCCGCTTCCGCTTCACCTTCCCCAAAACCGACAGCGCCTACGTGGTGATTGACGCGCTGGACCGGGGCTCCTACGTGAAGGTGCTGCCCGGGCAGCGCCGCGTCGTCGGCTACACCACGCGCAACAGCGGCGGCGTGCCGAAAAACTTTAAGAACTACTTTATTCTGGAGTTCGACCACGATTTTACCAGCACGGCCTTGTATCAGGACAAAGCGCTGGCCGCCGGCGTGCTGGAGGTGACGGCCAAACACGCCGGCGCCGTGGTGGGCTTCCGAACCCGCAAGGGCGAGCAGGTGAATGCGCGGGTGGCCTCCTCGTTCATCAGCCCGGAGCAGGCCGAGCTCAACCTGCGCGAAATCGGTGAGCAGGACTTTGAGGCCGTGCGCCGGCAGGGCCGCGCCGCCTGGAACAAGGCGCTGGGCCGCATCGAGATTGAGGGCGGGACGGAGGCGCAGCGGCGCACGTTCTACTCGTGCCTGTACCGCTCGCTGCTGTTTCCGCGCAAGCTGTATGAGCGCGACGCCGCCGGCAACGTGATGCACTACAGCCCCTTCAACGGGCAGGTGCTGCCGGGCTACCTGTACACCGACACGGGTTTCTGGGACACGTTTCGGGCGCTGTTTCCTTTCCTGAACCTGCTGTACCCGGACGTGAATGCCGAGATTCAGCAGGGCCTGGCCAACGACTACCGGGAAAGCGGCTGGCTGCCGGAGTGGGCCAGCCCCGGCCTGCGCAACGTGATGGTGGGCAACAATTCGGCCTCGGTGGTGGCCGATGCCTACCTCAAGGGCATTCGGGGGCAGGACATGAACGTGCTCTACGAAGCCCTCACCCACGGCGCCAACAACGCCGGCCCGCTCGATGCCGTGGGCCGCAAGGGCGTGGCGTATTACAACAAGCTGGGCTACGTGCCCTACGACGTCAAAATCAACGAAAACGCGGCCCGCACCCTGGAGTACGCCTACGACGACTTCACCATCTACCAGCTGGCCAAGGCGTTGAATAAACCCAAAAAGGAAATCGACCTCTACGCCCGACGCAGCCAGAACTACCGCAAGCTGTTCGACAAGCAAACAGGCCTCATGCGCGGCCGCAACCTGGACGGCTCCTTTCAGCAGCCCTTCAACCCCTTCAAGTGGGGCGATGCCTTCACCGAGGGCAACAGCTGGCACTATACGTGGTCGGTGTTTCACGACGTGCAGGGGCTGATTGACCTGATGGGCGGGCGGCAGAAATTCGTGGCCACCCTGGACACCGTGTTTACCCTGCCGCCGGTGTTCGATGCGTCGTACTACGGCGAGGTCATCCACGAAATCCGGGAGATGCAGATTGCCAACATGGGCAACTACGCCCACGGCAACCAGCCCATTCAGCACATGGTGTACCTCTACAACTACGCCGGCCAGCCCTGGAAAACCCAATATTGGGTGCGCGAGGCGCTCAACCGCCTCTACCTGCCCACGCCCGACGGCTACTGCGGCGACGAAGACAATGGCCAGACCTCGGCCTGGTACGTGTTTTCGGCCCTGGGCTTCTACCCCGTGTGCCCCGGCACCGACCAGTACGTGCTGGGCGCCCCGCTCTTCCCCAAAGCCACCCTGCACCTGCCCTCGGGCAAGGACATTGTGCTGAACGCGCCGAAAAACTCAGCCGAAAACCGCTACGTGAATGGCCTGACTTTCAACGGTCGGCCTTATGACAAGAACTACCTCAGCCACGCGGAGCTGATGCAAGGGGCTACGCTGGATTTTGAGATGAGCGCCACGCCAAATAAGGGCCGGGGCACGCAAAAGGACGCGGCGCCGTACTCGTTTTCGAAAGCGAAGTAAATAACTCCGTACAAACGAAAAGGCCCCGGCAGCACGAAGCTGTCGGGGCCTTTTCGTTGTTCAGCTGATACGCTAAGGTCGTTCGGTTGTTACTGATACTGAATGTACAGCGGCTTGGGCGTGAGCTGGGTCAGCACTTCCACCGGGGTCATCATGTGGTGGGGCTTGGGCTTGGGGTCGTACTCGTAGAACAGCTTGAAGCCGGTGTACTGCACGGGCTCGGTCTGGATGTAGTCGTGGTACGAGTCCTTTTTCAGGGTGGGCTCGCCGTGGCCGTCCATGTGCATCACCACCTGCACGCGCGGGTCGAGCTTGATGTTCTTGTAGTTGGTCAGCATTTTCCGGGTGAAGCGGTGCACCGTCAGCACCTTGGGCGGGAGCTTGTTCTCGCTCACCAGGCGGGCCAGGTAGTTGATGGTCCAGTTCACGTCCTTGGCATCGAGCGTGCCGATGCGCTGGTTGGGCCGGATGCCGGGCATGGTGGCCAGCGAGAACTCCGGGTCGATGCCGAGGTGGATGTCGGGCTGCTTGAGGTAGGGCTCCAGCTTGGGCACTTCCACCTGCAGGGTGCTGTGGCCGGGCTGCACGTCCAGAAACAGGATGCAGTGGTGCTCGCGGGCCCAGCTAATGACTTCCTCGATGGTGGCCTTGGAGTTCATCAGGCGCCATTTGCCGTCTTTGCCGGGCGAGCCCTGGGCGGTGATGGTCACGTTGTGCAGGGCCGGCTGCACCGGAATGCTGGGGTCGGCGGCCTGCCACTCCTTCAGCACGCCCTCAAACTTGCGGAACATCTGCTCCTTGGGCTCGCGGCCCAGAATGCCCATGCCCTTCGAGCGGATGTTGCCGTAGAACGCCACAATGCGGTGGCCCGGCAGGATGGCGCCCGGCAGCTGGCCGTTTTTCCTGGCAATGCTGTCGGCCTTGAGCGAGTCGCGGCGCATGGCCTGCATCTTCAGCTTGATGGTGTCGACGGGGGCGGGCTTGTTGGCGACGCTGTCGTTGGCGGCGGTGCCAGCGGCTTCACCCTCCTTGGGGTTTGTTTTGCAGGCGGGCAGGGACAGGGCGGCGCACAGGCCCAGGGCAGCGACGAAGGCGCTGGAGGTGGCTTTTAAAAACACTGACAAGTGGGGACAAAACGGCAATAGATGGCTCAAAGGTAGTGCTTTCCGGTGGGCCGGAAGCGCCGCGCCAATTAAAACCCGCTTAAATCCGACAAGCAAGCAGCAGCTACCGCGAAACCGGCTTCAAGGTGACTTCAAACCAGGTGGTTGGGTCGGCCAGCGGGTCGGGGGCGTGGGCCGGCAGCGGCGCGGGTGCGTACAGGGCGCACAGCGTGTTCTCCACCTGTACCAGCTGGCCGGTGGCGGCGGCCGGCAGCCCGTCGAGCAGGCCGGCCAATACCTCCCAGCGGGGCTCACCGGGCTGGCGGCTGGCATCGTGCCACACCACAATGGTAGCGGGCCCCACCAGGTGCTCAAACACGCGCCGTGTGTCGGTACGCACGGCCTCGTAGCGGTGGTCGCCGTCGATAAAAACCACGTCGAACGGCCCGCCCAGGCTGGCAAAGTCGTAGGTGGCCGAGTTGCCGTGCAGGTGGCGCACGTTGGCCAGCGGCTTCGAGAAAAAGCCGTGCAGCTCGATGTAGCGCTCGGGCAGGCCGAGGGCGCGGATTTCGGCATCCGACAGATTCAGGGTGAAAACTTCCCTGGCTACTTCGGCCACGTTGGCGGCGCTCTCGCCGCGCCAGGTACCGATTTCGAGGTAGCGGCAGCCGGGCACGCGGCGGGCCAGGGCGCGCAGCAGCAGCAAATCGGTGGGCAGCGAGCCGCCTTCGCGGAAGGCGAACGGGCGCACCGTGGTGTCGGCCGGGCTCAGGAAATTATTCAGCGCCACCATGGGCAAGCCTCTGGCCGTGAGGCCGCGCCCGGCGTGGGCGAGGGCCAGCTGCTGCCAGCGGGCCACGTCGCCGGTGATGACGTGGTTGAGCAGCGAAGGGGTGCGGGCCAGGCTGCGCAGGGCCTGGAGGGCAACGGAAAGTCGGGACATAAGCGTAGCGGCAACCAAGCCCAGCCGCTGGTTGCCCCCGAAAGGTAGCGCCCGCCGCCGCTACGCCCAGCCGAAACGCAGAAAGGCCCCGGCGCCGGCCGGAGCTTTTCGAGCGGTTTCCCGAGAGTAAAATTGGCCGGGATGCAGAAACGCAAGTATGCCTCTCGAGGGTGAACGACAACATTCGAACGATGGTCAAACGGCACCTACGACGAGACGGCAGTATGCGTCTCTGCATCCCGGTCGGCAAATCAGCAGCCCTCGCCGGGCGAGCTCATGGCCCAGCCGTGCCAGTTGAGCGGCAGGCCGCCGGACACGCGCACCGAAGCTTTCCAGATAAACTGAATGGGCACGGTGTAGCTCACCGCCACGGCTTTGCCTTCGTTGCGGCCGGGCACGAAGGTGGGCAGCTTTTGAATGGCGGCGATGGCTGCGGCATCGTATTCCGGCCCCAGGCTTTTCAGCACTTTCACGGCCTGCACCTCCCCCTTTTCCGTCACGATGAACGAAACGAACATATTGCCGTCTTTCCGGCTGGTTTTCGGCACGTCGGGGTAGGTCAGGTTTCGCTGAATGGCGCTGACAATGGCTTCGGGCCCGCCGCCGCCGGGCAGCTCGGGCATGTGCTCCACGGTTTCGTACACCATGGGGGGCGGCGGCGGGGGCGCAACGGCATTCTGGGTGGCAGCGGCCACGGTGGGCGCAGTTGGCGGCGCGGCCTTTTCACAGGCAACGGCAACGAGCAGCACGCCCAGCAGGGGCAGCGCGAGCCACTGCTTCCAGCGGCGGATGGGATTGGTTTTCTGAATCATGGCAATGCGACTTAGGGTTTGGGAATGGGAGAAGGAGTGCGCAAGCGGAACCGAGAAACCGAGGCGGCTGGCCACTTGCCGGGCCAGCAGATGGGTGTAGGAAGTGGAAAGGGAAGGCGTGTTTTGTTCGGGAAGCAGGGCGGCCGCGTCGGCCAGATACTCGTGGGTGAGGGCCAGCGCCCGGCCACACAGGTGCACGAAGGGGTTGAACCACAGCGCGGCGCGCAGCAGCTCCAGCAGCAGGCGGTCGTAGGTGTGGCCCTGCTGCACGTGGGCCAGCTCGTGGCGCAGCACCTGCCGGGCTTCGGCCGGGCTCAGGGCCAGCGTTTCATCCCAGAAAATGACCGCGCCGAAGGAGCTGGTGGGCAGCCGGCCGTGGGTGTGGGCCAGCGTGTAGCCGGAGTGCGCGGTGCGCGGCAGGCGGCGGCCGGTGCGCCACAGGCGGCCCAGCCCCAGCAGCAGCCGGGCCAGCATCAGGGCCACGCCGGCCAGGTAAACAACCCGCAGCCAGGCGTTCCAATTGATAGCAACATCGCCAGCCGCGCCGTTGGCCGATACCTCGGCGGCAGGCAGCAGCACGCCCACCACGCCGGGCAGGCCCGCCGGGCCGGTGCCCCACCAGCCGGCCGGCCACGCCAGCGGCAGCAGCGGCAGGCCGGCGGCCAGCAGCGGCCCCAGCCCCAGAAAGGCGCGGTTGTAGGCAAAGCTGCGCTCCTGGCGCAGGGCCAGGCGGTAGCAGGCCCACCACACGCCCAGCAGGGCGGTGCTGAGCAGCATCCAGTTAAGCAGGTTGGGCGGGTTCATCGTCGGTGGGATTTGGGGGGTTGGTGGCGTGGCGGAGCAGCTCGTCGAGCTGGGCGGCGTCGAGGTTTTCTTCCTTGGCGAAGAAGGAAACGAGGCGGCTGAAGGAGTTGCCGAAGTGGCCGCCCAGCAGCTTGCGGAGCGAGAAGCGGCGGTAGTCGTCCTGGGCCACCAGCACGAAGTAGCGGTGCGTGCGCCCGAAGGCTTCGTGGCCCACAAAACCCTTGGTTTCGAGAATGCGGACGATGGTGGACACCGTGTTGTAGGCCGGCTGCGGGGCCGGCAGCGCGGCCAGCACGTCTTTCACGAAGGACGGGCCCTGGCGCCAGAGCACCTGCATCACTTGCTCTTCGGCACGGGTGAGCTCGGGGAAGGACGAAGGGTCCATAGGCATAGGGGGTTAGGGCAAGAATTCAGGATACTGTAAACGTATAACTAAAATTTTAGTTTAAAAACTATTTTTTTAGTTATCGCCATGCAAGCCGCCACTGCCGGGGCGGGGCCGGCATCGGCGATGAAGCGAAAAGCGCCCCCGGCACGTAAGCCCCCGGGCAGCCCGCTTGCCACCGCCGAGGCTGCCCTCACCCCTCATGCCCTCGCTCATGCTCCGATTTATATTCTGCAGCTTATGCATACTCAGCGCCTTACCCGGCCGGTCCCAAACGGAAAATGCCGCCCCCGCCGCCAGGCCGCTGCCCGCAGCGCCAGCCGCTGCCGCCGCCAAAGCCGGGCCGCCCGCCCGCCCGGCCTCGCCCCGGCAGCTCTTTCCCGGGCTGTTCGAAGCCGTGCAGCTGGGCCGCATTTTTCCCGATAACAAGACCTTTGTGGACGCCGCGCCCAAGCAGCCGCCAGCCGAAATCCTGGCCGCATGGCGGCGCGAGAAAAGCCAGCCGGGCTTTCAGCTCAAGGCCTTTGTGCTGCAGCACTTCACGATGCCGACGGATAGCTTCGTGCCGTTCCAAAGCAACGTAAGCGCCGGCCTGCGCCACCACCTCGACACGCTGTGGGCGGTGCTGGCCCGGCCCGCTGCGGCGGCCCCGGACCCGGCCGATTCGCTGGCCGCCTTCCGCTCGCTGGTGCCGCTGCCCAAGCCCTATCTGGTGCCGGGCGGGCGGTTTCGGGAGGTGTATTACTGGGACTCGTACTTCACCATGCTGGGGCTGGCCGAGGCCGGCAAGGGCGAACTGCTGCGCGACATCGCCGACAATTTTGCCTACCTCATCGGGCGCTTCGGCTTCGTGCCCAACGGCAACCGCACCTACTACCTCACCCGCTCGCAGCCGCCGTTTTTTGCCAGCATGGTGCAGCTGCTGGTGCAGGAGCGCGGCAATGCCGAGCTGCTCCGCTACCGCGCCGCCCTGGAGGCCGAGTACCGCTACTGGATGCGCGGCGCCGAAACCCTGAAGCCCGGCACGGCCAGCCGCCGCGTGGTGCGCCTGCCCGGCGGCGCCCTCCTGAACCGCTACTGGGACGAGAGCGACCAGCCCCGCGAAGAATCGTACGCCGAGGACGTGGCCGCCGCCAGGAACAGCAAGCAGCCGCCCGCGCAGCTCTACCGCAGCCTGCGGGCCGGCGCGGCCTCGGGCTGGGATTTCAGCAGCCGCTGGTTTCGGGCCGGGGGCGGGCTGGGCAGCATCCAGACCACCGATTTGGTGCCGGTCGATTTGAACTGCCTGCTCTATAACCTCGAAAACACCCTGGCCGAGGCTGCCCGCGTGGCCAACCAGCCGGCCCTTTCCCGCAGTTACCTGGCCAGGGCGCAAAAGCGCAAAGCGGCCCTGCTGGCCACCAGCTGGGACACCAAAGCCGGCTGGTTTCAGGACTACAACTGGCGGCTGCGGCAGCGCTCCCAGGTGCGCACGCTGGCGGGCGTGTTTCCGCTGGCGTTCGGGCTGGCCACGCCGGAGCAGGCCAAGCGGGTGGGCGCGGGCCTGAAAGCCAGCTTCCTGAAACCCGGCGGGCTGGTGACCACCCTCAGCCCCACCGGCCAGCAGTGGGACGCCCCCAACGGCTGGGCCCCGCTGCAATACCTGGCCATCGAGGGCCTCACGCGCTACAGCCAGCAGCCCCTGGCCGACACCGTGGCCCACCGCTGGGTGCGCCTGAACCGCCGCGTGTTTCAGCAAACCGGCAAGCTGCTGGAGAAGTACGACGTGGTGAACCTCAGCCGGCCCGCCGGGGGCGGGGAGTACCCCTTGCAGGACGGCTTCGGGTGGACCAACGGGGTGCTGCTGAAGCTGCTGAACCGGGAAGAGGGGAAGTAGCGCGGACTTTTAGTCCGCGAGTCAACCAAGCTTGGGTAGTATGGAATCGCGGACTAAAAGTCCGCGCTACTTTTTTCTGCTGCCCCGGCAGCCTTTTCGGGAAGTAACTTGTCTGCCGGGGAGCGCCCGGCCGGGCTGCCGCTGCTTTCCCGATTGAATGCCCCTTTCTCCTGAGCTGGACGCGCTGATTGCCTCCTGCCGCCGCTACGAACCCGCGGCGCAACGGCAGCTCTATGCCCGCTACGCGGCGCTGATGCTGGGCATTGCGCGGCGCTACACCCGCTCGCAGGAAGAGGCCGAGGACATTCTCCAGGATGCCTTCATCAAGGTTTTTACCCGTCTGCAGGAGTTCCGGGGCGAGGGCTCGTTTGAGGGCTGGATGCGGCGCATTGTAGTAAACACGGCCCTCAACCACTGGCAGAGCGGGCAGCACCGCCGCCAGCAAATGCCCCTCGACGACGTGCCCGAGCCCTTCGCGCCCGACGCCGACGCCTTCGACCGCCTGGGCGTGGCCGAGGTGCTGGCCCTGATGGAGCAACTGCCCGACGGCTGCCGCCTGGTGCTCAACCTCTACGCCATCGACGGCTACAGCCACGGCGAAATCGCGGAGCTGCTCGGCATTCAGGAAAGCACCTCCAAGGCCCAGCTCAGCAAGGCCCGCAAACAACTTCACCTGCTGCACCAGCGGCAGACCAGCTATTACCGACTATGAGCTTCGACCCGGAAGACGACCGCCTCGACCAATCCCTGCGCAGCAAGTTTGAGCAGTTTGCCCCGCCGCCCACTGGCCAGGTGTGGCCGGGCATTGCCCCGCACATTGGCCCGCCGCCGATGCCGCGCAGGCGACGGCGGCCCCTGCCCCTGCCCTTCCTGTTCGGCCTGACGGCCCTGCTGGCCGGGTTGGGCGGCTGGCTGCTGCCGCACGGGGCGGGGCCGGCCGTGCCCGGTATGCGGGAAGTGCCGGGAACGGCATTGCGGAGTTCCGCAACGGCCTCGGCGGCACCGAAAGAGGTGCTGCGGAGCTCCGCAACGGCTGGTTCGGTTCTGAAAGGGGGGCTGCGGAACTCCGCAACGGTCAATTCCATTCCGCAAACCTCACTGCGGAGCTCCGCAACAACCAATTCCTTTTTGATAAGACCGTTGCGGAGCTCCGCAACGGCTAGTTCGGTGCGGGGCCGCGTGTTGCGGAGCTCCGCAATGGTCTCGTCGCCCGTGGGCCCTGTGGGCTTGAGCGTAGGAATGCCAAGCGGGCACGGGATGCCGGCCGCCGCGGATTCCGGTGCCGCGCAGCTGGCAGCAGAGGCCGGGGCCGGGGTGGCCCGGCAGCCGCAATCCGGCGGGCCGGCGGCCGACTCCACGCCCGCCACCCTGCATCCGCTGGTGGCGCTGGAGCGCCAGGCGCTGGGGCAGCTGCCCAGCATTGCCACGCTGGCCGCCGGCCCGCTCGGTGCCGAAAGCCGCACCAGCTTCATCGGCACGCTGCGCCGCGAGCGGGCCGAGCTGCTGCGCCTCCAGCGCCGCACCGACAGCCTGCTGCTGGCGCTGGGCGACCTGCCGGGTGCTGCGCCGAACGCTCCGGCCTTAGCGGCAGCGCCCGAAGCCGATTCGACGAAGAAACCGGCCATCAAACACCGGTGGAGCCTGCTGCTCACGGCCACGCCCGAGCAAAACACCCTCACCCTGCAAGGCCCCGAAAACGACCCGCTCACGGCCCTGCGCCGCAACCACGAAACCGGCCGCGCCGGCTTCAGCGCCGCCGCGCTGGCCGAGTACCAGCTCACGCCCCGCGTGAGCGTGGGCGGCGGCCTGGGCTACAGCACCTTCGGGGCCGACCTGCGCGTGACCAACAAAAAAACCGACGTGAGCGTGACCTACAACACGACCACCACCACCTCAACCAACGTCTATACCTCGACCAACCAGACGTATTCCGTCCGCATCATTCAGGTGCCGCAGCAGTCGCCCATCTTCAACAGCAGCGGCCAGGTCATCGGCTACCAGACCGTGTACGTGCCGCGCCAGGACACCGTGTACAGCACCATTGTGCAGCACGACACGGTGCGGACCACCAGCCACGTCACCACCCCGGTCATCAGCAAGAAGGAAACCCTCACCACTAAGCTCCTGCAGCCCAGCTACCGCTTTGCTACGCTGCCGCTGCTCATGCGCTACCGCCTCAGCCTGGGGCCGGGCCGCTGGTGGGCCGATGTCTCGGCCGGGGCGCAGCTCCAGTTTTTCCTGGGCGGCACGCAGGTGGTGACGGATGACGGCGAAACCTTCCGCACCCAGACCGTGACGGTGGGCAACGGCCCCTTCCGCCCGCTCAACGTGGCCCTCTCCGGCTCGCTGGCGCTGAACTACGCCCTCACCCACCGCCTCAGTGTGAGCGTAGCGCCGAGTATGCGCTGGCAGGCCCTGTCGGTGTACAAAGCCGAAACCGGGCTCATTCAGCAGCCCACGGCTACGGGCCTGCAGCTGGGCGTGCGCTTCAAATTATAATATTTTTCACCAAGCCAGCAGCCTTTTTCGGATGGCTCTGGTCTGGCCTCCAGAAACCCGCTGCGCCGCGCTCCGGCCGGGGCGGCACGGCGGGTTTTGCAATTGGCGCGGCCACGCTTTTGGTCCTTCCTTTCCCTTCTTATGAAAATGAAAATGCTACGTCATTGCTACCTGCTGGTAGTGCTTCTGCTCGCGGCCGGCCTGGGGCCGGCGCGGGCCCAGTCGTTTGCCTGGGCCAAGCTGGTGCGCGGCTCGGTCGATACCACGTTTGCGCAGCCCCAATCCAGTGCCACCGATGCGGCCGGCAATACCTACGTGGCGGTGAGCTACCGAGACAGCCTGCGCGCCGCCGGCGTACTGCTCACCGGCCCGCGCAATCAGTCTATTGCCCTGCTCAAATACGATGCAACGGGTGCGGTGCGGTGGGCCAAGGCCCTGAACTACATCCAAGAAATTAGCTTGGCTGCTGATAACAGTGCAGGGGAAGTATTCGTGACGGCTACTGTCAGTGGCGCCTCCCCAACCTGGGGCGGTGCGGTTATTCCCATAAGCGCCCCAGCGGCTTTCTATGGCAAGTTCACAGCGGCTGGCACCTTACAATGGAGCAACCCGCTGCCTACACCAAATCACTACAGTTTGGATATCAACACTGACAATACTGGAAACGCTTACATAAGAGGCACAGTATCGCCTGCCAGCACCAGCAATATCGTAGCAGGCACTACAGTCGCCAACAACGAAAATTACTTTCTCAAAGTAAATGGAACGGGCAATGCCCAGTGGGTGCGGACGTTACATACCACCAACTCTATTCCCCTGAACTCCGTCGTTTTAGCAGCGAAGCCGAGTGGCGGTTTCTTAGTGGGAGGGGCAATAGGTACTTCTCCACTCTATATGGGCTCGGGAACGGGGACTGTTTTGCTTCCGGGTGTTTCCCAGGGCACTGGCTTTCTAACTAGCTTCGACCCAGGGGGTACTCACCAGTGGAGTCAGCCTATCGGCAGTAACCCGTCGGCTACGATAGTAGCCGTCATGCACCCGCGCGCCGTAGCAGCCGATGCAGCAGGTAATTGCTACGTTACCGGCCTCAATAACGGCCCCACTCAATTGGGCGGCGCAACCATAACCAGTGGCTTTTTTCTAGCTAAATACGATGCCAGCGGAGCCTTCCAGTGGGTGCGCGATGCGCAGACATCTAGCGGGTCCGAAGGGATAAGAATAGTCGTAGGCAATAGCGGCCCTACCGTAGCAGTGTATGCATATTTATTTAATGCCCCTGTTTTGAACATCGGAGCGTTGACGCTAAGGTCGCAGTATAGCTTTGTTCACTTCACGACCCAAGGTGTGGCGCAATGGGCCGTAGGTGATGCATGGCCAAATAGAAGCGACCCATACTACATTCCTGTCGGTCTGGGCATTGATGGACAAGACAATCTATATCCGGTAGGACAGCCCAGCGCCTTTTATAATAACTTCTCGGTCATTCAGCTCGGGGCCCAGACCACGGTGGGCAAAGGCACCATCGTGAGCCGCCTCAACGCCTACGCGAATACGCTGCGCGGGCAAGTGTACCTCGACACCAATGGCAACGGCCAGCAGGATGCCGGCGAAGGCACCTTCCCCCGCCAGCTTACGGCCGTGCTCACCCAAGGCAGTACCACTACGTATTCGGCAGTAGGCAGCACGGGAGAACTGCAAGCCTACGCCGACCCCGGAGCTTACTCCCTGTCGCTGGCCCAGGTTCCGGCCCGTTACAGCATCACCCAGCCTGCCAACGGCTCTTATTCCGGCACATTCAGCGGCAGCAACCAGCTTGTGACCAACCAGAGCTTTGGGATTACGCCCACCCTTAATCTGAACGATATCCGCATCACGCTCACGCCCTACACCACGGCGCGGCCGGGCTTCACCACCAGCTACCACGTTTCGGTAGAGAATATGGGCACAACCACCGTGAGCGGCACCGCTACGGTAGTGCTCGACAGCCACTTCACCTACGTGAGCAGCACGCCCAGCGCCACCCGCACGGGCCAGACGCTGACGTGGACCTACAGCGGCCTGGCTCCGTTTGGCCGGCTCAACTACGATATTCTGCTGAGCCTGCCCACCAATACGGTGGTGGGCACCGCCCTGTCTTCCACAGCCACCGCGCCCCTCACCGGCGATGTGGAACCCACCGACAACACGAGCACCCTGGCTCAGAACGTAGTCGCTTCCTACGACCCCAACAGCATGGAGGTGAACTACGAGCGCATCACGCCCGCGCAGGTGGCCGACCAGCAGTGGCTGGAATACACCATTCACTTCCAGAACCTGGGCACGGCGGCGGCCACCACGGTTATTCTCAGCGACACGCTGGATTTCCAGAAGCTCAACCCTGGCTCCATTCAGTGGATTACGCAGTCGCACAACTGCAGCTGGAGCCTCACCAGCATCGGGCCCAATATGGGCCTGCTCACGGTGCGCTTCCTGGGCATCAACCTACCTTATCGCAATGTGGATGTGATTCGGTCGCAGGGCTTCGTGCGGTTCCGGGTGCGGGCCCGGCCCACGCTGGCGGTGGGCGAAATCATCCCGAACCACGCCGGCATCGTGTTCGACTACAACGTGCCGGTCATTACGAACACGGCCACCACCACCGTGTTTCTGGTTACGGCCGCCCTGGGCCGCCACGATGCGCCCGCCTGGACGGCCTACCCCAACCCTGCTACCGACGCCGTGACTGTTTCGGCCGACCTGGCCACCGCCGGCCCGGTGCGCGTGGAACTGCTCGACGTGCTGGGCCGCCCCGTGCGCCAGAAAAGTTTCGTGGCCCCCGCCGGCCCGCTGAATCAGGCACTGAATTTGCAGGGCCTCGCGGCCGGCGTGTATGTGCTGCGTCTTACCCCGCCCACCGGCCCGGCCACCAGCCGTCAGGTGGTCATCAACTAGCCTTTTCTTTCCTTCCTCCACTTTCCAACTCCTTTCCCATACCCTTCCTTTCCAGCCGCTTAGAGCCGGACCGCCCGTGGAGCGGTCCGGCTTTTTTGCGTTTTCAGCGGGCTGCGCCTGGTCTGGTTTCGGAGACGGGCGGTCTGGAAAAACGGGCGGTTCGTCGGTGCCTGCGCTTTGGGGGGGACTTCCGGCCGTTGGCCGGGATGCAGTTTGGCACGGTTTTGCAATGTATCCTTTCATCGGCCCAGTAGCCGGGCCGGAAGTTCCGGCTTGCAGCGGCCGGTTTCTCTCCCTCACCCCAACCATTTCTGGTTATGAAAATTTCACGCCTTTCGGGCGGCCTGGCCGTGGCTTGCCTGTTGATTTCCGCAACGTTTACCACGGCCTCGGCCCAGGGCGCCCGCGATGCCTACGGCAACCCCAAAGCCGCCCCCTCGCCCCGCCCCATGGGCAGCGCCCCGCGCCGCGCCACCTACAGCAGCAAGCCGGTGTACTCGGCTCCGTCTTCCTCCAGCAGCACGTCCGGCGTTAAAATCGGCCTGCGGGCCGGCCTGAACGTGGCCGATGTGCAGGGCGACGCCGTGAAAACCTTCACCGACCTGGCCGGCTACGCCCCCGACGGCACCGTGACCAGGCAGATGCGCCCCGGCTTCTACGCCGGCCTCTACGCCACGCTGCCCCTCTCGCCCAATTTCGCCATCGAGCCCGGCGTGACCTACTCCGAGAAAGGCACCGTGCTGCGCGGCACCCTGCCCTTCCCCGCCCTCGATTTCCTGAACGCCAACGTGACGGGCACGGCCCGCCTGGCGTATGTGGACGTGCCGGTGCTGGCCAAGGTGTTCATCACGCCGGGCTTCTACCTCTACGCCGGCCCGCAGGCCTCGTTCCTGGTGAGCGGCAAGGCCCGCGTGGAAGCCGGTGCGCTGGGTTTCACGGCCTACAAGCAGGATTTCGACATCTCCAGCCAGCTGCGCAAGGTTGATTTCACGGCCGTGGGCGGCCTGGGCTACCAGTTCAACAACGGCCTGGGCCTGAGCGCCGGCTACGACTACGGCCTCACCTCCCTCGACACCGGCAACCGCTTCGACGCCCAGAACCGCGTGCTGAAAGTGGGCCTGAACTACTCCTTCTAAGGCGGATTAACCGCCATTCTATTCCTCGATTCCTGTTGAATTATTGCTCGGGTAAGCATCCGAAATAGGTTATAAAAAAGGCCCCGCTGAGCTGTCAGCGGGGCCTTACTGGTTTTTTTCAGCTGCTACCGGATAACCTCCAGCCAGCCCTTGTAGAGCACGTTGACGATGGGCCGGCGCAGGATGTAGTAGTACACGCCGGCCGGGGCATCGCGGCCCCATTCCTGCTGGTAGTTGGTGGTGTGGTACACCTGGCGGCCCCAGCGGTTGTAGAGCGTCAGGTCCCAGGCACCGCCGGTCATGTTCCGAACGAAAAAACGGTCGTTCTGCTGGTCTTCGTTGGGCGTGATGACGTTGGGAATCAGCAGGCAGCTGGTGTGCGACACCGTGCGCCGCAGCGTGATGCTTTCGCAAGGCGTGCCGATGCGGAGGGAGTAACTGCCGTTTTCGCGCACGGTCAGGGTGGGCCCGCTGCTGCCATCGGACCAGCGCCACGCCACGCCCGGCCCGGCAATGTCGGGGGCCCGCAGCAGCAGCGGCTCTTCCAGGCACACGGTGGTATCGGGGCCGAGGGTGAGGCCCGCCGGGATGACGGGCGCGGCCAGCACCCGCAGCGAGTCGCGGCTGGTGCAGCCGCCCGTGTAGGTGAGCAGCACGCCGTAGGTGCCCGGCTGCGTCACGGCAATGGTGGGCGTGGTGGCCCCCGTGTTCCAGCGGTAGGTGAGGGCATCGGGGTTGAGGGCCGTGAGGGCAAGAGTGGCACCAGAGCACAGCAGGGTATCACCGCTCACGGAAGCTACCTGAGCCACGGGCGGGCCCACAATGTGCGTGCTCGTGAGCTGGCAGCCATCGGCAAAAGTGGCCGTGACGCGGTAGGTTCCGGCCTGCCCCACCAGCAGCGTGGGCGTGGTAGCGCCGGTATTCCAGCGATACCCGGTGGCGGCTGCGCCGCTGGACGTGGCCGTGAGCGTGGTGCTCTGGCCCGGGCACAACTGCAGCCGGCCGCTGATGCGCACCGTGTTGCCGGCCACCACGGCCTGCGCCGTAGCCGTGCAGACCGCGCCAAACGAGGCCGTTACGGCATAGGTGCCGGGTTGGGTAATGGTGATGGTGGGCGTGGTTTCGCCCGTGCTCCAGCGCCAGGCCGTGGCCCCGGCCGCCACCGCCGTGAGCTGGCGCGGGGTGCCGGGGCAGAGGAAGCCCGCGTTGCCCGTTACCGTCACGCTGGGCGCAACGCTCCGCACCCGATAGGACTCGGACAAGCGGTAGCCGCCGGGAAAAGTGGCTGTGACCGTGTAGGTGCCCGGCTGCGCTACTGCTATGCCGGGGGTAGTTTCGCCGGTGCTCCAGCGCCAGCTTATGCCCGTGCCCAACGTGGTGGCGGTGAGCTGAATGACCGCCCCGCTGCACAGCAGCGAATCGCCGGCGATGCGCAGCTGGTTGGGCTGCATACGGGCCAGGTAGGTAGAAGCCGAAAAAACGGTTTCGCCGGGAATGGTGATGGCCCCGAAAGTCATTGACGGGCTGAAATACTCCCCGGCGATATGCGGCGTCGCGTAGGGCCCCAGCGCAAACCCGGTGCTGATATCATCCTGAGCGCCAGCGGCCGGCACGGCCCACAGCCAGCTGCCGGCCGCGCTCAGCTTGGCCACGTACACGTCGTGGAAAGCCAGGCTGCCATTTTGCGAGTTCAGGGTGGTGGCACCGAATTGGGTGGCTCCCCGGAAGCTCCCCGCGATGTAGATACCGCCGTGGTCATCGACGGCAATACCCGCGCAATAGGCCCCGCCGGGTCCGCCGGCCGTGCGGGCCCACTGCCAGGCCCCCGCCGCGTCGAGCCTGGCCACGAATACATCGTCGAGGGAAACGCCCGCCCCGATGCTGCTGAGGGTGAAAGGCCCCAAAGTGGCCGTGCCGAGGTAGTTACTGGCCAGGTAGCAGGTACCAGTGGCATCTACGGCCAGGTGGCCGGCGTAATAACTGTTTCCGCTCCCAAAGGAGGTAGCCCGCTGGTAGGCGCCAGTGGCGGCATCGAGCCGGGCCACAAACGACGGTGCTTGCAGCTGGAGGGCCCCCAGCTGCCCGCCGGCCGCCGCCAGCTGCCCCGTGATGTACACATGGCCCAGCGCATCGAGGGCCACGTCGGTAGCCGTATCGACGCCCCCGGTGCCCCCTTGCACAGCCCAGGCCCAGGCCCCGTTGGCATCGAGGCGCGCCACAAATAAATCATCAAGCCCCGCGCTGCTTAAGGTCGTGCTGCCGATTCTGGTTGTGCCATTGAAGCGGCCCGCGAGGTAGGCGTTGCCATTGGCATCAAGCGCTATGCCGTTCAGGCTTTCATTGGTCGCCCCGCCGGCCCGCACCGCCGACCGCCAGCTGCCATTCGCATCGAGCCGGGCCACGAATACATCGGTACCGCCCGCGTTGGTGAGCGTGATGCTGCCCAGCGTGAGCGTACTGCTCGAAAAACTACCCGCTACGTAGATATTGCCCGCGGCATCGAGGGCAAGGGAACTGCCTTCGATGCCATTGCGCCCCCCAATGCCGGTAGTGGTGCCGGCAATGGTGGCAATCCAGCGGTAGCTACCCGCCGCATCTATTTTCGCCACTACTAAATTCCCCGGGTTGGCAACCATCGTCGCATTGTTGAAGCGCACCGACCCGTTGAAAAAACCGCTGACGTAGCTATTGCCGGCCGCATCCACAACCACGTCGCTGGCGAACGGCCGGCCAATGGGGCCGGAGCCGGTGGGGCCGGGGTTGGCGGCGAGCACCCGCGCGGCCATGTCGAAAGTGGGCGGTGCCTGAGCCGCGGCCAGCCGGGCAAACAGGCAGCTTAGCACGAGCAGCCGCCCGGCCAGCACGCGCCAGCCAGTGGGTAGGAATTGGAACAATGCGTAGAAGAGTGAAGTGGAAGGAAGGCTACTACCCCCTAACGTCGAAACCGGGGCAGTATTTCATCAAAGCTATTTCAATGAACTCCTGCCCCGGCTTGTCTCCTCCGCCCTACCGCGCCCCCACGGCCCCGCTGCCGCTCAGCCCTTCGGCCAGCCGCACGAGGCGCACCAGCTCGGCGCGGTAGCCGTCTTTGTCATCGCCGCGGGCGCCGTCGGCCAGCTTTTCGGTGGCGGCCCAGGTGGCGGTGCCGCGCTGCTCGCTCTGACGCAGCAGCATGCCGAACTGCGCCACGGCGGCGGCAAAGCGGAAGTCGGGCGAGGCCTTTTCGATGGCCACGGGCGCGCCTACCAGCGGCTGGGCCAGCAGCTTGCTGGTGCTGCCCTGCGGCTCTTTGTAGCGCAGCTTCACGGTCAGCACGTCGTTGGTGAGGAATTGCTGCATGGACGCCGTAGTGGGCTTGGTGGGCTGGTATTTGAGGTCGTCAATCAGCGGCTGGGCGCTGCCCACGGGCACGATTTCGTAGAGGGCCGTGACGGTGTGGCCCGCGCCCAGCTCGCCGGCATCCTTGCGGTCGTTGTTGAAGTCCTCGGCTTCGAGCAGGCGGTTTTCGTAGCCCACCAGGCGGTAGTTGGCCACGCGGGCGGGGTTGAACTCGATTTGCAGCTTCACGTCCTTGGCCACGGTGAAGAGCGTGCCCCCGAACTGCGCCACCAGCACCCGGCCGGCTTCGTCGAGGTTGTCGAGGTAGGCGTAGTTGCCGTTGCCTTTGTCGGCCAGGGTTTCCATGCGGGCGTCGCGCAGGTTGCCGCGCCCGCAGCCCAGCACGGTCAGGAACACGCCGCTGTCGCGCTGGTCCACGATGAGCTTTTCCATGGCCTCGTCGGAGCTTTCACCCACGTTGAAATCGCCGTCGGTGGCCAGAATCACGCGGTTGTTGCCTTCCTTCTGAAAATTCTGCCGGGCCGTGGAGTAGGCCAGCCGCAGGCCCGCGCCGCCGGCCGTGGAGCCGCCGGCCTGCAAGCGGTCGAGGGCATCGAGAATGACCTGCGGCTGCGAGCCGGGCGTGGGCGGCAGCACCAGGCCGGCGGCCCCGGCGTAGGCCACCAGCGCCACGTGGTCCTGCGGCCGCAGCTGCTTCACCAGCAGCTTCAGGCCGGCTTTCACCAGCGGCAGCTTGTCCTCCGAGAACATCGAGCCCGACACATCGACCAGGAACACGAGGTTGGCGGGCGGGAGCTTGGCGGTTTCTACTTTCCGGGCCTGAATACCGATGCGGGCCAGCTGGTGGCCGGCGGCCCAGGGGCAGGCGGCCAGCTCGGTGCTGATGCGGACGGGGTCGGGCGAGGTGGCGGCGGGCGCGGCGTAGTCGTAGCGGAAGTAGTTCAGCATTTCTTCTACCCGCACGGCGTCGCGCGGGGGCAGCTGGCCTTCGTTGAGGAAGCGGCGCACGTTGGTATAGGAGGCGTTATCCACATCCAGCGAGAAGGTGCTGAGCGGCGCATTCTTCACCGTGAAAAACGTGTTTTCCTTGACGTGGGCGTAGGTATCGCCAGCCCCGGGCTCGGGCTGGGCGGGCAGGGGCAGGGCGTAGTTGGTGTCAGCCAGTGACTTTTGTTCGATGTAAACGCCCGGCACCCGGCCGCTCAGGTCGGCGCGGGGTTTGGCTTTTTTTTCGGCCGGCGCGGCCGGGGCCACGGTCGATACCGAGCCGGTAATGTCGCGGCGCGTCACAGTGCCGTAGCCGGTCACCACTACTTCGTCCAATGATTTAAAAGAGGGCCGCATGCCAACCTTGATGGTATGCCGCTTGCCCACGGCTCTTTCCACCGTATCGTATCCGATATTACTGAACACCAGTACGGCTTTAGCAGCATTGGGCACCATCAGCGAATACCGTCCATCCGCGTCTGTGCTAGCTCCTGCATTAGTGCCTTTAATGAGCACCCGAACGCCGGGCATACCCTGGCGGTTGGTAAGGTCAGTCACTAGCCCGGACACAACCCAATTCTTGGCAGAGTTCTCCATTATTGTCGCGGGCGAGGCAACGGTTTGGGCCGCAACGGGCGGCGCGCTCAGCACGATGGCGAGCAGGGGCAGCAGCAAGTGGTTTCGCATGGCAGCAGGGTTTTGGATGATACTTGCTGACCTGATGCGGGCGAGGGGCGGATTGCACACGGCAGGATGGAGAAAAAAAAGAGCGAGGTGCCCCCGCTGCGCTCGGCATGACGTTCTGCTGGAAACCTCCTCACGAATCACCCAAAATTGCCCTAACTTCCCCGCCTGATGTTCTTCCGCCGCGCCAAACCGTCGCCCGCTGCTGCCGCGCCGCTCTCCGACCAGGAGTTGCTGGCCCGCTACCGCGCGCACGGCGACGTGGCCGACCTCGGCCTGCTCTACGACCGGTACCTGCCCGAGGCGTTTGCCGTGTGCCGCCGCTACCTGGCCCCGCCCGACGAGGACGCCCAGGATGCCGTGATGCAGCTTTTCGAGCACCTGGTGAAAGTGCTGCGCACCCACGCGCCCGACAACTTCCCGGCCTGGCTGCACACCACCGCCCGCAACCACTGCCTGATGCAGCTGCGGGCCCGCAAGCGCGCCGGCCCCAGCGCCGGCCCGCTCGTGCTCAGCTTTCCCGATGCCACGGATGTGGAATCGGCCACCGGCCGGCATCTGCTGGATGATGACGCTGCCGCCGAAGATGCCGAAGAAACCGAAAACCGCCTGCAAAGCATGGAGGCGGCCCTGGCCCAGCTGCCGCCCGCCCAGCGCCGCTGCCTTGAGTTGTTTTACCTCGAAAAGAAAAGCTACCGCGAAATCGCCCTCGAAACCGGCCTGGACCTGAACCTGGTGCGCAGCCACCTGCAAAACGGCAAGCGCATGCTGCGCCGCCAGCTGGAGCCGCCCGCGCCGCCCAGCGCCGCGCCCCGCTCCTCGCTCCCCACCTCCGATTCCAACAACCCGCTCCATGTCGCCCGCTGACTCGCCTTTTGCCCCGCTGCCCGCCCCCGGCCCGCACCCGGCCACGGCGGAGCTGCGCGCCTACGCGGCCGGCACCCTCGCGCCCGCCGACGAGCACCGCATTGAGGCGCATTTGCTGGATTGTGCGCGCTGCGCCGATTTGGTGGAAGGCTTTTCGATGAGCGACCGCGCCACCACCGACCGCGCCGTGGCCGAACTGCGCACCCGCCTGCAGGCCCGCATCGGCCAGGAAGAACCTACGCCCGTGGCCGGCGGCTGGGCCTGGCCGCGCATTGCAGCGGCGGCGGCGCTGGTAGCCGCCGTGGGCGGCGGCCTCTGGACCTGGCAGCAGGCCGATGCGCCTTCCGTGCCCGTTGCTGCCCGCCAGGAAGCCGTAGCGCCGGCGGCCCCGCACGCGGCAGTCCCTACACCCGCCGCAGCGCCGGCTCCCCCGGCGCAAGCCGAACTAGCCGCCACGCCCAACGCCACGCCAGCAGCCAAACCGGCGGCAAAGCCTTCGGCCGATTACGCGGCCATTACTTTGCCCCGGCCGCCACGGCAAGGCTTGTCGCGCGCCACCCCTCAGGCCCGCCGCGACGATGATGTGGCTGCCGACTACGCTGTCCTGTCAGAATCGGAACAAAAAGCGGCGTCCAGTCCAGCCCCCGTTGTAGCCACCGAAACGCCCGCAGCCAGCGCCCCGGCCGCCGGCAGTGTGCCGGACGACGGCGACATGGCCGCGCCGGCCAAAAAAGAAAATTCCCTGGCCGGCCGCGCTGCCACCGACAGCGTGCCCTCCCTCGGCGAAGTAGCAGTGGCTCGCCAGGCCATGAAGCCGAAAGCCAAGGCAATGGTTGCGGATGCTTTCGCGCCGGCCATCGTTCGCAACACGCCCATGCCCGTCACGCCGGCCATCAACCCGGCTCCGGTGGGCGGCACGCCGGCCCTGCGCGACTACCTGCGCCGCGAAGCCTCGCAGTTCGTGCCCGAAATCAACAACCTGCGCATCAGCGGCACGGTGCGCATCCGCTTCATGGTGGAGGCCGATGGCAAGCTCAGCCACATTAAAGTGGTGCGCGGCATGCGCAAGGACTACGACGACGAGGCCCTGCGCCTGCTGTGCGAAGGCCCCGCCTGGCAGCCCGGCATTGCCGGCGGCAAGCGCGCCCCCCTGCCGATGGAAGTGACGGTGCCGTTTTAGCATCTGCTTGTCATCCTGAGCGCAGCGAAAGACCTTTATCACCGTCGAACCGGTCGTGCGTGCGTGATAAGGTCCTTCGCTGCGCTCAGGATGACAGGTGTATTACAGCTCCGCGCCCGGCTTCACCGTGCCCGCATCCGCTGCTTTCAGGAAGGTGAGCAGGCCTTTGAAATACGTCTGCTGGTCGTCGTACATGCTCATGTGGCTGCCCCGGGGGCAAATGAGGGAGTTGCCGCGCTGCACTTTGGTGGCAATCATGCGCATGTGGGCGGGGTCCATGGTGTCGTACCTGCCGCCGATGCTGAGGACCGGCACGGTGAGTTTGGGCAGGTCGGGCACCCGGTCCCAGTTCACGAGCTTGCCCGAAGCGCCGAACTCGCTGGGCCCCTGCATCGTGACGTAGAGCGAATGGTTCATCTTGCTGAAAGAGCGGGCGGCTGGCTCAGGCAGCTCGGGCAGGCGGCACAGGTGCTCGGCGTAGAAATTTGGTTCCAGCAGGGCCATGTAGCGCGGGTTGTCGAAGTCCTTTTTGGCCTCAATCTGCCGGATTTCAGCCAGCACTTCGGGCTTTAGCTGCGGGGCCAGCACCTCGGCGGCGTACTTGTTGTAGGCCGGAATGCTCATCATCATGTTCGAGATGATGAGGCCCTTCAGGTTCTGCTGGTACTTGAAGGCATACTCGGCGGCCAGGATGCCGCCCCAGCTGTGGCCCAGCAGGTAAAAGTTAGTGTTGTCGAGCTTTAGCGCTTTGCGCACCTGCTCCACTTCCTCCACGTAGCGCGGCAGGCTCCACATGGCGGTGTCCTTGGGGTTGTCGGAATTGCCGCAGCCCAACTGGTCGTAGTAGATGAATTCGATGCCTTCCTTCGGCAGGAAGTTCTCGAAGCACTCGAAATACTCGTGCGTGGCACCCGGCCCGCCGTTGAGCAGCAATACTTTGATTTTGGGATTATTGCCGAAGCGCTTGGTCCAGACCCTAAACGTGCCCTTGGGCGTCGTTATCGGAATCAGCTGCACATTGCCGGTCTGCACGCCGGTTGCGGTGGAGGCGAAGTAGCTGGCCAGCGTTGGGCCGGCTGCAGCCGCAGCGTCGGGCCGGGCCGGCTGATTGCAGGCATTCAGGGCCAGACCGGCGACCAGCCACGCCGCCGTCAAACGTAAAGAAGCAGTCATTTCGCAGTGAGAAAGGAGGTGAAAGCCAGCGCTTCTGGCTTGCCACAAGGTAGAATAAATTCCCTGTTTCTCAGCAAACGAAAAAGCGCCGCGCCGCCCGATTCCGGGGCAGCGCGGCGCTTTTCGACGACGCAGGGACGCATACTTGCGTCTCTACGCCTTGCACATAGCTCCTTATCCGCTGTAGCCGCCGCCGCTTTCGGGCTCGGTGGCGCTGCCGCCGGGCTTCAGCTCGTTGGCGTTGGTGGGGGCGATGAACTGGTCGAGGTCGAGGCCGTGATAGTCGGGTGCGCCGTTGCCGGCCGGCACGGGGGCTTCGTCGAAGGTGCGCTCGAGGTCGGAAAGGTCGAACGGTTCCGTGGGCGTGCCGAAGCTCACCTTGGCCGTAATGCGGTATTCCACAATGCGGTTGCCCTGCACTTTGCAGCTCTGGTCTTTCACGTAGATGGACGAAATATTGGGCACCGACGTGCTGAGCGAAGCCACGGCGCGCTGCAGGGCGTCTTCGAAGCTTTTGTCGGACGAGGCCAGGATTTCAATGACTTGCTTGATGGAAGACATTTTTAATAATGTGAAAATGTGACGGATGTGGAAATGACAAGCGCGTGGCTGCTACTTCCGTTACCAACGTGTACGCCGGATACGTCTTAGCGGCTATTCTCGCCCCAACAAATGCCGTGCTTCCGCGTCGGTGTACTTTTGCACCGAGCGCACGCGCCGGCTTCTGCATTTCCACATCATCACATTCGCACATCTTCACATTTAACGAAATGGCTTTCCGCACCGAAAAGGACACCATGGGCACCGTGCAAGTGCCTGCCACCGCCTACTGGGGCGCCCAAACGCAGCGCTCCATCGAGAACTTCCCCATTGCGCAGGACATCAACCGGATGCCCAAGGAAATCATCGCCGCCTTCGCTTACCTGAAGAAAGCCGCCGCCCTCACCAACCGCGACGCCGGCATCCTGTCGGCCGAGAAAGCGGAGTTGATTGGCAAAGTGGCCGATGAAATCCTGGCCGGCCAGCTGGCCGATTCGTTCCCGCTGGTGGTGTGGCAAACCGGTTCGGGCACGCAGAGCAACATGAACGTGAACGAGGTGATTGCCTATCGCGGCCACGTGCTGCACGGCGGCCAGCTCACCGACGAGAAGAAGTTCCTGGCCCCCAACGACGACGTGAACAAGAGCCAGAGCTCGAACGACACGTTCCCGACGGCCATGCACATCGCGGCCTACAAAATCCTGGTGGAGGTAACCATTCCCGGCATCGAGAAGCTGCGCGACACGCTGAAAGCCAAGAGCCAGAAGTTCATGCACATCGTGAAAATCGGCCGCACCCACCTCATGGACGCCACGCCGCTCACCGTGGGCCAGGAGTTTTCGGGCTACGTGTCGCAGCTCGACCACGGCCTGCGCGCCATCAAGAACACGCTGGCCCACCTGAGCGAGCTGGCCCTGGGCGGCACCGCCGTGGGCACGGGCATCAACACGCCCAAAGGCTACTCCGAGAACGTGGCCAAGCACATTGCCACCCTCACCGGCCTGCCCTTTATCACGGCCGAAAACAAGTTTGAGGCCCTGGCCGCCCACGACGCCATCGTGGAAGCCCACGGCGCGTTGAAAACGGTAGCCGCCTCGCTGATGAAAATCGGCAACGACATCCGCCTGCTGGCTTCGGGCCCGCGCGCTGGCATCGGCGAGCTGCACATTCCGGATAATGAGCCTGGTTCGAGCATCATGCCCGGCAAGGTGAACCCCACCCAGTGCGAAGCCATGACCATGGTGGCTGCTCAGGTGATGGGCAACGACGTGGCCATCAACATCGGCGGCATGAACGGCCACTTCGAGCTGAACGTGTTCAAGCCGGTCATGATTTACAACTTCCTGCATTCGGCCCGCCTCATCGGCGACGTGTGCGTGAGCTTCAACGACAAGTGCGCCGTGGGCATCGAGCCCCTCGAAGCCAACATCAAGAAGCACGTCAACAGCAGCCTGATGCTGGTGACGGCCCTCAACCCGCACATCGGCTACTACAAAGCCGCCGAAATTGCCCAGACGGCCCACAAAAATAACTCCACGCTGAAGGAAACCGCCATCGAATTGGGCTACCTCACCGCCGAAGAGTTCGACGAGTGGATGAAGCCCGAGGAAATGGTGGGCGAAATCAAGTAGGCTTAGCCTTACTTGTTAAGCACTGCGCTTTCACAAAAAAAGAAGTCCCGGCTGATTGGCCGGGACTTCTTTTTTGGTCGCCATTACGGCTCATTCGCACGCTTTTATTGCCCGGCGGCGCGCAGCAAAGGAGCTACCCGCGTGCCCAGCAGCTCAATGGACTGCATGATTTTGGCGTGCGACTGCGTGGCGACGTCCTGCTGAAACGTTACCCGGGAAATCCCGCCCAGGGCTTCGCTGTGGCGCAGGATTTTGGCGGCTACTTCCTCCGGGCTGCCCACCAGCAAGGCGCCCCGCGGCCCGGCCTGGGCATCGAACATGCCGCGCGTGATGGGCGCGCCGCCCCGTTCCTTGGCGCGGCTGGTGAAGGTGTGGGCGTAGCCCGGGAAGAACTCTTCCACGGCCTGTTCGGTGGTTTCGGCCACGTAGCCCAGCGAGTGCAGGCCCACTTTCAGCTGCTCGGGCGCGTGGCCCGCCCGGCGGCCGGCTTCGCGGTAGAGGTCAATCAGGGGGCGGAAGCGGTGGGTATCGCCGCCGATGATGGCCACCATCAGGGGCAGGCCCAGCGCGCCGGCCCGCACAAACGAAGCCGGCGTGCCCCCCACTCCCAGCCAGATGGGCAGCTGCGGCTGCGCCGGCCGCGGGTAGATGCCCTGCCCCGTGAGCGCGGGCCGGAATTTGCCCGACCAGCTCACCTTTTCCTGGTCGCGAATGAGCAGCAGCAGGTCCAGCTTTTCGGCAAACAGCTCGTCGTAGTCGTCGAGGTCGAAGCCAAACAGCGGAAACGCTTCGATGGACGAGCCGCGGCCCACCACCATTTCGGCCCGGCCCTGCGAAATCAGGTCCAGCGTCGCGTATTCCTGAAAGGCGCGCACCGGGTCGATGGCGCTCAGCACCGTGACGGCGCTGGTCAGGCGGATGCGCTTGGTGCGGGCGGCGGCGGCGGCCAGAATCACGGCCGGGGCCGAATCGAGGTACTGCGACCGGTGGTGCTCGCCCATGCCAAACACGTCGAGGCCCACCTGGTCGGCCCATTGAATCCGGTCGAGCAATTCGCCCATGGCCTCCACGCCGTTCGGCATTTTGCCGGGGGCGGCATCAAAATGGGCAGCGAAGCTATCAATTCCTATTTCCATGATTTCTCGGTTTTTGCGATTGAATTTTCATTGGCCGGAACCAGGTAGGCCTGGCTCGTGAACCAACATTCAAATGTACATACATTTTATGTACATACATCATTCAATCGCCTTCACTTTTTAGCTCCTCCCCGCTTGCCCGCCTCCTGTTCCTGGAGCCGGAGAGAGCAGATACATTTTTTGAAGGCAACTTTGCGGCTCCAATCCCGCCCACTTCGCTCTGCAATGGACTTTTCCGCCCCCATCGTTCTCGAAAACAGCCGCGTGCGCCTGCGCCCGCTGGAGCTCACCGATTTTGAAGCCCTCAAAGCCGTGGCCTTCGATGCCGAGCTGTGGCGATATACCCTCACGCGGGGCGACGACGCGGTGAGCCTGGCGGCCTACATCCGGCAGGCCGTGGAAGACCGGCAGCAGGGCCGGCGCTACCCGTTTGCCATCATCGACCGCGAAACCGGCGAGCTGGCCGGCAGCACCAGCTACTACAACGTGGCCGAGCCCGACCAGCGCCTGAGCATCGGCTACACCTGGGTGGGCACCCGGTTTCAGCGCTCGGGCCTGAACCGGGCCTGCAAGCACCTGCTGCTCAGCCACGCCTTCTGCCAGCTGGGCTGCGAGCGGGTGGAGCTGGAAACGGATTCGCGCAACCACAAGTCGCGCACGGCCATGGCCCGCATGGGCGCCACCGAGGAAGGCACGCTGCGCAGCCACCGCCTCACGCAGGGCAACCTGCGCCGCGACACGGTCATTTTCAGCATCATCCGGTCCGATTGGTCGGGGCTGCGCCAAACCGTTTTTCAGGAATACGAAGCCCGTGGCTGAGCCCGACTCTCCCAACCCCGAGCGCCTGCGGCCGCCCGAGGGGCTGTGGCGGCGGCGCGTGGCCAGCTTCGGCCACGCCTTTCGGGGCGTGTGGGCGGCGCTGCGCTCGGAGGTGCACCTGCGCTTTCACGCCGTGGCCACGGTGGTGGTGATGGGGCTGGGGTTTTACTACGGCATTGCGCGGCTGGAATGGGCGCTGGTGGCCCTTGCGGTGGCCTGCGTGTGGGCGGCCGAGCTGATGAATACGGCCATTGAGGCCCTCACCGATTTGGCCTCGCCGGGCTTTCATCCGCTGGCGGGCAAGGCCAAGGACGTGGCGGCCGGCGCGGTGCTGCTGGCGGCCATTGGGGCGCTGGTGGTGGGCGGGCTGGTGTTCATTCCCAAGATTTTTCCGCTTTGAAACACCGCCCAATCTGAACCATTGCCCGTGCGGGGCGTACCCATAGCTGGCGGGCCGGTTGTCGGCAGCTGCTTTTTTTCCGAACCATGCGTTTGCTTTTCCTTGCCGCTTCCCTGCTGCTCACCACGGCCTGCGCCAACAATCAGGTGAGCGTGACCACGCCCACTACCCCGCCCGAAGGCCCCAACGTGGCCGGCAACGACACGCCCGCCCCCACCAGCGCCAACACCGTGGACCCGGTGTATGCCCGCGTCCTCGTCACCGACACCACGGCCCGGCCGCAGTGGCTGAAGCAGCGCATTGCGGCGGTACTGGCCGAGCGCAAGCGCAACCCCATTATCCGCATTTTCCGCTACGAGTACGAGGGCCAGACGGTGTACTACCAATCGGCCCCGTGCTGCGACCAGTATTCGCAGGTATTCGACACCAAAGGCAACCTCATCTGCCAGCCCGACGGGGGCATTACCGGCAAGGGCGACGGCAAGTGCCGCGACTTCGATAAAAACAAAAGGAACGAGAAACTGGTCTGGCAAGACCCCCGATAAGAATGATGAATGATGAGTTATGAATTGCCTTGTTGGGTGGTCGTGGTTGGAGCTCATAATTCATAACTCATACTTTATAACTTACCATTAAAATGATTGACACCATTGCCAAGCTCGGCGCTTTCAACGTCTGGGCCAACGAAACCCTGCTGCGCCGCCTCGATTCGTCGGTGGCGGCCGGCAAAGAGGCTCCCCAGCCCGCGCTGCGCATTTTCAGCCACCTCCTCAACGCCCAGGCCATCTGGATTGCCCGCCTCACCGGCACGCAAAGCCCCGTGAAAGTGTGGCAGGAGCACGACCTGGCCGGCCTGCACCACTGGCACGAGCAAACCTCCCAGCGCCTGGCCGACCTCTGCGCCCAGGCCCAGCACGACGAAGCCGAGCTGACCCGCCACATCCAATACACCAATTCGCAGGGCGACGCCTTCGACTCGCAGGTGAGCGACATCCTGACCCATGCCGTGATGCACGCCAGCTACCACCGCGGCCAGGTGGCCACCCGCATGCGCGAAGGCGGCCTGGAGCCCATCAACTCCGACTTCATCACCTATTGCCGCGAGCAGAGCGGGCAGGTGCAGCCGCAGCTGTAGAGGCGCGTAGCTGTGGCTCACGGCCCGCGCCGGGCCCACGATTCCGTTCAACGACGAGACGCAGGGATGCGTCTCCACCGCATACCCAACAGGCAGCCCGGCGCGTAGCTTTGGGCTGCCTGTTCTGATTGCGGACCATTGCCGTATAGCAGGGGAAATCTACATCCATGAAAATTCTGCTGGTTGAAGACGAGCCGCCACTGGCCTCATTCGTGAAGAAGGGCTTCGAGCACGAAGGCTACGACGTGACCGTGGCCTACGACGGCCGCACCGGCTGGTCGCTCTACGAGCAGCAGCCCTACGACCTGGTTATTCTCGACATCAACCTGCCTTACCTAAACGGCGTGGAGCTGTGCCAGCGCATTCGCGCCAACAGCCGGCTGGTGCCCATCCTGCTGCTCACCGCCCTCGACAGCCTCGACGACAAGGAAGCCGGCTTCGCCGCCGGGGCCGACGACTACCTCGTCAAGCCGTTCGAGTTCAGGGAGCTGCTGATGCGGGCCCGCGCCCTCACCCAGCGCTACGCCGCCGCCGCCGGCCAGCGCCAGGAGCTGCGCATGGCCGACCTCGTGCTCGACCTCGACGCCAAAACCGTGCGCCGCGCCGGCCAGCGCATCGACCTCACCACCCGCGAATACTCCCTGCTGGAGCACCTGCTGCGCAACCGGGGCCGCGTCATCTCGCGCGTCGATATTGCGGAGCGCGTCTGGGACCTGGATTTTGACACCACCACTAACGTGATTGACGTGTACGTGAGCTACCTGCGCAAGAAGCTGGACCGGGATTTCTCGCCCAAGCTCATTCATACGGTGGTGGGCATGGGCTATGTGATGCGGGAGGGGTAGGAAGAAGCGCATTGAAAAAATGGCCGCGCTAAGCGAAGGCGCAGCCGCAGCCGAAGCATGACGGTCTTGCTCAAGCACCACTAACTACTCAATAAGATGCTGATTCGCAACAAGCTGATGCTGCGCTTTACGCTGCTGGTGCTGGCTATTCAGGTCAGCTTCTCGGCGTTTATCTACTACTTCAATGCCAGCACGCGGGCGCAGCGCTTCGCGCACCGGCTGGAAACCAGCGCCGGGCTGGCCTCGCGGCTGCTGGTGCGCACGGGCAAGCTCGAAACCGGCGAGCTCGGCAGCCTGCGCCGAAACGATATTCTGACGCTGCCGGATGAGCAAATCAGCATCTACGGCCCCGATGGGGCCCTGCGCTTCAGCAGCTCCGACAGCATCGACCAGGAGCCCAACCGGACGCGCCTGGGCGCTTTGCAAACCACGCCGCTGGTGAACTTTACGACAATCGGGCGGCGCGAGGCAGTGGGCACCGTGTACCGGCACGAGGGCGAGCCGTACCACATTTTCGTGTCGGCCGAGGACGTGCCGGGCTGGGTGCGGCTGCAGCAGCTGGGCCTGCTGCTGCTGGTGGGCAATGTGGGGGCGCTGGCGCTCACCATTCTGGCGGGCTGGTACTTTGCGGGCGCGGCGCTGGCCCCGGTGGCGCGCATCAGCCGGCAGGCGGGGCGCATTTCGGCCACCAGCCTGGGCCGGCGGCTGTCGGAAGGCAACGGGCGCGATGAGCTGGCCCAGCTGGCCCACGTCTTCAACAAGATGCTGGCCGGGCTGGAGCAGGCGTTTGAGGCGCAAAAGAGCTTTCTCGCCCACGCCTCGCACGAGCTGCGCACGCCCCTCACCACCCTCACCGGCACCCTCGAAACGGCCCTGGCCTACGACACGTCGCTGCCCGAAGCGCGACAGAGCCTGACGCAGGCCCTGGAAGCGGCGCAGCACCTGACCGGCCTCACCAGCAGCTTGCTGTCGTTGGCCAAGGTGGATGGCACCCTGCCCGAATTCGAGCCTGTGCGCCTGGATGAGTGCCTGAACCAGGCGTTGGGCTTTGTGCGCGCCAAGTTTCCGGGCCGGGAGTTTCGCCTCGCGTTTGGTGCGCTCCCGGCCGAGGCCGAAACCGATGTTTTCATGGTGCCCGGCAACGCCGAGCTGCTCACCACCGCGCTGCTGAACCTGCTGGACAACGCCGGCAAATATTCGGCCGGCCCGGTGCTGGCCGAGCTGGGCTACGAAGGCCCGGCCACGCTGCGCGTGCGGATAACGGATGTCGGGCCGGGCCTCAGCCCGGAAGAGCTGGGCCGCATCTACGAGCCGCTGTACCGGGCGGCGGGGGCGGTGGGCCGGCCGGGCTACGGCCTGGGGCTGCCGCTCACGCAGCGCATTGTGCAGCGCCACGGCGGCCGGCTGGAGCTGGCATCGGCCGTGGGGCAGGGCACCACGGCTACGGTGTGGCTGCCGGCGGCGTAGGGCGGCGTTTTGGGCATGGCCATTACGCTCAACCTTGCGTAAAGCAACTACCGCGGGCAAAACCGGCGGCTCAACATTTTCCGGGTAGCCTTGTCTTCAGGGCATTATTTCTTCAAAAAACAGGCAGGTATGAGTTTCATCGTCATGGGGGTTTCGGGCTGCGGCAAAACAACGGTGGGCGAGCAGCTCGCCCAAAAACTCAACCTGCCCTTTTACGATGCCGACGACTTCCACTCGCAGGCCAACATCGACAAGATGGCCCACGGCACGCCCCTCACCGACGACGACCGGCGCGACTGGCTGAACACCCTGGCCACCAAACTAAGTGAGTGGGAGCAGGCCGGCGGGGCCGTACTGGCCTGCTCCGCTTTGAAGGAGAAATACCGCACCACGCTGCAAAGCCAGTCGAAGGAGCCGCTGCACTGGATTTTTCTCGACGGCCCCAAAGCGCTGCTGCTGGAGCGCATGGGCGCCCGCAAGGGCCACTACATGCACTCCAACATGCTCGATTCGCAGCTGGCGACGCTGGAGCGGCCGGCGTATGCGCTGCGGCTTTCCATTGAGCACACGCCGGAGGAGCTGGTGGCTGAGGTGGTGGCGGCGCTAAAAAAAGACCCGGCCGTGGGAACGAGGTAGAGACGCCTGGTTGCGCCCCGTCGTTGAAGAGCTTGCGTTGAGCGACAACGCCAGAAATTACCTAACGGCGCGGACGACGAGACGCGTGGTTGCGTCTCGTCGTCCGCGCCGTTTTCATGTATTCTAATACGGTTCTCACACCGTTTTAATGTTGCCGGGGGTCCTTTGCGGGCAGTTGCCACTACCGCAAACGCCTATGCCCACCCCCATTCGGCCCCTCAATTTTCTGGTTGCGCTGCTCGCGGGGGCCTTGCTGTTGTCGCTGGGGCTCAATGCTTTTCTGCTGTTTAACCAGCCCACGCTGGCCCTCGACTACGAAGACCTGCAGGCCACCGAAGCCGACCTGCGCATGACGCAGCGCCTGCTGGCCCGCTGCCAGGCCGACCACCAGCAGCAGGACAGCCTCCTGGCGCTGCACCCCGAATTGCCCGCTACCATCCCCACGGCCACGACCCACTAACGGGCCGGCGGCTTTTGCCTGCTCATTCTCAACCCCCATGAACTCCTTTTTGCGCCGCACTTTTCTTCATTCGTTTGCGCTGACCGCAGCGGCCGGACTGCTGGCCAGCGGCCTGAGCGGCTGCTCGGCCAAGGCCGAAAAAGACACCGTGGAAACCCCGCCCGAGGTGCCGGTGGTGACGCTGGCCATCTCCAACCAGAGCCTGCACCGCGACTACGTGGCCGACGTGCAGGCCGTGCGCAACGTGGAAGTGCGCGCCCAGGTGGCGGGCTTCCTGGAGCACATTTACGTGGACGAAGGCAAGCCCGTGAAGAAGGGCCAGCCGCTGTTCCGCATCAACGCCAGCGCCTACCGCAACCGCCTGAGCCAAGCCCAGGCCGCCGTGGCCAGCGCCCAGGCCCAGGCCGCCGCCGTGCGCGTGGAAAGCGACCGGGTGAAGCTGCTGGTGGACAAGAACGTCATCGCTAAATCGGAGTTAAAGCTCTCGACCAGCAAGATACACGAGGCCGATGCCCGCGTGGCCGATGCCCGCGCCGGCGAGGCCGCCGCCCGCCTCAGCCTGAGCTACACGCTGGTGCGGGCCCCCTTCGATGGCGTGATTGACCGCATTCCGCTGAAAATGGGGAGCGTGGTGGAAGAAGGCACGCTGCTCACCACGGTGTCGGACCTGAGCGCCGTGTTTGCCTATTTCGACGTGGCCGAGGGCAGCTTTATGAACTACAACAAGGCCCGCCGCGAGCACCCCGAGCTGCACTCCGACTCGGTGCGCCTCACGCTGGCCAATGGCGAGCTGTATCCGCTGGTGGGCCACATCGAAACGGCGGAAAGCGAGTTCAACCCCAACACCGGCTCCATTGCCCTACGCGCCCGCTTCCCCAACCCCGACCGCCTGCTCAAGCACGGTGCCTCGGGCAAGGTGCGCCTGACCGACCAGCTGCCGGCGGCGCTGCTGCTGCCGCAAAAGGCAGTGTTCGAGATTCAGGACAAAAACTTCGTGTACGTGGTGGACCAGCACGGCACTACGCATACGCGCAGCTTCACGCCCTACACGCGCCTCGGCGATTTCTACGTGGTGAAGGACGGCCTGAAACCCGGCGAGCGGGTGGTGTACGAAGGTGCGCCGGAGCTGCACGACCAACAGAAAATCACCCCCAAAGCGGTGCTGCTGGATACGGCCGCCGTGGCGGCCCAATAACGCGCTGTAATCCTTCCCAGGAACGTCCTGCAGAGCGTAGCGAAGCATCTGGCCCGCGTCGTTGCACCGGCCCTGATTGCCAAACCCGGCGAGATGCTTCGCTGCGCTCTGCAGCACCTTCTGCGCAACGCTGCCCCGGTCCGAGGGCGTAGCCGTCCGACCGGTTGCCACAAGCGCCGAGTAGGCCCGTAGCACTTCAACGACCTCAACGACAACTACACCGAACCTCACGACAACCGGTCGGACGGCTACGCCGTCGGACCGGCCGGAGGCAAGAACCCTGATTCATGTTCGACATCTTCATCCGCCGGCCGATTCTCTCGCTGGTGATTTCCGTTTTTCTGGTGCTGCTGGGCGGGCTGGCGCTGTTCACGCTGCCCATCACGCAGTTTCCCGACATCGTGCCGCCCTCCGTGACCGTCACGGCCAAGTACACCGGGGCCAACGCCGAGGTGTGCGCCAAGGCCGTGGCCACGCCGCTGGAGCGCGCCATCAACGGCGTGCCGGGCATGACCTACATGAACTCGGTGAGCTCGAACAATGGCATCACGCTCATCACCGTGTTTTTTGAGGTGGGCACCGACCCCGACCTGGCCGCCGTGGGCGTGCAAAACCGCGTGACGACCATTCTTGACGAATTGCCCGAGGAAGTCATCAAGGCCGGCGTGACGACGGAGAAGGAGGTGAACTCCATGCTGCTTTACCTCAACATCACGAGCGATGACAAGTCGGCGGGCGAGAAGTTCATCTACAACTTCGCCGATATCAACATCCTGCAGGAGCTCAAGCGCATCAACGGCGTAGGCTTCGCCGAGATTATGGGCTCGCGGGAATACTCGATGCGGGTGTGGCTGAAGCCCGACCGCATGGCGGCGTATGAGGTGGGCACCGATGAAATCGTGCAGGCCATCCGGGCCCAGAACGTGGAGGCGGCCCCCGGCAAATCGGGCGAAAGCTCGGGCGGCAAGGCCCAGCAGCTGCAGTACGTGCTGCGCTACACCGGCAAGCTGTTCGAGCCGGAGCAGTACCGCAACATCGTCATCCGCTCGAACCCCGACGGCTCGGTGCTGCGCCTGAAGGCGGTGGCCGACGTGGAATTTGGCTCGCTCACCTACGGCATGTCGTCGAAGAACGACGGGCAGCCCTCGGCGGCCATCATGCTCAAGCAGCGGCCCGGCTCCAACGCCAGCGAGGTCATCGAAAACGTGAAAACCCGCATGGCCGAGCTGCAGAAAACCAGCTTCCCGCCTGGCATGAAGTACAGCATTGCCTACGACGTGTCGCGCTTCCTCGACGCCAGCATTCACGAGGTGCTGCGCACGCTGGTGGAGGCGTTTTTGCTGGTGTTCCTCATCGTGTACCTGTTTTTGCAGGACTGGCGCTCCACGCTGATTCCGGCGCTGGCCGTGCCGGTGGCCCTCATCGGCACGCTGGCCTTCATGCAGATGCTGGGCTTTTCCATTAACCTGCTCACGCTCTTCGCGCTGGTGCTGGCCATCGGCATTGTGGTCGATAACGCCATTGTGGTGGTGGAAGCCGTGCACGCCAAGATGGAGGAGAAGCACATGGACGCCCGCAGTGCCACTTTCGAAGCCATGCACGAAATCAGCAGCTCGCTGATTGCCATCACGCTGGTAATGTCGGCGGTGTTTATTCCGGTGTCGTTCATGGACGGGCCGGTGGGCGTGTTCTACCGGCAGTTTTCGCTCACGCTGGCCATTGCCATCGTCATTTCGGGCGTGAACGCCGTGACGCTCACGCCGGCCCTATGCGCCCTCATGCTCAAGCCCCACGAAGGCGAACGGACGGGCCTGCTGGGCCGGTTTTTCAAGGGGTTCAACAACCGGTACGAGAAGCTGGCCGGCGGCTACCAGCGCCTGCTGGGCGGCATTGCCGGCCGCCGCGTGGTGACGCTGGCGGGGTTGCTGCTGTTTTTCGGGGCCACCTGGGGCATCAGCAAGGTGCTGCCCTCGGGCTTCATCCCGACGGAGGACCAGGGCATGGTATACATCAACGTGACCACGCCCGCCGGCGCCACCGTGGAGCGCACCGAGGCCGTGCTGGCCCAGGTGCAGCGCATTGCCCAAAAACTCAAGCCGGTGGAGTCGGTGTCGACCCTGGCCGGCTACAGCCTGGTGACCGACGCGGCCGGCTCCAGCTACGGCATGGGCATGATTAACCTCAAGGGCTGGGACGAGCGGGAGCAGTCGGTGAGCGAGCTCATCAAGGAGCTGGAAGCCAAGACGAAAGGCATCGCCGACGCCGACATTCAGTTTCTGCCGCCGCCCACGGTGCCGGGCTTCGGCAACAGCAGCGGGTTTGAGCTGCGCCTGCTGGACAAGTCGGGCAGCGGCGACCTGCAGAAGACGGCCCAGGCCTCCAAAACCTTCCTGGCCGCGCTGCAAAAGGAGCCGGCCATCAACGGCGCTTTCACCGGCTTCGACCCCAACTTCCCGCAGTACCTCATCCACGTCGACCAGGACATGGCCGCCAAGAAGGGCGTGACCGTGGACCAGGCCATGAGCACGCTGCAAACGCTGCTGGGCAGCTACTACGCCTCCAACTTCATCCGCTTCGGCCAGATGTACAAGGTGATGGTGCAGGCCGGCCCCGAATACCGCGGCCGCCCCGACGACCTGCTGGCCCTGCACGTGAAAAACAACCGCGGCGAGCTGGTGCCCTTCTCCACCTTCGTGAAGCTGGAGCGCGTGTTCGGCCCCGACCAGCTCACGCGCTACAACATGTACACCTCGGCCATGATTAACGGTGACGCCGCCGCCGGCCACAGCTCCGGCGACGCCATTTCGGCCATCGAGCGGGTGGCGGCCAAGGTGCTGCCCAAAGGCTTCAGCTACGAGTGGAGCGGCATGACGCGCGAGCAAATCCTGAGCGGCGACCAGGCCCTGTACGTGTTCGGCGTGGTGCTCATCTTCGTGTACCTGCTGCTGGCCGCCCAGTACGAAAGCCTGCTGCTGCCGCTGCCCGTGCTGCTGAGCCTGCCCACCGGCGTATTTGGCGCTTTCCTCAGCCTCAAGCTGTTGGGGCTCGAAAACAACATCTACGCCCAGGTGGCGCTGGTGATGCTCATCGGCCTGCTGGGCAAAAACGCCATCCTCGTCATCGAGTTTGCCGAGCAGCGCCGCCGCGCCGGGGCCACCGTGCTGGAGGCCGCCGTGCAGGGCGCCGTGTCGCGCCTGCGCCCCATCCTGATGACGTCGTTTGCCTTCATTGCCGGGCTGATTCCGCTGGTGATTGCCGACGGGGCCGGGGCGCTGGGTAACCGCTCCATCGGCACGGCGGCGGCGGGCGGCATGCTCATTGGCACCGTCTTCGGCATGGTGCTGATTCCGGGGCTGTACGTGCTGTTTGCCAGCTTCGAGAAGCCGAAGAACCTGGCGGCTGATGCGGCGGTGGTAGCGGAACCGGAGCTGGTGGCGCATTGACCTAACGGGGGCCTCGCCCCCCGGCCCCCTCTCCGGTGGAGAGGGGAAGCCTGATGATTTGTAGCGCGGACTTTTAGTCCGCGAGTTGCCCGAATAGATAACCCACGCGCGGACTAAAAGTCCGCGCTACATCGCCCGCGCCGCCGTGGCTCCCCCGCTCCACCGGAGAGGGGGCCGGGGGGGTGAGGCGAACCGCCAGAACGACCAATCCATGCGCTTTCTCCCCGCCTTTTTCTCCATCCTCGCCCTATCCGCCGGCTGCCGCGTGGCCGCGCCCGACGCGCCCGCTGCCAGCCCCGCCACGCCCAAAGCTTTCAACCAGCCTACGCCCGCCACCGATACCCTGAGCGTGGGCAGCACCCCGTGGCGGCAGTTTTTCCAGGACCCCGCGCTGGCCGGCCTCATCGACACGGCCCTGCAGCAGAACCTCGATTTGAAAGTGGCCGTGCAGCGCGTGGAGGTGTTTCAGGCGCAGTACCTGGCCCGGCGCGGGGCACTGTTCCCGACCGTGACGGCCACCGGCACCGCCGCGCTCGACCACTACGGCAAGTACACCATGACCGGCGTGGGCAACTACGACACCAACTTTTCGCAGAACATCAACGGCGACCAGCGGGTGCCCACCACCCTCACGCCCGACTTTTTTGTGGGCCTGCGCAGCTCCTGGGAAATCGACCTCTGGGGCAAGCTGCGGAGCCGCCGCAAGGCCGCTTACCTGCGCGTGCTGGGCTCCGAGCAGGGCCGCAACCTGGTGGTGACCAACCTGGTGGCCGACGTGGCCCGCGCCTACTACGAATTGCTGACGCTGGACAACCAGCTGGCCATTCTGCTCCGCAATGCCCGCTTTCAGCAGGAGGGGCTGCGGCTGATTAAGGTGCAGAAAGAGGCCGGGCGCGTCACGCAGCTGGCCGTGCAGCAGTTTGCCGCGCAAGCCCTGCGCACCGAAAGCCTGGCCTACGAAACCCGCCAGCGCATCGTCGAAACCGAAACCCAGCTCAACCAGCTGCTGGGGCGCTACCCGCAGCCCATCCGGCGCGGGCCGGCGCTGCCCAGCCAGTCGGGCCTGCCCACGCGGCTGTCGGCCGGGCTGCCCGCCACGGCCCTGCTGCGCCGCCCCGACGTGCGCCAGGCCGAGCTCCAGCTCCGCGCCACCACCGCCGACGTGGACGCCGCCCGCGCCGCCTTCCTGCCTTCGCTCACGCTCACGCCCTACGTCGGCCTCAATTCCTTCACCTCCAGCCAGCTGCTCAACCCGACCTCAATCGTGTATGGCGCCGTGGCCGGCCTGGCTGGCCCCATCCTCAACCGCGCCCAGTATCGCGCCGATTTCCGCGAGGCCGTGGCCAACAACTACGAGGGCTACTACCGCTACCAGCAGGCGCTGCAAACCGGCTTCCGCGAAGTGGTGGTGGGCCTGCAGGGCCTGCAAAACTTCCAGTCCGTAGCCGACCTGCGCGCCCGTGAGGTAGAGCAGCTGCAAAGCGGCGTAGCCACGGCCAACGACCTGTTTGTGGCCGGCTACGCGTCTTACCTCGAAGTCATTACCGCCCAGCGCAGCGTGCTCGAAGCCGAGCTGAGCCTCGCCGATGCCCGCCAGGCGCTGCTGCTGCAAAGCGTGAACCTGTACCGGGCCCTGGGCGGCGGCTGGCAGTAAGCCCGCCGGTGAAACGGGAGGGCTGGCGCCGGAGGTGAGTTGCTACGCCGCCGGATTGCCGGGGCCGGCCCTCACATTTCACGGTTTCGGCTGTTATGGGCGCGGTTTTCCTGTTTATCGACGCCGCATTTATGTCAGCCAGTCTCGCCCCCGTACTCTCTCCCGAACAACTCGCCACCGGACTTTCCTACGCTGCCTACCGCCGGCAAATCAGCGCCCTGCTGGCCGGCGAGCCCGACCCGCGCCTGGCCAAAATGCTGCCCTACTACCGTGAAAACGAGGAGCGCATGGACGGCCTCACGCCCACCATTGCCGTGCTGCCCGAGCTGCAGGCCGCCGCGCGGCAGCTGCAGCAGCGCTACATCTGGGTGGTCATCACCGAAGGCTGGTGCGGCGATGCGGCCCAGCTTGTGCCCGTCATCGAAGCCGTGGCCCAGGCCAGCGGCGGCCGCCTCGAAACCCGCTATTTCCTGCGCGATGCCAACCCCGGGCTCATCGACCGCTACCTCACCAACGGCGGCCGGGCCATCCCGATGACCGTCGTGCTCCACGCCGATTCGCTGACCGAAGCGGCCGTGTGGGGCCCGCGCCCGGCCCCGGCCCAGGCCCTGTTTCAGGACCTGAAGACCCGCGAAGTGCCGTTTGCCGAGCTGGCCGCCCAGCTCCACGGCTGGTACGCGCAGGACGCTACCCGCACCACACAGCAGGAGCTGCTGGCACTGGTGCAGCGGTTAGAGTAAATTTAGAGCGGTTTTCAGTTCCGTGTACCGTTGCTGGTGCCAGTCGATTGTGACGCGAACTACAAAGTTCGCGCTACGTGTACATGGACCTGAAAACGGCTCTAGTAGGAACCGGCATGACGGGCTTTCGCTAAAATGCCCGGCTATTTCTGTACCACATCCACCGACCGCGTGCCGGCGTAGTAGTACAGCTCGGCGCGCGACTTTTCGTAGCTGGAGCGCAGGCTTTCCTGCTTGATGCGCAGGTCGATGAGCTTGGTTTCGCGGGCGTTGATGAGGAAGATGGTGCTTTCGCCCAGCTCAAACTTCTGCAGCTCGGCCTGCAGCAGCTTGCGCTGATTGGCAATGGTCTGGGCCTGGAGGGCGAGCTGGCGCTCGTAGGCCCGCAGCGTGTTGTACACGGTGTTGACCTGCGTGACGATGGTGCGCTGGCTTTGCTGGCGCTCCAGGGTGGTTTCCTTCACCTGAATGCGGGTGTACTGCAGCTTGCCGCGCTCGGCCCGCAGAAACAGCGGAAAGGCGAAATCGACGCCCACCTTGTAGTTGTCCATCCCGAAATTGTAGTAGGAGGGCACTTCCGAGCGGTAAAAATCGCCCTGGCTGAGCAGCACGCCGCTCACGTTGAGCTTGGGCTTGAGCATCTCGCGGCGGTACCGCTCCTCGATGCCGAGCTGGCTGATTTTGGCTTCCAGCTTGCGCAGCGTGGGGTGCTGGGCGGCAGCAAAATCGGCGAGGCGCTGCAGCTCGGCGCGGCTCACGCTATCGACCAAGGGAGTTTGCGGGGCGGCGTAGGTGGGCAGCTCGGCGGGCTGGCCGTCTTTGGTCCAGAGGTGGTTGGAGAGCACGAGGCGGGCGTTTTGCAGCTCCACGCGCAGCTGCTCGGCCTGCACCTGGCGGTCCTGCACCGTGATTTGGGCCTCCACCGAGTCGATGGGGGCCTGGTCGCCAATCTGGGCGCGGCGGGCGGTGCCCTGAAAGCGCCGGTCGGCCAGCGCCACGCCTTCCTGAATGAGGGCGGCCTGCTGGTAGGTGTAGTACCAGGTCCAGTAGTCCTTGGCGGCCTGCAGCCACACTTCGTTTATCTGCTTCACGCGGTCGGCCTCGGCGGCGTTCTGCATCACTTTGGCCTGGCGCAGGGTGCTGCGGCGGGCGTCAATCAGCAACCCCGCCCCGATGGGCACCGAAAGGCCCACGCCGGCCAGGCCGTTGACGGGCGTGCGGCTTTCGGGGTTCACGTAGGTGCCCACGTAGCGGTCGTAACTGGCTTTCAGGTCGATGCCGCCGGGCCAGAGCGGGATTTTCAGCTCGTTGCCCCAGTTGTTGTAGTAGTCGGTGCCGCCAAACTGCTTGCGGTGGAAGTCGGAACCCAGCTTGGGGTCGAAGCCGCCGCGGGCCTGCAGCACCTGGCTGCGGGCCTCGTCCGAGAGCAGGGCGGCCTGCTTCACGATGGGGTGGTTGGCAAACACCAAATCGGCCAGGTTTTGCAGCGAAAACACTTTGGCCGTATCGCCGGGCCGCACCATGTCCAGCTGCGTGGTTTGGAGCGGCGCTTTTTCGAGGCCGGAGCGGCGGGCGGGCAAAGCGGGGTCCTGGGCGTAGATGGGGCGCGCCAGGCTGAGCAGCAGCAGCAGGAGCAGCGGCCAGTGATGGCTGCGGTTTGGTTGAAAGAATGTGTTGAATATGATGGATAACATCTTGACTTATAGAATTCATACTACCAGAGCGATGTAGGAGCGGGGCTTGCCCCCGCCCGTCGTTAGCTTCGCTGTCCTTCGGTTGAACGGAACTGTTGAGGCCACGCAGGCATCCGGGCGGGGGCAAGCCCCGCCCCTACATCGTTCTTACTTTCCCTTCACCGGCGCGTCGTCGGGCTCGGCTTGCAGGGTGGGGGGGAAGCCGTTGAGCTGCCGCCAGATTTCGTACCACACCGGCACCGAATCCAGAATAACCCAGCCCTGCACGCCCGAGCCCAGGCGCAGCTGCCGGGGCCAGCGCTTGTCGCCGGCCTGCGGCTGGGCCGGGCGCACCAGCAGGCGGTATTTGCCGCCGCTGCTGCTCACCACGTCAATCACCGACACGAAGCCGCCGAACGTGCCCACCGCCGCCGAGGGCCAGCCCGAAAACTGAATGGCCGGCCAGCCATCGAACTGCAGCCGCACCTGCCGCCCGCGCTGAATGAGCGGCACGTCCATGGCCCGCACGTAGATTTCGGCCGCCAGCAGCGGGGCCTCGGGCTGCAGCGTGGCAATGGATTCGCCCTCCTTGATGGTTTCGCCGATGCCCGCCTTGAGGGCGCGCACCACGTAGCCGGTCTGGGGCGCACGCACCACATACAGGCCGCGCCGCACCTCCACGTTGCTGATTTTGTTGCGCGTGGTGGCCACCTCGCCCTGCGAGCTGGCGCGGCTCGACACGGCCGAGCTGCGGTCTGACTGCGCTTTGGCGACGTCCTGCGCGTACTTGGCGCGCAGGTTGCTCAGCTCGATGCGGGCGTTGGCCAGGGCCTGCTCACTGCTGGCCACCTTGTTGCGGGCCGAGGTCACCTTGGCCAGGTCTTCCTGCAGCTTGAGGCGGCGGGTTTCGATGTCGGTGAGCGAGAACAGGCCGTTTTTGTAGCCTTCCTCGTAGCGGGCCAGCCGGGCGCGGGTGGTTTCGTAGAAATTCTGGGCCGCCACCAGGTCGGCGCGGTCGATGTTGAGGTAGTTGGCGGCCTGCTCCACCTTGTTGCGGGCCGATTCGAGCTGCACCTGCAGCGTGGCACCCAGCGCGGCAATCTGCTGGTCGGTGGCGGCTATTTTGGCGCCGTAAGCGTCCACGTTGGCGCGCTTGGCGGCCAGCTGCTCGCGCAGGCGCTCGGGCAGGTTGGGGTCGAAGTACTCGTCCTTGATTTCGGAGATGGTCAGGAGCGTGTCGCCCTTGCGCACCAGCTGGCCTTCGCGCACGTTCCAGTGCTCGATGCGGCCGGCAATCTGGTTCTGCACGGTCTGGGGCCGGTCCTCCGGGGTAAGGGCCGTGAGGCTGCCGGTGCCGGAAATGGTCTGCCGCCAGGGCAAAAACAGCGCAATCAGGAACAGGATGCCCACCACCAGCAGAATGCGGCTCAGCCGCCGGCTGCCGTTGATGCGCAGCAGCTCGGGGCGCGACTGCCGGGGCACTTTCTCCCATACCTCCTCGGCTACGGACTGGTTCGAGAGGTTAAGCATGGGCGGTAGCGGCTTGGTGAGAATCGAGGGGCAGGTCGGTGACGGCGGCCATTTTTTCGACCCCCGTCAGGATATCGAAAATGGTGCCCACGCCCGTCATCAGCTTCTCAATCGAGCCGCTGATTTGCACGATGAGCACCTCGGCGGCCACGAATTGCCCCAGCGTCATCTGGCGCGACACCACGAACAGCGTGCCCGCAATCAGCAGGCCGGCCGTGAGAATGGTGCGCAGGCCGGTGGCGTAGCCGTAGTAGGTTTTCAGCACCTGAAAGTGGGCGTTGCGGGCGTGCAGGTAGCCAGCGGTCAGCTCGTCGGTGCGGGTCAGGGCCGCGTCTTCCTCGCCGTGGTTGGTGCGTACTTCGGGCAGGCGGCCGGCCACCTGCTCCAGCCAGTCCACCAGCTCGTACTTGTAGGCCGATTCCTCGATGCTCGTGCGCAGTGCCCGCCGGTAGTTCAGCGCGTAAATCAGTATCAGGGCAATGATGGTGAACAGCCCCAGCGCGATGAAAATGGGGTGGTAGAACGCCAGCACCAGCACCCCAAACAGAATCTGCATCCCGGCAAACATCAGGTCAATCAGCAGCTTGGTGAGGCCTTTCTGCACCGTGAGCACGTCGAAGAAGCGGTTCACCAGCTCCTGCGGGTTCTGGCCTTCCAGGGCCTCGGGCCTGATGCGCGGCAGCCGGTAGGCAAACTCAATGGCGGCTTTCGCAAACAGCCGCTGCTCAATGGCTTCCACCAGCGTGAGCTGCCCGATGAGCAGGATACTGGCCAGCAGCACGCCGCCCACCACCACGGCAATCAGCAGGTAGGTGGAGCCAAACACGGCCCCCGTCGAAACCAGGTTAAAAACGGCCTGGGTGCCCAGCGGCAGCGACAGGCTGACGATGCCCGCCACCACGGCGTACCAGATAATGTGACGAATCGTTTTGCGCTCGGTGTCGAGCATGCGCGTCAGTCGTTGCCACGGCGTGGGCGGCGGCAAAGTACCAGCGTGTGAAGCCATTAATCAGGGTAAAAGTGAAACAATGCGGGGCGCAGCCCGAAAATCCGGACTGCAAAATTCACTCACTAAATGAGTGTTTACCGCGCTTTGTTGCAGCCTTTTTCCGAATTAACGTCCTTTTAATGAGGCATTAATCTGATTTTAATTTTTTGCTTACCGAATTTTGTTGCATAAAAAAGCCGCCCCACAACGACTGTGGGCCGGCTTTTTTGTACCGGGCGGCCGGCACTACTGCAGGCTGGTCGTCCCGAGGTCGGTCACCTGGTCATTCGTCACCGGCACGCCCAGGCGCACTGCGCCGTGGTAGGCGGGCTGGCCCACGGGCGCCGTCGTGCTCGGGAAATACTCCACCCGGTACGAGCCGGCCGCCAGGCCGTTAATCTGGTAAGCGCCCGAGGCATCGGCCCAGGTGCTCACCGTGTCGGGCGCCAGCAGGCCGGTGGTCCGGATGGCCAGCACCTGCGGCCGGGTGGCCGCCGGGTTCACGGTGCCGCGCAGGCCGCCGCGCACGTCCTGCGCCACCACCCGAATGACGGGCTTGAGCAAATACCGCTCTTTTCTGTCCTTGCCCGGGTTCCAGTTGCCGCGCTCCACAATGGACTTGGCCACGTCGAAATCGAGCACCAGCTGGAAAGTTTCGCGGGCCCTTAGCGTGGCCTTATCGAGCTTCAGCTTCACGCCCGAGGTCTGGCCGCTGGGCGTTTTCAGGTCGTAGCGCAGGCCGTCGCGGCCAATTACATAGCTGTCGGGCCCCAGAATGAGGCGGATTTCCTTGAGGTCGCCGGGCGCGAAATCGTCGTTCACCAGCAGGGCCGAGCGGCCGTTCACGTACTCCAGCACGTTGATGGCCTGGGGCGAGAAGCCCAGCGTTTTCCAACCGTCGGGGTCGTTTTCTTCCTTCAGGTGCACTTCCACCTGGCGCACGTCCAGCACCACGCCGTTGAAGTCGCCGGGGCCGTCTATCAGCCGCACTTCCAGCTTGGCCGCATCGGCATTTTCCGAGGAGCTTTTGGAGCAGCCGGCCAGGCCCAGCAGGGCCGCGCAGGCAAAAGGTAACAGGCGGTTAATCTTCATGATGGAATAGTTGAGGGTAATAACGGGGCATGAAACGGCCCGGCCAACCAGGAGGTTGCCGGGCCGCGTTTCCCAACCATAGTGCCAAAACCGGCCCTACGCTGTTCAGTCCTATTACTTCGTGGAATCAGCCGGTTCCACTGGCTTCGGTTTCGGCTTGGGCTTGTTGAAGAGGCTGTTGAAGCCTTTGGCCAGCTGTTCTTTGGCCTTGTTGGCCGCATCAATTTTTTGTTGCTGCTTATCGAGCTGGGCCTGCCGCGCGGCTTCTTCCGGCGTCTGACCGGCGCGCTTCATGCTGTCTTCCTTGCTGATGGCGCGGGGCTTCACGCCCAGCAGGTCGAGGGCTTTTTGCTTGGCCACGCTCTGCACCAGCGCCTTGCCCTGGTCTTTCACGCTGCCGCTGGTCAGCTTCACCACCGGCGCCTTCACGGTGCCGCCGATGTTGAGGCCCAGCGTCACGCGGTCGGTGCCCTGGATGTTGCTCACGCCCGTGAGCTGCGTCAGCTTGCTGTTCATGGCCGAGCCGAGCTTGCCGGTGGGCACGTTCAGGGCCGTGATGTAGGAGAGCACGCCGGTCAGGCTGTTCGAGCCGCCGATGTTCATCTTCACGTCGCCAATGGTCAGGTCGAAGGGCTGCACCACCAGGTTGCCGTTCACGATGTTGGCCTGGATTTTCTTATCCAGCACCACCAGCGTTTTCAACTCCGGCAGGGTGGTCAGGCTGGCAATCTTGGTCATCACCTCCGATTGGTTGATGGCCGCCCGCACCACGTCGAACAAGCCCTTGCCGCTCAGCGTGGCCAGGTTCGGCATCATGTCGGGCCCCATTTCGCCGCTCACGTTGAAGTTGGTGCCGAACACGCCTTCCACCTGGCTGGCCAGCGGCACCAGCGTTTTGATGGTGTTGAAGGCGGCAAAAGCCTTCTGGAAATTCAGGTTGTCGATGTTCAGCCCGAAGTTGAATTTCGGGTGCGACAAATCCTTGCTGCTGTAGCTGCCCGTGGTGCCGAAGCTGGCGCCCAGCGTGTTGAACTTGAGGTTTTTGAGCGTGGCCGTCTGGTCGTTCACCGTCACCACGCCCTGGGCGTTGGTCAGCTTCAGGTTGTCGTAGGTCACGTTGTCGACGTGGCTGTTCAGCACCAGGTCGAAGTATTTGGGAATCTGCAGCACGCCGTTGGCCGCCGCCGGCGCCTTCGCGCCCGCCGTAGCCGTCGGCTTGGCCGATACCTCGTCCACCATCCACTCGTTCACGTTGAAGTTGCGCGAGTTCACGGTCATGTTGCCTTTCAGCGACTGCCCCGGCGTGAACAAATAGCCCAGGTAGTTGCTCACCGTGCCCGAGGCCGCGAAATCGGAGCTGCCGGCCGTGCCGTTCAGGCTCTGCACCACAATCTGGTTGTTGTTGAACGTGGCCGTGCCGTTGCTGATTTTCACGCCCTGCGGCAGGTCGGCGCTCTTGTACGTCACGTTGTTGGCCTTCACCGTGCCGCTGGCCACCACGTTCTGGTAGCGGCCGGCTTCCACGTCGGCCATGTTGCCCTTGGCGGCAATGTCGCCGGCCACGCGGCCCGTCACGGTCATGCCTTTCAGCGGGAAAATCCTGGTAATCTTGGTCAGGTCCACCGTGCCGCGCACGTTGGCGTCGAACACCGGCTTGTCGATGTTGTGCGCCGTGAGGCGGCCTTCCAGCGGCTCGCCCTCCAGCACCATCCGGAACTGCGGCAGGTTAATCTGCGTGTCGTTCACCTGGCCCGTGGTGTTCACCACCGTGCCGCTCAGGTTAATGTTCTCAATCGGGGCCGGGAACTGGGCCGATTTCACGTAGCCATTCGTCAGCTTGATGGCCGCATTCACCACCGGCATCTGGGTTTTGGAGTAAGTACCCTTGGCCGTGCCATCCACGAAGAACTGGCCGCGCATGTTCAAATCCTTCACCGGGTACACTTTCAGCGCTTCGGCCAGGTTCACGTTGGCTTTCACGTGGCCGTCCACCTTCATCGGGTCCAGCCCGTCGATGGCCACGTTTCCATCCACCGGGTCGGGGCCGAGGTCGAGGTGGAATTTGGGAATGTTGACTTTCACATCGTTGGTCACGCCCGTGGGGTTGTCCACCTTCATCGTGAGGTTGATGTTCCTGGCCTCGCGGGGCAGGTCCGGGTACTTGAAGCGGCCGTTGGTCACGGTCAGGTTCACGCCATAGCCGGGCAGCGTGGTGGCGGTCTGCGTGCCCTTCGCGTAGCCATCAAAGGCCACCTTGCCGCTGGTTTCGATGTTCTTGAACTTCTCCGTAAACACGCCCGGCACCAGACTCAGCAGGTTTTTAAAGTCTGTTTCCAGCGCCCTGAAGGTGATGTCGTAGGTGATGTCCGTGGCATTCGGCAGCCCGATGGCGCCCGCGAAGCTGAACGGGAAGTCGTTGAGCTTAATCTTGTTGTCCTTGAACGTGTACAGGCTCTTGTTCAGGTCCATGTTCAGCGTCACGTCGGCGTCCAGCTGCTTATCGGTCAGGTAGGCCACGCCGCCGTAGGTCACGTCCATATCCGCCGCCGTGGTCTTGGAGGTCATGTCGAACACGTTGCTGGCGAAGTCGCCGCTGCCGCTGTGGTTCACGCCGCGCGCCTCCATGCGGAAAGGCAGGGTCAGGTCTTCGTAGCGCAAATGCCCGTCGGTCAGCTTCCAGCCCTTGATGGCGAGGCTCACCTGGCTGGTATCCTGGCCCTTGGCCGCCGCGGCCGAGTCCGAAATCATCACGTCCCAGTTGGCCCGGCCGCTTTTCAGGCGGCGCAGGCTCAGGTCGGGCCGCTCCAGCTCCACGGTGTTAATCTTGATTTCCTGGCCTTTAATCACCGTCATCACATCCAGCCCTACGCGCAGGTTGGGCAGGTAGGCCAGCGTGTCGCGGCTGAACGAGTCCAGCCCAATCACCCGCAGGTTTTTGATATCCAGCGTCAAATCCGGGAAGGAGTGGAGCAGGCTCACGTCGATGTCGGCCGGGTTGTACTGCACCTGGGCCCGCACGCGCTGGGCTATCTGCTTATCGGCCAGTGCCCGCAGCTTGTCTTTAAACAGAAAAGGAGCGGCGGCCAGCGCCGCCACCAGCACCACCACAAAAACTACTAACCCCAACAGAATCTTTCGCATAGCAGGTGTTTTAATGAGTTACTTCTAACAAAAGTACATCTGCGGCCGTGCCACGCCGGCACAGGTTTTTCGGATATACGCCAGGGTCTTTGCGAGGCGCGCCGGTGCTTTCGGCCCAATGGAAGCACTTTTTGTTACCCTTATACCGACTACCGAAATTGGTAATCGACGAATTTCCAGGCGGGCTTTTGCTTATATAGCAAAAGTTATTTTATTAAATAATTCATAAAATATTATCAAATTTTCATACCATTTATTTATTTTATCTTTGCCCGGCTTTCGTTCCGCCGCTCATTTTGATTAATCGTTTGCCAACTTGCACGGCTTTTCAGTTTACCAAACAAAGCACTGATTGTCAAATCTGTCTGGTTCGAAAAACTCAGCAGCTTTGGATTTGAATTGTTTCCTAACTCATTCCCACCCAGGCATTTTGCTCCGCACATGAAGCGCTTTCTACCCTTTGGTTTATTGTTGGGCCTTGCCACGTCGGCGCTTGCTCAGAATACGGGCACGAGCCTCGTCGGCAGCGTGCAGTCCGACAGCCAGCAGCCCTTGCAGGGAGCGGCCATCACGGTCATTCACATGCCCTCGGGTGCCCAGCACGCCACGGCCTCCGACGCCAACGGCCGCTTCGCCGTGGCCAACCTGACCCTGGGCGGCCCCTACATCATTCGGGTAGGGGAGGGCGGCTACCGGTCGCAAACCGTCGAAAACATCTTTCTGGAAAAAGACAAGCCGGCCAGTTTCACCGTCACGCTCAATAAGCTTAGCAGCAACAAGCAGTCGGCCAGCGGCCGCCTGCGCAGCCCCGAGCCTGCCAGCAGCGGCACCCTGGCCCTGGCCCCCGAAGCCGAAGTGGGCGGGCCGGTACTGCTCACTACGCTCAGCGGAAGCGGGCAGCCCCCGGCCGGCACTGCAGCTACGGCGCCCGCGCCAGCCCCCGTGGCTCCCCCGGCGCTCGTAGCAGCGCGCCCGGCCCGCTATCCGCGCCGCACTACGCCGGTGCGCGTATCCGACCCTATTGTGCCCGGCCACTACGATGCCAAAACCGGCAACTACGTGTACGACACTGGTGCCACGACCACGCTTAAGCTGGCCAATGGCGGAACCATCGCGGGGGTGGGCATCAACTCCACCGAGAGCAACCTCTACCGCTTTCTGAGCGACCCGCAGATGCAGGTCGATACCGTGGACCTCACCCACGGCTGGTATAATTTCGACCGTGTGTACTTCGAAGCCGGCAAGGCCACCCTCACACCGGCTTCCCTCAGCCAGCTGCGCAACGTGGCTACCCTGCTCCGCGCCTACCCCACGGCCCGCATCAAGCTCGGCGGCTACACCGACGACACCGGCACCTACAAAGTGAACAAGGCTCTGAGCGAAGCCCGCGCCCGCACGGCCTGGGCCAGCCTGATTGAGATGGGCATCAGCCCCAGCCGCGTCGATGCCCGTGGCTACGGTCCCAACTACTCCATCGCCGCCAACGACACCGAAGAAGGCCGCGCCATGAACCGCCGCCTGAGCGTGAAGGTGGTGAAAAAATGAGGCCACACGCCAGCCGATGGCTCCGCCAGGGGCCGTACCTTCGCCGGGCTGCGCACTAAACCGTGTTGCGGCAGCGTTATTCTGGTCATTATGCCGATAATTTATGCTGCGTTCTCTGCCCGTCGGTTGCGGCGCGCCCTGCTGGCCGGTGGGCTGCTGAGCGCGGCGACGGGCCAGGCGCAGGATGTTTACTTTTCCCAGCCCTTTGCCACGCGCCTGCACACCAACCCGGCCTTCACGGGCCTGGTCGATGACTACAGCGTCACGGTGAGCTACCGCAACCAGTTTCCGAGCATTGCCGGCTCCTTCGTAACGGCCCAGACGGCAGCCGATATTCGCCTGAACCAGCCTGGCCAGCACCATGCCCTCGGCCTGCTCGTGAACCAGGACCGCAGCGGGGCCGTGGGCTACACCCGCCTCGAAATCGGGGCGCTTTACGCCTACCACACCCGCCTCAACGAGAAGCTGGCCCTGAGCGGCGGCCTGCGCGCCAGCTACGGTCGGCAGCGCGTTGGATATGATAATTTCGTGTTTGGCGACCAGATTCAGGAAGACGGCACCGTAGTCGGCCCCTCGGCCGAATCCCTGGATTTTCCGCCCGCCAACTACCTCAGCCTGGGCACCGGCGCCGTGCTCTACACCGACCAATTCTGGCTGAGTCTGGCCGGCCAGCACCTCAACCAGCCCAACCTCGGCTTCCGGACCCAAGGCGATTTGCCGCTGCTGCTCACTATTTCCGGCGGCTACAAGTTTTTTGCCCTCAAGCCCGGCCCCGGCATTGCCACCCGCGAGGTAAGCTACACGCCCGTAGCCGCTTATACGCAGCAAGGCGGCTCGCACCGCATCGAAACCGGGCTGTATTTCACGGCTTCCCCCATCACCCTGGGCGCCGTGTACCGCAATATTTCCCTGCCCAGCAGCGTTGGCCCCCAGCACGTACTGGCCGCGGTGGTGGGCGTGCAGGCCGGTGGCCTGCGCCTGGGCTACAGCTACGACGTGGGCCTGAGCCGCCTGAGCGCCGACCTGGGCGGCGCCCACGAACTCACGCTCTCGCTGCGCGCATTTGACAAACTGGAAAATGCCCACCGACGCTTAAAAAGACGTGTTTACCCGGCAGCCCCTTGTCCCGCATTTTAATTTATTGTATTATTGCGTTCTCATTGCGCTTGCTAAATCCTCCGACCCCATCTTCATTTTAACTTTGTTATGAAATTTACAAATTATTTGTGCTTGGCCGCTGTGGGCCTCGTGGGCTTATCCAGCTGCGGTAAGAACGGGCAGCCCACGGCCTCTAAACCAGGCAAGTATTCTTCCACTACGGGTATCGAATACAACACCGAGAAAGGCATGTCGGTGGCCGATTTCAAGAAAATTCCCGAAGGTCCGGGCCTCGTGTTCATCGAAGGCGGCCGCACGGTGCTGGGCTCGCAGGAAGAGGACGTGACCATGACGCACGACAACATCGAGCGCACGGTGACCATCGCCTCGTTCTACATGGACGAAGCCGAAGTGGCCAACATCCACTGGCTCGAATACCTGCACTTTATCCGCACCGACTCGGCCGAAGAGTTTTACCGCTCGGCCCTGCCCGACACTACCGTGTGGGCCCGCGACCTGTCGTTCAACGACCCTTATGTTACTTACTATCTGCGCTATCCCGGTTTCCGCTACTTCCCCGTGGTGGGGGTGAGCTGGCTGCAGGCTGACGACTACTGCACCTGGCGTACCTCGAAAGTAAACGAGCGCCTGGCAGCCGGCGGCGACAGCAAGTCGGGCAAAGGCGGCCTGTTTGGCAAGAAAAAATCGAAAGGCGGTGATGCTGCTGCTGGCGCCGAAGGCACGATGGGTGCCGCTGGTGCCCTCGGCAACGGCAAAAGCTCGACTTCCATCGAAAACGGCAACACCCTGCCTAACTACCGCCTCCCCACCGAGGCTGAGTGGGAATACGCCGCGCAGGCCCTCGTAGGCACCCAGGAAGTGGGCAACGAGAACCAGGAAGAGAAGCGCATCTACCCTTGGGATGGCAAATCGACCCGCAACGCCTACGGCAAGAAGCAGGGCCAGTTCCTGGCTAACTTCAAACGTGGCCGTGGTGACTACGCCGGTATTGCCGGCAGCCTGAACGACGGCGCCATGATTACGGAGTACATCTACTCGTACCCGCCCAACGACTACGGCCTCTACAACATGGCCGGCAACGTGAACGAGTGGGTGCAGGACGTGTACCGTCCGCTGTCGTTCCAGGACGTGGAAGACCTGAACCCCTTCCGTCGCAATGGCGTGGGTGACCCCGAGTCGAAATATGACAAGAAGGGCTACCAGTCGCTGATTGACGACCACGTGCGCGTGTACAAAGGCGGTTCGTGGCGCGATGTGGCCTACTGGCTCTCGCCCGGTACGCGCCGCTTCATGGCCGAAGATTCTTCGACGGCGACCATCGGTTTCCGCTGCGCCATGATTAACGCCGGCTCGAACAAGTAATCGATTATCAAGACAAGAAAAAGGCTGCTCCTGAATCAGGAGCGGCCTTTTTCTTGTGCGTTACTTGACAACCTACCGGTCGGCGCAGGCGATAGTGGCGATGCTAACCTCGGCCGCGCCCGCCGCCAGCAGCACCGCGCCGCAGGCTTCGAGCGTGGCTCCGGTCGTCAGCACATCATCGACCACGAGGATGCGGCGGCCGATGACGTGCGCGGGGTTTTCGACTTCGAAGACGGTGGCCACGTTTTCCCAGCGCTGGGCGCGGTTTTTCTTGGTTTGAGTTTTGGTGTTGGTGGTGCGGTGCAGGGCGGTGTTGCTGGCGGGCACTTTCAGGCCGTCGGCCAGGCCAGTGGCAAAGGCGGCAGCCTGGTTGTAGCCGCGCTTGGCCAGCTTGCGCGGGTGCAGCGGCACGGGCACGATGAGGTCGAAATCAGCGGCCAGGCCGGCGGCGTGCAGCTCGGCCCCGTAGAGCTGGCCCAGGGCCGTACCTACGTCGCGCTGGCCCTGGTATTTGAGTTCGTGGAGCAGGTGCTGCACCCGGCCGTGGCGCACGAAGCGCAGGTAGCTCAGGGCATGGCGAATGGGCAGCTTGCCCCAGAAGCGGCGGCCCAGCGGGTTCTGGTCGGGCGGCAGTCGGTGAAAATCGGTGTAGGGCAGCTCGGCCCGGCAGCCGGTGCAGAGGTGGTTTTCGCCGGTCACGAGCGGTTCCTGGCAGGCCAGGCAGAGGCGGGGAAAAATCAGGCCGATAAAATCGGCCGCCAGGGTGCGGAGCATGGGCGGTAGAATGGGGGAGCAGTTTGGGGGTAATTTTGAAGGAGCAAGGTAGCCGGTCACCAGCTACCGGGTTCAACCAGAAGGTGGTGCTGCGCGCCGCCGAAGCAGCTCGCTCGGGCTGGCAATCATATTCGCCGCACGATTGGTTTACTGTTGCGGCAGAGATGCTTCGGCTACGCGCAGCATGACTGTTCTTTTTTCTCAGACAATTTCCTAAAAATGTCCCAAGTAACTGAATTTAACGAATATCGCCAGCGGATGAATGCCACCATTATGGCGGCGGACAACAAGGTCATCAAGCGGTTTTTCAACCTCGATACCAATACTTACGCGGCCGGCGCGCTCGACGTGAAAACCAAGGAGATGCTGGGCCTGGCCTGCTCCATGGTGCTGCGCTGCGACGACTGCATCAAGTACCACGTGGGCAAATGCTTCGAGGAGAAGCTGACCGACGAGGAGATTTATGAGGTGTTTGCCATTGCCAACATCATCGGCGGCAGCATCGTGATTCCGCACTTCCGCCGCGCGGTGGAATATTGGGAAATCCTGAAAGCAGAAGCGGGGAGCAGCCACCGTCAGGCGGAGCAAGCCGACCTGGCCGCCCACAAAGCCGCCCACGACGGCCAACCCACCGCATGAGCGACGACCTGAGCTACCTCGAACCCGCCGAGCATCCCGAGGCCGAAGCCGATTTCGACGCCCGCTGGGAAACGCTGATGCTGGAAATGGAGGAGCGTTTCGGCAAGCGCCCCGACCTCAATGCCCTGCTGCTGCTCATCGGCATTCAGGAGCTGAACCAGGGCCTCACCACCTTCACCAAGGAGCAGAAGCAGGACCTGATGCACATTGCCACCTGCCGCCTTTTCGGCCTCAGCGGCCACTACGCGCAGACGCACGTGGACGCCGACGGCTGGCCGCACTACAAGCTGCTGCGCCCCGTGCCCTTTGCCAATCTGAAGGAGCAGGAGCGCATGCTGAAGTGGCACATTCTGGAGTACTTCGCGCTGGACCCGGGGGACGAGTTGTAGCCTGGGCTTTGCGAGTCCGGGCTACGGGCTATTCAACATCACACTAACATGAAAATCGTTTCTTACAACGTCAACGGCCTGCGCTCGGCCATCAGCAAAGGCCTGCTCGATTGGGTGGCCGAAGCCCGGCCCGACGTGCTGTGCCTGCAGGAAATAAAGGCCAGCCGGGAGCCGATGGACGTGTCGGGCTTTGAGCAGCTGGGCTACCACGTGTACCTGCATCCGGCCCAAAAGCCGGGCTACAGCGGCGTGGCCATTTTCTCGAAGATTGAGCCGAAAGCCGTGGTGCACGGCTGCGGCGAAAGCCTTTATGACGACGAAGGCCGCGTGCTGCGACTGGATTTTGAAGAGGTGTCGGTACTGAATACCTACATGCCCTCGGGCACGAGCGGGCCCGACCGGCAGGCCTTCAAGATTGAGTGGCTGCACTTTTTCCGGCAGTACATTGCCGGGCTGCGGGCCGACGGAAAAACCCCGCCGCTGCTCATTGGTGGCGACTTCAACTGCTGCCAGACGGCCATCGACCTGCACAACCCCAAGGCCAACCAGAACAGCCCCGGCTACACGCCGGAGGAGCGGCAGTGGTTTAAGGATTTCCTGGCCGATGGGCTGGTCGATACCTTCCGGCACCACCACGGCGAGGCCACGGGCCACTACTCCTGGTGGAGCTACCGGGCCGGCTCGCGCGGCCGCAACGTGGGCTGGCGCCTCGACCACTGGCTGGCCGATGCCGCCCTGCAACCACGCCTGACCGGTGCGGGTCTGTTGCCCGACGTGGTGCATTCGGACCACTGCCCGGCCTGGGTTTCATTAGGGTAAGAGGGTATGGGTGTAAGAGGGTAGGAGTTTCCGGAAATAGAGAACAACTCTTACCCTCCCACCCCCATACCCTCTTACCCTAAAAACGAACCAAGCCCCCCCATCCTGATGTATCTTTCCCGACTAAGACCTGATTTATGGCGGTGATGATTAAGCAAGGCGCCGCGGCGGCCGAATACCCCGCGCTGGCACGGGTGCGGACGGAACTGGAAGCCTTCAAGCGCAAATTCTACCTCAACCTGCTGGTGCGGGGCGGGCTGGTGGCGGGGGGACTACTGCTGAGCTTTTTCGTGGTGTTCAACGGGCTCGAATACTTCCTGTACCTGCCCACGGTGGTGCGGGCCGGGCTGCTGTTCGGCTTCATCGGCCTCACCATGTACAGCTTTGCCCGCTGGATTTGGACGCCGCTGGCGGCCCTCACCAACCTGCGCCGGCTGCTGAGCGACGAGCAGGCCGCCCGCCGGGTAGGGGAGCTGTTTCCCGAAGTGCAGGACCGCCTGCTGAACTCCCTGCAGCTGCAGGGCCAGGCCCGCGACAACGCCCTGATTGCGGCCAGCCTGGAGCAGCGCGCCGCGCAAATGGACGACATTTCCTTCGCCAAGGGCATCGACATTCAGCAGCAGAGCAAGCCGCTGTGGAAGTACGCGGCCATTCCGGCGGCCGTGCTGCTGCTGCTGCTGGCATTTTACCCCAGCTTTCTGGTGCAGGGCACCGAGCGCATCTGGCACTACAAGCGGGCGTATTCGCCGCCCGCGCCGTTTCAGTTTGTGATTAAAAACCCTAAGCTGACGGCGTTCAAAGGCGAGGATTTTACGTTGGACGTGGGCGTGGCGGGCCAGGCCCTGCCGGCTGATGTGAGCATTGCGTTTGATGAGGGCGAGCGCAAGCTGAGCAAGGTGACGGGCCGGGGCGACCAGTTCCGCTACACGTTTGAGCAGCCGCAGGGCGACGTCACGTTTCAGCTGAAAGGCGCCGGGTTTGCCTCGCCCGAATACCAGCTCACGGTGCTGGAGCGGCCCAACCTGCGCGATTTCAAGGTCAGTATCACTTACCCGCCCTACACCGGCAAGGCCGCCGAAACCATTGAAAACGGCGGCAACCTCACCGTGCCGGAGGGCAGCACGGTGCGCTGGGAATTTGCCACTGCCGCGACGGACGAGTTGGCCCTCGTATTCCAGAACCCCGACGAAACCCTGGCCGCCACCGGCGACGACGGCACCTTCACGGCCGAGCGGCGGGTGCTGCGCTCGCAGCCCTACCTGCTGCGCCTGAAAAACCCGGCCAGCCTCAACCGCGACCCCATTTCCTACCAGCTCACGGCCGTGCCCGATTTGCCGCCCACGCTCACGCTGGAAGCTTTTTCGGACACCGTGACCCGGCGCTACCTGGCGCTGGGCGGCACCGTGCGCGACGACTACGGCCTGACCCGCCTGGAGCTGCACTATGCCCTGCGCCGCGCCGGTCAGGGGCCAAATTCGACGCCGAGCCGCGTGGGCGCCACGCCGCTGGGGCTGCCCCGCGAAAGCGCCGGCACTTACGCCTACACCTGGAACCTGAACGCGCTGAACCTGCAGCCCGGCGACCGCCTCGAATACTACGTGGAGGCCTGGGACAACGACGGCGTGCACGGCCCCAAAGCCACCCGCACCCGCCCGGCCGAGTTCCGCCTGCCCAGCCGGCGCGAGCTGCGCCAGGAAATGCAGGCCCAGGCGCAGTCCGTGGCCAGCCAGATGAGCCAGGCCGCCAAGCAGAGCGAGAAGCTGGAGCGCGAATTGGCCAAAGCCCAGGACAAGCTCAAGACCAAGCGGGACCTGAGCTTTCAGGACCGCAAGCAGCTGGAAAACATGCTGGACCAGAAAAACCAGCTCAACCAGCAGATGGAGCAGATGCAGAAGATGTTCGACCAGCTGCAGCAGAAGCAGGACCAAGCCAGTCCCAAAAGCGAAGAGCTGGCCAAGAAAGCTGAGGAGCTGAAAAAACTGATGGCCGACCTGCTCGACCCCGAAACCAAGAAGCTTTACGACAAGCTGCAAAAGCTGCTGGAAGAAAAGAAGCAGCCCGATGCCGAGATGCAAAAGCTGCTGCAACAGCTCGAAAACAAGGAAGACACCCTGCAAAAAGAGCTCGACCGCGCCCTCGAAATGTTTAAGCAGATGCAGCTGGAGCAGAAGGCCGAGGAAACCGCTAACAAGCTCGACGAGCTGGCCAGGCAGGAGGAAAAGCTGGCCGAAAAAACCGAGAAAAACGACAAGGACAACCCCGATAACAAGGCCTCAAATCAGGACCAGAAAGCCAAGCAGGAGGAACTCAAGAAGGAGCAGGCCGAAAACCAGAAGGAGTTCGATGACCTGAAAAAGGAGCTGCAGGAGCTGAAGCAGATGGACAAGGAGTTCGGCGACCAGAACGGCATGGACGAGCAGAAGCCCGAGCAGGAGCAGACCGACCAGGACATGCAGGACAGCCAGCAGAGCCTGAGCAAAAACCAGAACAAGAAGGCCGCCGGCAACCAGAAAAGCGCTGCCTCGCGCATGAAAAAGATGGCGCAGAAAATGCGCGACCAGATGAGCGAGGAGGAGAGCGACCAGGCCCAGCAGAACATCGACGACCTGCGCGACATCCTCGAAAACCTGCTCACGCTAAGCTTCGACCAGGAGCAGCTGATGAAGGATTTCCGCAAAGTGGACCAGTCGGACCCGCGCTTTGTGCAGCTGGGCCAGACCCAGCGCAAGCTGCGCGACGACGCCAAGATTATCCAGGATTCGCTGTATGCGCTGGCTAAGAAGGAGCCCAAAATTCAGAGCTTCGTGACCCGTGAGGTGGGCGAGATGAACGGCCGCATGGACGAGTCGCTCACCCACATTCAGCAGCGCGACCTGGGCCGCGCCACCGCCACCGAGCAGCAGGCCATGACCAGCATGAACAACCTCGCCCTGATGCTGCAAAGCTCCCTGCAGCAGATGCAGCAGGAGGCCCAGGAAGGCAAAGGCGCACCCAAAGACGGCCAGGGCAAGCCCGGCAAGAAAAAGGGCAAGGGCAAAGGGCAAGGCCAGGGCAGCAAGCCCGGCCCCGGCAGCATGGGCCAGATGCAGAAGCAGCTCAACGAGCAGATTCAGAAGCTTTCGCAGAGCGGCAAAACCGGCCGCGCCATGAGTGAGGAGCTGGCCAAGCTGGCCGCCCAGCAGCAGATGCTGCGCCAGGCCATGCAGCAGCTCGATAAGATGCAGCAGGGCGGCAAGCCCGGCGGCTCGCAGGGCCAGAGCGGCCAGGGAGGCGAGGGCCAGGCCGGCCAGGGGCAAAGCAAGAATGGCAAAGAAGGCAAAGAAGGCGGCGACCCCACCGGCAAGGACGGCAAAGGCAAGGGCGACCAGGGCATGGGCGGCACCGGCGACCTCAAGAAGATGATGGAGCAGACCGAAACCGACCTCGTGAACAAGCGCCTGACCGAGGAAACCATGATGCGCCAGCAGCAAATCCTGACCCGCCTGCTGGAAGTGGAAAAATCGGCCCGCGAGCGCGACCAGGACACCAAGCGCGAGGCCCAGGCGGCTCAGTACAAACCCCCGGTTTTCCCGCCGGCTTTCGACAAATACAAGGTCAGCAAAGAACGCCAGACCGAATTACTACGTAGTACACCGCCCAACCTCACGCCGTATTATCAGCGCGAAGTGGGCGAGTATTTTCAAAAAATAAAGTAAATCGAAACATCTTCCCATCCTTATGGGATGCAGTTTCGTTAACCAATTAATGCACTGTCAGAACCGCGCTGCGCGGGGCAATTGAAATTGTTGCGGCGCTTTGCAGCCAAAACACTATTTTTGCCGCCCCTAAGCAGCCGCCGTCCTTCCTATTAAACCGCCTTATGAAGCAGGTAAAAATTCAGATTCCGTCGCTCGTTGAGAATATCCGCGTGGTCGAAAGTTTCATCGACAACTCCAAGGATACCTTTCAGATTGAGGACGATATCTACGGCAACATCATGGTGGCCGTGACCGAAGCGGTGAACAACGCCATCCGGCACGGCAACAAGTTTGACAAGGACAAGAACGTCTATCTGTCGCTGTACGTGGAACCCCAGCAGCTCAAATTTGAGATTGAGGACGAAGGCGCAGGCTTCAACTACGACAACCTGGACGACCCCACGGCCCCCGAAAACCTGGAAAACCCCGGTGGTCGGGGCATCTTCCTCATCCGCCACCTGGCCGATGAGGTAGAATTCACGAAGGAAGGCCGCCGCGTGCTGCTCACGTTCCAGCTGGCGCCTGCCCCCACCGACGAAGCCTCGAATGCCGACCACATTGCTGCTTAAAAAAGTATGATGAGCACCCCGCCGGTGGGCCCGCCCCACCACGAGTCGTTCCCACCCGGCGAGCTGCACCACGAGGCACCCGGCATTGAGTTTATGGTGGAGGACGTGCCCGAGTTCGAGCTCTCCGATGCCGAAGGCGTGATTGACTGGATTGAGCGCGTGGCCAAGGTGCACGAGCACCGCATCGTGCAGCTCACCTACATCTTCTGCTCCGACGACTACCTGCATCAGCTCAACGTCGAATACCTCGACCACGACACGCTGACGGATGTTATCACGTTCGATAATTCCGACGACGCCGACATTCTGGAAGGGGATATTTTCATCAGTGTGGAACGGGTACGGGAGAATGCTCAGGACCTCGGCATCAGCTTCCGCGACGAGCTGCACCGCGTCATGATTCATGGTGTGCTGCACCTGCTCGGCTACCAGGACAAGGACCTGCTGAGCCAGACGGCCATGCGCAAGAAGGAAGACTACTGTCTATCTTTGCGGGCTTTTTAATTGTTATAGCGGTTTGAAAAAAGTGCCCTTCAGCTTTAGTAAGCACGTGGCCTAAAGTTGAGTAAATAGCCTGATGGAAAAGAAGATAGTAGTTGTCATCACCTACAAGACACTTTATTTCTTCACCAGAATCTGCTGCGCCAGCGTCCGGTATTTTTATCCCGACGCAGATATTTACATCGTTAAGGACAACTTGGCGGGCGAGTTCGACACCACCGAAATGGAGGAAGCCCTCAACGTAAAGGTGTTGGATTTGGGCAAAGACAAATATGGCTGGTCGGCGGCCAAGGTGCACCTGCTGGCGTCGGACAAGTTTAAGGGGCAGCGCGTGTTCAGCATCGATTGCGACATTGTGCTGGCGGGCCGTTTCCTGGACGATTTGTATCAGAAAACCGCCGGGGCCGACTTCGTGATGGACCCCGATTATGACGCCGACATTACCAGCAAAGAGTTCAAGGGCCACTACTATACCCTGGATACCGTCAAGGGCATCGACCCCAGCTTTGAGTATCCGGGCTATGCGTTTAATGGCGGGCAGGCCATCATCACGACGGGCAAGGTGACGCCGGAAGTGCTGGCTCCGTATTTCGACCTCACGACGTTTCCATATTACAAGCGCTTCGACATTTTCCCGCAGGCCGACCAGTCGCTGCTGAACTACATCCTGCCTTCGCTGGAGCAACAGGGTAAGATTAAAATTGCCCCCGTCAAGTTTATGCTCTGGAGCAACGAGGCAAAAACGCAGACGCTGGAGCTAGCCAGGATTAAGGAAGGCAATTCGTACCCGTATGTCATTCACTGGGCCGGAGTGCTCCGTGTGCCCTACCTCGATAAGATGACCCGGCCCGACATCCTCCATTTTTTTGAGGATTACTATTATTCCAAAGTTCCGTTTGGCGAGGCAAAGAAGAAGGTCCGGGCGCTGCTCGGCATTTCCGATTTTTACCTGCGTAATTTTTACGTTAAAAACATCCGGCCGCTTATCAAGAAGTAGCCTTGATGGCACCGGCTGGGCATTCGGACAGATGTCGGCTGCTGCTGAACGCCGTGGCCTGACTGCATTTTATGGCTGCCTCCTCGTCTGACTTCCCCATCCTCCGGGGCGATGCGCTGGATTTTTACTTGGCGCAGGGCTACTACCGCATGCAGCAGGACCTGTTTACCTGCCAGTTCGTGCCCTTCGATGGCCGCCTCTACACCGCCCACTGGCTGCGGCTGGACCTGGCCCGCGTGCAGTGGGGCCCCGAGCAGCGCCGGCTGCTGCGCCGCAACGCCCGGTTCACGGCCACCATTCAGCCGTTTCGCCCCCGGCCGGAATACGAGGAGCTGTACGCCCGCTACCGGCAGTCCATCACCTTCGATGCCGCTCCCACCGTGGACGATGTGCTGCTGGGCGGGGCAGAGCACAATGTATTCAATACGGGCATCATTGAGCTGCACGACGATGGAAACTTGATAGCCGCCGGGGTTTTCGATTTGGGTGAGCGCGCGTTGGCCGGTATTCTCAATTTCTACGACCCAGCCTATCGTCAATACAGTCTGGGCAAGTATTTGATGCTGTTGAAAATAGAATATGCCCGCCGCCTGCAGCTGGCACATTACTACCCCGGCTACCTCATCCACAGCTATCCGAAATTCGACTACAAGCTGTTTGCCTGCGCGACGGCGACAGAGGTTTTTGATTGTGTCAGGGGCCGCTGGCAGGCTTTTGCCTGGGATGACGTGGCTGCACAATCGGCCGAGCTGCTGGCCGACTGGCTGCCCGATGAGTTGGGCGGGCTGTCGGTGTAGAGCAACCCCAAACAGCTACGGTGCTGCTTAATCCAAATCCTGAAACCCGCAACTCGTTTCACGTGAAACCGGCTGCGGATTTTTGATTGCGTAATTTTGTAGCTGTCAACGCCGGGTGAGCTTTTTTCAGGCAGGTTCTCGCAAAGTTGAAATCAAGTTTCGCAAAGCTTGGTTCTGGCTTTTATCGCCCTGGCGAGACTTCCATTTTAACCTCCGCGAAACTTCGCGCTCCTATGTTTCAGCAAGAAGAATACGACGTCATTGTAGTGGGCGCGGGCCATGCCGGCTGCGAAGCCGCCGCCGCCGCCGCCAACCTCGGCTCGAAAGTGCTGCTGGTGACGATGAACATGAACACAATCGCCCAGATGTCGTGCAACCCCGCCATGGGCGGCGTGGCCAAGGGCCAGATTGTGCGCGAAATCGACGCGCTGGGCGGCCAGTCGGGCATCATCACCGACCAGACCATGATTCAGTTTCGGATGCTGAACCGCTCGAAAGGCCCCGCCATGTGGAGCCCGCGCGCCCAGAGCGACCGCATGCGCTTCGCCGAAGCCTGGCGCCTGACGCTGGAAGGCATCGCCAACGTCGATTTCTGGCAGGAAGCCGTAACCAGCATCGTGGTGGAAAACGGCACGGCGGTGGGCGTGAAAACGGCCCTTGGCATTCAGTTTCGCGGCAAGTCGGTGGTGCTGACGAACGGCACCTTCCTGAACGGGCTTATTCACATCGGCGAGAAGAATTTCGGTGGCGGCCGGGCGGCCGAGAAGGGCAGCCGCGGCATCACCGAGCAACTGGTGGAGCTGGGCTTCGAGGCCGGGCGCATGAAAACCGGCACCCCGCCCCGCGTGGACGGCCGCAGCCTCGACTACTCCAAAATGGAAGCCCAGGGCGGCGACGAGGTGCCGAGCAAGTTCTCCTACCTCGATACGCCGCGCCTCACGCAGCAGCGGCCGTGCTACATCACCTACACCAACGAGCGGGTGCACGACATCCTGCGCGAGGGCTTCGAGAAGTCGCCCATGTTCCAGGGCCGCATCAAGGGCCTGGGGCCGCGCTACTGCCCCAGCGTGGAAGACAAAATCAACCGCTTCGCCGACAAGGACCGCCACCAGATTTTTGTGGAGCCCGAAGGCTGGAGCACCGTGGAATGCTACATCAACGGCTTCAGCAGCTCGCTGCCCGAGGACGTGCAGTACCGCGCCCTGCGCGAAATCGCGGGCTTCGAGAATGCCAAGATGTTCCGCCCCGGCTACGCCATCGAGTACGACTTCTTCCCGCCCACCCAGCTTTCGCTCACGCTCGAAACCAAGCTGATTGCCGGGCTGTATTTCGCGGGCCAGATAAACGGCACCACGGGCTACGAGGAGGCTGCATGCCAGGGCCTGATGGCCGGCATCAACGCCCACAACAAGGTGCACGGCAAAGCGCCCTTCGTGCTGAAGCGAAGCGAGGCCTACATCGGCGTGCTCATCGACGACTTGGTGAACAAAGGCACGGACGAGCCCTACCGCATGTTCACGAGCCGCGCCGAGCACCGCATTTTACTGCGACAGGATAATGCTGACCTGCGCCTCACGCCGCTGGGCCACGAGCTGGGCCTGGCCTCGGATGAGCGCCTGGAGCGCGTGCGGATGAAGGAAGCCCAGACCGCCGAAATCGGCGTGCTGTTCCAGAAATTCGCCATCGAGCCGGCCGAAATCAATCCGCTCATGGTGGAGCTGGGCTCGGCCGAAATCCACGAGAAAACCCGCGCCGTGAACCTGCTGCGCCGCCCCAACGTGGAGCTGGCCGACCTGCGCCGCGCCCTGCCCGCGCTGGATGCCGCCCTGGCCGCCTACGACGCCGAGGCGCTGGAGCAGGCCATCATCAACATCAAGTACGAGACGTATTTGCAGAAGGAGCAGCAGCAGGCCGAGCGCATGCAGGAGCTGGAAAATTTCGTGATTCAGGGCCGGCTCGACTACCGCGCCATGCCCGCCCTCTCGCACGAGGCCCGCGAAAAGCTGCTGCGCATTCAGCCCGAAACCATTGGACAGGCCTCGCGCATCAGCGGCATTTCGCCGGCCGACGTGTCGGTGCTGATGGTGTACCTTGGCCGATAATTTGGAAATGAGGAATGAAGAATGAGGAATGAAGAATGGGCCGAAAGCAACTGCGCGGGCCTTTTCCCTTTCGCTAATTCTTCATTCCTCATTCTTCATTCCTCATTAAAAAAGAGTGTCTTACGAACGTTTAGATAATTGCCCGGTCTGTGGCAAAACCGACTTCAAGAACAAGCTGGTGGTGGAAGACCGCACGGTGAGCCACGAGAGCTTTGCCATTGTGCAGTGCGCGGCGTGCAGCTTTCAGTTCACTAACCCGCGGCCGAACGAGGCGGAAATCGGCAAGTATTACGAGTCGGACGCCTACGTGTCGCACAACAGCGCCGCCCAGGGCTTTGTGAACCAGGCCTACAAGGTGGCGCGGTTTTTCACCATGCGCCGCAAGGTGGGCTTGCTGAATAAGCTGGCGCCGCGCCGGGGCAAATTGCTGGACTATGGCTGCGGCACCGGCCACTTTCTGAAAGCGGCGAAGTCGGCCGGCTGGCAGGTGGCGGGCCTGGAGCCCAACGCCCGCGCCCGCGAGGAGGCCAGCCAGCGCCTCGGCCAGCCCATTGGGCAGGAAAGTCTGGTGCAGTTTCAGCCCGGCACGTTCGATGCCATCACGCTCTGGCATGTGTTGGAGCACGTCCATACGCTGAACGAAACGCTGGCCCAGCTGGTGGCGTTGCTGAAGCCCGACGGCGTGCTGCTGATTGCCGTGCCCAACGTGGAAAGCCTCGACGCGCAGCACTACCGCGAGCTGTGGGCCGCCTACGACGTGCCCCGCCACCTCTACCACTTCGCGCCCAAAACCATGGCCCAGCTGCTCAAAAAGCACAAGCTGACCATCCGCCAGACGCTGCCCATGCCGCTCGATGCCTACTACGTGAGCATGCTCAGCGAGAAGCACAAGGCCGAGCGCGCCGGCGGGCTGGTGACGGTGCTGAAGGCTGGCTTCGCCTCCAACCGCTATGCCGAAGAGCACGACGGGCAGTATTCGAGCCTGCTCTACGTGGCCGGGCGGCGCACCCCGGCCGGCGCCTGATGCGACGGGCGGCGCGGTGGCAGCTGGTGGTGGTAGCAGGCCTGCTGGCCGCTGCCGCCCGTGCCCAAACCGTGCCGGCGCCGGCTGCCGCGCCGGCGGGCACGCCCCGTACCGATTCCCTCAAAACGCCGCACCCCACCTTTGTGGCCGATACCACCCGGCGCGTCGTGGTCGTTGACACCACCGAGCCCACCAATGCCGTGACGCGCCGGACGGGGCTGCGCATCGGGGCGGCCATCGTAGTTATTACCCTCACCACGCTGCTGTTGTATAATGTCCGTTCGCGCTGAATTGCTGGCTTTGCTGGCGCTGGTTGCCCTGCTTGAAAGCTGCGCCGCCGTGGCTCCGCCCCTGGGCGGCCCGCGCGACCGCACGCCCCCGCGCCGCATCAGCAGCGTGCCCGATAGCGCGGCCCGCAACGTGAAACTGCAGCTCATCCGGCTCAATTTTTCGGAGCCCGTCATCACCAAGGACCTGAGCAAAAACCTGCTCATCACGCCCCAGCTGCCGGCCGACAACCCTTACAAGCTGCGCGAAGACCGCAACTCCATCTCGCTGCTGTTCGACAAGCCCCTCGACGCGAACACGACCTACACCTTCAATTTCCGCGAAGGCGTGGTGGACATTACCGAGGCCCTGCCGGCCAAGAATGCCTACCTCACCTTCAGCACCGGGGCGGTGCTCGATTCGGGCAAAGTGAGTGGCACTGTTACCGACGTGCTTTCGCTCCGGCCGGTGGCCGAAGCCAGCATCGGCCTCTACCGCGAGGGCGATACGCTGGGCGTGCGCAAGGGCCGGCCCTACTACACCGTGCTTACCGATAAAGACGGAAAATTCAGCCTGAATTTTCTCAAGGACGGCCGCTACAACCTGTATGCCGTGGCCGATAAGAACAACAACGGCAAGTTCGACGAAGGCGAGAAAATTGCCTACCTGCCTGCGCCCATCACCATTGCGGGCAGCACCACCCAGCCCTTCGCCCTGGTGCTCACCCAGCCCGACAAGCGCCCGCCGCTGCTCACCACCCGCACGCCCGGCGCCACGCAGCTGCGCCTGGCTTTCAACGAAGGCCTGCGCACAGCGGTGCTGGGCACTTTGGGCACCGCCGCCGTTCTGCCTGCCGTAGGCGAAGCCGTGCAGCTTGAAGAGCGGGGCCGTACCGTGGTGGTGTATAAAACGCCCGAAGTGGGCGACGGCCGCTACCTGCTCACGGCCACCGACAGCACCGGAAACGTGGCCCACGATACCCTCAACATCAAGTTTCCGGTGCCGGCGGCCACGGCCAAAAAGACCGTCAGCCCGCCGCTCTATTCGGTGGAAGGCAGCCCGCGCTCCGTGTACCCCGAAGGCCAGGTCAAATTCGTTTTCAACGTGCCCGTACGCCTCGCCAAAGACCGTCCTTTCGGTACGCTCATCGAAGACTCTGTGAAGCGCCGCCCGCTGCGCCTGCCCGCCGATGGCACCCTCGATGCCGACCGGACAAAGCTGGCCGTGCGCTTCAATTCCAAGGCCAAAACCCGCCTCGAAATCGTGCTCGACAGCACGGCCATCACCACCATCACGGGCCAGAACCTGCGCCTGAAGCCGCTGCGCCTCGGCATCAGCGAGCAGGACGTTTCGACCAGCCTGTCGGGCACCATCACCACTACGGCCAGGAATTTCGAGCTGCAGCTGCTGAGCGAAAAGTTCGAGCTAATCTCCAGCCTGAACTCGCCCAAAGGCAGCTACCTGTTTTCCGACATGCCGCCCGGCACCTACCGCCTGCGCGTGCTCATCGATGCCGACGGCGACGGCCGCTGGCGCGGCGGCGACCCCAATCTGCTCCTCGCCCCCGAGCCGGTGTACCTCGACCCCAATCCGCTGAAAATTCGCGCCGGCTTCGACATCGTAGAGAACCTTAAATTTTAACTACTGCAATGCCGCGTAGCGGCGGCCGTTTTGCTCAGCATCATGGGGCAGGCGATTTAAAAACTGGTTTGGCGTTGCGTGGCCACCCTACCTGCCGCTCCTCAGCAGCCACGCGCCTACGTCGCTGGCCTGGCGCCGGGCGGCTGGCGCGCCTGCCAGCATGGCTGCTTGCTAAATGAGTTAGCACCAAAGCAGTTCAGCAGCGTCGCAGAAAATGCCTTTCTGCCGGTTTTGGCTTCGTTTCTCCTTTACCGGCCTTTTCCCCACCTGTGGATAGCTGCTCCGATTTTCAGCTGCGGAAACACTGAAAACACCCGCCATTTTCCACATTGGTGGATAACTCAAGTCGATTTCCAGTTACTTGGGCCCGTTTTTCGGGTTATTCCACCGCTTTTCCACGGGGTTTTCCACAGCGGTTTCGTGCCGGGGATGATTTCGGGGATAACCTGGGGGAAACATTGCCGCCACACGGGGATAAGTGGGGCAGAAGTTTTTTTGGTAAATCCGGAAGCCACACAGGGCAAAACGGGCGGGGATAAGCGGGGATAACTTTCCCCGGCCAAAACGCCTTCCCACACCGCCCATTTTCGTGGGGACAGGAAAATGTGGAAACCCGGTGGACATGTTGAAAAACGAATTATCGACTAGATAATCAGTGCTTTATTTTCCACAATGCCGGTGGATAGTGCGTGGATAAGACTGTCGTTTCCCCCACGTTATCCACGCTGGGGATAACCCTTTGGGCTTTTCCACTTATCAACCGACCTAATGAGTGGAAACAAAAAGAGTTTTTTAGAAAAAAATTTAATCAAAAAATAAAAGTGGGGAAAACCGGGAAAAGACATTCCTCCGATTCGGGCCCGGCGCCCGTGGTTTTCGAAAAACCTGCCCAGCGGCCCTCGCGCTAAAAATTGGAGCAGCCGGTGCGCAAAGCAGCGCAAGCCCCGGGTTATCCCTGCCGCTTTGTGGAAAAGTGCGTAAAGAGGGCTAAAGCCACCCTTGCGCCTATTCGCCATGCCGTTCGATTACACCCTCGATTTCCACACCACGGATTTCCGCCAGCACCCGGAGCTGTACCGCGTAGGGCGGGGCGAGCAGGGCGTGCTGCTGGTGCAGCCCTACAAGGGCGAAATTTTGCCCCACTGGCGCTTCAAAGACGCGGCGGCGGCCCGGGAGTCATCGGAGACGATTCACGGCCTGTTTGAGGCGTATTTGAAGGCCCACGATTTTGTGGGGGCCGACATGGCCCGCAAATTCATCCAGATGGGCTTCACCCGGGCCCGGCGCTACGCCAACCACAAAGGCGGCAAGAAATACGACGGCCCCGTGCCCGACGACAAGAAAGGCCAGAGCGGTGCCCACGGCCGGGCCGAGCTGCCCCGCAATCCCCACCCTGATGTGGATAAGGTGGAAGCCGCCGCCATTTTCAAGCGCAAGTGGGACGAGGCCAAGGCCAATCCGGAATACATCCGGCAGAAGGAGGCGTTTGTGGAAAAGTATGGGAAATAACGATTAGTGGTTAACGGGTAAGAATTAATGGCCCGAATCCTCAATCATTAACCGCTAGCCATTAACCACTAATCATTACCGCCCTACCTTTGCCTACTATCCTTTACCCCAACCCCATGAGCACCCCCCAACCCTCCAGCATCGAGGAAAACGAAATCATTCTGGGCACCGGCATGGGCCCGCTGCGCTTCGGCGCCACCATGGACGAAGTACGCACCCTCGTGGGCGAGCCCGAGGAGATTGAGGAGTCGGACGACGACGACGATTTCGAGCACCAGGCCTGGAACTACCACGAGGAAGAGTACCTGCTCTCGCTCTACTTCGACCGCGAAGACGACTTCCGCCTGAGCTGCATCGAAACCGACAACCCCAACATGCGCCTCTTCGGCGAGGCCATCTTCGGCCTGAGCGTGGACCAGGTGAAGGCCATCATGGCCCGCCACAACCAGCCCACGCCCGAACTCGAAACGATGGAAGAAGGCGCCGTGCGTCTGTCCTACGAGAAGTCGATGATTGACTTATACTTCGAGGAAGGCGAGCTGCAATTCGTGAATTTCGGCGTGTTTATCAACGACGACATGGAGGTGCAGTGGCCCAAGTAGGCCGGAGTTTATCCACATTTCCCCGGGTTTTCTCTGTGGATAAGTGGATAAGTAACTAAAAACAGGGCGGTTATCCCCGTTTCTGGAACGCAAACCCAAAACGGGCCTCATACTCCAGTTTTGGTTATCAGCAAAAAAGGCTGCCCGATTGGGCAGCCTTTTTTGTGTTTTCCAGGTTCGGGGCGCTTAGCCGAGCACGGCGCGGAACAGCAGAAACAGCAGGCCCGACAGCACCATGGTGACGGGCAGCGTGAGTACCCAGGCCAGGGCAATGTTGCGCACCATGCCGGGGTTGATGTTCTTCACGCCGCGGCTGGCCACCATGCTGCCCGCAATGCTGGAGGTGAGCACGTGCGTGGTGGAAGAGGGCAGGCCGAACTGCGTGCTGATGCCAATCATGGCGGCGGCTACCAGCTCGGAGCTGGCGCCCTGCGCGTAGCTCAGGTGCTCCTTGCCGATGCGCTCGCCGATGGTTTTCACGATGCGCTGCCAGCCAATCATCGTGCCCACGGCCAGCGATAGGCTCACCATCAGCAGCACCCACCAGGGGGCGTAGTCGGTGAAGGTTTTCATCTCCTTGGTAGCCGCGTCGTAGATGTTGCGGTCCTGGGTGCTGAGGCTCACGTTGGGCGAGGCCAGCAGCTTTTTCGACTGGTTGGCGAGCAGCAGCACGTCGCGGCGGATTTCGAAGCGCGCTTGCTGGGGCAGGTCCTTCACGTTGGTCTTGCCTTCGAAGATGCGGTCCAGGTCAGCGGTTTTGGCTTGGATTTCCGTGAGGGATTTCTGGTCGTTGGGGCTGAGGTCGGCGCGGTTGACGCGGTTGATGACGTACTCGATTTTGCCCAGCGACTCGCGCAGGTCGAGCGGGTTCTTGGTTTCGTCGAGGGCGAAGCGGAAGGGCACGATGCCAATCAGAATCAGCATCACGAGGCCCACGCCCTTCTGGCCGTCGTTCGAGCCGTGGAAAAAGCTCACCAGCGTGCAGGTGGTGATGAGGGTGAGGCGAATCCAAAGGGGTGGGGGCTTGCGCTTGTGCGGCTCCTTGAAAATGGCCTTGCTGGGCACGAAGCGCTTAAACAAAAACATCATGCCGATGGTGAGCGCGAAGCCCAGCAGTGGCCCGACCAGCAGGGCAATGCCGGTTTCGCCGGCCTTGCTCCAGTTCACGGCCGCGCCGCGCGAGTCGGGCAGCAGCGAGAAGGCGATGCCCACGCCCAGAATCGAGCCGATGAGGGCGTGCGAGCTGGAGGCCGGAATGCCGTAGTACCAAGTGCCCACGTTCCAGATGATGGCGGCCAGGATGAGCGCGCCCACCATGGCAATGCCGTGGTACACGTTCTGGTCGACCAGCGTTTCGACGGGCAGCAGGTAAATGATGCCCATGGCCACGCCAATGCCGCCGGCAAACACGCCGATGAAGTTCCAGAACGCCGACCACACCACGGCCACCCAGGGGCGCAGGGCGTTGGTATAAATAACGGTGGCCACGGCGTTGGCCGTGTCGTGGAAGCCATTCACGAACTCGAACGCGCAGGCCGCCAGCAGGCAAATGCCAAGAAGCAAAAGCACGTGAGGTTCTAAACCAAACATAAAATGCGGTTTTGTGGGAAATTGATTGTAATCATGGGCCAAAGGTAGGCAGGTTGCTTACAGACGCTATGTTACCGAATTGTGACGTGAGCAGAAACAGGTATCAAAAAAGAACGTCATGCTGAGCGCAGCCGAAGCGCCTCGCGGGCAGTCGTAAACCAATCGTTGCGGGAGAAAGGATTAGTGGCAGCACGCGAGATGCTTCGGCTGCGCTCAGCATGACGTTCTTATAATAGTAGCGTGGCGACGGGCCCGATTTTGCGCCTTCTACGCACAAGTTTCAGCTTCAGCCGCATCGGCCTACTTTTGCGGGCATGAATCCAGCATCAGAACCCGCGCAACTAAAAGATATCGTGGCCCACGCCAAGGAATACGGCTTCGTGTTCCAGTCCTCGGAAATCTACGACGGCCTGGCCGCCGTGTACGACTACGGCCCCAACGGCGTGGAGCTGAAAAATAACCTCAAGCGCCTGTGGTGGGACGCCATGACCCAGCTGCACGGCAACGTGGTGGGCATCGACGCGGCCATTTTCATGGACCCGCGCACCTGGGAAGCCAGCGGCCACGTGGCGGGCTTCAACGACCCGCTGATTGACAACCTCGACAGCAAGAAACGCTACCGCGCCGACGTGCTGCTCGAAGAAAAAGCCGCCGAATACGAGAAAAACGGCGAGCTGACCCGCGCCGAAACCCTGCTGGCCGAGATGGGCCGCCTGCTCACGGCCAACGACCTGGCCGGCGTGCGCCAGCTCATCATCGATGAAAACATCAAGTGCGCCGTATCGGGCACCGGTAAGTGGACCGATGTGCGCCAGTTCAACCTGATGTTCTCTACCCAAGGCTCGGCCGTGGACTCGGACGCGCCGCCCGTGTACCTGCGCCCCGAAACGGCCCAGGGCATCTTCGTGAACTTCCTGAACGTGCAGAAGTCGGCCCGCATGAAAGTGCCGTTTGGCATTGCCCAGATTGGCAAGGCCTTCCGGAACGAGATTGTGGCCCGCCAGTTCATCTTCCGCATGCGGGAGTTTGAGCAGATGGAGATGCAGTTCTTCGTGCGCCCCGGCACCGAAGGCGAGTGGTACGACACCTGGAAGGCCGCCCGCCGCAAGTTCCACGAGGCCATCGGCCTGCCGGCCGAAAAGCTCCGCTTCCACGACCATGATAAGCTGGCCCACTACGCCAAGGCGGCCGTGGATATCGAGTTTGAATTCCCCTTCGGCTTTAAGGAAATCGAGGGCATTCACTCGCGCTCCGACTTCGACCTGACCCAGCACCAGAACCTGAGCCGCAAGAAGCAGCAGTACTTCGACGCCGACATCGACCCCGCCACCGGCAAGGCCTACGGCAATTACGTGCCCTTCGTGGTGGAAACCTCGGTGGGCGCCGACCGCCTGTTCCTGGCCACGCTCTGCAACGCCTACCAGGAAGAAACCATCACGGAAGGGGAGGGCGACGCCCAGCAAACCAAAACCCGCACCTTCCTGAAGCTGCACCCGGCCCTGGCCCCGGTGAAGGCCGCCATCTTCCCGCTGGTGCGCAAAGACGGCATGCCCGAGAAAGCCCAGGAAATCTTCGACGCGCTGAAGTACGACTTCCGCCTCGTGCTGGAAGAGCGTGATGCCATCGGCAAGCGCTACACCCGGCAGGACCTCATCGGCACGCCCTTCTGCATTGTGGTGGATGGCCAGACGCTGGAGGACAACACCGTGACCGTGCGCCACCGCGACTCGCGCGAGCAGACCCGCATGGCCATTGCGGAGCTGCGCGCCTACATCGGCGAGGCCGTGAGCCCGCGCCGCATCTTCGAGCAGCTGGGATAGCAGGCAGGCGCACGGTGAGCCTTTCGAATATAAATTCACAAAAAGTTCATTCAGATTCAAAAAAGTCGGTCAGTTCGGTAAGCTTCTTGCTTAGCGAACTGACCGACTTTTTTGATTAAAACCTTACGCTTCATTTTTTCCCTTTCCACATTTTATGAACCTAACGAATACTACGCTGCAGCTTGGGCTTGTTTTAGCTTCGCTGCCGGCACTGGCGGGCCCGCCTACCGTAGTGGCTCCGGCTCCGGCTACCGCCATCGAGTTTGTTGCCAACCAACGGCAGTGGGACAAGCCGGTACTGTTTGCCGCTGACGTGCCCTCCGGCCGCTTGTTTCTGGAGCACGGCCGGCTGGTGCAGGCGCTTTACGACGGCAAGCAGGTAGAGGAACTGCACCACAAGACGGCCGCGCCATCGGCCAAAGAGCGCATTCGGGCGCACGCGTACTCCACCACGTTTGTGGGGGCCAACCTGGACGCAGCCGTGAAGGGCGAAACCCAGCTGCCGGGCCTCAACAACTACTTCCTGGGCAACGACGAGAGCCGCTGGGCCAGCAACGTGCCTGGCTACGGCGAGGTGCGCTACGAAGCCCTGTACCCCGGCATCGACCTGCACTTCTACAGCAAGGAGCGGGTGCTGGAATACGACTTTGAAGTGGCCGCCGGGGCCGACGCCCGGCGCATTGCCCTGCGCTACGCCGGCCAGACCAAGCTGAGCGTGGTGGACGGGGCCCTGCACATCGGGACCAGCGTGGGCACCGTGGTGGAGCAGCGCCCCTACGCCTACCAACTGGTGGAAGGCAAGCGCCAGCGCGTGGCCTGCGAGTACGCCCTGAGCGCCGGCAATACCGTGAAATTTGCGCTGCCGCAAGGCTACAACCACGACCTGCCGCTCGTCATCGACCCCGTGCTGGTGTATTCGAGCTACAGCGGCTCGTCGGCCAGCAATTACGGCTACACGGCTACCTACGACTCGCTGGGCAACCTGTACTCCGGTGGCGTGGTGTTTTCATTGGGCTTCCCGACCACGGTGGGCGCGTATAGTGCCATTTTTTCGGGCAGTCAGGACATTGGCATCATCAAGTATAACCCTACGGCCACGACCGGCCCGGCCAGCCGCCTGTATGCTACCTACATCGGCGGCAACCTCGACGACCACCCCCACAGCCTGGTGGTGGACGGGGCCGGCAACCTGGTGATTCTGGGTTCGACCAGCTCGACCAACTACCCGACTTCGACCACGGCGTACGACCGCACGGCCAACGGCGGGGCCGACATTATCCTGAGCAAGCTGAACGCCACGGGCTCTACGCTGCTGGCCTCTACCTTCCTGGGCGGTAGCGCGAACGATGGCCAGGTGACCGGCGTGCTGAACAACAACTACGGCGACAACTACCGCGGCGACGTGACCGTTGACCGCCAGAACAACATCTACATCGCCTCCATCACGCAGTCGACCAACTTTCCCACCACGGCGCAGGCGTTCCAGCGCACCTCGGGCGGGGGCATTTCCGATGCCGTGGTGGCCAAGCTCAATACCGGCCTCACGGCGCTGACGTGGAGCAACTACCTGGGCGGCAACAATACCGATGCCGGCTACTCGATTCAGCTCGATAGCGTGAACAACGTGTTTGTGGGCGGTGGCACGGTCAGCGCCAACTTCCCGGGCACAGCTGCCGGCTTCAAGTCGCTGTACTCGGGCGGTTCGGCCGATGGTTTCGTGTCGCGCATCTCGGCCGCCGGCGATGACCTCGCGCAGAGCACCTACTTGGGCACCAGCAGCTACGACCAGACTTATTTTGTGCAGCTCAACAAGCGCGGCGAAGTGTATGCCTACGGCCAGACCGATGGCGTGTACCCCATCACCACCGGTCTGTACGGCAATCCCAATAGCCGGCAGTTTATTCAGAAGCTGAATGCCCGGCTTACCTCCGGCATCTATTCTACGGTCATCGGCAACGGAACGGTGGGCCAGATTTCGCCCACGGCGTTTCTGGTGGACAACTGCGGGCAGATTGTGATTTCGGGCTGGGGCGGCAACAACGCCGGGATGCCCGTGACGCCCAACGCCATTCGGAGCACGGGTGGCACGGGCAGCTTTGGCTATTTCTACATTGCCCAGCTTTCGGGCGATGCCCAGAACCTAGTGTATGCCACGTTCTTCGGCAACGGCTCGGCCCACGTCGATGGCGGTACTTCGCGCTTCGATAAGCGGGGCATTATCTACCAGTCGATGTGCGTAGGCACGGGCGTGCTGCCCACCACGCCCAATGCCTGGTCGGCCACCAACGGCTCGAGCTGGAACAATGCGGCGTTCAAGATTGACGTGCTGCAGCTCACGGCCACGTTTGTGCCAACGGTTACTTCCACCAGCACGGTTCGGGTGGCCAATCTTTGCACGCCCGCCACGTTCTATTTCAACCGGCCGAACTCAGCCGGCACCAGCACGCTCTGGAACTTTGGCAACGGCCAGACTTCCACCCAGGCCAACAACGCCACCACCACCTACACCACGCCCGGCAAATACGCCGTGCGCCTCACGGTTTTCGATACCAACAACTGCCTGCAGAGCGTCACCACCGTCGATACCGTGACGGTGTATGCCGTGCCGCAGCCCCGCGTGGCCGCCAGCGCCCGCCAAACCATCTGCGTGGGCTCGTCGGTCACGCTCTCGGCAACCAACCAATCGACGGGGATGCCCAACGTGACCTATACCTGGACGGCCCCCGGCCAACCCACCCGCACGGGAGCCAGCATTACGGTGAGCCCGGCTGTGACAACCAAGTACACCATCACGATTGCGACGCCGGCTAACGTGGGCGGCTGTTCGGCCACCGACACGGTGACGGTGAAAGTTATTCCCCGCCTCACGGTATCGGCCGGCCCGGCCCGCACCATCTGCGCCGGCACACCTACCACTCTGAGCGTGGCGGATTTCGGCGCGGGCTCTACCTACACCTGGACGGCCCCCGGCCAGCCCACCCTCACGGGGCGCACCATCACGGTGAGCCCCACCACGAATATCCGCTACCTGGTGCGCGTAGTGAACCCTACGGGCTGCTTGGGGCGCGACTCGGTGCAGTTCACCATTCCGACGCCGCCCGTGCTGGCCGCTACCGCCAGCTCTCCCAATCTGGTGAACAAGCCGGTTAGCTTCATCAACACCACGACCGGGGCCACCAGCTACCGCTGGGATTTCGGCGACAACACGCCCACCAGCACCGAAGTAAACCCCACGCACGTGTACACGGCCCCCACTACCACCACGCCCTACCAGGTGCGCCTGACGGCCGTTTATGGCCCCGGCTGCGAAGCGTCGCTCATTGTGCCGGTGCCCGTGCGCGGCTTCGATACGCCCAACATCATCACGCCCAACGGCGACAAGCTCAACGACACTTTCCGCCCCTTTGTGACTACCAGCAAAGTGGATATCCAGATTTTCAACCGCTGGGGCCGCCTGGTGTATGAGCAGAAGGATTACGCCGGCACCTGGGGCGATGAAAATACGCCCGTGGGCCTCTATTACTACCGCCTCGAAAGCGCCACCGGCGAAAGCTGGAAAGGCTGGCTTGAGGTCGTGAAATAACCCTTTCCTCGTTTCCCAGATTGCCTCACCGCTCCCGGCCTACCCCCGGGAGCGGTTTTGTTTTTAGTTGTTGGCTGATGCGCGCAAAACGCGCCCGCGCCGCGCTTACGTAACTTTGCCTCTTTACAAGGATTTTATGTGGGAAAAGCTCGCCGTCTTCATCATCCGATTCCGCCTCACGTTGGTCGCGGTGCTGGCCGTCATCACGGTTTTCATGGCCTACAAAGCCAAGGACGTGGAAATGACCTACGACTTCGCCCAGGTGGTGAGCGAGCAGGACCCGGACATGCTCTACTTCAAGCAGTTCAAGCGAACGTTTGGCGAGGATGGCAATGTGCTGGTTATCGGCATGCAGGACAGCTCGGTGTACAAGCTGGGCAATTTCAATGAGTTCCGCATCCTGACCGATACGCTGGCCAAAGTGCAGGGCGTGAACGGCGTGCTCAGCGTAAGCAAGCTGCTCAACATCACGAAGGACACAACCAATAACAGCTTCAAGGCCGCCCCGATTTTCAGGAATCCACCCCGCTCGCAGAAGGAGCTCGACAGCCTGATGCGCGTGGTGAACAGCGTGGAGTTCTACAAGGGCCAGCTCATCAGCCCCAGCACCGGGGCTACGCTGCTGGCTCTTACGATGGACCCCAAGTACCTGAATTCCTCGAAGCGGCAGGCGGTGATGAACAACATTCTGGGCTTCGCCGCGCAGTTTGAGAAGAAAACGGGTATCAAGCTGCACTACGCCGGCCTGCCCTACGTGCGCTCCACGATGACGAGCAAAGTGGCCGGGGAGATGAAATTCTTCACTATCCTGGCCATGATTGTGACCGGGATTACGCTACTGGTGTTCTTCCGGACGTGGTCGGCGGTGGTGTTTCCGCTCATTGTGGTAGGCGTCACTGTCATCTGGTGTATTGGCTCGATTGTGCTGCTGGGCTTCAAAATCAACCTGCTCACAGGCCTGATTCCCAGTATCATTATCGTTATCGGCATCCCGAACTGTACCTACCTGCTTTCGCGCTACCACTACGACTACCGAAAATCGGGCAACCAGATGCTGGCCATGACGCGGGTAATCCGCAAAATCGGCCTCGTGACCCTGATGAACAACACGACCACGGCCGTGGGCTTCATCGTGTTTGCCTTCACGGATATTGCCATTCTCTACCAGTTTGGCCTGGTCGCCACCATCAACATTTTCGCGGCCTTCATTATCAGCTTCATCCTGATTCCGGCCGCTTTCACCTACCTGCCGCCGCCCACGCCCAAGCAGCTGGAGCACCTCGACGCCGCGCCCCTTACCAAGCTGCTGGAGTTCTTCGACCACCTCGTGCTTGACCGCCGGCCCACCGTCTACATCGCCGCGCTGGTGCTGGTGGCGGGCGCCGCTATCGGTATCTCGCGCATCGAAGCCGTGTCGTACATGGTGGACGACCTGCCCAAGAAAAGCTCCGTGAACTCCGATTTGGCCTTCTTCGAAAGCCACTTCAATGGCGTGATGCCGCTGGAATTCGAGGTCGACACGCACAAGAAAAAGGGCCTTTTCAAGCTGAAAAACCTGGAAAAAATCGACCAGTTCGAGAAGTACCTGCGGACGCAGCCGGAGCTGTCGCCACCCGTCAGCCTGGTGACTTTCCTCAAGGCCAGCACCCAGGCGTTCTACAACGGCAACCCGTCGTTTTACCGTCTGCCCGATAACTCGGAAAAAAACTTCATCCTCAGCGCGCTGGCTAACTCGGGTGGCTCGGCTGGTGGGGCGGGCATGAACAGCAAGCTGCTGCGCTCCTTCATCGACAGCACGAGCCAGAAAGCCCGCATCAGCCTGAAAATCGCCGACATCGGCTCCCAAAACCTGGACACGCTGATGAACACGAAAATCATCCCGGAGATGAATCGCATCTTCAAAGGCACAGGCATGGACATCCGCCCCACGGGCACGACCATCATCTTCACCAAGGGCAACGAGTACGTCATTCACACCCTGCGCGACAGCCTGTTCATGGCCTTCGGGCTGGTGGGTCTGGTGGTGCTCATCCTCTTCCGCTCGTTCAAAACGGTGCTTTTTGCCCTTATCCCCAATGCCGTCACGCTGATTCTCACGGCCGGCATCATGGGCTATTTCAACATCGCGCTCAAGCCCAGCACGGCCCTGATTTTCGTGATTGCGCTGGGGATTGATGGGGATAACTCCATCCATTTGCTGGCTAAATTCCGCCAGGAAATGGCGCTGAACGGCGGCCGGGTGCGCGAAGCCGTATCCGTCACGCTGAGCGAGGCGGGCACCAGCATGATATACACCAGCATCGTGCTATTCGTGGGTTTCAGCATCTTCGCCTTCAGCGAATTTGGCGGCACCAAGGCGCTGGGAATGCTAATGTCGGCGTCGCTGTTGATAACCAACTTCTCCAACCTGATACTGTTGCCCTCGCTGCTCGTGACCTTTGAGCACGGCAAGGGCGACACGGATACCAACGCCCTCATTCGCCACTACGACGAGTCGTACCACGAGGAGGACGATGACGCCGACCTGAACCTGAAAGAAATGCACAAAGCCTCTGATTACGAAGGCGATTACTCAATCTAGAACGATGTAGAGACGCATATTTGCGTCTCGTCGTCTGCGCCGTGCAGGCCTCGTTTGCCCTGAAATTCTATCGATTACCGTTCAACGACGAGACGCAAGTATGCGTCTCTACATCGTTCTAAAACTGACAATGAAATACCCCGAATACAAGCAGCCGCTCAACTACGGCCAGCTCGGCGAGGACATCCTCGCCTGGTGGAAGGAGCACGGCATCTTTGAAAAGAGCGTGAGCAGCCGCGAAGGCCAGCCCACGTTCGTGTTTTACGAAGGCCCCCCGTCGGCCAACGGCGCGCCCGGCATCCACCACGTCATGGCGCGGACGGTGAAGGACATCTTCGGCCGCTACCAGACGCTGCTGGGCAAGCAAGTGCCCCGCAAAGGCGGCTGGGACACCCACGGCCTGCCCATCGAACTGCAGGTGGAGAAGGAGCTGGGCATCACGAAGGAGGATATCGGCAAGAAAATCAGCGTGGAGGATTATAACCAGCGCTGCAAGGAAACCGTCATGCGCTTCAAGGCGCAGTGGGACGACCTGACCGAGAAAATGGGCTACTGGGTCGACCTCAACGACCCCTACGTGACCTTCGAGCCGGAATACATCGAGAGCTGCTGGGCACTGCTCAAGAAGCTCTACGACAAAGGCTTGCTCTACAAGGGCTACACCATCCAGCCGTATTCGCCAGCCGCCGGCACCGGCCTGTCGTCGCACGAACTGAACCAACCCGGCACCTACAAGGACGTGAAGGACACGACCGTGGTGGCACAGTTCAAGGTGAAATGGGATGAGAAGTCCGAGAAACTTTTTCAGAAGGTGCTTCAACTAAAGGAAGATACTCAATTTCTGACAGAAACAGAAGGCGGATATCTGCCTAAGTCTTTGATAGGCGCGTCTGGTAATGTATTCTTTCTTGCATGGACAACTACTCCTTGGACTTTGCCAGCGAATACAGGATTGGCTGTTGGCAAGAACATAAAATACCTTTTGGTTCGCACTTATAACCCTTATACTGAAGAGGCAATCCACGTAATACTAGCAAAAGATTTATTCGCTAAGTATTTTTTCGCTAATGGGTTGGATTTAATTAAAGGTCAGGGTTATAAAGACAATAATTCTAAGCTCTTAGATAAAGCAGGTAAAATAACTGCGTGGTTAATTGACGGTGAATTCACCGGCGCCGACCTAATCGACATCAAGTACGAGCGCCTGTTCGATTTCACGCCGTTTGAAGGGCAGGAGCGGGCTTTCCGCGTCATCAACGGTGACTTCGTGACCACGGAGGACGGCACGGGCATCGTGCACATCTCGCCCACGTTTGGCGCCGATGACTTCCGGGCCGCGCAGCTGGCCGACATCCCGGCGCTGATGGTGCCGGATGCCGAAGGCACGCTCGGCCCCATCGTGGACCGGACGGGCCGCTACGTGCCCCAAATGGGCGAGTTCGCGGGCCGCTGGGTGAAGAATTACGACGGCCACGACGAATCCGGCGCCGACTATAAAACGCTGGACGAGAGCATCGTCATCAAGATGAAGGGCGACGGCACGGCCTTCAAAGTGGAGAAGTACGAGCACACCTACCCGCACTGCTGGCGCACCGACAAGCCCGTGCTCTACTACCCGCTCGATTCCTGGTTCATCAAGACCACGGCGGTGAAGGACCGGCTCATCGAGCTCAACAAAACCATCAACTGGAAGCCCGAAAGCACCGGCACCGGCCGCTTCGGCAACTGGCTGGAGAACCTGGTAGACTGGAACTTAAGCCGCTCGCGCTACTGGGGCACGCCGCTGCCCATCTGGCGCACCCAGGACCGGACGGAGGAAATCTGCATCGGCAGCATCGCCGAGTTGAAGGCGGAGATTGACAAGGCCGTGGCGGCCGAAATCATGACCCACAACCCCTACGCCAACGGCGAAAAAGTGGACCTGCACCGGCCATACGTGGACGATATTTTCCTCGTCTCGCCCACCGGCCAGCCCATGTACCGCGAGCCCGACCTCATCGACGTGTGGTTCGACAGCGGCGCCATGCCCTACGCGCAGTGGCACTACCCGCTCGAAAACGAGGGCCAGTTCCAGAAGAATTTCCCCGCCGATTTCATCGCTGAAGGCGTGGACCAAACGCGCGGCTGGTTCTTCACGCTGCACGCCCTGGCCGTGATGCTGGAAGACTCCGTGGCTTTCAAAAACGTGATTGCCAATGGCTTGGTGCTTGCTAAGGACGGCCAGAAGATGAGCAAGCGCCTCGGCAACGCCGTCGACCCGTTTGCCACTATCAAGCAGTTCGGCCCCGATGCCACCCGCTGGTACCTCATCGCCAACGCGCCACCGTGGGACAACCTCAAGTTCGACCCCGCCGGCGTGACCGAAGTGCAGCGTCGTTTCTTCGGCACGCTGTTCAATACGTACTCGTTCTATGCGCTTTACGCGAACCTGGACGAGTTTCAAACCAGCGAATTCGACCGCGTGCCGCACGCCGAATTGAGCGAGCTGGACCGCTGGGTGCTGAGCAAGCTGCAGTCGCTGATTGTGGAAGCACGCGGGCATTTGGACAACTACGACCCCACGAAGGCCGCCCGCGCCATCCAGGATTTCGTGACCGACCAGCTCTCGAACTGGTACGTGCGCCTCTCGCGCCGCCGTTTCTGGAAGGGCGAACTGACTCAGGATAAGCGCGCTGCCTTCGAAACCCTGCAGGAATGCCTGGTGGTAGTGGCGCAGCTGATGTCGCCCATCGCGCCCTTCTTCGGCGAGTGGTTGTACAAGAACATGACCGACGGCATGCGCGCCGAAGCCGTGGCCAAAAACACGCCCCTGGCCCCCGAGTCGGTGCACCTCACGCTGCTGGTGGAAGCCGACACGGCCCGCATCGACCCGAAGCTGGAGGAGCGCATGGAGCTGGCCCAGCGCATCAGCTCGCTGGCCCACTCGCTGCGCAAAAAGTCGGTGCTGAAGGTGCGCCAGCCCCTGCAACGCATCCTGGTGCCGGTGCTGAACGATTCGACCAAGGAGCAAGTCGGCCTTGTGGAGGACCTGATTTGCGCCGAAATCAACGTGAAGCACATCGAATTCCTCGACGACGAGAGCGAAAGCGGCGTGCTGGTGAAGTCGGTGAAGCCCAATTTCAAGCGCCTCGGCCAGCAATACGGCCCGCGCCTGAAGGCCGTGGGCGCCCGCATTCAGCAGATGACGGCCGCCGAAATCTCGAAGCTGGAGAAGGAGGGAAGCCTCGCCGTGGAAGTCGATGGCCAGCCCATCACGCTTGCTCCCGACGATGTGGAAATCCGCACCGACGACCTGCCCGGCTGGCTCGTGGCCACCGACGGCCCCCTCACCGTGGCCCTCGACGTGACCCTGACCGACGAGCTGCGCCAGGAAGGCCTCGCCCGCGAGCTGGTGAACCGCCTCCAGAACCTGCGCAAAGACTCGGGCCTGGAAGTGCAGGACAAAATCCGCGTCACGCTGGCCGACCAGCAGCCCGAGCTCACGGCCGCCGTGGCCGCGTTCGGCGACTACATCCGCACCGAAACGCAGGCCCTCGCCCTCACGTTCGCGGCCGACGTGAACGGCGGCTCGGTGCTCGAATTTGATGACTACTCTGTGCCGGTTCGGTTGGAGGTCGCAACTGCCTGATGCTGAACGACTCGCCGGGAGGTGAAATCCCCGGCGAGTCCTCGGCCGTACAAACACTCAATAAGCTCGTCTTTGGTCGCACAAAACCTCAGATAATCAGTTGTAAAAGGTACAAAAGGACGGTAATAAAACAGGCCGTCGTTCCCGCCACTTTTGGCCCCGTCTGAATGCATCCAACGCTCACCACTCGCCAGCAAAACGCGGCTAAATTCTTCCTGCTGGCGCTGTTCGTCATTGCCTTTGACCAGCTCTCGAAGTGGGCCGTGCACACCTACATGCAGCCCGGCATGGCGGGCGAAATTCCGCTCATTGGCCACTGGGCCAAGCTACACTACACGCTGAACCCCGGCATGGCCTTCGGCGCCGAGCTGCCTGCGCCCTATGGCAAGCTGGTTCTCAGTGGGTTCCGCCTGCTGGCCGTGTTTGGCCTGAGCTACTACATTATCCGCCTCTGCAAGCAGCGCGCCGCCGGCGGCTACATCGCCTGCATGGCTCTCATCCTCGGCGGCGCCGTGGGCAACCTGATTGATTCGGTTTTCTACGGCATTATCTACGACAACGCGCCGTTTGGCTCGCCCACGCGCTGGTTCTACGGCCAGGTCATCGATATGCTCTACGTGGACATCTACGAAGGCTTCCTGCCCCAAAACTGGCCGCTGATAGGAGGGAAGTACGTCTCGCTCTGGCCCATCTTCAACATCGCCGATTCCTCCATTTTCATCGGCGTGGCATTGATTCTGCTCAACCAGAGCCGTTTTTTCAAGCAGGAAGAACCCGTGACTGTGATTGAGAAATACAGCGAGCCGCTGGTAGCTCCTGACTCGGAGAATCTGGCATAACGCCTTTTTCTGCGGGGCTAATGGAGCACTGAATACCAGAACGTCATGTTGAGCGAAGCATAGCGCAGCCGAAGCATCTCTACCGGGGTCGTAATTTCACTCCCCACAACGAAGCGGTAGAGATGCTTCGACTCCGCTGCGCTTCGCTCAGCATGACGTTTTTTATTGCCTTTTGCCCGCCAATTCCGCCCCCGGGCACCCTCTGAAATGCACCCAACGCTCACCACTCGCCAGCAAAACGCAGCTAAATTCTTCCTGCTGGCCCTGTTCATCATCGCCATCGACCAGCTCTCGAAGTATTTGGTGCACACCTACATGCAGCTAGGTTCGGCCGGCGAAATCCCGATTTTCGGCCAGTGGGCCAAGCTCACCTACACGCTGAACCCTGGCATGGCCTTCGGGGCCGAGCTACCCGCGCCCTACGGCAAGCTGGTGCTCACCGGCTTCCGCATGCTGGCCGTGGGCGGGCTGATTTACTACATTATTCGCCTCTGCCGCCAGCACGTGGCAGCCGGCTATATTGCCTGCATGGCTCTCATTCTCGGCGGCGCGGTCGGCAACCTGATTGACTCGATTTTCTACGGAATTATCTACAATAACGCCCCGGTAGGCTCGCCCACGCGCTGGTTCTATGGCCAGGTCATCGACATGATTTTCGTGCCGCTGTACGTGGGTTATTTCCCCAAATCCTGGCCCCTCATCGGTGGCTCGTACAGCAACGGCTTCCCCATCTTCAACATCGCCGATTCGTCCATCTTCATCGGCGTTGCCTTGATTCTGCTCAACCAGAGCCGCTTTTTCAACGAATCGCAGCCCGCCGCCGCTCCCAACGAGCCCCAGCCCCTAGTCGCTGCCGATGCTGAGAAGCTGTCGTAGTAGGGGAGAGGCAGAACGTCGAACGGTAATCGTAGAAGGTCACACTTTAGAACGGTCATGCTGAGCGCAGTCGAAGCATCTTTACCGCTTCGGTGAACATAGAAATTGAACTTCGTGTCAGAGAATCAAAACCCTGCTATCGCTAGAATAACCAATGCCGAAATTGTTCTTGAGCATTTCGGATACTGGCCACGGTTTCATGATGCAGCAGTCGCAAAAGTGACTTTTGAGTCTAATTCTGGTTATTGGCCTTTGGTTTCCTTTGTCATATCTGCATTCGAGATGACGAAAGAGGTTGATGAAACAGGGCATTACAAGCTCACCAAGCAGTGCGATATAGAACTCAATTTTATCGGCGTAGAAGAAATAGAGTTTGACCGTTTCAGCCACCAAAATGTGCTGATGAGCCTAGATTTTGAGGAAAGTGGCAGCTTTATTAAAACTACATTTGATGCTGCTGTCGGCTTAGACGCGGTGATTTTTTCTGAGGGAGTATCTGTAGTGAGCCTTACCCCAACGAAGCGGTAGAGATGCTTCGACTGCGCTCAGCATGACGTTCCTGCGTACTTGACGTTCTTGCGTACCGAAACCACCCCAAACTGCCACCCATAATTCCCTCCGTGCCCAACCCGCTGCTCGCCGTTTCCAACCTCACCATTGACTTCTCCAGCCACCGCGGCGACGTGCGGGCCGTGGACAACGTGTCGTTTGAGCTGAACCGGGGCGAAACGCTGGCCATTGTGGGCGAATCCGGCTCGGGCAAATCCGTGACGTCGCTGGCGCTGCTGGGGCTGATTCCGATGCCGCCCGGCCGCATTGCCAGTGGCGAGGCCCTCTTCCAGTCCGAAAAGCTGGGCCAGACCGACCTGCTGAAACTCGCCGAAACCGACCTGCGCCAGGTGCGCGGCAACGACATCGGCATGATTTTCCAGGAGCCGATGACCTCGCTGAACCCCGTGTACACCTGCGGCAGCCAGGTGGTGGAAGCCCTGCGCCTCCACACCGACCTCAGCGAAGCCGCCGCCAAGGCCCGCACCATTGAGCTGTTCACCGAGGCGCAGCTGCCACGCCCCGAAGCCATTTTCGGCAGCTACCCGCACGAAATCTCGGGCGGCCAGAAGCAGCGCGTCATGATTGCCATGGCCATGGCCTGCCGCCCGGCCCTGCTCATCGCCGACGAGCCCACCACGGCCCTCGACGTGACGGTGCAAGCCCGCATGCTGCGCCTGATTGACGACCTGCGCCGCCAGCACAACACCGCCGTCCTCTTCATCACCCACGACCTCGGGGTGGTGGCCGAAATCGCCGACCGTATTCTGGTGATGTACCGGGGCAAGGTCGTGGAACAGGGGAGGGTGCTAGATATTTTTTCAAATCCGCAACATCCGTACACAAAAGGCCTTTTGGCGTGCCGTCCGCGCCTCTCGGTGGGCAAAAAACGCCTCCCCGTGGTGGCCGATTTCATGCGAGAAGACGCTAGCGGGCAGCTTTTGGCTCAGCCCGAGCCCTTGCTTCCGCTGCCAGATGAGGCACTTGCGGAATCTTCGCCCGAAGTGGAGGCCCAGCAGTTACACGATAAAATCGAAACCGCCAAAACGTTCCCCGTGGAACATGGCGTTTTGGGGGATGTTCCACGCCCTGCCGAGCTTACTTCGGCGCCCATTTCTGCGCCCGTCGTGGCCGCCGCGGCTAGCGGTGCTGAACCGCTTCTCCAGGTTCAAAACCTCCAGGTCTACTTTCCCCTCCGCAAGGGCTTCTTCCGTCGCGCCACCGATTACGTGCGGGCCGTGGACGATGTCAGCTTCACGCTCTACCCCGGCGAAACCATCGGCCTCGTGGGCGAGTCGGGCTGCGGCAAGACCACGCTGGGCCGGGCCCTGCTCCGCCTCACGGAACCAACGGCGGGCAGCATCCTGTTTGAAGGGACCGATTTGGCGAAGCTGTCGAGTGGGGACCTGCGCCGCCGCCGGCGCGATTTGCAGCTGGTGTTTCAGGACCCCTACGCCGCCCTTAACCCGATGCTGACCGTGGGCGAGGCCATTTGGGAGCCGATGCGCGTGCACAACGTGGGCGGCACCCGCCAACAGCAAAAGGCGAAGGTGCTGGAGCTGCTGCGCACCGTGGGGCTGCGCGACGAGCATTTCCAGCGCTACCCGCACGAGTTCAGCGGCGGGCAGCGACAGCGCATCTGCATTGCCCGGGCGCTGGCCTTGCAGCCCAAATTGATTGTCTGCGACGAGTCGGTTTCGGCCCTCGATGTCTCGGTGCAGGCGCAGGTCCTGAACCTGCTCAACGACCTCAAACGTGAGTTCGGTATCACCTATTTGTTCATCACGCACGACCTGTCCGTGGCCCGGTTTATGAGCGACCGGCTGCTGGTCATGCACCAGGGCCGCATCGTGGAAAGCGGCCCGGCGGCAGCCATCTACGCCGCTCCCCAACACGAATACACCCAAGGTCTGCTAGCCGCCATCCCGAAGGACAGCCTGGCCGACATCGAAGCCGCCGTAGCTAGCCGGGCTTAACCGTAGCGTTCCGTAGCGTGGACTCTGCGAGTCCGCGCCTGGGCGAACGACATATCGGCCAACGATGCGCGGACTTGCAGAGTCCACGCTACGGGGTTCGCGTTACTCCGCGCTTGCCTCAATACCTTGCGCCGCCAGACGCTACTTAAGCAGCGCTGACGAAGCTCAAGATTCTGGCGGCTACTACGTCAATCCCAAACCCCGCACGGACTCGCAGAGCCCGCGCTACAACCTCCCGGCCCGGCCCGCGTTTCACTAAGCGGCGCGGCCCAGCCAGCCACTCATTTTTCCGCTCTCGCCGCCTGCGACCAAACCACTTTTCGGCGGCCACTTTTACCCCAAATGAATACCCCCGAAAACTCCCGGGCTCCCCGCGCCAAGCGCGAAAAGCCCGAACCCGCGGCCATCACCCAAGACCAAGTCCTGCGCGTCTTCGCCGACAACCCCACCAAAGTCCTCGCCTACCGCCAGCTCTCGCGCCGCCTCGGCGTCACGACCAAGGGCCAGCGCGAGGAGATTTTTGCCCACATCAAGGTGCTGCGCAAAAACGGCCTCATTACGCTGCTCCAAAACGACGAATACCGTCTTGCCGATGCGGACGCCGTAGCGGCGGCTTTGATGCCGTCCAGCGCTCGAAAATCGGGTAAAAAAGAATCTTCGCCCATCGCCCCGCCCCGCAACCGTTCGGTGCAGGCCGAGTTCGGCCAGGACCCCATTGTGCACCGCCGCCGCTCGGCCGGCTTCGACTACGTGGATGGCGACGACCGCCCCGAGCGCGCCCCGTCGAACACCGTCATTGGCACCGTCGATTTGGCCACGCCCAACTTCGCCTTCGTGGTGCCGGAGGGCACGGGCGACTCCGACGACATCCGCGTGTTCACCGACCAGCTCAAGTTTGCCCTGCAGGGCGACGTGGTGCGGGTGCGCCTGCGCAGCGGCTCGCGCGATGGCCGGCCGATGGGCGACGTGGTGGAAGTGCTCAAGCGGGTGCGCCCCGAAATCGTGGGCCGCATCCAGATTCAGGGCACGCTCGGCTTCGTGAAGCCGGACAACCGCAAGGTGTATTTCGACGTGTTCGTGCCGCCGCATTTGCTGCACGAATCGCGCAACGGCGACAAGGTGCTGGTCCGCATCAACGAGTTTCCGGAGGACAGCAGCCGGCAGCCGGTGGGCGAGGTCATCCGCAACTTCGGCGCGGCCGGCGGCAACGAAGCCGAGATAAACGCCATCATGGCCGAGTTCGGTCTGCCCTTCGAATTCCCCTCCGAAGTGGAAGAGGAATCGGAAGGCATTAGCGAGGTTATCGAGCAGGATGAAATTGCCCGCCGCCGCGACTTCCGCAACATCACCACCTTCACCATCGACCCCGCCGATGCCAAGGATTTCGACGATGCCTTGAGCATTCAGAAGCTGGAAAACGGCCACTGGGAAATCGGCGTGCACATCGCCGACGTCACCCACTACGTGCGCCCCGGCACCGAGCTAGAGCGCGAGGGCAAGCACCGCGCTACCTCGGTGTACCTGGTCGACCGCGTGATTCCGATGCTGCCCGAGCGCCTAAGCAACGGACTCTGCTCGCTGCGCCCGCACGAGGACAAACTCACCTTCTCGGCCGTGTTCGAGCTTGATGAAAACGGCAAGCTCTACGAGTCGTGGTTCGGCAAAACCATCATTCACTCCGACTGCCGCTTCAGCTACGAGGAGGCGCAGGAGCGCATCGAAAGCAAGGAGGGTGACTACGCCGAGGAGATAAACATCATGAACGACATGGCGCATAAGCTGTGTGCGCTGCGCTTCAAGCAGGGGGCCATCACCTTCGAAACCCAGGAAGTGAAGTTCCGGCTCGACGAGAACGGCAAGCCCCTCGGCGTGTACGTGAAGGAGCGGAAGGACGCCCACAAGATGATTGAGGAGTTCATGCTGCTGGCCAACCGCAAGGTGGCCGAGTTCGTGTTCAACCTCAAAAAGACCAAGCCGCGCTTCACCATGGTGTACCGCACCCACGACGCGCCCGAGCCCGAACGCCTCCAAACCTTCGCCCTCTTCGCCCAGAAATTCGGCTACAAGCTCAAGCTCGAAAACCCGAAAAAAATCAGCACCGAGCTCAACAACCTCAGCTCCGAAGTGATGGGCAAGCCCGAGCAAAACGTGCTCCAGGGCCTGGCCATTCGCACCATGAGCAAGGCCATCTACACCACCGAGCCGCTCGGCCACTTCGGCCTGGCCTTCGACCACTACTCGCACTTCACTTCGCCCATCCGCCGCTACCCCGACATGATGGCCCACCGCCTGCTCGAGCACTACCTGCTCGGCGGCAAGAACGTGCCCGTCGAGCCCGTGGAAGAAGAGTGCAAGCACTCCTCGGCCCGCGAGAAGCTGGCGGCCAACGCCGAGCGCGCCAGTATCAAATTCAAGCAGGTCGAGTTCATGGCCGATGAAATCGGCAACACCTTCAAGGGCGTCGTATCGGGCCTGACGGAGCGCGGCATGTACATCGAAATCGAGGAGAATAAGTGCGAGGGCATGGTCCGCATCAGCGACATTCCCGGCGACGAATACGAGCTCGACAAGGACAACTACCGCATCGTGGGCCGCCGCAACAAGCGCATCATCCAGTTCGGCGACGAGATGATGGTGGTCGTAAAATCCGCCAACCTGCTCGACCGCACCATCGACTTTGAGCTGGTCGACGACCGTCCCGACCATGTGAAAAAGCGCGAAGCCGACGAGCGCAAGCAGCGCAACAGTGAGCCCCGCGGCTACCGCGACCACAGCGGTGGGAAGGGTGGCAGCAAAGGCGGGTTCAAGGGCAAGCGGCGGTAAGTTCAGCCGCCGGAACCTCACCCCCGGCCCCTCTCCAAAAGAGAGGGGAGCCTGACGATTTTAAGAGCCCTGACTCAAGCCAGAGTCGGGGCTTTTTTGCTGATACCAGAAACACTGAATTTGCCCTTGTAAGCGCCGCCGTGGCTCCCCTCTCTTTTGGAGAGGGGCCGGGGGTGAGGTTACTCGCGCCTGCCGTTCTTTGCACCACCTATGACCCCAGCCGACTTCCCCGCTAACATCACCGCCGCCTTGGCGCAGCTCAGCTACGGCGAGCAGCCCGATACCCTCTACGCCCCCATCCGCTACATCATGGGCCTGGGCGGCAAACGCATCCGCCCGCTGCTCACACTGCTCGGCGCCCACCTCTTCACCGACAACCTCAGCGGCATCCTCAAGCCCGCCCTGGCCACCGAAGTCTTCCACAACTTCACCCTCCTCCACGACGACCTGATGGACCAGGCGCCCCTGCGCCGCGGCCAGGCCACCGTGCACGAAAAGTGGAACCCCAACGTGGCCATCCTTTCCGGCGACGTGATGCTGGTGCGGGCCTACGAACTGTTCCTGGAAGTGCCGCCCGCGCTGCTCCCGCGCATCCTCGCCCGCTTCAGCCAGACGGCTGCCGAGGTCTGCGAAGGCCAGCAGTGGGACATGAATTTCGAAACCGAGCCCCAAGTCAGCATTGCCCAATACTTGGACATGATTCGGCTGAAAACGGCCGTCCTCCTCGGCTTCTGCCTGGAGCTGGGGTCCCGCCTCGCCGGCGCTTCCGAGGAAGATGCCGAGCACCTCCGCCAGTTCGGTACTGACATTGGCCTAGCCTTCCAACTGCGCGACGACCTGCTCGACGTGTACGGCGATGCCGCCACCTTCGGCAAGCGCGTGGGCGGCGACATTATATCCGATAAAAAAACCTTCCTCCTGCTCTCCGCTCAGTCCCAGGCTAACGCCGCCCAGCAAGCTACTTTGGCCCAACATATAGGCCAGCCCGTGGCCGATGCAGATGCCAAGGTTCAAGCCGTCCGGGCTATCTACGACGAGCTCGAAATTCGTCCTCAGACCGAAGCTCTCATCAACTCCTATTTCCAGGATGCCTTGCAGCATCTGGAGCGCGTAGCGGCCCCTGCCGAGCGCAAAGAACCACTCCACCGCCTCGCGCTCCAGCTCATGGACCGCGAAAATTAATCCTTGCCGTGTTCAGTCCCGTCATCATTCTTATCGGCCTCACGGTCGCCATCTCCGCCTATGCCTGGTCCAAACAGGAATTGTTGGACTCCTGGATAATGTATCCCTACCTCATGGCTCGCTCGTCGGGGCAGTGGTATCGGCTGCTCACCTCCGGCTTCCTTCATGCCGACCTGGGCCACCTGTTCTTCAACATGTTTGCCTTTTATTCTTTCAGCCCCGTGGTGCTGGAAACGCTGGGTGCCGGCTATGGTCAGGGACTGGGACTTGGGCTGTTTTTGCTGCTCTACCTGGGCGGCATCATTATTTCCGATTTACCCTCCTACTTCCAGCACCGCGACGACCGTGGCTATCGCAGCCTTGGCGCCTCGGGGGGGGTGGCCTCGGTTCTTTTTGCCAGCATCCTGCTTTTCCCGGTTGCACCCGATGGCAGTGGCATCATCATCTTCCCCATCCCGTTTCCAATTCAGCCTTTCCTTTTTGGTATTCTCTACCTGGCTTATTCCTGGTACATGGGCCGTCGCCGGGGCGACAACGTCAACCATGATGCCCACTTTTACGGGGCCTTGTACGGTGTTGTCCTTATGCTTGTGCTCATGCCGGCTGCTGGCGCGGGCTTCATCGAGCAAATTAGCCTGTTTGTTAAGTCAAAAATTTGATAATCAGTTCTTTGACTAGTAATAATTGATTCTCTATATCTATTTGCCGGACATTGCGTAAGGAAAGCACGAACTCATTCTTTCACTTCGTTCCTCTCTTATGCATACGCTTCGTCACTTCGCTGCCCGCCTGCCTTTCGCAGCTGGCCTGCTTCCCCTGATGCTGCTTGTCTCATCGTGCAGCCGCTACAATGACAACGGCAGCCTCACCATCATTGGTGTGCTCTACCTTATCCTGGCCATTGCTGCAGTTATCAGTCTGCTCAAGCAGGACTGGGACATCACCAGGAAAATTATCTGGGGCGTTGTTATCTGGTTTTTCCCGGTGCTCGGTTCCATCATTTACTTCCTGTTTTCGGGTCGCAAGTAAGCCCCTGAAACCAGAGCCAGTCAAAAGCAAGAAGCCCCGACCATTCATTGGTCGGGGCTTCTTGCTTTTGACATAAAGTTGAGCCGCTATTGATTCAGCAGCCGCTTCTTTTCCAACTGTGCCACGCCGCGCAGCAGCTCGCTGCTGTTCGTAATCTGGGTGAGCTGCCAGTGGTCGCCCTGCCGGCGCATCTTCACTTCCACTACCATGGTGGTGTCGTAGCGCGGCTGCGTCACCTCCAGGCCCACGAAAGCATTGTCGCCTTCCTCCCGGGTATACTTCACGCCCTTAAACTCGCTGTCCGGGCTCACCACTTTGCTGGCCAGGCCGGTCAGCGAGATATTTACGAGGCGCTTGGGAGCAGCCGCGGCAGCTGCTTCCAGCGAGCCGGTTTCTACGTAGCGCTGCACCTCATTGTGCGCCGCCTTGGCCAGGGCCGGCTTCAGGAGCCGCATGGCCCCACCCATCATCAGGCTACCACCGGGCATCAGCGAAGTCAGCACATTGCCCTGCTGCGCTACGTCGTCCACCAGGTGGGTGGTCACGCTGTTCACGTCCACGTACTTCTCAAAGCTGGTCATGTCGTGCGCTTGCACGGCCGCTGCCGCTGCTATCAGCGCGCCGCTGGGCCCATTTTTCAGGCTCCGGTAGTAATAATAGCCTCCGGCACCCAAAGCCAGTAGCACAACGAGTAGCAGCAGTTTTTTCATGAAAGCGTAAGCAGGCAAAATGATGAGCCGCAAAATTACCCCAAACCACGCGTTTCGGTTCGTAGCTCGTAAATCACAACCATTCACTAACGCATAAATCATGGTTCAGTCTGGCAGCAGCCAGCTTGCTACCTCTCTTCCCCAATGTCCCAACCATTCATGCTCACCAGCCGCTGCACGTTTCACCGCCCCGAAATCCACGGCCACCGCGGTTGCCGCGGCTTACTGCCCGAAAATACCCTCCCATCCTTCCTGCATGCCCTGGCCCTTGGCGTTGATGTGCTGGAAATGGACGTCGTCATTTCGGCCGACAGTCAGGTTGTCGTTTCACACGAGCCCTGGCTAAATCCTCTCATTTGCCTCGGCCCCACAGGCCAGCCCATTGCACCGGAAAGTCCGCCCCGGTTCAATCTCTTTCAGATGCCGTATTCCATTATTCGCCACTGCGACTGCGGCCAGCTACGCCATCCCGGCTTTCCCAATCAGCAGCCCCAACCTGCTTACAAGCCCCTCCTGGGCGAGGTATTGCGTGCTATATCTATCGCCACCCGGCAGCTGGGCCGTGCGCCCGTTCGCTTCTCCATCGAATTAAAATGCCTGCCCGAAACCGACAACATTTATCATCCCGAACCCGCGCAATTCCTGGCCCTGGTGTTGGCTGAGCTAGTAGCGGCTCAGGTCATCCCTCAAACTACCCTTCTCTGCTTTGATGCTCGCATTCTGCAGCTAGCCCACCAGCAACAGCTCGGCCTCGCTACTTGTCTGCTGGCCGAGGAGGAGCAGCCGTGGCTTGCCAGCCTTCAGGCCCTTGGCTTTGTACCCACTGCGTTCGGGCCCAATTTCCGAACCGTTACAGCTGATGCGGTGCAACAACTGCGAACGTCCTACCCCGGCCTGCGCCTCGTACCCTGGACGGTTAATACCGCTGCTGATATGCAGCGGCTCATCGACCTGCGGGTTGATGGTATTACGACAGACTACCCCGATGTTCTTACCCGTCTCCTGGTATAAAATCAGGCACCTTTAAGCCGATACGCAATATCTCGGTGCTTCCTGATTTGATAAGCCCTTTCGTCTAGGATATCAAAGAATACATTATTTGTAAACCATGCTGTACAATGCGTTACAAATCTTATCTGTAACAATGTTTTTTGTAACATGCATTGCTTGTAAATGATACGTTTTTATCAGTGTAACCTTATTGTGTATAGAAACGTTTTGTGTTTTTATTGTTTGAACAAGTTTGTATTATTGAAACGAATCGGACATATTTGCATCAGCGTTACGCAACACTCTCAATATGCCACATCAAGGCGAAATCCTGCAGGAAGCCATCAAAAACAGCGGTATTTCCATTACGCGTATCGTAGAGGAATTGGGCATTACACGTCCGACTATTTATCGTAAATTCAAAGACGAGACAGTTGATTACAGCTTTGTAAAAAAAATCGGCGAAATTATAAATCACGACTTTTCGGAGGATTTTACAATTGTTCAGCAATCGTCGCTTCCATTTGTAACTCCAATTGTTCGCACACCTGTTACAAATAACGTTACACCACGCGTTACGTCCTCCGTTTCAGTTGATTCTGATGCAACTAAACAGTTGTTGGCACTGCAGACCAAGTACATCGCGCTTCTGGAAGCCTACAACGAGCTTTTGCTGAAAGTGTATGGGCCCAAGTGACAGAAATGTTCCACGTGAAACATTTTTGTCTTTTTACAAACTCATTCAAGAGAGGCCCCTGTGGCAAGGATTCGTAGCTGACCGCTGATTGGCACCGGATAGTTGAGCCGAAGAAAAAGGTGTTGGCAGCGCCCGCTATTATTGAAGAGACGGCGGTGCAATCACAAGCGAATGAGCTCAACAGCGCTACGCAATTAAGGAATACGCGCGTTGACAATCGACCTTACTCTGACCAGCGAATGCTGACTCCGATACCGCTCAGGGAAACCAGGGGCAAATCGTGCGGGAGATGGGCGCTCTATAGAAAAATGACCTCGTGAACCACTGTTTCTCCAACCTCAGCATTAATGAGCTCGGCAACGCGGGTTTTAGCCATTAATAGCTCGTGCTTGAGCGGTGCGGAGCTAAGGCGTACAAAGAGCCGGCCCTTGTTCACATATACCTCCTGGGTCTTCAGTGCAACGGCTTTGCCCATCACTCGCTCCCAGCTGGAAACTACGGTTACCTCATTAAGCTTGCCCTGGAGGCGATAAGTTCGCACCAAGGCTTCGAGGCCTTCCTTGAGCGTGATGTCACCAGAGCGAGAAGGGGAGGAGGATTTTTTCACAGAGCTTTTCGAGGCAGAAAATGACAAAAGCATTGTGCTGTTTTCTGTAATGCAAAGGTAGGCAAGAGCCCGGCTAAACGGGTACAACCGTGCCAGCCTGAACCCGAAACCGGGAGATAGGAACCGTGACCCGGGCAAGCGCCTGGTCGGTGCGTTCCAGGTTGGTATCGGTCAGAAAAACCTGGCCGAAAGTTTCGTCAGCCACCAGTTCCAGTAGGCGGGCTATCCGCTTATCGTCGAGGCGGTCAAAAATATCGTCGAGCAGGAGCAGAGGCTTGTGCTGCTGCTTGGCGGCCAGCATTTCAAACTGGGCCAGCTTAAGCGCAATGGCAAACGATTTTTGCTGGCCCTGCGAAGCATGGGTTTTGACCGGCTGCTCACCCATTAGAAAGACGAAGTCGTCGCGGTGCGAGCCGGTGGTGCTGCGCTGCAAGGCAAAGTCCCGGCGTTCGTTCATACGGAGCAGCTGAGCAAAATCAGTTCCTAATAGCTGGGTTTTGTAGGAGAGCGTCACCTCTTCGCGGCCATCGGCAAGCTGCTGGTAATGACGCTGGAATATGGGGACATACTCTTCCAGAAAAGCAGCACGCAGGAGCGTGAGCTGCTGGCCAATTGGGGCAAGCTGCTCGTCGAGCGCCAAAAGATAGTCGCGGTCGAAACCATGAGAAGGCCGGTCGCCCTGCTTGAGTACCGCGTTGCGTTGGCGAAGCAAGGCGTTATAGGAAATAAGCAGCTCCAGAAACTCGTGGTCGAGCTGGGCCATCAGGCTATCGAAATATTTGCGCCGTTCTTCGCTGCCCTGGCGAATGAGGTCGGTGTCGTATGGCGAAATCAATACGGCGGGGTAGCGGCCAATATGGTCGGCCATGCGCTCATAAGACTGCTTATCGTGCGTAACGGTCTTTTTCTGGCCTTGCCGCAGGCTCACTTGGATGGTTTCGTGGCCCGAAGTCGATTCCGATGAAAAATTTCCCTTAACTACAAAGAAATCAGCGCCTTGCTTGATGCATAAGCTGTCGGAAGCAGTAATAGCGCTTTTGGTGAGGGAGAGGTAATGAATGGCGTCGAGCAGATTGGTTTTACCACTCCCGTTGTCGCCGATGAAGCAATTGAGGCCCGGCGATAAACGCAGGGCGGCGTCATCATAATTCTTAAAAAAAAGCAACTGTAGGGAGTCAAGCGTCATAAGGTTCGGTATTGCCAGCAGTTTTACGTAATTTCGCCCTCCCAACGCGAAAATATTTCTTCCTTAACGTGCTATGGCGGATACGAAAGTAAAAGCTGCTCCCAAAAAATCGACGGCCGCAAAGGCTTCCACTGGCGCGGCTGCAAAAGCCACCAAAGCGACCAAAGGAAAAAGCAATGGTGTAGAAACCATTGCCCAGCCCGACCCCGTACTGCCTGGTACCGATAAGCCGACTGCGGCCGCATCGGGCAGCGACACGCCCACGCCCGAAGCTACGCAGCCCTCGTTTCCGAAGGAGACGTATCTGCAGTGGTACGAGCAGATGCAGCTCATGCGCAAGTTTGAGGACAAGGCTGGTCAGCTTTACGGGCAGCAGAAAATTAAAGGCTTCTGCCACCTCTACATCGGCCAGGAGGCCTGCGTAGCTGGTCAGGTATCGGCGCTGGAAAAGGGCGACAAGTACATCACTGCCTACCGCGACCACGCCCATCCGCTGGCGCTGGGCACTTCTCCCAATGCCGTGATGGCCGAGCTGTTTGCCAAAGCCACCGGCTGCTCGAAAGGCAAGGGCGGCTCGATGCACATGTTCGATAAGGAAGTTGGTTTCATGGGCGGCCACGGCATTGTGGGCGGCCAGGTACCGATGGGCGCGGGCATTGCCTTTGCCGAGAAGTATAACAAGACCGGCAAGCTCTGCATCTGCTCGATGGGCGATGGCGCGGTGCGCCAGGGTGCTTTGCACGAAGCCTTCAACATGGCCATGCTGTGGAAGCTGCCCGTGATTTTCGTGATTGAGAACAACGGCTATGCCATGGGCACGTCGGTATCTCGCACCTCGAACGTGACGGACCTCTACAAAATCGGCCTGAGCTACGACATGCCCTCGGAGCCGGTGAACGGCATGCGCGTGGAAGACGTGCACAACGCCGTGGCCCGCGCCGCCGAGCGCGCCCGCGCCGGCGAAGGCCCCACGCTGCTGGAGTTCAAGACTTACCGCTACAAAGGCCACTCCATGAGCGACCCGGCCAAGTACCGCACCAAGGAAGAGCTGGAAGACTACCGCCACCGCGACGCCATTGAGGGCGTGCGCCACACCATCCTCACCAACAACATGGCGACGGAGGCCGACCTCGAAGCCATTGATGAGCGCGTGAAGGCGCAGGTAGCCGAGTCGGTAGAATTTGCCGAGAACTCGCCTTACCCCACGCCCGACGAGCTGTACAAGGACGTGTACGTGCAGGCCGACTATCCCTACATCCACGACTAATTTAATCTGGCCCGCTGGGCTCTATCCGAACTTGTGCACAAGGCCGGATTGTTGAAATACCTTCTGTAATGTCGAAGATTCCATACACTGGCAAAAGCCAGCAGGCCCGCCAGGGGCAGCAAGTAACCCAGAACGTGCCCGTCGACCCGCTGGCACCGGCCGAGGAGTTTGTGCCGTCCGAAAACCCGCTTCTGGAAGACCCGGACGCTCTGGCCGCCCGTCTGGCCGAGTCGGAGGACTTCGTGCGCAACAACCGCAACATTCTGCTGGGCATTCTGGCCGTGGTGGTGCTGGCGATTGTGGGCGGCTTCGGCTTCTACACCTGGCGCAACCAGCAGGACGACAAGGCCCAGGCCAGCATGTTCCGCGCTGTGAACAACTGGGAAGCCGATTCGCTGAACAAAGCCGTGAAAGGCGATGGCAAAGCGCCCGGCCTGACCACCGTAGCCAACGAGTATGGCAACACGAAAGCTGGCAACCTCGCCAATTTCTACGCCGGGGTAGCTTCGCTCAAGCAAGGCAAATTCCAGGAAGCCCTCGATTACCTCGAAGACTTCAGCTCGGATGATTACCTGGTGCAAAGCCGTGCCTACGCGCTGATGGGCGACGCGCAGCTGGAACTCAACAAGCCCAAGGAAGCCGCCGACCTCTACGCCAAGGCAGCCGACCACAACGCCAACGAATACTTCTCGCCCGGCTACCTGCTGAAAGAAGCCGTGGCCCGCGAAGCGGCCAAGGACAATGACGGTGCTCTGAAAGCTTACGACCGCATCATCAACGAGTATCCCACGGCGCAGGAAGTATCGGAAGCCCGCCAGTACAAAGCCAAACTCGAAAAATAAACCACTGATTATCATGGCTTAGCTGTGGTTTCGCTGGTTCCGGATTGCGCTTCTCCAAATGTGGGGAAGCGCAATTTTTTTGAGCCGACTGCGTAAAGATGATGTAATCAGCCCGCGCTGGAAGCAGTGCGGGATGGGCGTAATTTTGAGGCGCGTGAACAAAACCGCGCAATCATGGCTAATACAGCGAAAAAGAGCGATTCATGGCAACTTCCCTACAAAACCTGAGCGAGTACGACGCTTCTACTTTTATCGACATCAGCGAAAAGCGCTTCGGGCTGGTGGTAGCCGAGTGGAACCGGGAGATTACCGATGTGCTGAGCGCCGGCGCCTACGAAACGCTGCTCAAGCACGGGGCCGTGGCCGAAAACATCTTCCGCAACACGGTGCCCGGCAGCTTCGAGCTGACGCTGGGGGCACAGTTTCTGGCCCAGCACGATGAGATTGATGCCGTGATTTGCCTGGGCGTCGTGATTCAGGGCGAAACCAAGCACGACGACTACATCTGCCATGCCGTGGCGCAGGGCATCACGCAGGTAGGGCTGAAGTTTAATAAACCGGTTATCTTCGGACTGGTAACCACCAACACGCTGGAGCAGGCCTGGGACCGGGCCGGCGGCAAGCACGGCAATAAGGGCGTGGAAGCGGCTGTGGCCGCGATTCAAATGCTGGGTTTTTAGCAAAAAAGGAAAAGCGGTTCGAAAGACATAACTTTGCACCCGCAAAAACCAGTACCCAACGGCTTTAGCGTGAGGCGGCAGAAGCTTTTGAGCCCTGCCAAACCATTTAGCAGCCGCCGGCGTTGCCGAGTGGCAAGCCTTTCACATCATTTCGCAGTCCTTTTTTTACCCTATCAATGAACGACGACAACATTCGCTATTCCCGGGAGGACTTGAATGAGTTCGACCAGATTATCCAGGAAAAGCTGACGGCGGCCCGCAAGGAGCTGTCTTTCATCAAGGAAACGCTGAACCGGAGCAACGACACCGGCACAGACACCACGGCTTCCTCGGCCAAGGTGCTGGAAGACGGCGCAGACACGGCTGAGAAGGAAAGCATGAACCAGCTGGCTTCGCGCCAGATGAAGTTCATCCAGCAGCTCGAAAATGCCCAGATTCGCATCAAGAACGGCACCTATGGCGTGTGCATCGGCACGGGCAAGCTTATTCCGAAGGAGCGTCTGCGGGCGGTGCCCCACACCCAGCATTCGATTGAAGCCAAAATGGCGCGGCGCGACTAAGCACCCGCTTTTTGGGAATGGTCGGTATTGGGTAGTCAGTGGTCAGAATGATTTTTTGGTTGGCTGTGTTCAACCCGTCTGACCACCGACTACCCAATACCGATTCCTTTTTTTAACCTGTACCGTAGCGATACGGCACGCAACTTTTCTCCCCATGGGCAAGAAACATTTTTCAGAAGATAAAGCGGACCGTCGCGGCGGCCGCAATGCCGGTGGTCCCGGGGGCTTTGGCGGCAGTGCTGCCGGCCGGGGTGCTGAGCGCGGCAACGACCGGGGCAACAGCTACGGAACCGGCCGCCCGGCCTCAAACGGCGCCTTTGGGCGGCCCACGAACGGCGCGTTTGGCGGTAAAAAATTTGGCGATGGGGAGAAGCGCCCATATGGCAGCAGCTACGGCGGCGGCAACCGCGAAGGCGGCAGCGGCTTCGGGGGCCAGCGCTTCGGCAATAAGGAATTTGGCCAGCGCGAGCAGGGCGGTTTCCGCCCCGGTAATGACCGCTCGTACGAACGCCGCACCGACCGGCCCAGCGTGGGCAAGGAGCAGCGCACCGGCACCAGCTACGGGCGGGTAGCGGCACCGCGCCCCGAGCGCGGCAGCTTCGGCGGCGACCGTGAGCAGCGCGGCCCGGCCGCCAACGCCGACCGCCCCATCCGGCCGTACCAGCCCAAAGAAAACTGGAACGGCCAGCCCTACCGCCGCGACGGCGAAAAGGCCGTGCCCCGGGGCCTGCCCGGCGAGCGCAACCGCAAATTCCAGAAGCAAAACCCCTACGAGCAAACCGATGCCAGTGCCCCGCGCCCGGGTGGCAGCTTTGGCCGCAGCACGCCCCGCGAGCCGGAAGGCTTTGACCGCGACGCGGAGCGCGGCCCCAACCGGCCCATCCGCGCCGCTCGGCCGTTCGAAGCCAATCCGCCGCAGCCGCGTGAGGAGCGCAACGAGCGCCGTGACTTCGGCCGCGAGCGCAACGACGCCGGTGATGCCGACTACCGCGCCGACCAGGCTGCGTTTGGCCGGAAGTTTACGCCCGGGGCGTTTGGCCGCCGCGACGGCGCGCCTGGTTCGCCCCGCAGCACCGGCGAGCGCCACGGCAGCTACGAAAAGCGTGGCCCCAAAGAGAAGTGGGCACCGGCCCCCGGCAGCTTTGCCGAGCGCCGCGAAATGCTGAAAGCCCAGGAGCGCAGCGTACGCCGTTCGGGCACGGGCTATGGGGCCAGCGTGGACAAGCCACGGTCGGCCCGTCCGGTCGTCCAGGAAAACCGCGCCGACAAGCCCCGCTACGGCGAGAAGCCCGGCGAAGCGCCCGACTACAAAAACCTGAAGCACTACGAGCAGGACAAAAACCGGGGCAACAAGCGCCGCCGCGAGGAAGATGATTTCGGCACCGACGAAACGCGCCTGAACCGCTACATCGCCAACGCGGGCATTTGCTCGCGCCGCGAGGCCGATGCGCTGATTGCGGCCGGCGAAATCCGGGTGAACGGCGAAGTGGTGACGGAGATGGGCTACAAAGTGCAGCCCGAAGACACCGTGCAGTACGGCAAAACCAACCTCAACCGCGAGAAGTCGGTGTACGTGCTGCTGAATAAGCCCAAGGACTTCATCACGACCACGGAAGACCCCGAAGGCCGCCGCACGGTGATGGACCTGGTGGCCAGCGCCTCGAAGGAGCGCATTTTCCCGGTGGGCCGGCTCGACCGCAACACCACCGGCCTGCTGCTCTTCACCAACGATGGCGAAGTGGCGCAGAAGCTGTCGCACCCTTCGCACAAGAACAAGAAAATCTACCAGGTTGAGCTGAGCAGGCCGTTGTCGGAAGACGACCTGCGCAAGATTTCGGAAGGCCTGGAGCTGGAAGACGGCAAAGCCGTGGTGGACGACGTGGCCGTGGTGGCGGGCAACGCGCACTTCGTGGGCATCGAAATCCACATTGGCCGCAACCGCATTGTGCGCCGCATTTTCGAGCACCTCGGCTACGAAGTGGTGGCCCTGGACCGTGTGCAGTACGCCGGCCTCACCAAAAAAGACCTGCCCCGCGGCAAGTGGCGCTTCCTGAGCGAGCAGGAGGTGATTCGCCTGAAATACTTCCTGTAGGGAAATGAGGAATGAAAAATGAGGAATGAAGAAGTGGCCCAACCGCCATTTTCCATTCCTCATTTTTCATTCCTCATTCTTCATTTTATCCATGCGTACCCTCGCTCTTGATATTGGCAACACGGCCGTGAAGGCCGGCTGTTTCGATGGTCCGGCGCTGCGGGCGATGGCGGCCGGCCTCACCGCTGCCGAAGTGCACGAGCTGGTGAAGCGCTGGGCCCCGCAGCACGTCATCGTGGCCTCGGTGGCCGAGGCGGCCGTGCTGACCGTGGAGGAGCTGCGGGGCCTGGTGCCGGGCGAAATCCTGGCCTTCAGCCCCGGCACCACGCTGGTGCCGCTCGGCAATGCCTACGCTACCCGCCACACGCTCGGGGCCGACCGGCTGGCCGCTGCCGTGGGGGCCGCCGCGCTGCGGCCGGGCCGCGACACACTCATCATCGATGCCGGTACGGCGCTGAAGTTTGACCTCGTGACGGCCGATGGCACCTACCACGGCGGCAGCATCGGGCCGGGCCTGGCCATGCGGCTGCGGGCCCTGCACACCTTCACGGGGCGGCTGCCGCTGCTGGAATTGCCGGCAGCCGATGCAACGATTCCGCTCGTGGGCGACTCCACTACCGGGAGCCTGCTGAGTGGCGTGGTGAATGGCACGGTGGCCGAAATCGGCGGCTTACTCGCTCAATATCAACAGCAATACCCCAACCTGGGCGTGTTGCTGACGGGAGGCGATGCCGGCTTTCTGGCCGCCCGGCTCCCAAATAGTATCTTTGTTGTCCCCGAGCTGGTACTGCTCGGGCTAAATCGGATTTTAGTTTATCATGTTGACAAGTAAAGAGATGGAGTACCGCTGGCTGGGGCTGGTGCTGAGCGGCGTGCTGATGGCGGCCGGCGCGCAGGCGCAGGGCCTTGGCAACTCGCCGTACTCGCGCATTGGGCTGGGCGAGTACAATGCCAACACCGGCGGCGTGCGCCAGATGGGCATGGGCGGCGTGGGCCTGGCGGCGCCTAATGCGGTTAACGTGAATGAGCTGAATCCGGCAATGCTGTACTACACCGGCCGGACCACGTTTGAGGCGGGCTACAACGGGCAGTACAAGACGGTGAAGAATGCGGTGGCGTCGAGCCGGAGCGGCAGCGCTACGCTGGGCTACTTTGCCATGTCGGTGCCGCTGAGCACGCGCTGGGGCGCGGCCGTCGGGCTGAAGCCACTGAGCTCGGTCGACTACGAATCGAACACGCAGCAGCCGGTGGCCAACAAGCCCGAAGACACCGAGCTGACCCAGCTGCGCGGTACGGGCGGCGTTTCGGAAGCCTACCTGGCGCAGGGCGTGCGCTTGGCCAAGGGCTTCACGGTGGGTTTCACGGCCTCCTACGTTTTCGGGACGGTGGACGAAACGACGGGCACGACCCTGCAAATTGCCAACAGCACCGAAGCCGCCGTGAAATCGGTGGACCGCCAGCACACGCGCTACTCCGACTTCGCGTTCCGGGCCGGGGCGCACTACCGCCACAAGGTGGGCAAAAGCCTGAGCCTGAACCTGGGCGGTGTATATAGCTTCTCGCACAAGCTCAACGGCTTGCAAACCAACACCCGTGAGCGTGAGAATGCCGATGGCACCCTCATTGGCACCGCCACGGTGCTGAGCGACGGGCGGGGCAATGCCTTTGTGCCGGCGCTGGCCCAGGCCGGCCTGAGCCTCGACAACGACAAGAACTGGAGTGTGAACCTGGATGTGTCGCAGCAGCAATGGTCGCAGTTTCGCAATTTCACTTCCACCGGCCCGGCCCTGAACAACACGCTGCGGGTTGGGCTGGGCGGCGAGATTTCGCCCGACCCGGGCTCGGTGGAGCACTACTTCCAGCGCGTGACGTACCGGGCGGGCGTGAGCTTCGCCCAGATGCCGTACCAGCCGGGCGGCAAAACGCTGTATGACCGGTCGGTGAGCTGGGGTTTTGCCTTCCCGCTGCCTACGGCTACGCCCCTGGAAGCCACCACGTTCAGCCTGGCCTTCATTTATGGGGTGCGCGGCAATACCAGCCTGCTCGAAACGGCCAGCGGCTCCAGCAACGTGCAGGAAAACTACATTCGCGGCCAGCTGGGCGTCACGCTGAACAACCGCTGGTTCATCAAGCGCCGCCTGCAATAATTTCCATCGCACTAAAGCTCAGGTAACTTGTCCGGATTCAGCTATTGGTGGGGGAGTGGGGTGGTGCTGGCTATGCTGGCGCTGGCCGGCTGCGACAAGCAGAAAATCACGGGCCCTCGCATGGTGTACACCGGCCCGCTGATGGAAACCACCAACGTGCTGACGCTGGTGAGCGACTCGGCCAAGCTGAAGTTTCAACTCACCGCGCCGCTGGAGCAGCAGTTCGAAAACGGCGACATCATTTACCCCAAGGGCATGGTGGTGACGTTTTACTCGGCCGATGGCAAGAAGACGGTTATCAACACGCTGCGGGCCAACTACGGCAAGTCGGACAAGGCCAAAAACCTCTACATCATGCGCGGCAAGGTGCACGTCGTGAACGTGCCCGAGCGGCAGAACATGCGCACCGAGGAGCTGTTTTTCGACAAGAACCAGCAGCTGATTTACACCGACACCGCCATGTTTGTGAAGGTGGAAACGCCCACTGAGTACATCGACGGCTACGGGCTGAAGGCCAACCAGAACTTCTCGCGCTACAGCATCAAGCGGCCCACGGGCATCATTGCCAAAACCGGGGCCGGCCTCTAGGCGCGGCCTCTTTTTCTTATGACATTCGACAAACACCTGCTGCGCACCGTCCTGTTTTCCGTGGGCGTGGTGGCGCTGGTTATCGGCATCTACCAGACGGTTTTCTACAACGACCTGGCCCGGAACTACTGGCTGTTTATGGTATCGATGACGTGCTGGATGCCGCTGCTTTACTGGCGGCAGCAGGAGCGGCTGGCCGAGAAAATTGCCGAGCAGGAAGCCAAGCTGGCCGCCAAGCAGGCCCGCGCCAAAACCCCCGCCAAAGCCACTAAAAAACGGCGTTAGTGCTGGTATTGCCGGTTCCCTTAGATTAGGGCTGCTGCGGCCGCAATGGTTTCGGTAGCCGAGCACTAGACTTTAAAACCGGTAAAACTTTGATTCCCGGTCAAATTCTGGTTATTTTGCGCCTCTTTTGACCAACACGGATTCGATTCTTTTGACAAGTAAATGGCTTTAATTAACACGATTCGGGAAAAATCGGGCTGGGCGGTAGGTACCGTGGCCGTCGGGATGCTGCTCTTTATTGTGGGCGGCGACCTGGTGGGCGGTAAAAACAAGCTCTTCAACCGCAACGACCAGACGGTGGGCGAAGTAGCCGGCCAAAAGGTCGAACTCGCCGACTACGACAACGCCCTGACGCAGGCCAAGCAGGCTTTTATAGCCCAGCAGCAGCGCCAGCCCGACGACCAGGCCCTGGGCTACCTGCGCGACCAGGCCTGGAACCAGACCATTTACCGCCTGGCTTTTCAGCCGGAGTGGGAAAAGCTGGGCCTCAAGGTGAGCGACGACGAACTCGTGGACATGGTGCAGGGCGACAACATCAGCCCCGGCATCAAGCAGGCCTTTACCGACCAGAAGACGGGGCAGTTCGACAAGGCCCGCCTGATTGAGTACCTGAAAAACCTCGACAAGCTGCCCCCCGAAAACCAGGCCGCCTGGCACAACTTCGAAGCCAACCTGCCCGCCGAGCGCCTCGCCAACAAGTACAACGCCCTGCTGAAAAACTCGGTGTACGTGACTTCGGCCGAAGCCAAGCGCTTCGACGTGAGCCAGAACACGAAAGCCACCATCAAGTATTTGTTTGTGCCCTACGGCAGCATCTCGGACTCGGCCGTGAAAGTGACCGATGCCCAGCTGCAGGCCTACCTCGACAAAAACAAGAGCAAGTACAAGGTGGAAGACGGCCGCTCGGTGGAGTACATCACCATTCCGGTGGTGGCCTCGAAGGAGGACAGCGCGGCGGTGAAAAACACCATTGCCGAGCTGACCACGCAGTTTGCCGCCGCTCCGGTCGATTCGCTGTTTGTGATGCAGAACTCGGAGCTGCAGCCCAATAACGCGTTCCGCAGCCCGGCCGACCTGCCCGAGGAGCTGCGCAAGCAGCTGCCCCTGACCCAGGGCAAAGTGTATGGCCCGTACGTGGAAGGCGCAACGTACTCGCTCTACAAAGTATCGGCCGTGGGCACGGGCAAAGAGCCGGCCGCCCGCGCCAGCCACATTCTCATCAAGGCCGACGGCACCACGCCCGAAGCCAAAGCCGCTGCCAAAGCCAAGGCCCAGGATATCCTGAACAAAATCAAGGGCGGAGCCGACTTCGCGGCCATGGCCCGGCAGTTCGGCACCGACGGTACCAAAGACCAGGGCGGCGACCTCGGCTGGTTTGGCAAAGGCCGCATGGTGCCCGAGTTCGAGAAGGCCATTTTCGGCGCTACGTCCACGGGCCTGCTGCCCAACCTGGTAGAAACCTCGTTCGGCTACCACATCATCAAAATCACGGCCGCGCCTACCAAGCAGACCTATCAGGTGGCCGAGGTGAAGAAAACCATTGCCCCGAGCGATGCCACCCGCGAAGCCGCCTACGCCAAAGCCCAGCAGCTGAAGGGCGAAGCCACCGACCTGGAAAGCTTCCGCCAGCTGGTAACCAAGGACAAGACCCTGCAAAAGCAGGAGGCTAAAAACCTGGACCGCGGCGCGCGCAGCGTAAACGGCCTGCAGAATGCCCGTGAGCTGGTGCGCTGGGCCTTTGGCTTCAACCCCAACGGCTCGGAAACCAAGGTGGGCGACATCTCGGAGGTGTACGAAATCGGCGACCAATACGTAATTGCAGCCCTCACCGACGAGCGCACCAAGGGCACGGCCACCGTGGCCAGCCTGCGCCCCGAGCTGTCGGCGCTGGTGCGCAACGAGGAGAAGGCCAAGCAAATCATGGCCAAGCTGCCCAAAACCGGCACCCTGGAAGAAATGGCTCAGAAGTACGGCCCCACCGCGCAGCTTGGCGCCGCCGATAACGTGGTGCTAGGCCAGGGCAGCATTACCAACGTGGGCTTCGAGCCACTGGCCGTGGGCAAGGCCTACGCGCTGAAGCCCGGCCAGAAGTCGGCCCCCATCCAGGGCGAGCAGGGCGTGCTGGTCGTGGAGCCCGTAACCATGTCGATGCCCGCCGTGGCCAACGACCTGAAAACCATTCGCCAGCAGCTGACGCAGCAGCGCGCCCAGGCGCAGGACGGCAAGATTTACGAGGCCATCAAGGCCCACGCCAACGTGAAAGACAACCGCACCAAGTTTTTCTAAGCCGTCAATCCGCACATTTGAAAAGGGCCGTACCTTCGGGGGCGGCCCTTTTTTTGTGCGTCTTTCCCGGCCCGACTACTTTGAACGAAGCGCCTGAATTCCGGCGTTTACGACCTGCAGCCGCTGCGGCGCCATTGGGCCGTTGCGGCCCGAAACGACTTCTGACTCTATGCGTTCGTCTTCCCTTTTTGTAGCTGCCGCCCTGCTGCTGGCCCTGGCGGCCCGGGCCCAACCCTCGAAGCCGTGGGCGCCGGTGAGCAGCGCCGCGCTGGCCCAGGACTACGCCAGCCGGGGCGAGCACGAGAAAGTGGTGTTCCTGTTCGAAAAGCTCTCGGCCGAGGAGCAGACGAGCCCGGCCTTGTTTCCGGTATACCTGACTTCGCTGCAAGCCCTGAAGAAGTATAAGGACGCCGAAAAGCTAGCCAAAAAAGCCATCAAGCTGCACCCGGAGGACGCCACGGCGGGGGTGGCGCTGGGAAGCGTATACAAAGCGGCTGGCGATGCGCCTGCCGCCGAAAAACAGTGGAACAAGGTGCTGGCCCAGCTCACGCCGGCGCAGGTGCTGCCCGTAGCCACCGATTTTGAGCGCCGCGAACTGCCCGCATGGACGGAGAAAGCCTATCTGCGCGGCCGGGCGCTGGCCAAAAACGATACCGAATACGCCCCGCAGCTCATTCAGCTCTACACCCAAACCCAGAACCAGCCCCAGGTGCTGGCCGAAACCCTGCGCCTCATTGCCCAGGACGACAAGCAGCTGCCCTACGTGCGCAACATGCTGCAAAACGCCCTGCACGACGAAAAAGACTTCGACGCGCTGGAGAAGCAGCTGCTCACCGCCACCCAGAACCACCCCGACCAGGCCGCTTACAGCGAGTTGCTGCTCTGGCTGCAGGTGCAGCGCCGCGACTTTGCCGGGGCGCTGGTGCAGGCGCGGGCGCTGGACCGGCGCGGCCGCAGCGAAGGCGTGCGGGTGATGGAGCTGGCCGCCATCGCGCAGCAAAACAAGGACTACGAAACCGCCATCGACGGCTTCAGCTACGTGGCCAGGGAGTACCGCAGCGGGCCGTACTACAACGCTGCCCGCCAGCGCCTGCTGCAAGCCCGCGAGGCTCAGGTGCGCGAAACCTACCCGGTAGACGTGACGAAAGTGCGGGCATTGGTCACGGAATACGACCAGCTGCTGGCGGAGCTGGGCCGCACGCCCGAAACGGCCCCCATTATCCGCAACCTGGCCAACCTGTATGCCTTCCAGCTGAACGACCGGGCCCGGGCCATGACCCTGCTGCAGGAAGTCATCGACATGCCCCGCGTCAGCGATGACGTGGTGGACGAGGCCAAAGTCACGCAGGGCGACCTGTACATTCTGAAAGGCGAACCCTGGGAGGCCACGCTGCTCTATTCGCAGGTCGAAAAGTCGCACAAGGACTCGCCGCTGGGCTACGAGGCCAAGCTGCGCAACGCCCGCCTGAGCTACTACGCCGGCGATTTTAAGCTGGCCCAAAGCCACCTCGACATCCTGAAAGAGGCCACCACCCGCGAAATTGCCAACGATGCCATGCAGCTCTCGCTGCTGATTCAGGACAACACCGTGGAGGACACGCTGGGCCTCGGTCTGAAGGCCTACGCCGCCGTGGAGCAGCTGGTGTTTCAGAACAAGATTCCGGAGGCGATAAAGGGCTTGGATGACTTGCTGGACCGCTTTCCCGGCCACGCGCTGGCCGATGATACTTACTACCTCAAAGCCCAGCTGCAGCGCCGCACCGGCGACGCGGCCGGGGCCATTGCCACGCTGGAGCGCATCACCAACAACCCCAAAACCGACGTGCTGAGCGACGATGCGCTATTCCTGCTGGCCCGCATTCAGGAAGAAGACGTGAAGGACAAGGTGAAGGCCCAGGAGCTGTACAACCAGGTACTGGTGAAGTACCCCGGCAGCATTTACGTGGCCGAGGCCCGCAAGCGCTTCCGCAAGCTGCGCGGCGATGGGGTACAGTAGGCGGGGGCAGGAGGGTGAGAGGGTGTGAGGGTGAGAGGGTAGGAGTTGTGCAACCAGAAACTCCTACCCTCACACCCTCACGCCCTCATACCCTCCTGCCCTAAGCCCTCCTACCCAAAAAACAATACCAGCAGCGCCAGCAGTACGATGAACGTGCCGTACATCAACACTTCGGTGCCGATGTACTGGCGGTATTTGCGGAAAAATTCCGAAAGCTTGCTCATGGAACGGCCTGCTAAGATGACGGAGGCAAAGGTAAGCCACCGGGCGCGGGGCGGGGTTTGGTCGTACTTTTGAAGCCATTTTGACGAAGTATCCAATGTCCCAATCCGCTGCTAAGCGCTGGAATTATATCCCCGACCCCGACTCTGCCCAGGTCAACGCCCTCACCGAGGCTCTTTTCATTAGCCCCGAAATAGCGGCCCTGCTGGTGCAGCGTGGCATTGCCACGCCCGAAGCGGCCGCTGCCTTCTTCCACCCCGACCTGCGCCAGCTGCCCAACCCGCTGCTGATGCGCGACATGGACCGTGCCGTGGCCCGCCTCGCCCACGCCCTGGAAGCCGGCGAAAAGGTGCTCGTGCTCGGCGATTACGACGTGGACGGCATCACGTCGGTGGCCACGGTGATGAGCTACCTCACGCCGCTGTTTGGCGCCGAGCGCCTGCGCGACTACATCCCCGACCGCTACACCGAGGGCTACGGCATCTCGCAGAAGGCCATCGACGTGGCCGCCGACCAGGGGTTTGCCCTCATCATCGCGCTCGACTGCGGCATCAAGGCCGTGGAGCAGGTGGCCTACGCCACCAGTCGGGGCGTCGATTTCATCATCTGCGACCACCACCTGCCCGGCGAGGAGCTGCCCGCCGCCGTGGCCGTGCTCGACCCCAAGCGGGCCGACTGCCCGTACCCCTACAAGGAGCTGTCGGGCTGCGGCGTGGGCTTCAAGCTGATGCAGGCGCTGGGCCAGCACCTGGGCCTGCTGACGGAGCCGCTGTATGATTTGCTGGACTTGGTGACGGTCAGCATCGCGGCCGACATTGTGCCCATCACCGGCGAAAACCGGATTCTGGCCTCGTACGGGCTGCGGCGCTTCAACGAAGACATTGCCCTGCTGCGCCCCGGCCTGGCCGCGCTGCGCGAGCTGGCGACGCTGCGCGAAGGCCCGCTGGGCATCAGCAGCCTGATATTTGGCTTTGCGCCGCGCATCAACGCGGCCGGGCGCATGGGCGATGCCCGCCGCGCCGTGGCCATGCTGCTGGCCCCCGACCAGCAGGAGGCCCGCTACACCGCCGAAGTGGTGGACCAGATGAACCAGCAGCGGCGCGGCTCGGACCAGCACACCACCCAGGAGGCCCTGGACATGATTGCCAGCAGCCCAACCCTGCAAAACGCCCACGCCACCGTGCTCTACAAGGCCGACTGGCACCAGGGCGTGCTGGGCATCGTGGCCTCGCGCTGCCTCGACCAATACTACCGCCCCACCGTCATCCTGACGCAGCGCGATGGCAAGGCCACCGGCTCGGCCCGCTCGGTGGCGGGGTTCGATGTGCACGAGGCGCTGGAGGCTTGCGCCCCGCTGCTCGACCAGTTTGGCGGGCACCGCGCCGCCGCCGGCCTCACCCTGAAGGTGGAGAACGTGCCCGCCTTCCAGCGGCGCTTCGAGGAAGTGGTGGCCCATACGCTCACCACCGAGCACCTGGTGCGACCCGTCGAAATCGCGGCGGTGCTGCCCATCGGGCGCATCACAGAGGCCTTTTTTGGGGAGTTGCGGCGCATGGAGCCCTTCGGCCCCGGCAATCCCAACCCAGTGTTTGCCTCGCAGCGGCTCATGGCGGTGCCACACAGCGCCCGGGTGGTGGGCCAGGGCCACCTCAAGCTCCGCCTTGCCTCGGCCGATGCGCAGGGGCCGGCCGTGGATGCCATCGGCTTCGGCCTGGCCGACTACCTGCCCCAGATTGAGCAGGGCCAGCCCTTCAGCGCCTGCTACACCGTGGAACTGAACGAATACCGCGGCCAGCGCGCCGTGCAGCTGCGCCTGCTGGACGTGCGCTGGGAATAAACAGAACGGGTAGGGGCGGGGCTTGTCCCCGCCCGTTCCGGTGGCGCGTCAAGGCTTTTTCGGGAGCCGGCCGAACAGCACGGGCACGGTGAAGCTCACCGAGGCCGGCAGGCCATTCAGCTTTCCGCCCACGAAGCGCGGCAACTGGCGCACGGCGGCCAGGGCAGCGGCATCGCAGGGGGCATTCAGGCTTCTCACAAGCTTGACGTCGCGGATAACGCCGCTGGGCCCGACGATGAAGCTGACAAAGACCTTGCGGGCAATGGTATCGTTGGCCGCTTCGGGCGGCATGATGACGGCCTGCTGGATGGCCCTGAAAATGGCCTGATTGCCGCCCCCGCCTGGTAGGTGCGGCATTTCATTCACCAGTGGATATACCCGGCGCAGGGTATCCAGCATATCGCCTCGGGTGGTGCCGGAGCCCTCAAGGCGGAACGTAATGGGTACCGTAAACCCCACATCTACCGGCCGGCCATTCTGGGTGCCGGGCGTGAAGCGGGGGAGCTTTCGAACGACAGCCAGCACCTGCTCGTCGCACCCCCCACCAATACCCCGAACGATGCGTTCGCCGCGAACCGCCCCATTGCTGCCAACTACGAAATGGACCTGCACAATGCCTTCAATCTGCTGCTGAATGGCATAGGGCGGATACACTAGCCGGCCCTGAATGGCCTTAATAATGGCCGCGCTGCCACCCCCGCCGGGTAGCTGCGGCATTTGCTCCACATAGGTGTATTCTTTGCCAATCACCTTTTCAACGCCACTCTTTCCAATAACGTTTGTTTCCACTACCTGGTCGGCTCGATTAGTAGGGTCCTTCACCACCGGTGTCGCGGGCTGCTTTTGCGCAAATGCCCACATCGGCCCGAATAAGGTGGCCAGAAGCAGCGCTTTGGGGTAAAGACCTGATAGAGAAAATGATGGGTAGGAAGGCATGAAGAGGCAAAGGATTGACTTTGGAAAGAGGTTTGGCAGCCTTCGAGTAAAACCAAGAAAAAAACTATTTCCCCCGCAGCGTCCAGGCCGTGGCCACCCGCGCATTGGGCTCCTGGGCCGTGCGTAGAAACACCAGTTCATCGAGCTGGCCCACGCGCCAGGTCTCCACCAGGTTGGTGTAGAAGGGCGAGCCGGGGTTGCCGCTCTGGCCGCCGGGGTACACGCCGTAGGCGCGCACCTGCGAGCCCAGGGCCACCACCATGCGCCAGCTGGGGCCCGTGCGCTCAGTGGTGGCGTTCACAATGCCCGCGCCGCCGCCGCAGTCCACGTCCAGCACCCCGAAGCCGGGCAGCTTGAGCAGGTGCAGCACGTCGGTGCTTTTCTGGGCGGCCCAGCGCCATTTGGCGCTTTGGCGGCCGTATTTGCGGGTGAGGCTGTCCACGGCCCAGCTCAGGCTTTGGCGGGCCAGCAGGGGCAGGGTTTCGCGGGTGGTGCGGGTGCGGCGGTCGTCAACCCAATGGCTGGTGTCTTCTTTCATAATCAAGTTGTTGGTGCGGTCGCGGGCAGGGTAGCGGTAGGCCGGCCCGCTGGGGTCGGTGGGGAAGTCGTCGTCCCAGAGGCGCTTCACCAGGTTGTCGTACCACAGCTCAAACAGGCTGGGCGCGATGGCATCGGCGGTGTACTGGTAGTTCCAAGCACGCAGGGCCGCCAGGGCTTTGCCTTCGGGCGAGGCGGGCGACAAGCCGCCGGCCAAGTCCAACAAGCGCGGCAGCATGAGTTGGGCATTCATCCCGAAGTTGTCGTTCTGCAGCCGTCGCAGGCTGTCGGCCGTCACGCGGGGCATCTGGCCCAGGCGCTGGTTGATGCGTCGGCCGCGCTCCGACGAGCCGTAGTCCCAGTTTAAATAATACGGATAGTCCTCGGGCCGCACCGACGACTGATTGGCCGACGACACAAAGCCCCGCGCCGGATTCTTCACGTGTGGGTTCTGGGCGGCCGGAATCCAGCCCTGCCAGTCCTGGGCCGGGTCGCGGCCGTCGAGCAGGTACTTGCCCTGCTCGCGCCATTTCAGCGGGAAGTGGCCGTTAGGCCAGAGGGCAATATCTTTTTCCGCATCCGCAAAAACGAAGTTCTGCGCCGGCGCGCCGTAGGTGGCCAGCGCGGCCGTGTAGTCGGCGTAGGTGCGGGCGCGGTTGAGGCGGTAGAAGGTCAGGAATTCGTTGGCCGCGTCGTGGGCCGTCCAGCGGGCGGCGTAGCCGATGGGCGTCTGGGGCAGAAAGGGCTTTTGGGCCCGCTCGTACACCACCGGGCCGTGGTGGGTATAGAGCACAGTATCGAGCTGGTCGGGCTTGCCTTTTACTTTGATGTGCTCCACCACGCGGCGCACCGGGCGCCACTGGCCATTGTAGCGGTACTCGCGCCGCGAGGCATCCCGAAACTGAATCTGGTACCAGTCCAGCACGTCGGCGTAGGTATTGGTCACGCCCCAAGCCGCGTTTTCATTGAAGCCGATGATGGCCGTGGGCGTGCCGGGAATGCTCACCCCGTACACGTTCACACCCGGCGCGGCCAGCTGCACCTGGTACCAGATGCTGGGCAGGTTGAGCTGCAAGTGCGGGTCGTTGGCCAGCATCGGAAAGCCGGTTTCGGAGCGCGCGCCGCTCACCGCGAAGTTGTTGGAGCCCAGCTCCCGGTCCGGCTCCTGTGTGGGCGTGTAGGGTGCCTCGGCTGCCGCGAAAGCGGGCGGCACGGGCGGCACCGCCAGCGGCTGAAAGTCGAGCGGCGTGCCGGCCGGCACCACCGGCGACTCGCGGGTGGGGTAGTCCGGAAACAGGTCGCGCATCACCGCCGGGCCGTATTTGCGCAGGGCGTTGCTCATGCGCAGGTCGTCGGAGCGGCCCGTCAGGTCGAAGGCCATGTACTTCAGAATGAGGGCGCTTTTCAGCGGCTCCCAGGGCTCCGGCGCGTAGTCGAGCAGCTTGTACTCAAACGGGTAGGTGGCCGGCGTTAGGCTATTGATGTAGGCATTCACCCCGTCGGAATACGCCCGCACCATGGGGCCGCTCACCGGGTCGGCCAGGGCCGCTTCGCTCGATTTCTGCGCCCCGAAGCCCAGGCCCATGCGCCGGAAAAACCGGTCGGTTTCCAGCCGCTCCGGCCCCACTATTTCGGCCAGCCGCCCGGCGGCTACGTGCGCCACGAAATCCATCTGCCAGAGCCGGTCGCGGGCCGTGAGGTAGCCCTGGGCCAGGTACAGGTCGTGGTCGTTCTGGGCGAAGACGTGCGGCACGCGGTGGTCGTCGTAGCGCACGGTCACGGGCGCCTGCAGGCCGGGCAGGTCCAGCGTTTGCTGCGCGGGGAAGTCATCTTTGGTTTCGCCGTTCCGCCAGAAGCCGCGGTAGGGGCTCAGCAGCTTGCCGAAGGGCGGCACGGTGCCGTGCGAAGCATTCAGCACCCACACCAGGGTAAACGTGGCGGCGAGGGCCAGTAGCGCCTTTATCATACTTGTAGCTCGTTGCAGATTTCTCGCTGCAAGCTACTGAACCAAGCCCCAGCGGGGCGACATATCGGTAGTAAATAGATAGATAAAACGAGCAAAGCCCCATCGGGGCGACCCCCGTTGTTTGCCGGGCGCCGCCCCGATGGGGCTTAAAAAATCGGGTGGCATTGCTTCTGCCGATACGCGGCCCCGATGGGGCCGGCAAAACTCAGCGCAGCGCCACTTCGCGCACCAGCCCGCCAATGCCCCACACCAGAAGCTGCTGGCGCACGGCTTCGGCCTCGGGCCGCTCGCCGAACTGGCCCACGAGCACCCGGCTGCGCTGGCGGCCGTCCACCAAATCCTGCGAGATGTTGACCTGCACCTCGGGCAGCAGCGACTTGATGCGCGCCTGCACGCTGGTAGCATTCGCCGCATCCACAAACGAGCCGGCCTGGATGAAGAAGCCCGTCGGGCAGTTCACCGATTCGGTGGCCGTCATCACCTCAGCACCCGTTTGAGTAGAAGCAGCAATGAGCTGGGCCGTATTGGCCACGCGGGCCAGGGAGTCGGCGGGGCTGATGGGGGCATCCGGCGCAACCGAATAGGTCGTGAAAGCCGCTTCCGGGTTAGGGTCGGCGGCGTAGAGGGCGGCGAAGTTTTCGGGAGTGGTGGCGGGGCCCAGCGGAGCGTCGTCGGCCACTACCTGGGCAATGACCGTGGCGGCGCCGCAGTCCACCACGCCCAGCGGGCGGGCGGCAGCTTCCGATAAATCGAGGATGCGCTGGTGACGGAACGGGCCGCGGTCGGTGACGCGCACCACCACCGATTTGCCGTTCTTCACGTTCGTTACCCGCAGGCGGGTGCCGAAGGGCAGCGTTTTGTGAGCGCAGGTGTACTTGTGGCGGTTGTAGCGCTCACCGCTGGTGGTGCGCCGGCCCTGAAAGTAACTGCCATACCAGGAGGCCCGGCCGCGCAGCACAGTCGTAGAAGCGGAGCTAGGGGCAGGAGCTGCGTTGGTGGTGCCGGGCGCGGTGCGCGCCGAGGCGTCCAGAAAAGTCAGCAGAAAAAAGAAGCAACTGGCGAGGACGAGTACTATCGGGCGGCGAAATAAAATCATGCGATTCGCAGATGGTGAGCGAAACAAACATAGGCCTCTCCATCCGGGCAATGCTAAATTTTAGGGAGCGCTGCTAAGTGAGTTGGGTAAAAAATTGTGCAAAAACCAGAAAACTTGCATTTAATTAATCTTCATATTGGCCGCAAAAGTAGCCGTGAGGTTGCCTCAAACTATATTTTGCCAAAACCAGCCCAAGCCATTGCGCGGGTGCTGAAATTAGATTATGCGGCGGGTATAAAATTTCGGCATTGGCTGGCCGACTACCTTCGAAACCCGTTTGCGTAAGTCCCGGATTTTTCGTAAGAGCAGAAGCCCCGAACCCTACCTTTGCTTCATGGATTTTGGCCGCTTACCCGACCTGCGCTACGTTGATTTCGGGCTCCCGCCCGACCACCCCGAAACCGCCCGCGTGCTGGCCCGCGCCCGGCCTGCCCAGCCCCGGCCCGCCCGCGTGTATGTGGGCTGCCCCATCTGGACCAACAAGGACTGGCTGGGTACCTACTTCCCGGCCGGCATCAAAGAGCCTGACTACCTGCACTACTACGCCCGGCAGTTCAACAGCATCGAGCTGAACACGACGCATTACCGCATTCCCGATGCCGCCACGGTGCGGCGCTGGCGCGAGGCCGTGGGGCCGGATTCCGGCTTCAAATTTTGCCCCAAGCTGCCGCGCAGCATCAGCCACGAGCGGGAGTTATTTCAGGCCGACGACCTGGTGGTGACCACGGCGCGGGCCTTTGAAGGGCTGGGTGAGAACCTGGGCTGGGCCTTTCTGCAGCTGCCGCCGCACTTCGGCCCCGAGCACCTGCCGCGCCTGGAGCGCTTCCTGCTCGACTTCCCCGAAACCGTGCCGCTGGCCGTGGAGCTGCGCCACCCGCGCTGGTTTTCCGACCACGGCCTGGCCAATGCCGTGTTTGCCACCCTCGAAGCCCTCAACAAAACGCTGGTGCTAACCGACGTGGCTGGCCGGCGCGACGTGCTGCACATGCGCCTGACCACGCCCACGGCCTTCATCCGCTTCAACGGCCACGGCCTGCACAGCACCGACTACCACCGCGCCGACGCCTGGGCCGAGCGCATGGCCGCCTGGGTGGCCCAGGGCGTGCACGAAATCTACTTCTTCATCCACCAGAAGGACGTGCGCCACGCGCCGGTGCTCACGCAGTACCTGTTAGAAAAGGTAAAGGCGCTGACGGGCATTGCCGTGCCGCCGCCGCGCATCATCCCGCAGCCGGTGCAGGGGAATCTGTTCGGGTTTTAAGAAGCTTGCTATCAGTTGCGGTCATCCTGAGCACAGCGAAGGATGACAGGTGTAGGCTACGAGCTCACCGGCTGCTGCAGCAGCGGCCCGAGCACCTGCCACACGTTCTCGGCCAGGATTTTCTGGCCGGCCGCGTTGGGGTGCACGCCGTCGGCGAGGTTGAGGTCGCGGCGGCCCAGCACGCCTTGCAGGAGAAAGGGGATGAAGGGCAGACTATTCTTCTCGGCCAGGGTGCGGAACAGGGCTTTGAACTCGGTGGCGTAGTGGGCCAGCCGGTGACCGCCGAGCGGGCCGAGGTCGAAGGGAAACTCCAGACCGGCCAGCACGATTTGCGCGTCGGGATATTGCCGCCGCACGGCGTCGATGATGAACTGCAGGTTCTGGGTGGTTTCGCGCACCGGAATGCCGCGAATGCCGTCGTTGGCCCCGAGGGCCAGCACAAACACATCGACGGGGTGCCGGGCCAGCACGGCGGCCAGGCGCTGCCGGCCGCCGGCGCTGGTTTCGCCGCTCACGCCGTAGTTGTAGGCTTTATAGGGGAGCTGCTGCGCGTCGAGGCGCTGCTGCAGGAGGGTCGGGAAGCTGTTGGCGGCGGGCAGGCCGTGGCCGGCGGTGAGGCTGTCGCCAAAGAAGATGATGTTTTTCATGGAGTGCTGTTTTAACAGCACGGAGGGCATTTTCGTGCCCGATTTTGTGGAGAGTAGCGGAGGATAAAAACGGTCATGCCGGGCGGAGCCGGGGCCTCTCGCGTGCGGCAGTAAACCCAACGAATTGAGTTACTGCTGCACGCGAGAGGCCCCGGCTCCGCCCGGCATAACGCGCTATCTGGCCTTGGCTACGGATGCCAGCCGGCTATTCCACCACTTCCAGAATGGTGCGGAACGACACGTACTTGCCGGCGAAGTGCTTTTCCATCTCGGCGCGCAGGGCCGGGGCGCAGATGTTCTGGTAGTCCTCCAGCTGCTCCAGGCCGATGCAGTAGTATTGGGCGGCGTAGGTGATGCCGCCCTCTTCCTCGTTGAGCAGGCGCAGGAGCTGGCTTTTGAGGAAAAAGCCGGTTTCCATTACCTCGGGCATGTGGGTGGAGCGCATAAAATCCAGCCATTCCTCGGCTACGCTGGGCTCGATGCTGCTGGTGACGTTGTAGAGAATCATAAAGCAATGGGTGAAGGAGCGAATGGCGGAATGGGTGAACGGACCGGGCGGGCAGCGGTGGGCGAAAAACATTCACCCATTCCGCCATTCGCTCCTTCACCCATTGAAATCAGACGCGCATGGTGTCGAACTGAAAATCGGTGATACGGGCCTGAATGTCTTTGGGCGAAAGATTGGACGTGGCGGCGGCCTGGGCCAGCGCGGGCAGCTCGGCATCGCCGGCCAGGCGCAGGCTCAGAATCTGGGCGAGGCTGAGCTGCTTTTCGAGCTCGGCGAAGCGCTGGCCGCTCACTTCGAAGTAGCGCTGGCGCACTTCGAGCCGGCAGATGCGGTCCTGCAGCTGCAGGGCGTAGTGCTGGCGCAGCATCACGAGCACCCCGAGGCCGATGACGGCCAGCGCCGCCACCGTGAACCAGAGCCGGGCGGTCTGGTCGTCGTCGCCGGCCACCTTGGTGTAGCGGATGATGGCGTAGCCGGCCATGATGAAGGCCAGCGGCAGCAGCACGAAATGGTGCCACGGGTAGTAACGAACGGTGTTTTTGGTGGGCGTGGCCATGCGGGCGGGGGTATTGGAGGCGTGAAAGTAGGGGGAGGGGCAGGCAATAAAAAACTCCGGCCGGAGCCGGAGTCTTTTACAATACGACGGAGCGAGCGGTGCGTTACTTCATTTCCTTGGCGCGCTGCTTTTCGGCTTTGGCCAGGGCGCGGGCGGCGCGCTCCTGTTTCTTGGCTTCGCTGGCAGCGGTGCGCTGCTCTTTCAGCTGGGCTTTCTGAGCTTTTTCCTGCTGGCGCTGCTCTTTGAGCTGGCGCTTGAGGTCGCTTTGCTGGCTGGCGTTGTCTTTCAGCTGGCTGCGGCTGTCGCGCACGGCCTGGTCGCTGGTGTTGGTTTGCTGCTTCTGGGCTTCGTAGGTGGCTTTGGCATCGGTGGCGCGCTGCGCCTGCTGCTCAGGGGTGAGGGTGACCGGCTCGGGCGTGGCCGGCATGGTGGTTTGGGCCTGGGCCGAAAAGGCCGAAGCCACGAGGATGGCCACAAGGCCGAGGATTTTTTTCATGGAGGTGGGTCCGGAAACCCGTTAGGTTGGGCCTGTTTACGTTGGGCGCGAAGCAAAGTTTTTCATAATCAATATTTTGATTTCAGCATAACTGCTCCCAACGCCCTATTCTTCCACGTAGTCCAGGTCTTTGCCGTAGCTCTCGGGCAGGGTGCTCACGGCCCAGAAGGCCACCAGCAGCGAGAGGCCGCCCAGCACCGCCGCGCCCGGCACAATGCCGCCCAGCGCCCCGCTCAAATACTTGAAGGCAGGCACCAGCCCCACCACCGCGCCCCGCGCAAAGTTGGGCGCGGTGGTGGCTACGGTGGCCCGGAGATTGGTGCCAAACTGCTCGGCGGCCACCGTCACGAACAGCGCCCAGAAGCCCACCGACACGCCCAGCACGAAGCACACGGCGTAAAACGTCGTCGGCGAAGCCCCTTTCACCCCAAACAGATACACGCCCACCAGCACCGCGCAGAAGGCCAGAAACACCTGCAGCGCCTTGTTGCGTGAGTGCCAGAGCTGGCTGAGCGCCCCGCTGAAAAAATCGCCGAACACCAGCCCGAAGTAGCACCAGAACACCGCCAGACCGGCCGTGACCTCGCCCGTGAGGCCCAGGGCGCGGCCAAACTCGGGCGCCAGCGTCACCAGAATGCCCACCACAAACCACAGCGGCACCCCAATCAGCAGGATGCGCAGGTACTTGCCCAGCCGCGCCGGGTTGGTGAACAAGCTCAGGAAGTTGCCCCGCGATACCTCGGCGCGGGCCTGCACCTGCTGGAACATGCCCGATTCGTAAACGCTCACCCGCAGCACCAGCAGGGCCAGCCCCAGCCCGCCGCCCACGAAATAGGCGTTGCGCCAGCCAAAGCGGTGGCCCACCCAATAGCCCAGCAGCGCCCCGCTCACGCCTACGGTGGCCACCACCATGGTGCCATAGCCCCGGGTTTCCTTGGAAAGGCCTTCGCTCACGAGGGTGATGCCCGCGCCCAGCTCGCCGGCCAGCCCAATGCCGGCCACGAGCCGCAGCCAGGCGTATTGGTCGATGGTGGTGACGAAGCCGTTGGCGATGTTGGCCAGCGAATAGAGCAGGATGGAGCCGAAAAGCACCGAGAGCCGGCCCTTCTTATCGCCGAGCACGCCCCACAGGATGCCGCCGAGCAGCATGCCGCCCATCTGCATGTTTATCAGAAACAGGCCCTGGTCGGTGATGGCTTTGGCATCGGTGATGCCGAGGCTTTTGAGGCTCTCGACGCGCACGATGCTGAACAGAATCAGGTCGTAGATGTCGACGAAATAGCCCAGCGCGGCCACAATGACGGCAGCGGTGAAAATGGTGGACTTGGGTGGGTGAGTGGATTGCATGGCGAAATGTAGCGCGAACTTTTAGTTCGCGTTTCCTGCGCCGGCTCAGCAATTGTCGCCCAGGGGCGCGAGCTACAACGTTCGCGCTACGGATGCACGGCCGCCAATGGCGCAGCACCCACAGTTTCAGTGCAGCCACTGTGACAGCCGCCGGGCAGGGGGCCGTCCTCAACCTGCACCGTGCTGTGGTGGATGTGGAATTCCGATTCCAGCCCTTTGGTGAGGGCCGAAAGCCAGGCCGCGTCAGCCCCGCCGGGGCGCACGAGGTGGGCCATAAGCGCCGCGTCGTGGCCGGAGCTGCTGAGGCTCCAGATGTGCAGGTCGTGCACGGACTGCACCTGCGGCTGCTGCAGCAAGTAGTTGCGCACGGCTTCGGGGTCGATGCCGTCGGGCACGGCTTGCAGGCCCAGGCGCAGGCTGTCGCGCAGCAGGCCCCACGAGCTGTATGCAATGATGCCCAGGATGATAAAGCTGATGGCGGGGTCGAGCCAGGTCCAGCTGGTGAGCAGCACCAGGCCGCCGCCGGCCACCACGCCCACGCTCACCAGCGCATCCGTCAGCATGTGCAGGTAGGCGCCGCGCACGTTCACGTCGGACTTCTGCCCGCTGCGGAACAGCAGGGCGGTGACGCCATTTACGAGAATACCGATGCCGGCCAGCAGCATCACCCAGCGGCCATTTACCGGCTCGGGGTGGCGCAGGTGGTCGATGGTTTCCCAGAGAATGAAGCCCAGCGCGGCGTAGAGCAGGGCAGTATTGAGCAGCGCGGCCTGAATGGTGGCCCCGCGGTAGCCGAAGGTGTAGCGCCGCGTGGCCGGGCGGCCCGCCAGCCAGGCCGCGCCCCAGGCCAGGGCCAGGCTCAGCACGTCGCTCAGGTTGTGGCCGGCATCGGAGAGCAGGGCGCTGGAATGGGCCCAGAAGCCGCCGATGGTTTCGGCGATGACGAAGGCCACATTGAGGGCGATGCCGATGGCAAAAGCGGCGTTAAAGCCGCCGCCGGGCGGCGGGGCGGCGTGCTGGTGGCCGGCGTGGGAGTGGTCGTGGGGCATAGCGGGTAAGCGGTTGGGGCTATGCGCAGAACGTAAACGGTGGGGCTTTGGGTGCGGTCTAGAGCTATTGGTGGGCCTTGCGACGGCAACTTTAGCAGCGAAGCGGCGCTGAAGGCCCGGATTCCAAGCATTACAGCCTATCGGAATGGCAGCGGTTGAAAAATTGTTTTTTGCAGCGGGATTTTCTCTATGATGCCTTTAGAATTCATGCGCTGCAGTTGCAGAACATCGAAGCGAATTTGGTTACCAAGCCGGACAGAGTCTCGTGATATCTTGATGCCAGCCTGTGAGAAGTTAATCGTTTGGGTCTTCCTGATAACTGTATCGCCGCGTAGCAGCGTTAGTTTAAAGCGTGAAACTCTATAACGGGCGTCTGTAGGCATAAATGCCATGAACGATTCGTCAGGGCGGGCATTAATACTCAATTCAAAATAATAAAAGGCTGAGTCTGGCTGAGGCCCAAAGCAATAAAAATCGTTTGAACTGTTCCGAACCCAAGCCCTAATCAGGGGCATCGGCGGTAGAATTGCTCTGAATTTGTGCTTAGATACCAGAGTCCTTCCTTTATAGGCCTGCAGTGTAACCACAGAGTCAAAGGGGGCAATAAGAAGGCGCTGTTTCTTCGCATCGAGCCGGACCGTTGCGCCAGTGGCCGTAAAGTGAATTGCAGGTTGGCCCTTATGGGGCCGGGCGGGGGCGATTAACCGATTCTCGCAGTTGAGAAACAGGCGGATGGAGTCCGGTACAACGTTCCAGCGGAAGGGGGTTGGCACCAGTTTCAATACCTTTTTGCCGGGAGTCACCCCCTGTCCCCAATCACTAATAGCGTCAATAGCTCCTTCTATCACCCATTGATGTGTCATCCGCCACGGCCCCAGCGGCCGGCCTTGCGCCTGCAGGGGCGGCGCTGGCAACAGGCTCAGCAGCCATAGTGTCGGGAGGAGAAAGCGGGCTTGCATGGAATGGCGGATGGCTGAAGCCTGAACGTGGCTTCAGCAGCGAATAGAAACTACAGTAAATCAACCGTAAAGTGTTTAATGTATGGAATGTCTTCTACAACTCCACGGAAGTTCTGACGCTGCACCTGCTGCACGTCAATTTGAAGTTTGTCTCCTGCTTGAGCAGAATCGAGAGGTACTTGGTTGGTCAGGTTTAGGCTTCCGATGACTTTGGCAGGCCCAAGCGGCAAGTTGTTTCGGAGCAGTATTAGCTGGTATTGCGAAACCCGGTACTTGGCATCGTAGGGCATGAGGGAAGCAAAATCGCCTTGTGGAATGGCCCTTATGGCTGCAGAAAATCTTTCAGAATGCCTGCTACTGGATGCCCTTCCGCCGCCTATCCAGCATTCTATATGCGGTAGTGGTGAAGATATAGCTTTGAAAACGTGCTTAAAAACCAGGCTCCGGCCCTTGTGAGCATACAGTATTACCGTTGCCGCTATTGGCGCAATAAATAGTCGCTTGTTCTTTGTATCGAGTCGCACCGTGGCCCCAGTGGCTGAGAAGCGGATAGCTGGCTGGCCGTTTCGCGGTTGGGGCGGCGCAATGAGCGGGTTCTCGCAGTTGAGGAACAAGCGGATGGAATCGGGCTCGACGTCCCATTTGACGTCATGATAAGACCAACGTGGTTCCAAGCCTCGCACTAGCTCTTTGGTGACAGTGTCCGGGCCATGCACCCAGCGCTCCTCCATCGTGTACGTCAGTCGCCACGGCCCCAGCGGCCGGCCTTGCGCCCGCGAGCAGGGCGCTGGCAGCAGCAGGCTCAGCAGCCACACGGCCGGGAGGAGAAGGCGGGCTGACATGGAATAGCGGATGGATGACGCTTAAAAGTAACGCTGGAAACGCTGCCGCAGAGGCCCTGGTATGTGTAGCGCGGACTTTGTAGTCCGCGACCCCGGCAGAAACCCGAACGATACCCGAACGGCACGGGGGCGCGGACTACAAAGTCCGCGCTACTATTGCGCTACGTAGTCTGTCGCGTCAGCACCTCGTCAATCAGGCCGTATTCCTTCGCTTCGTCGGCGCGCATCCAGTAGTCGCGGTCCGAGTCGTCGTGGATTTGCTGGTAGGTTTTGCCGGTGCGCTCGGCGTAAATGCCGTAGAGCTCCTGGCGCAGCTTCACCACCTCGCGGGCTGTGATTTCGATGTCGGCCGAGGGGCCCTGCACGCCGCCGCTGGGCTGGTGAATCATGACGCGGGCGTGGGGCAGGGCCGAGCGTTTGCCGATGGCGCCGCCGCACAGCAGGAAGGCGCCCATGCTGGCCGCCAGCCCCGTGCAGATGGTGGCTACATCGGGCCGCACGTACTGCATGGTGTCGTACATGCCGAAACCGGCGTAGACCGAGCCGCCCGGCGAGTTGATGTAGAGCAGGATGTCCTTCCGCGCATCGGCCGATTCGAGGAAGAGCAGCTGGGCGTTGATGATGTTGGCAATGTGGTCGTCGACGGCCTGGCCCAGGAAGATGATGCGGTCCATAATCAGGCGCGAAAACACGTCGATTTCGCGGAAATTCTGCGGCCGCTCCTCAATGACGGAGCGGGTCATGTTATTGATGTAAGGCCGGGTCTGGCCCTCAACGTGGGCGATGTACTGGTCCACGCGCAGGCCGTTGAGGCCCTGGCTGTGCACGGCAAATTTGCGGAATTCGGTGTGGTTGAGCATGGAGGGAAATGGGGGTTGGGGATGGGCATGGCGGGGCCGGCCTTGCTGAAAAGCAAGGGGCGTTTGGACCCGTAGAATGGGCATAGGGGGGATGTAGAGCCGCGACACTTCGCGTCTCGGCGTTGAACGGCGCTTACCAACTAAACAACATCAGCAGCGCCGAGACGCGAAGTGTCGCGTCTCTACAGCAGGCGGCGCAGCCAGCCGCGCCAGCCGCCGTAGAGCCGCGCATGAACCTGGCGCAGCTCCTGGCGCAGCTGCCGGCGGCCGGCCTGGCGCAGGCCGTGGTAGAGCTGCTGCTGGGCATCGGCATCGGCGGCCAGCTCGCCGTCGAACAGCTGGCGCAGGTGCCAGTCCTCGGCCGGGAGGGCGGCGGGGGTGTTGAGCAATTGCTGCTCAATGAGGTGGAGGCGTTCGAGCTCGGGGCGCATGGCTAATACCCGAGGGTTTCGGTTTGAAAAGCCTTTCGCACCGAGTTGCGCAGGCGCTCCAGGCACTTAAACTTCTGCACCGTGGCCGAGCGCACGGAGCGGTAGCCGTGCGCCGCGGCAATCTGGGTGAGGGGCTGCTGGAAGTAGTAGAAGCTCAGCAGCACGTCCTTGCATTTCGCGCCCAGGCGCTCCACGTAGTCGAGCACGGCGAAGGCAGGCTCTTCGGGTGCCAATTCTTCGGAGGCGGGCGGTTCCAGGTCATCGGGCAGGGCTTCGTGCGGGAGGCGGGCGCGGCGGCGCTGCTCGTGGTGCCACAGGTTGCGGCCGATGCTTACCAGGTAGGTGCCGGGCGCGGCGGTGAGCGTCAACGTTTCGCCCACGGCCTGCTCGTAGAAAATGACCAGCGCATCCTGAAACACGTCCTGCGCATCCTGCTCCGAGCCGCCCGTGCGCTGCACGTAGCGGCAAACCGTGGGGTAGGCCCGGCGGTAGAGCTGCGTGAGGGCCTGCTCGCGGTTGGTGAGCAGGGCGTTGCGCAGGGTTTCGGCAGCAGAAGCGGTTGGAGCAGTCATCATCGGAGTGAGCTTGTAGTCATTAATCCATTTTCGGCGCAACTATCACCGGCCGGTCATAAAAAATCCCGCACCTGCATTGAAGTACGGGATTTTCAGCCAATTCACGCAGGCTGCGGAGCAAGCCAGGTCCAGGCACTGGCACTGCCGCGCCCAGCAGCCGAAACGGGGCTACACCAGCGCCAGCGCCTGCTCGCGCTGGCGCAGGAAGCGCTGCAGCACGGCCGCCGTGCTGCCGCTGCGGATGGCCGCCTGAATGCCGGCGGCGGCCAGGCGGCCGGTTTCGGCGGCGCCGTTCATGTAGCCCTGGTACCAGGCGCTGCAGTGCTCGCCGGCAAAAAACAGGTTGCCCACCGGCTTTATTTCGGCCCCGGCAATGGTGGTGTACTGGCCTACCCGGTAGCAGGCGTAGCTGCCCAGCGTGTGCGGGTGCGTGGGCCAATGAAAGCGTTCCACGGTGCCGTTGAAGGCGGCGCGGCTGCCGGGCCAGGCGGCGTCGAGCACGCTCAGGTGCTGGCCGGCCTGCGCCTGCGCCGAGCCCGTGCCCATGGCCACGCCCACCTGGCCGCCCACAAATACCGTGAACGTGCCCACGTTGCCGGGCTGCAGTTGCGAGCCGTCCCAGCCGCCCTGCGTCACCTGGTCGGAGAAGAAGTAGCCGGTGTAGCCCTGCGTGCGCCAGGGCCGGCCGTTGAAGCCCAGAAACAGCTTGGCGTTGGTGCCGTAGCCCAGGTGCTGAATGGCGGTGGTTTTCCAGGCGGGCAGCGGCAGGTTGAGGGCCACCGTGCGCAAAATGGTGAAAGGCAGGGTCAGGGCCACGTAATCGGCCGTGACGGTGGTGCGGCTGCCGCCGGGCTGCTCAAACGTGAGCTGGTACTCGCTGCCGGTCTGGCCCACGGCCACCAGCTTGCGCTGCAGCACCACCTGGCCGGGCAGCTGCGCGGCCACGGCATCCACCAGCCGCTGGTTGCCGCCCTGAATCTTGTACCGCTCGTCGCTGATGCCAAACATCTCCAGCGTGCCCTTATTCACATCGGCCAGAAACATCCACAGGAAATTGATGGCCGTCTGGTCGTTGGCCTCGCGGCCGAACTCGGTCACGTAGGCTTCTTCCAGCAGCGTCCGAATCCAGCCCGTCATGCCCAGCGTGTCGAAGTAGCCCGAAATCGACAGCTGGTCGAAGCGCGCCGCCGAGGCACTCAGGTGGTCGTAGGTGATGTTGTTGTTGGGCAGCGAGCGGCTGTCGGCCTGAATCTGCGCCGCGTAGGGCTGCAGCGCCTGAATGACCTCCGCCACCGAGTGGTGCCGGCCCCCAAAAAAGAAGGCATCCTTGACGAGCACCGTCTCGCTGGGCGCCTCCACGTCGAGCAGCGGCAGGCCGAATTCCTGCGCCAGCCCCAGCATATCGGCGTGGCCCGAGTCGATGAACTCGCCGCCCAGCTCCGTGGTCAGGCCCGGCCCCATCAGCCCCGTGGCCGTGAAAATGCGGCCGCCCACCCGGTTGCTGGCCTCGTAGATGGTGGCCTGGAAACCGGCTTTTTTCAGCTGGTAGGCGCAGTTCAGGCCGGCCATGCCCGCCCCCACAACCGCAATGCGCGGTGCTGGCCCCTTGGCATCGGCGTGGCCGGCCGCCGTGGGCGCGGCGGGCTCCACGGCCACGGTTTCGCAGGCCGCCAGCAGGCTGCCGGCGCCCACCAGCACCCCCAGCCTGGCGGTGTTGGCCAGGAAGTCGCGCCGGCTCTGGCCGGTAGCCATCTCGGCCAGCTCCTCGGCCGGGGGGGCCGCAGGCTCGTTGGCCACCACGGCCAGCTGAAATGCTTTTTGCAGCGCGCGCAGCAGAGCGGTGCGCGCTTTGGGAGAAGAAGTAAAACGTTCAGTCATAAGACAATAAAAGGTGGGAAAAGTGAAGTATCGGAAAAGTAACAGCTTTCTGGTGAAATAAAAAAATACGGGCCACTGCTTCCGGTAGAAAGCAATGGCCCGCACGTAAGGAAGCGTCGGATAATGGCAAAGTGCCTGCAGGAGACTGGCTGGTTGGGCGGGTTGGGGAATCACGGGCAACGATGCCCGTGCCCGGCCAGGCCAGGCCCGCTTTCGCCGTGCGCTGCCAGACGAAACTACTTGAAATCCAGCGGCACCACCAGCCGCACGCTCACGTTGCGGCCCTGGTTGAACACGCCCGTCCGTCCGTTTGCGGCGTTGAAGTCGGCGTACTTAAGGCGGCTCAGGTGGCTCTGGTAGCCCACGTCGAACAGGTTGTTGGCCGTGAGGTAGAGCGAAAAAAGCGTTTTGCCCTGCGCGTTGGCCAAATCGGTGCCGATGCCGGCGTTTATCAGCGTGTAGCCGGGTGTGGCCGTTTCGGTGTCGAAGGCCGAGAAGTAGCGGTTCTGGGCGAAGGTGTGCTCCAGCTGCACGCGGGCGTAGGGGTTGGTGAGGCGCTTGCCCTGGCGGCGGAAGTTGGCCCGCAGCTCCGACTGCAGCCGGTCGCCGGGGATGAAGGGCAGGTAGCGCTGGCTGTCCTCCACGTTCAGCTGCCGGGCGCGCACCATCGAAAACGAGTTTTCGAAGTGCAGCCAGTCGAGCGGGTGGGGGTGCAGGTCGAGGCTGACCTCGCCGCCCAGCAGGCGGGCCTGGCCCTGTGCGTACTTGTAGGCGCCGGTGTCGTCGCGCAGCGAGTCGGCCCCGCTGGCCGTGAGCAGGCGGCGCGTAAAGATGTAGTTGTCAATGCTGTTCTCGAAGGCATCGACGCTGAACCGGACGTGGTCGGTCACGTAGCTCACGCCGGCATCCACCTGCAGGCTGGTTTCGGCCTGCAGGTTGTCGTTGCCGATTTCGTAGCGAATGGTGCCCTCGTGCTGGCCGTTCGAGCCCAGCTCGGCAATGTTCGGGGCCCGGAAGCCGTGCGAGAGGTTGGCTTTCACCGTCAGCTTCTCGTTCAGGCTATAGGCCGCGCCCAGGCTGCCGCTGTAGTTGCGAAAAGTGCTGATGAAGCCCGGAAACTTGAGCTCGGCTTCGGGGTTGGTGGTCGGCTTTTCATCAGCGTCGAGCAGCAGCTTGTCGGCCGAAATTCGGCGCACGTCATACCGCAGCCCGCCGCTGATGTCGAGCGCGCCAATGGTCTTTTTCGCCACCGCAAACACGCCGCCCTCGTTCAGCTTATAGGCCGGAATCAGGAATTCCACGCCCAGGTTGCGGTTTTGCTGGTGCAGGCCGCTGGTGCCCACGGTCAGGTTCCAGCCGTTTTTCTCGGGCAGGAAGTAGCGCAGCGAGTAGTCCACGGTGCGCAGCTGGAAGTAGAGCGAGGTTTCGGCCGGGTCGAGCGCGTTGCCGTACTCGCGCCGCAGGTTCTGCTGGTAGCTCACCTGCAGGCCCAGCCGCCCGCCGTTCGGGCCCAGAATGAAGCTGTTGTCCACGCCAAGGCGCAGGTGGTTAATCTGTTGCTGGGGCACGGCCAGGCCGTAGCCGCGCAGGTCGGCATCGGTCACGGGCACGCTCAGGGTCGAGTCGCCGCTGGGCACGTCTTTCAGGAAGCGGCCGGTTTGCGGGTCGCGGGCGCCCTCCGTCAGCCCCAGCCGTTGGTTGAAGGTGCTGAAGGTGAGGTGCGAGTAGCCCCAGCTTTTATTCAGGCCCACGTAGCCGTTGGCGTCCCACTCATTAAAGCCGGAGTTGTACACCCGGCCGTCGTAGCGGTTCTGGTAGTCGCCGGCCACCTTGCGGGTGCCCCGCGCCAACCAGTTAAAGCCGTTGAGGTTGCCCGCGTTCTGGAAGGAGTAGCCCTGCTGGTGGTTGTTGGTCTGGTAGCTGGCCGTGGCCAGGCCGGTGATGTGGCCTTCGGCAATGGGCTCGGGGGCCAGGAAGTTGATGACGCCGGCCATGGCATCGGACCCGTACAGCAGCGAGCCCGGGCCCTTGATAATCTCGGCCCGGTCCACGCTAAACTCGTCAATCTCAATGCCGTGCTCGTCGCCCCACTGCTGGCCTTCCTGTTTGGCCCCGTTGTTCAGGGTGATGACGCGGTTGTAGCCCAGCCCGCGCACCACGGGCTTGCTGATGGCCGCGCCGGTCGTAATCTGACTCACGCCCGGCGTGTGCGCAATGGCATCCACGAGGTTGGTGGCCGAGGTCTGGTTCAGCCGCGTGTGGTCAATCACCGAAGTCGGAACGGGCGAGCGCCGCAGCTGCGTGGCCTGCGAAACCCCGGTCACCACCACCTGGCCGATTTCGGTGGCGGCCACCGTCAGCTTCACGTCCAGGGGCTGGCCGCTGCCGGTGTCCACCGTTTCGGTCACCGTGTTGTAGCCCAGCGAGCGCACCTGCACCGTGAAGCGCCCGCGCGGCAGGCTGCCGAAGCTGAAGCGCCCGTCGGCTCCGGTGGCCGCGCCCTGCTTCAAATCAATGAAAACGACATTGGCCCCGGGCAGGGCTTCGCCGGTGGCGGCATCGGTTACGCGGCCCGTGAAGGGCGGCGCCACGGCCCGGCCGCGGGCCGGAAGGGGAGCTGCAGTCGCTGCGGCGGGCGCATTTTGCGCCGCCGCGGTGGCAATGGAAATGCTCGATAACCCCAAGGTTATGAGCGGAATGGCATGAATTTTTAACGCGAAATCAGCTTTCGATAAAAGGGCAAGCATGAAATGGAGGGAATGGCCGCGCCAAGGCGGCATAAGCGCAAGCGCCGGCCCCCGGACCGCGGCACAGTCGGGGCAGGGCGTCGCTCAAAAAGCAGGAAAAGCCGGGGAGCCGCTCAGGCGGCCGGCGGCCCGCGCAGCTGGGCGGGCTCCCGCGCAATCCAGGGCGCGGTGGCAATGGTGGGCACCGGCGCCGTGGCAAAGCACGGCCGGACAACCGGCGCCGGCGCCACAACGGGCACGCTCGGCAGGAATGGTACGTTGTAGGTGTCCTCCACCGGGCAGTGCTTGTGCTGGTTGCTCACCAGGGCCTTGCCCTTGTGGCGGAAGGCCGGCGTTTGGGCCGGCTCTTCGGTGGTGTGCTCGTGGGGGTGCAGCGCCAGAATCCACGCCTCGGGCAGCAGCGTCCGCACCAGGCAGAGCAGCAGCAGCAGGGCAATATGGGAGCGCAGCGCAAACATGGGTGCAAAGATGCAGGCAGGGCGACGAAAGCTGCACCCCGGAATAAATTTTTGACCTGCGGCGGCAAACGAAATGCTTACCGTGAAGTTTTATCGTAACGCGCGCTGTATCTTCGTATTTCGCGGCTAAATGGCTGTTTTTCTGTGATAATAAGTAATATTTCCGACCTTTCTTTGCAATATGACGAGGCGTTGAGCCTCTTGCGGGTGGAATGGTCTTCCGGGGCCGACATGCGCGGCTTTCGCGGCAGCGCCGAGCAGCTGCTGCACCTCGGCCAGCGGCTGGGCGTGCGCCACATGCTGCTCAACATGAATACCTTTCCCGACATTTCGGTATATGACCAGATGTGGCTGGGTACGCATTGGCTGCCCGGCATCATGCAGATACCCCTCGAGCGCGTGGTCCTCATAAATCCCCGCCACCGCCTGCACAATCAAATGGCCATTGATGCGCTGATTGCCCTGGCGCGCCCGTTCATTCGCTTCGATATTCAGTATTTTCCCCGGCCGGTTGCGGGCCTGCATTGGCTGTCCGACTACTCGGACCGCCTGCCCGCCCTGCTGGCCGAATGGGATGCCGTACACGGCCCCACCGACCATTCGACGTCCGAACAGCGCCCGCAGTACCGCCCTTACGACACCCAATAAGTTGGCCTGATGGGGTTTCCGCTGGCCCATAACCCGCAGGTGCAGCCCGCGTCCGGTTTGCGGCTGATGCGGTTGCAGCGCGTTTGCGGCCACCTCAGGCGCTGGCAGATGCAGGTATTTGAGGATGTGCCCGCCGCCCTCGACTGGCTCACGGCCGGCGATGCCGCCGCCGTGCAGCGCCTGCGGGCCGAGTGGAACAACGACGTGGAGCCCGCCGGCCAAGGCTAGCTGATACGGCGCGCTGTTGTAGCTTACGGTCGCATGATTCTACCACTGCAGCACAACTTTCAGGTTCAACTCGACCCCGAACGGCGCATCATGCGCTTCCAGTGGCTGGGGCCGCGCAATAGCCGCGCCCTGCGCGACGGCATGCGCTATTGCCGCGACCTGGTTATGCAGCACCGGCCGCATTATGTGCTGGTTGATTTCCACGGCATGCCGCCCGTGGAGATGCGCGACGAGCTGTGGATGTCAATTCACTGGTTTCCACAGGTTTCGCGCCGGCCCCTGCGGGCGGTGGCCGTGATATACCCGCCGGAGCAGCTACACAACCAGATGGCCGTGGAGGCGATGCTCTGGGTGGGCAAGCAGTTTATGCACTACCAGCTGCAGGTGTTCGAGGAGGCGCGCTCGGCCTACGACTGGTTTACGGCGGGCGATGCCGCGGCCGGCCAGCAGCTGCAGGCTGAGTGGGCCGCCGCCTGGCCGGCCCCGCCGCTGTCAATCTGACAGCTAAAATTCCCTTGGAACGTGCTTTGAAAGCTGCTCAACCCGTGGCCCGCGCCCCTGCGCCCGGCCATTCCGTCTGTATTCAACCGTTTCCACTCCATCCCATGCAAGAAACCGGCTCCATTTCCATCCACACCGAGAACATCTTCCCGATTATCAAGAAGTTCTTGTATTCCGACCACGAAATATTTCTGCGCGAACTGGTTTCGAACGCCGTCGACGCCACCCAAAAGCTGAAAAGCCTGGCCCAGCTGGGCGAGTACGGCGGCGAGCTGGGCGAGCTGAAAGTGCGCGTGACCGTGGATAAGGAAGCCCGCAAAATTACGATTTCCGACCACGGCCTGGGCATGACGGCCGAGGAAATCAAGAAATACATCAACCAGATTGCCTTCTCCGGCGCCACCGAGTTTGTGGAGCAGTACAAGGAGAAAGACGCCGCCACCAAAGACCAGATTATCGGGCAGTTCGGCCTCGGCTTCTACTCCGCGTTCATGGTGGCCAAGGAAGTCGAAATCTTCTCGCAGAGCTACAAGGAAGGCACCGAAGCCGCCCACTGGACCTGCGACGGCAGCACGTCGTTCAGCATTGAAACCACCGAGAAAGCCGAGCGCGGCACCGACGTGGTGCTGCACGTGGCCGAGGACTCCGACGAGTTTCTGGAGGAGGCCCGCCTGCGCACCATCCTCACCAAGTATTGCAAGTTCCTGCCCATTCCGATTGAGTTCGAGGGCGAGGTCATCAACCAGACCACGCCCATCTGGACCAAGCAGCCGAGCGAGCTGACCGACGAGGACTACAAGAAATTCTACCAGGAGCTGTATCCGATGAGCATGGACGAGCCCCTGTTCTGGATTCACCTGAACGTGGATTATCCGTTCAATCTGACTGGTATTCTGTACTTCCCGAAAGTGAAGGACGAGCTCCAGTTCTCGCGCAACAAGATTCAGCTCTACTCGCGCCAGGTGTTCATCACCGACGAGGTGAAGGACGTGGTGCCCGAGTTTCTGATGCTGCTGCACGGCGTGATTGACTCGCCCGACATTCCGCTGAACGTGAGCCGCAGCTTCCTGCAGGCCGACGCGGCGGTGCGCAAAATCAATACCTACATCACCAAGAAGGTAGCCGATAAGCTGAGCAGCCTGTTCAAGCAGGACCGCGCCGCCTACGAGGAAAAATGGTCCGACATCGGCCTGTTTGTGAAGTACGGCATGCTGAGCGATGAGAAGTTCTACGACAAAGGCAAGGACTTTGTGCTGCTGAAGAATGTGGACGGCAAGCTGTTCACCCTCAACGAGTACACCGAGCACATCCAGGCCAACCAGCAGGACAAGAACGGCAACACCGTGGTGCTCTACACCAACGATGCCGAGCACCAGCACAGCTTCGTGGCCGCCGCCCAGGAGCGGGGCTACGACGTGCTGAACTTCGACCAGGTGCTCGACCCGCACTTTGTGGGCCAGCTGGAGCAGAAGCTGGAAAAAACCAGCTTCAAGCGCGTGGACGCCGATACCGTGAGCAAGCTCATCGACAAGGAAGACACCACCGAAAGCGTGCTGAGCGAGGATGATACCAAGAAGCTGGAAGAAACCTTCACCACAGCCATTGCCAACCCGGCCATGCACGTGAAAGTGGCCGCCCTCAGCCCGCAGGACGCCCCGGTGGTCATCACCCAGAACGAGTTCATGCGCCGCATGAAGGACATGCAGCGCACCGGCGGCGGGGGCGGCATGCAGATGTTCGGCGCCTTCCCCGAGTCGTACGACGTGACCGTGAATGCCAACCACCCGCTGGTGGCCAAGGTGCTGGCCGACGGCGGCTCCACCCTCGCCAAGCAGGCCTTCGACCTGGCCCTGCTGGCCCAGGGCCTGCTGAAAGGCGAAGCCCTGACCGCCTTCGTGAAGCGCAGCACCGAGCTGCTGTAAGCACGTAGCGCGGACTTTTAGTCCGCGAGTCAGCAGCATTTCTAAAACCAAAAAGCCCACTATCAATGCGATAGTGGGCTTTTTTGCGTTGTTGCTCAATCGGACTTTGCCGCCTTCCTCTCCGGCAGGTACAGTTATCGGTTTTGCGCTACGGCCCCGGCCTTGGGGGTGCTGTGCGCGCTGATGAGCTGGTGAAGCTGCCTGGTGGTGAGCACCGCCACGCCCGATTCACCCACCAGCCACAGCCGCTGCTGCTTATCGACCTGCAGCAAAACGGGATTGCCCGCGCCGGGCAGCGGCGGCAGCGACACCAGCAGCCGCTTCGGCTCCACTTTGTCATCGGTGGCCGGGGCGAAGCTGTTGAGATGGCCGGCGGGCTCGTTGGGCAGCAGGAGCAGGCCCTGGGTGGTGGCAAAAAGGCGGCCCGCGCCGGGCAGGGCGGCCACGCCCGTCACCTCGTTGCCGGGCCGGCCGATGAATTTCACGGTGGGCAACTCTTCCTCGGCCGCGCCGCGCTGGCCGCCGTTCTCAAACACGCAGATGGCGTCCGACATCACCACCCAGAGGTTGCCGGCGTTGTCGGGCAGCAGCTTTTCCACGATGTTGTCGGGGATTTCGTGGTTGGCCACGCCCTCCTCGTTGTAGCGCGTCCACTCGGCGTCCTGCTTGCGGCTGAGGCCGATGCTGGTGGCAATCCAGACGGAGCCGTCGGCGGTGGCCACGCCGCTGTTCACGGCCGGCGTGTGCAGCTCCTGGGTGAAGGCATTGCCGGCCCAGCGAAACACGCCCACGCCATTGGCCCCCACCCACATGTCGCCCCGGCCATCCCGAAACACAGCCGTGATGGCGGCGCCGGCATCGGCGCCGGGCAGGGCCAGGGGGCGCAGCCGGAAGGTGCGCGTGTTCAGGCGCTGCACGCCGGTGCGGGTGCCCAGCCAGAGCACGGTATCGGCCCCCAGGGCGGCGCACTGAATGGACTGGCTGAGCCGCTGCCGGCGCACCAGCTGCGGGCCTTCGAGCCGGAAAACGCTGTGCTCCGTGACAAGGTAGGTGGCCTTGCCGGCGTGCAGCAGGGCCACGGGGTGCTCGGCATCCGGCACGGCGTAGTGCGGGCGCGGCCGGGCGTGCACGGAAACAGCAATGAGGAGCGAAAGCCCCAGCAAAAGCGAGCGAAACGAAGGCATTGGAGCGAGAAAAAGCATGGTCCGGAACCCGGTTGACGGTTCGGGCAAAGGTAGAATCCGCAAGGTAATGGCTTGATTATGTAATCATTAACAAGGCGGTTAAATGGCGTGATATTCATAATGAAGAGTTGACGAGCCCGTAATTCCCGCCTCATGGCACCCGCTCAATTTTGCAGCCGGTTAATCCTTCATTCACCAACCCAAACCGGCTTTTATGCAAGCGAAAACTTTACTCACAGGCGGCCTGGTGCTGGCGGCGCTGGCCGCCGGGCAGGAGGCCCGCGCCCAAGCCTCGGCCAACAACAACAACGTCATCATCTACATCGGCGACGGCTTCGGGCTGGCGCCCAAAACGGCGGCGCGCATGGCCATGGGCCAGGGCACCACCGGCAAGCGCTTCCCCTCCGACGCGGGCTTCCAGGTGCTGAACCTCGACAAGCTCAAGTACAACGCCACCGTCACCACGCACTCGCTCAATTCCTGGATTACGGACTCGGCGCCCGGCGCTTCGGTGTATGCCTGCGGCAAGCCCGGCAAGCAGGACAACGAGGTGATTTCGCTGAACCCCGCCACCGGCGCGTCCATCGAAACCATCCTGGAAAATGCGAAGAAACAGGGCTATGCCGTGGGCCTGGTGAGCACGGCCCGCATCACGCACGCCACGCCGGCCGCCTTTGCCAGCCACATCTGGTACCGCGACCTCGAAGACTACATCTCGGCCCAGTATATTGCCTCGACCCAGGCGCAGTACGAAGCCATTTTCAACAGCAGCCCCACCACGTCGTACCGCTACACGGCGGCCCGCGACTGGGTGCTGCCCACCCCGAAAGTGGGCGTGGAGCTGGACGTGCTGCTCGGCGGCGGCGCGCGCCACTTCATGCCCCGCACCCGCACGGCGGCCAGCTCCTACGAAACCATTGTGGACCGCAACGGCACGGCCATCATCGACCCCGCCACCGGCGTGGCCGCCACCCTCAAGGGCAACCGCGCCGACGACGTGGACCTCGTGAGCTACGCCGTGAACCAGCGCAACTACGGCTACGTGAACAGCCGCGACGCGCTCAACAACATCAACCTCAGTCAGTACGGCGTGGGCGGCAAGAAGCTGCTGGGCCTGTTCAACTCCTCGCACGTCAACTACGAGCAGGACCGCCAGACCAGCGCCCCCTGGGAGCCCTCGCTGGCCGAAATGACCCACATGGCCATCGAAGTGCTCAAGGCCAAGAGCAACGGCAAAGGCTTTTTCCTGATGGTGGAGGCCGGCCGCATCGACCACCTGGAGCACGCCAATACCGGCGGCATTTCGGTGGTAGCCAACGCCGCCGGCGTCAACCAGTACACCGTCGATTCGGACAAGCCGACCTATGCCCCCGGCGGCGGCGAGGCCAACTACACGGCCACGCCCAGCACGGTGCGGACCACCAACGTGTATGCCTCCGACTACATGATTAAGGAGGTGCTGGCCTTCGACTACGCCGTGGCCGAGGGCCGGGCATTGCTCGCCACGCCATCCACAACCGGCAAAACCCTGATTTTTAGCACTTCCGACCACGAGTGCGGCGGCTTTGCTGTAACGGGCCTGCACGACGAGGCCGACGCCCAGGCCAACGGCACCAAAATCCGGACTTACTCGGGCCAGATTGGCAAGTCGGTGGCAGCCGAGGCCGGCTACGCCACGCCCACCAACCTGGTGCGCGGCGACGGCGGCGCGGGCGGCTGGTTTCCTGATTATGTGATGAATAGCTTCCAGGGCAAAGACTATCCGCAGCCGGCTTCGGCCACGGGCAGGCGCATTGTGGTGGCCTACGGCTCGAACCCTCTCACCAACGGCAACGGCGTGCGCGCCAGCACCGGCGTGGGCACCAACCAGGGCGGCACCCCCGGCAACCACACGCCCCAGGACATCTGGGTAGGGGCCGAGGACAACACCAACACCTCCACCTACGCGGCCGCCATTGCCGGCCAAGGCCTGTTGGATAACACGTCCATCACGCCCATCATGGCCAACTTCCTGGGGCTGACCAGCTTCTTCAATACCATCACGCTGCGCACCGCGCCCGGCAAAGCCGACGAAGTGGGCGGCCTGCAGCTCAGCCCCGTGCCGTTTCTCAATCAATTTGAGGTGCGCTTCACGCTGCCCACGCCCGGTGCCGTCACGGTCGAGCTGTTCGATGAGATGGGCCGCCGCGTGCAGAGCGTGGTGACCGGCAAGAACTTCGCCACCGGCACCCACGCCGTGGCCGTGGATGGCAGCCGCCTCAGCGCCGGCCTCTACATCGCCGCCGTCACCGTGAACGGCCAGGTTGTGAGCAAGCGCACGATTAAACTGTAGGCTCACCAGCCTTCCAACCTCACCCCCGGCCCCTCTCCCGCGGAGAGGGGAGCCTGGCGACCAAAAAAGAAAACCCCATTGCTGAGCAGCAATGGGGTTTTCTTTTTTGATTTTTTATGCTTGTGCCGTGGCTCCCCTCTCCGCGGGAGAGGGGCCGGGGGTGAGGTTCCGCCGTTCGGGGCCGCTACTTCACGTTCCGCGCCACCACGAACATTCGGTCGCCGAACCGGCCGGTCAGCTTGTTCAGGTAGTACGTCGGGTACTGGCCGGCCAGCTTGCTCACCTTCTCCACCACGCTGCCGCCCAGGCGAATGTTCTTCGGGGGCTTCACCGGGTTCAGCAGCTCCACCACCTCAAAGCCTTGCTTTTTGAGCATTTTGGTGATGGTGGCCGGCGTGAACTCGAACAGGTGGTAGGGCGGAATGTCCATCTTGCGCTCCTTGCCCAGCGCGCCGTAGGCCGCGAAGCCCAGGCGCACGGTGGGCAGGTTGAGGGTGGCCGGCAGGGCCAGCACCAGCAGCCCGCCCGGTTCCAGCATGCGGTGGAACTTGGCCAGCGTGGCGCTGGGCGAGAGCAGGTGCTCCAGCACGTCGCCCATGTAGGCCAGGTCGAACTGGTTTTCGTGGAAATCCTCGGTGGTTTCGATGTTGCCCGTCACCACGGGCAGGTGCAGCTCGCGGCGGGCAAAGTCGGCGGCGTGCTCGGATATTTCCAGGCCGTGGGCCTCCCAGCCCAGCGCCTCCAGGCTTTTGAGGGTGTAGCCGGGGCCGCAGCCCACGTCGAGGTAGCGGAACTTGCGGCCGGGGTATTTGGCCAGGATGTAGTTGGTGAACTTGTCGGGCCGCACCTGGTTTAAAGCAGCCTGCTTCTGGCCTTCTTCGATGAATGCGACCTCCTGCTGGGTGCGGTCGTAGTTGGGGCGTTCGGTGAAATAGTCCTTGCCGTAGAGCCGTTCCAGCTGCGCCGGCGTGGGCTGCGGGTCGAGAAACATCAGGTCGCAGCTGCGGCACTGAGTGCCTTGCAGCTTCTGGCCTTCAAATTCGTAGTAAAAAGGCAGCTTCTTAAAATCGGTGCTGCCGCACAAGTCGCAGGTACGCATGGCTGTAGCGCGAACTTTGTAGTTCGCGTTGCCGCACGGTCAATATTCGCACAACAACGCAAGGACGCGAACCGCAAAGTTCGCGCTACTTCGCCCAAGATTCTTATGCTCGACGTTCTCATCATCGGGGCCGGCCCCGTGGGCCTGGCCTGCGCCCTCGAAACCCAGCGCAAAGGCCTCCAAGTCGCCATCGTGGAAAAAGGGGCGCTGGTCAATTCCCTGGTCGGCTACCCCACCAACATGGAGTTTTTCTCCACGCCCGAGCTGCTCGAAATCGGCGGCTATCCCTTTCCCACGGCCCACTACAAGCCCCTGCGCGAAGACGCGCTGGACTACTACCAGCGCGTGGCCCGCGACGAAAAGCTGGATATCCGCCTGCACGAAAAGGTGCTGAGCCTGAGCGGCGAGCAGGGCAACTTTCGGGTTGAAACCAGCAAAGGCGAAATCCCGACCCGTAACGTCATCGTGGCGACCGGCTTCTACGACCTGCCCAACCCGCTCAACGTGCCCGGCGAGGACTTGCCCAACGTAAGCCACTACTACAAAGAGCCCTACCAGCACGTGCTGCAGCACGTTGTCGTCATCGGGGCTAAGAATTCCTCGGCCAAAGCCGCCCTGCAAATGACCCGTGCCGGCGCCAAGGTCACGCTCATCGTGCGCGGCCCCGAAATCAGCCATTCCGTGAAGTATTGGATTCGCCCCGACCTCGTCAACCGCATTGCCGAGGGCCGCATCACGGCGCACTTCAACACCACCGTCACCGCCATCACGCCCACGGCCATCGAAGTACTCACCCCCGACGGCCCGCTCACCATCCCTGCCGATTTCGTGTACGCCCTCACCGGCTACCACCCCGACGAAGCCCTGCTCGGCCGCCTCGGCGTACAGCCCGACCCGGCCGATGCCGCCTGCGCCCCGCTCTTCAACCCCGCCACCCACCAAACCACCCGGCCGGGCCTGTTCGTGGCCGGCACCGTGTGCGGCGGCCGGGCCACCAGCCGCTGGTTCATCGAAAACGGGCGGCACCATGCCCAGCTCATCGCGGCGTATCTGGCTGGGTAAGGACAGTCCTTTGCCACAACAAAAAAAGGCTTCCCCAATGCGGGGAAGCCTTTTTTTGTTGTGGCTGAAAGCTGCTTACGGGAACAGCACGCCGCGGTAGTCGTTCGGGGCTACGCTTGGCACGTTCGAGCCGTAGAATGCATTGATGTTGCGGATGAACTCGTTGGCCACCACCGCATAGCCGCGCGGCGTGGGGTGCACGCCATCGAGGCTGAACAGGTTGCCGGAGGCAAACGTGGCGGTATTATTCACGGCATTGGTCACGATGCCCTGCGTTCCGATGGTGGTGAAGAACGCATTCATATCGGCCAGCGCCACCTTATTCTGGCGCGCCGTCTTGGCGATGATGGCGTTCAGCTGCGTGGTGCGGTTCAGCACTTCGGTTTGCTCAATGGGGTCGAGCACGTACTGGCTGGGGATGGGGGCCAGGGGCGACGCCCCCACGCCGGGGTTGGCCGCGATATAGGACTGGGCGGTGAGCGTCAGCAGGTCGGTATCGGTGGCCACGCGGGCGGCGGTAGCGGTGGTGGTGGCCGAGGTGCGGGCAGTGATGTAAATGTTGGCAACGGCCGGGTTCACAGCCTTATAGCTGGCCAGTACGGCCGCCACCGTCACGGTCTTGAAGTAAGGAATGGCCGTTACGTTGGGAATGTTGGCGCAAATACCTTTCACCGTCCCGCCTTTGGAGATGGACGTCAGAATAGCCCGGTAGCCAATGCCGAAGCGGGTCGTATCGGTCAGGTTGCTGAAGGGGTCGGCCGCGGAGAATGTGCCGCCGTTGGTGGCATACGTGAGCACGTCATTGTTGCCCATCCAGCAGGTAAAAAACGTGGGCGTCTTCTGGCCGATGAAGGTGACGTAGTCCTTGGTGGGCTTCTCGGCCGGCGTCAGCAGACGCTCATAAAAAGGATTGAGCAGGCCATAGGGCGCCAGGCCGCCGGTGAGCGCCGACAGGCTGCTGAGTACCGAAATGCCTGGCACACCGAGGTTGTCGGGCTGCGGGCCGCTGTAGGCGGCCAGCTGCCGGCTGCCGCTGGCCAGCGTGGTAGTGGTGTACGCCACTTTTTCGCCCAGAAAGTTGTTGGCTAACGAAGGCTGCACGGGCGCAGCCGTGGCGATGCCGTTCGTGAAAGTGTTCACCAGCTTCACGTAGCCGGAGCCGTCGGCCTGAGTTGCGGCAAACGCCGGCTGCACGAAAGCCGACGGGCCCTTGCCGGTTTTGGCAAATTGCTGGGCCAGAATGGCGGGGTACGAAGTTGCCTGCGCCTCGTTGTAGAGGCCGCCATCGGAATAACCCGAGGTGAGGGAGTTGCCCACGGCCACGTAGCTGCTGAAGTTCAGCTGCCCGGCATCGGCAGCCGGACGGGTATCCTCCAGGTCGGGCTGGCAGCCGCCCAGCACCAGGCCCAGCAGGGCCAGCGCCGGCAGCGAATAAGTAGTAAAACGTTTCATGATAGTGCGTCGGGAAGTCGGTGGGAATTAGAATTTAACGTACAGCCCCACGCCGGGAACGGCAATGGTGGTCTTATAAGTGCCCGCCACGCGGTCCGTCGTGCCATTATTCAGCAGGTCGCTCTGCGATTGGCTGCGCTTCAGGAAGTCTTCGTAGAGAAACGATACATCGACGCCGAACCGCTTGGCAAACTCATACGATGCCCCCACCGACATGCCGATGCGGTCGGCATCCGGCGTTTCGGGGGTAATGTAGCCGTCCTTCACGGCCGCCATGTCGTAGAACGTGCCCGCCCGCACCGTGAGGCCTTCGGTGAGCTTGTACTGGCCGCCGAGGCGGAAGCACAGCGCATCCTGATAAAAGCGTTTGGACGAAGACGTGGAGCTGCCGCCCAGTAGGTTGGCATTGGGGCCGTAGCCATTGTTGCCGCTGAAAGTGAAGTCCAGCGTGCGGTACTTGCTCCAGAACACGAGGTTGGTTTCGAGCGAAACCGTCAGCTTCTCGTTGGGCATCACGGCCACGCCTACGCTGGCCGTGGCCGGCAGGGGCAGGGTGGCGTTGAAGTTGGTGGCCGTGAAGTTGCCGCCCGTCGAGGCAATCACGTCGCGCAGGCGCACGTCGCCGTTCTCAATCTTGGCATCCACCTGCGAGCGGTAGCTCACGCCCACGCTCAGCTTGTCGCTGGGTTTGAAGAAGATACCGGCATTGTAGCCAAACGTCTGCTTGGCCTTGCCCGTGAGGGTAACGTGGGGCGTGGGCGCGCCGCTCTGGGCCGACAGGGGCACGTCGCGCTGCAGGTCCACGTCGCCGTAGGCCAGCATCACCAGGCCCGCGCCCACGCTCAGCTGCGGCGTGATGGCGTACGAGGCCGTGAGCTGCGCAAACACCGAGCGCAGGTTGATGTCGGTGAGGGAGTAGCGGCCTTCCCAGTTCTGGGCGTAGTGCAGCTCGCTGCCGAAGGGCGTGTTGGCCCCGATGCCGATTTTCCACTTGCCTTCTTTGGGCCCGAAAGCCGCGTAGAAGTTGGCCGGTGTCACCATCTTATTCTGAAGCTGGCTCTGGCCGCCGCCGCTCTCGGGAATAAAGGCGTTGCGGGGCAGGGCGAAATTCACGCCCACCTGCACCCCGTTGTCGCGCACCATGGCCAGCGCGCCGGGGTTGTAGAACATGGCCGCCTGGTCGAGCGACAGGGCTACGCCCACCCCGCCCATGCCGTTGTTTTTCTGGCCGCCCAGGTTCACCTGGAAGCCGCTGGCGGATGCCGCCGACGCGCCAAGCAGCAGCGCGCCCCCCGTGAGGAGTAGTTTTTTAATTACCATTGAAGTAAGAAATGTTAGGTGGGTAAGTTCTGTGGGGTTAAAAGTAGCGGAATTTTTCAAGTCAAGTAGTAGGCAAGCCGAATAATTTATGCGGTTCCAATCGTTTGTTGCCGTATTCGCCTGCCGTGTTGCCAGCCCATACCTTTGCTTTATGATTCTTCGCGCCGACCATCTTATCAAGAAATACAAAGCCCGGACCGTCGTCAACGACATGTCGGTGACCGTAGAGCAGGGCGAAATTGTGGGCCTGCTCGGGCCCAACGGGGCCGGCAAAACTACCTGTTTCTACATGATGGTGGGCATGGTGAAGCCCAACTCCGGCCGCATCTTCCTGGACAGCACCGAGATAACCACCATGCCCATCTACCAGCGGGCGCGGCTGGGCGTGGGCTACCTGGCCCAGGAAGCCAGCGTGTTTCGCGACCTGAGCGTGGAGGAAAACATCATGGCCGTGCTCGAAATGACCAGCATGAAGAAGGAAGCCCGCCAGGCCAAGGTGGAAGAGCTGCTCGATGAGTTCAGCCTGGGCCATGTGCGCAAAAACCTGGGGAAAGTGCTGAGCGGCGGCGAGCGGCGCCGCACCGAAATAGCCCGCGCCCTGGCCGTGGACCCCAAATTCGTGCTCCTCGACGAGCCCTTTGCCGGTGTCGACCCCATTGCCACCGAAGAAATCCAGGGCATCGTGGCCAAGCTCAAGCACCGGGGCATCGGCGTGCTCATCACCGACCACGACGTGAACTCCACCCTCAGCATCGTGGACCGCGCCTACCTGCTCTTCGAGGGCAAGCTCCTCAAGGCCGGCACTGCCGAGGAACTGGCCAGCGACGAAACCGTGCGCCGCGTGTACCTGGGCAAGAATTTCGAGCTGAAGCGCAACGTGTGATTCTATAGGGTAAAAGGGTAGGAGGGGATGGGGCAGGAGTCGATAAACGTAACGTTTGCCCTGCTTTTGCTAACTAGCGAGCCCTCCTGCCCCCATCCCCTCCTACCCTCCTACTCTCATACCCTAACAAATGCTCGACCAGCTACTCGCTCATGCCGTTCAGTGGAGCAGCCTGCCCCGGCTGGCCCGCATCCGGCAGCAGCCGCACGAGGTGCAGGCGCGGCTGCTGCGCGGGCTGCTGGGCCGGGCGCAGGGCACGGAGTGGGGCCAGCGCTACGGGTTTCGGGAAAAAATGACGGCGGCCGACTTCGGCCGGCGCGTGCCCGTGAGCACCTACGAGCAGCTGTACCCCGAGCTGGAACGGGTGCTGCGCGGCCAGCCCGACGTGCTGTGGCCGGGCCGCCCCCGCTGGTTTGCCAAAAGCAGCGGCACCACCAACGCCCGCAGCAAATACATCCCCGTTACGGCCGAGGCGCTGCACGACGGCCACTACCGCGCCGGGCGCGACATGCTGGCCCTGAGCACGCACCTCTACCCCCGGGAGCGGCTGCTGGCCGGCAAAACGCTGTCGTTGGGCGGGGCGCACACGGCCAACCCGTTTCGGCCGCAGGAGCCGGCTTCGCGGGCCGGCGATGTGTCGGCCGTCATCATGGCGCAGCTGCCGCGCTGGGCCGAGCAGCTGCGCACCCCGCCGCTGCGGCTGGCGCTGCTCGATGAGTGGGAGGAAAAGATTGAGCGCATTGCCGCCCATGTGCTGCGGCAGGATGTGCGGGTGCTGGCCGGCGTGCCCACCTGGATGGTGGTGCTGCTGCGCCGCGTGGTGGCCCTGGCCGGGGCCGATACCATCGTGCAGGTGTGGCCGCAGCTGCGGCTGTTTCTGCACGGGGCGGTGGCGTTCGGGCCGTACCGGGAGCTGTTTCGCCAGCTCATTCCGGATGCGCGCATGCGCTACCTCGAAATCTACAACGCCTCGGAGGGCTATTTTGCCCTGCAGGACCAGCGCGAGGGCGAAGACCTGCTGCTGCTCCTCGACCACGGCATTTACTACGAGTTCCTGCCCGCCGACCAGTGGGCCGCGCCCGACCCGCGCCCCCTTCCGCTTGCCGAAGTGGAGCTGAACCGGCCCTATGCCTTGGTTATCAGCACCAATGCCGGGCTGTGGCGCTACCTGGTGGGCGATACCGTGCGTTTTACCTCGCTCGCGCCTTATCGCGTGCGCATCACGGGGCGTACCAAGCACTTTCTCAATGCCTTCGGCGAAGAGCTGGTGATTGAGAACGCCGAGGCGGCTGTGGCGGCCGCCTGCCAGGCCACCGGCGCGGCCGTGCGCGACTTCACCGCCGCGCCGGTCTGGTTCGCCACCGACAGTGCCACTTCGCGCGGCGGACACGAGTGGCTGGTCGAGTTTGCCCCCAACACGGCCAGCCCCGACCTCGGTCGGTTTGGGGCAGTGCTCGATGCCACGCTCTGCGAAGTGAATTCGGACTACGCGGCCAAGCGCCACCGCAGCCTGGCCCTGGCCCCGCCCCGGCTGCGGGCCGTGCCCAGCGGCACGTTTGAGGCCTGGCTGGCCCGGCAGGGCAAGCTGGGCGGCCAGCATAAGGTGCCGCGCCTGCTCAACTCGCGCGAAGTGCTGGAAGCCGTGCTGGCAGCCGTGCCAGCGGCCGCCAGCAAGCGCTAAACATCAGGCTGCTACCCGGCCGTAGCGCCATTGGCAGGGCCAAACCCGGAACTGGCAGGCGACAGGCGCGTTTTGGCCGAAAAGACTGTGGAGGAATTCAGTAATATTCAGTAATATTACCGTAACAAACCCACCCATGTCCTATATCACCGACGCTTCCGTGAGCCAAAAAGCGGCCTATCGACGCCCGTACAAAACCCGTCAGCAGCGGCGCCTGGCCGACCGCAAGAAATACGACGAATCCGGCGACCGCAAATTCCTGTTTCGCGTGGCCGGCGCCATTGCCATTCTGCTGGCCATTGCGCTTGGGTTTATGGTGAAGGGCATGATGGAGCGCAGCGCCGTGGAGGCGGCGGCCACCGGTACCCAGCTTCCCCAGTAGCAACCGCCGCCGCCGCGGGCTTATTCGTCCAGAATGCCGCCCAGGATGCCGCTGAGCACGCCGCCGCTTTCCTTCTGGGCGTTGCCGCCACCCGGTGCCAGCGCCCGAATGAGCTTCTTGACGGGCATGGACTGAATCCAGACGCGGCCGGTGCCGCGCAGCGTGGCCAGCAGCAGGCCCTCGCCGCCGAATATCATCGACTTAAGACCGCCGGCGCGGGCCACGCTGAAATCGATGCCCGGCTCGAAGGCCACCACGCAGCCGGTGTCCACGCGCAGCAGCTCATTGTTGAGGCGCTTTTCGATGATGGTGCCGCCGGCGTGCACGAAGGCTTTGCCGTCGCCGGTAAGCTTTTGCAGGATAAAGCCTTCGCCGCCAAAAAGGCCGGCTCCGAATTTCTGGTTGAAGTGCAGGCTGATTTTGGTGCCCCGGGCGGCGGCCAGAAAACCGTCTTTCTGCACGATGAGGCCGGCGGGCAGCTCGCGTAAATCGAGGGGAATGATGGTGCCGGGATACGGCGCGGAGAAGGCCACGCGGCTTTTGCCGTAGCCACCCCGGTGGGTGAAGTGCGTGAGAAACAGCGACTCGCCCGTAATCAGGCGCGTGCCGGCCGAGAACAGCTTGCCCATCAGGCCCTGGTCGGGCTCGGAGCCGTCGCCCATCTTGGTTTCGAAGGCAATGCCCTCGTCCATGTACACCATCGCGCCGGCTTCGGCAATGACGGTTTCGTTGGGGTCGAGCTCAATTTCGAGCACCTGAATGTCGGAGCCCAGGATGCGGAAGTCAACGTCGTGCGAGTTCATGGCCGGAAAGAGGGAGAAAGGGAAGAAAGCGGTTGAGGTGGCCAAAGATAGTGCCGCCGCCATATTCGGGCCGACGCCGGAAAAAGCTTTGCGGATGCCGGCGCAATATTTCCCGGAAACCGCGTTAGCCCGGTATTTCAAACTAACTTTATAGTTAAACCCAACGTTCTCGGCGTATGCGTCTTTCCTGCCTCTTTCTCCTGCTGAGCAGTGCCGTGCTGATGAGCTCGTGCGCGGGCTCGCGCCACTACGGCCCCCATGGCTTCTGGAAGCCCAACCGCTTCGACCGGCACGGGCTGGAAACCGGCCGCTGGCGCACTTATTACGACGAGAAAAACCAACAGCCCTTCACGGCCGGGCGCTACAAGCACGGCCGGCCGGTGCGAACTTTCAGCTACTACGCCCCCACCGGCCAGCTCGACCGCACCGAGCAGTACCAGCGCGCCGGCCTGTGCGGTGTGACGTACTGGCACCCCGGCGGCCAGGTGGCCCGCAAGGGCACTGCCCAATGGGTGACGGGCAAGGGCCAGAACCCTCGCTTCTACTGGTATGGCCCGTGGACGAGCTACGATGCGAACGGCCAGATTACCAGCGTGCAGACCTACGACGACGGCAACCTTACCCGCACCGAAACCTACGAGGCCGGCAAGCTGACGCAGGTGGAAACCTTTGAAAAAGGCAAGCGCAGCCGCGTCGAAACCTACGCCGACGGCCAGCTGCTGAAGGTGGAAAGCTTCGAGAAAGGCCTGCGCACGGGCACCACCAGCACGCTGTAGCACCGGAGCCGGGAAAGCTCGATGGCGGAGGCGGGGGCTACTCGTCGGCCGGCAGCTCGCTGCGGGTTTCGGCGGCTTCCTTTTCGGGGTCGTCCACGGTTTTTTTGCGCTTGGCCTCGCGGCTGGTGCGCTTGATGAAGTCCTCGTCCGATTCCTCGGGCTCGGCCTCGTGGTGGCCGTCTTCGATGGGAAAGGCCTCGTCCTCGCTTTCGCCGGGGGCGGGCTTCTCGCCAAACTGGCCGGCGCGGTCCACCAGCTTTTTATCGCGCACGTGGCGCCCCAGAAACTGGTTTATCTGCTCGATGCTGTAGTTGGAAGTGATTTCGCCCAGCGGATTGACCCCAATCTCGAAGCCTTCCAGCTCCTTGTGGACGCGGGCTTTTTTGTTGGGGTCGGCGGCGGCTTTCTTGGGCTTGACGGGTTTCTTGGCCATGATGGGGGAGGTGGGCGAAGGGGATGTTGCAGCTTTTACGCGAAACGGCCCGGACGGGTGGCCGGCCAGATGCACAAAAAAAGAGGCTGGCCCATGGCCAGCCTCTTTCGGGAGCAAAAATGATACCCGATGCCTACTCCAGGGTGAAGCGCTGTGCGAGCGAGCCGCAGCGGAGCACGTACACGCCGGTGGGCAGGCCGGCCAGGGGCAGCACGGTTTCGGTGCCGATGGCCGGTGCGCCCTGCGCGTACACCACGCGGCCCAGCGCATCATATACCTGCAGCGGGGCACTGGTAGCCGGGCCCAGCAGCAGCACCCGCACCGTGGCGTGGGCCGGGCTGGGGTAGGCCCGAAGCTGGGGCATGGTCGTGGCCGCGAAAGCTACGGTGCGTACCGGCGAGTAGGTGGCCGTGCCGTCAAGGTCGAACTGTTTGAGGCGATAGTAGAGCGTGGCGGCGCTGGCGGGCAGCTTGCCGTCGAGCAGGGCATAGTCGGTGGCCGAGGCTTTGGTGCCCTGGCCGGCCACCGTGCCGATGCGCTCGAAGGCGGTGCCGCTCAGGCTGCGCTCGACCTCGAACCGGGCGCTGTTTTTCTCGCTGGCGGTGGTCCAGGCCAGGCGCACGGCGGCCGGGCCGTCGGCCGTGGCCGTGAAGGCGGTGAGCTCCACGGGCAGCGGGTTGGTGGAGTTGCCCAGCGTCCAGAGGGAGAAATCGCTGATGCCGGCCCGGGTCACCACGTTTGCGCCTGTGGCGGTGGGGCGCAGGTTGGCCCAGGGGCCAGCCGTGGTGGTCACCGACTTAAACAAAGTCAGGTTGGCCGTCGGAATGCCGTTGAGCTCGTGGGTGAAATAGCCGAAGTCCATGGTCACGTTCAGGCCGGTGTTCACGGTGGGGCGGATGTCGAAGTAGCGCTTCACGCTCTGGCTGGTGCCTGCGCCACTGAGGGCCGTGCCCGTGGTGCGGACCACCAGCGTAGCGCCCGGCGAAACAGAGCCCGCGGCCGGGGTCAGCGTCAGGCCCAGGCCGCTGAAGCCCTGGGCCGCGCCGGCCGTCAGGGTGCGGTTCACGGCCACGGTGCCGATGACGTAGCTGGTTTCGGTTTCGCTGATGCTGGCCGAGCCGCCCAGGTTTACCTGGTAGCTGCCGGTGGTGAGGGTGCCGCTGGTCAGGGCCAGGCCCGAGTTGATGGTCAGTATCTGGCCAAGCTGCACGGTGCCGCTGGCCTTGTTCACCACCAGCGTGGTGAACGGCGTGGAGGTGCTGCCGCCCAGCGCCTGGGTAGCGGCGCTGCCCACGAAGGCCACGGTGCCCGAGAGGGTGGCCGTGCCGTTGCCGGCAAAATTGCCGCTCACCTGCAGCGTGGCGCCGTTGGCCAGCGTGAGGCTGCCGCCGGTGTTCACCGTTAGGTCGAGGACGGCGTAGGTGTTGCCGGTCGTCAGAGCGGGGTAGCGGGGCTGGCCGGTTGGGATGACGACGCTGGTCGTGGCATCGGGCACTTTGCCGTAGCTCCAGTTGGCGCAGTCGGCCCAGTCGGTGCTGCTGGCACCGCTCCAGGTGGTGGTGGGCGTGGCGGGCACGGTCACGGTCACGGTAGCTACCTGGGTGCTGGTGTTGCCGCTGGCATCGGTCACGCTCAGAAGGGCCAGGCGGGTGCCCGTTTCGGCGCAGGCATAGGTGGCCTGCGCCAGCGGCGAACCGTACACCGCCTGCACGACCAGGGTCTTCACCGTTCCGCCGCAGGGGTCGCCAAACACGCCATTGGCAGCCGGAATGGTAGCCGAGTTCTGGCCCAGCAGATAAGCAGCGGCCTGCGACTGGCTGATGGTGGAATGGCAGCCGCTGTTGATGGAGTAGGTGCCATTGCCGTTGTTGATGGGCGTGCCGTAGCTGGCGAAGGTAATGGCCGTGAAGACCATGCCGGCCGGGGCCGTCAGCGTCAGGCTGCCGCCTTCGCCCACCACGCCGCTCACCACTTTCTGGACGCCGAACGTGAGCGGGCTGCAGTTGTCGCTGCTGCCATTGTTGAGGGCGCTGGCCGTAAGGGTAGCCGTGCTGTTGATGGTCAGCGGCAGGCTCACGGGCTGGGCCACGGCGGTGGGGGCCAGGTTGTCCTGCACGGTCACCAGGGCCGTGGCCGTGCTGGTGTTGCCGGTGGCATCGGTCACGGTCAGGGTCACGGGCACGCCGGTGGTCACGGCGGGGGCGTCGGTGGTCCAGGTGGGGCCGTTGGTGAGGGTGCCGAGGTTGGCGGCGGTGCCGGTGGCATCGGCGGCGGTCAGGCCGCTGCCTTCGTTGAGGCGGTAGTAGGCCACCAGCCCGGCCGTGCTGCCGGGCAGGCCCGCGCCCTTGGCGGCGTTGATTTGCGCCGCCGTGCGGGCCACGCTCCACACGCGCACTTCGTCGATGCTGCCGGGGAAATACTCGCTGTTGTTGGTTGAGCCGATGCGCAGGTTGCTGGCCGTGGGCACGGCGTGGCCGGTGGGCGTATCGGTCCCGATGGCCACCCCATCGAGGTAGAGCGTGCGGGTGGTGCCGTTGAAGGTAGCGGCGACGTGGTGCCAGGCCCCGGCCAGGCTGGGCGTGGAAATAATGATGTCATTGGCCCACCAGTAGTTAATCAGGCCCGAGTTATACAGGCGCAGGGCGTTGACCTGGTTGGTCGTACCATAGTTGCCCCAGCCAATGATGCCGTAGTCGCCCATGGCAGTCGGCTTAATCCAGGCCTCGATGGTGTAGCTGCTGTTGCCCACCGGCACGGTTGAGCTTGTTGGAATGGCCACGTATTGACCGGCCCCATTGAAGGACAACGACCTGGCCACGTTGGCCGGCGCCACGTCGGTGCAGCTGAAGCTGCTGGGCGACAGGCTCAGGCTTCCGGCAGCGGCCGGCCCGCAGTTGGCGGTGCTGCCGTTGTTTACGGCCGCCGCAGTAGCAGCAGCGGTGCCACTGCCGTTCAGGGCCACGGTCACGCTCTGGGCAATGGCCACGGGCAGGGCACAGGTGGCCACCGCAATGGCATTGGAGTATGCACCCTGGCCGGTCACCGACGTTTTATCGGCCCGCACGCGGTAGTAGTAGGTGGTGCTGGCAGTGAGGCCGGTCACGGCCTGGCTCAGGCCGCTGGCCACCGTGTAGGTGGTGAGGCCGGCGGTGAAGGTGGCATTGGTGGCCACATCGAGGCGGTAGCCGTTGTCGACGGTGCCCACGACTGGGGCGGTCCAGTTGGCGGTGAAGCCGTTCGCAGTCAAAGCCGTGGCGGCCGTGGCGGTGGGTACCACCAGGGCGTAGCTTTCCACCCAGTTGCTGGTGGTGTTGCCACTGGTCAGGCCCGGGCTGGTGTAGTTGGTGAGCGTGCCCGTGTAGAGGCTGCTGCTCTGGTCGTAAAGAGTAGTCAGGCCGGTGTTGTTGCCGCCGGGCGTGCCTTCGTCGAAGCTGAAATACGCCACCAGGCTGCCCGGCAGGGCCGGACTGGTGCTCCGCATATCGGCCTGCACCTGGGCCGCCGTCAGGGCCGCGCTGTACACGCGCATCTCGTCGATGCGGCCGTTGAACTGCTCGCCCAGCGCGGTGCCGGTCAGAATGCGGCTGCCCAGGCGCCAGGTCGTGCCAGTAGTGCTGAAGGCGCTCCGCGTGCTGCTCACATCCAGCACACCGTCCACGAACAGGCTCAGCAGCGAGCCGTTGTAGGTGGCGGCCACGTGGTGCCACTTGCCATCGTTGATGATGATGTTGCCTTCCTGGTCGTTGAACTCGCCCACGTAGTACAGGTGGCCCGCCCCGCTGACCAGCACCCCCGAGCGCTGGTTGCTGCTGGCCGTGCCGTAGTTGAAAATGACGCCGCCGGTGGCGGTGGTCAGCACCCAGGCTTCCAGGGTGCGGGCCGTGTTGCCCTGCGGCAGGGCCGCCATGGTGCCCGTCACGTAGTCGTCGCTGCCATCGAATGCCAGGGCGTTGCCCGGGGCCGGCAGGAAGGTGAAGGCCGTGCTGCTGGCCGTGCCGCCGGGCGTGGTCACGCTGCTGGTACCTGTGGCCGTAGCCCCGGCCGGCACCCGGAAGGTGAGGCTGGTGCCCGTGTTGGTGAGAATGGTAGCCGCCGCGCTGTTGATGGTGAGGGCCGTGGCCCCGGTCAGGTTCGTGCCGGTGAGCGTAACAGGCACGCCCGCGCCCGCCGACGTGGGCGAAAAACTGTTGATGGTAGGCGCCAACTGCTGATTCAGGCGCACCGATACGGCGCTGCCGTTGATGGCCGCGCCGGCCAGGTCCAAGTCGTTGTCGTTGTCGAGGTCGGCCAGGGCGAGGTAGAAGAAACCCGTGGTAGCGGCAATGCTGCCGGCACTGCCGAAGCTGCCCGCGCCATTATTCAGCAGCAGGTAGAAGCCGGTAGCGCCCCGGCTGCCGGCCACCAGGTCGAGGTCGCCGTCGGCATCCACGTCGCCCACGGCCAGACCCGAGCAAATAGCGGGGACTGCGAAGGAACTGGTGGCATTAAAGCTGCCCGTGCCGGTGTTGCCGTTCAGGCTCACCGACAACGCGGCTGTGCCCTCGTTGGCCGTCACGATGTCGAGGGCACTGTCGCCGTTCACATCGGCCAGCGCCAAGCCGTTGGGGCCGCCGCCCACCGCCACGTTCGAGCCGCCCGAGAAGCTGCCGCTGCCGTTGTTGAGGCGCACCACCACGCGGGCGTTGTTGTAGTCGGCCACGGCGTAATCGAGGTCGCCGTCGCGGTCCACATCGCCCAGCACCACGTAGGTCGAATTGGCCGAACCGGTGTAGGAGGCCGGGGCCGAAAAGCCGCCGCTGCCATTGTTAAAATAAACACCCACGGCCCCGCCGCCACCCGAGATGGGCACCAGCATGTCGAGGTCGCCGTCGGCATCGATGTCGCCCAGGGCTGCTTTGCGCGGGTCGCCGCCGTTGCTGGCTGCCGCTGTCAGGGCCGTGAATACGCCGGCGCCGTTGTTCTGCATCACGGCAATAGTGCCACCGTTGCGAGGCACCACCAGGTCAATGTCACCATCGCCGTCGAGGTCGCCGGCCGTGAGTGAGAAATACCCCCCGGCGCTGGCATAGGCGGTGGCCGCGCCATACGTGCCGGTGCCCGTGCCGAAGCGCACTTCCAGGCCGCCGCCGGTGTCGGCCAGGTCCAGAATGCCGTCGCCGTTGAAGTCGGCGGCAAGTACCTCTACTCCATTCGCGTTAGTGAGGTCGGAGCCGGGCAGGAAGTTGCCCCGGCCCGTGCCGCCGGCCGCCGCCGTGAACTGGTACACCTGCTTGTTGGTCGTGGACGCACCGCCTGTGCTGGCCACGGCCGTCGGAATCGAGGCAAACACCGTTTCGCCCGGCTTGAAGTTGGCCGTGGGGTCGAAGGTGACCGTGGCGCCGCTGGTGCCGTACGTGCCCGCCTTTCTGCCCCCGGCCTGGGCCGAGAATACCTTAATGTTGCTGGCCGTGGCGTTGTCGATGTTTTGCGAAAAGCTCACGGCCACATTGGTGGCCAGGGCCGCTGCCAGCGCGTTGCGCGTGGGCGTGAAGCTGCTCACCGCCGGCGCATCCACGGTGAAAGTGCCAGAGCTGTAGGAAGTAAACGTGCCGTTATTAACAGGTTGCACGGAGCCAACAACATTGCCGGCCACCAACACGGTCAGGCCCTGGTCGTTGGTGCTGCAGCAGTTGCGCTGGGCCACCTGAAAGCGCACATAATAGGTGCCGGTGCCCAGTGTCAGGGTTTGCTGGAGCAGGCCGTTGATGCTGGCATCGCTTTGCACAAAGGCTACCGCCGAGCCCTGGGGCGCGTTAGGGGCTCCAAAGTTGCTGCCGTTCAGCGCAATGCCCGACCGGGCGTTGAACGTCCAGGCAGCGCCGGCCGGGGTATAGCCGTAGTTGCCATTGCCCAGCGCACCGAAGGTTTCGAAGCCGGGATTGGCCACCGCGCCCGGCACCACGGCCCCGGTCGATACCTGCACGATTTCAATCTGGTCAACGAAAGCCGTTACGTCCGTCCCGCCACTGGGACCCCGCGTGCCCTGAATGAGTAGTACCGGATTGGCAGCCCGGGCTATCGGGCCCGGGCCCAATAGCAGTAGCAGCAGAAGCCCGCCCATGCTGCGGCCCATGCGGCCGCTCAGGCGCACCGCTGATGCGAAGAGAGTAGAGAATTTTTCCAAGCAGCTTGTAAGTTTCAAAAACCGGAACAGCCCGATTTATGCTTTACAAAGGTCACGCCTGCCCACAGGCGGCGGTATCGCATATTGATGCTAGGAATATCTCAATATTGAATAGGGTTTTAGCTGTGCCGGCTCCGGGCCAGCAGCTCGGCCTTGGAGTTGATTTGCAGCTTGTCGTACACCGTGCGGATGTAGGCGCGCACCGTGTTGAGGCTGATGCCCAGGCGGTCGGCCACCAGCTTGTAGCTCAGGCCCTGCTCCAGGGCTTCCACTATCTGCTGCTCGCGCGGGGTGAGGGCGGCGCTGGGCGCAGCCGGTCGGAAATAGCGCATCACGTGCCGGGCAATGGCCGGCGACATGGGCGAGCCGCCGGCCAGCACATCAAGCAGCGCCTGCTTGATGTCGGGCAGCGGCGTGCTTTTGACCAGGTAGCCCACCGCGCCCGCGCACAGCGCCTGAAACGTGCGGTCGGCATCCTGATACACCGTGATGAGCACCACCTCGGCCTGCGGAGCCACTTCCCGCAGCAGCCCGATGCCCTCAATGCCGGTAGCGCCGGGCAGGCCAATGTCGGAAAGCACCAGCCGGGGCAGGGGCGCTCCTGCCGCCAGGGCTTCCAGCAATTCTTCAACCGAGCCGGCCACCGCCACGCACTCAAACTCCGGCTGCGCGCACAGGTACGTATGGAGCGCCTCCCGAATGGCGGGCTGGTCTTCGACAATGGCCAGGCGAATTTTCATGCCGCAAAGTTACCGGGCCCGGGTATGCAGCGGCATCGCATATTGATGCGGGGCCGGTTCAGGCGGCCGGACTGCTGCGCCCGAACGCTTTCCAGCCCGAAGGCAGCGGCACCACCACGCATACCCGGAAGCCCTGCCCGTCGGCGCCGCTGGTTGCGGCCCCGTGCAGCGCCTGGGCCCGCAGCTGAATATTGCGCAGGCCGTGGCCCGAGCGGCGCGTATGGCCTGCGGGCTCCCTTGGTGCTGCATTTTGCCCGTTGTCTTTGATTTCCAAGGATATGTGCGTGGTGGAGCCCGGCTCCAGGCGCACGCGCACCAGCACCAGGGTGGCGCCGGTGGCATGTTTCACGGCGTTGTGCAGGCTTTCCTTGAAAATGAGGTAGAGGTTGCGGCGCAGCAGCACCGGCAGGCGCTGGGCGGGCAGCTCGGCCGGAAAATCAAATTCGACGCCCAGGCCTGCCGCGCCCAGCACATCGAAGGCGTAGTCGCGTATGCGGTCGAGCAGGTCGGGCAGGTGGTCGTTGTGGGCATCGAGGCTCCACACCACGTCGTTGAGCTGGCGCACGGCCGAGCGGCTGGCTTCCGAAATCTGGCCCAGCTGGCGGCGTTGCCCGGCGGGGTCGGCCAGGCCTTCCTGCAGCAGGCTGCTTTGCAGCGAAATCTGACTGAGCAGGCTGCCCACGTCGTCGTGCAGGTCGGCGGCCAGGCGGTTGCGCAGCTCGGTTTCGCGCAGGCGCTGGCGCTGGCGGTAGCGCCAGAGCAGGGCCGCGCCTGCCAGCAGCAGCAGCAGCAGCAGGCCCGCGAGCAGGGTTTGGCGCTGCTGCTGGCGCAAGCGCTCCAATTCCCGCTGCTGGTTCAGCAGCTTGAGCTGCGCCCGCTGCTGGCGGCGCTCGTAGCTGAGCTGCAGGGCCGTGGTGCGCCGGCTCATCTCGGTACCGCCCAGGCTGTCGGCCACCTCCGTGTAGCGCTGCTGCGCTGCGTAGGCCTGCGGGTAGTTGTGGCGCCGGGCGTAGGCCTGGGCCAATACCGCACTGGCGGCTTTGATGTCTTCCTGCGAATGGTTTTGCTGGCCCAGGCGCAGGGCCTGGGTGCCGTACCAGATGGCGCTATCGGGCCGGCCGGCGTGCAGGCTGGCGCGGGCCAGCAAACTCAGAACGCGGGGCTGGAGCAGCAGCAGATTGGCCGCGCCGGCCTTGTGCAGAATGCCGTAGGCGGCGGCCTGCGCGGCAGCACATTCGCCCAATTGCTCGCTCATTTCGGCCAGGTTCAGGTCCATGCGCAGCACGTCGGGGGCATCGCCCAGCTGCTGGCTCACGGCGCGGCTCTGGGCGTAGTAGCGCCGGGCTTCGGGCCAGTGGCCCTGGCGGCGACTCAGCTCGCCCAGCTCGCCGTAAATGAGGTTGAGGCGGTCGGGATAGTCGTAGTGGCGGGCCACCTGCTGGGCCGCCAGCAGGTGGGCACGGGCCAGCAGGTACTCGCCCAACCGGGTATAAATGCTGCCTGCCTCAATCTGCAGGCTGGTGTGGAAGCGGCGCTCGTCGCCGGTCGAGCTGATGGCCATGGCCTGAAAAAAATAAGCCAGGGCCACGGCGTAGCGGCCCTGCTGGTCGGCAATCCGGCCCAGCCGGCCCAGGCAGCGCATCTGCCCGCCCGGGTCGTGCAGGCGCGTAAACTCGGCGTTGGCCTGGCGCAGCCAGGGCTTCGCCGCGGCGTACTCGGCCAGCGAGATATGGTAGTCGGCCACGTCGAGCAGCGTCTCGGCCAGCAGGTCGCCGCGCGAAATCCGGCGGGCCAGACGCAGGGCTTCGCGGCGCGTGGGGCCGGCGGCGCGGGCATCCTGTGCCGCTATCTCATTGGCCAGCCTGGTGAGCAGCACTACCCGCATGCTGTCGGGCCGGGGGTGCGCCTGCAGAAGCGCCCGCACGCTGTCGATGCGCCGAAACGGGCTCGGCATCAGCCTGTTTTTGGCAGCGGGTGGCAGCGGGGCCGCCGCCAGCTGGCGGCCGTTGCCCATCAGCAGCAGGAGCACCGCTAGCCCCCACCTACACCATCTGGTTAAGCACGATGAGAACAGAAGGCGAATTGCAGTCAAAGAGGGGGAGGAGAAAGGCGGGCAAAAGTCGGAAATTCCGGCATATAGCGGGAGAAAGATACTAGCTTACCAGCTATCCGAGCGTATTTATGATTGGCACAGCGCCGGTCACCGGTACCAGCCGGCGGCAGTGGCGCTGGCCAAATTCTCCCGAACCAGCCAAAAGCAAACCAGGCTTCGGCCAGAGGGCGGCAGTCTGGCTGACTGCACACTCTGGCCGAAGCCTGGTTTGCTTTTGGCTGGTGCTCGCGGGGCTTTCCTACGCGGCGGGCAGCGTGGCCACGGCCGTGCGCAGGCGCTCGGCTACTTCCGGCACGCCCAGAATGACGAGCGTCTCGAACAGGTCGGGGCCGGCGGCGGCCCCGGTCACGGCCACGCGCAGGGCCTGCAGCACCTGGCCGGGCTTGAGGCCCTGGGCGGCCATGGTGTCGTTGAACAAGGTTTTCAGGCCTTCGGCCGAAACCTCGGGAGCGCCGGGCAGGGCTTCGGCGTAGGCCGTGAGGGCGGCAGCTACCTGGGCGTTCCACTTCTTGCCGATGACGGCCTCGTCGTACTCCGTGGGCGCCTGGAAGAAGTATTTGGCCTCCTGCCAGAAGTCTTTCGGGAACGAAACCCGCTCCTTCATCACGCCCACAATCTGCTCGGCTTTCTCCTGGCTGCACACGATGGCGTGCTCGTGCAGGGCCTCCAGCAGGTAGGGGGCCAGCTCGGCATTGGACTTGGCGCGCAGGTAGTGCTCGTTGAACCACTTCACCTTGTTCTGGTCGAACTTGGCCGGCGACTTGCTCACGCGCTCAATCGAAAAGGCCTGAATCAGCTCGTCCATCGAGAATATTTCCTGCTGAGTGCCCGGGTTCCAGCCCAGGAAGGCCAGGAAGTTCACCATGGCCTCGGGCAGGTAGCCTTCTTCGCGGTAGCCGCGGCTCACGGTGGCCTCGCCGGTATCGCCGTCGGTGCCATGCCATTCCAGCGGAAACACCGGGAAGCCCAGGCGGTCGCCGTCGCGCTTGCTCAGCTTGCCGGTACCGTCGGGCTTCAGCAGCAGGGGCAGGTGGGCAAACTGGGGCATGGTTTTCTCCCAGCCCAGGTAGCGGTAGAGCAGCACGTGCAGCGGCGCGCTCGGCAGCCATTCCTCGCCCCGGATGACGTGCGAGATTTCCATCAGGTGGTCGTCCACGATGTTGGCCAGGTGGTAGGTCGGCATGCCGTCCGACTTCATCAGCACCTTGTCGTCGATGGCGCTCGAATGCACCACCACCCAGCCACGAATCAGGTCCTGAAAGCGCACTTCCTCTTTGCGGGGCACTTTCAGCCGAATCACGTACTGTGCGCCGCCATCCAGCAGGGCCTTCACCTCGTCCTCGGGCAGGGTGAGGGAGTTGCGCATCTGGGCGCGGGTGATGGAGTTGTACTGCGGGTTGGGCACCTTGGCCGCCTGCAGGCGGGCGCGCATGGCATCCAGCTCCTCGGCCGTGTCGAAGGCGTAGTAGGCGTGGCCGTCGGCAATGAGCTGGTCGGCGTACTGCTTGTACATGGGCTTGCGCTCGCTCTGCTTGTAGGGGCCGTGGGGGCCGCCCACGCCCTGGCCTTCGTCAATCACGATGCCCATCCAGGCCAGTGCTTCCAGAATGTATTCCTCCGCGCCGGGCACGAAGCGGTTCTGGTCGGTGTCCTCGATGCGCAGGAGCATTTTGCCGCCCAGCTTGCGGGCCAGCAGGTAGTTGTATAGGGCCGTGCGAACGCCGCCAATGTGCAGCGGGCCGGTGGGCGAAGGCGCAAAGCGCACCCGAACTTCTCTCTCAGTCATGGCAAATGAAAAGCGCGCCCCGGTTCTCGGAGCGCGCTGCAAAGGTAAGGCGAGTCTGGTGGTTGGTCGTCAGTCCCGGTTCCGGAAGCCGAGCCAGAGCACCAGCCCCAGCAGGGCGATGCCACCCCGAATTATCCAGGCCACGGTGGTGCCCCAGTTCTCAATCCAGGTGAGAAAAACGTAGTGCAGGTTGGGGTTAATCAACGGCAGCACCAGCGAGATAAGCCCAATAATGAGCAGGCCGAGTCCAAGTTCTTTCATAAAATCCGGGGAAAATGAGCAAATGGTTTTCAAGCCAACGCCCCGCCGCCCCGGATATTATGCCCCCACGGCCACGCAGGAAATTTCCACTTCCACGTCGCGCGGCAGGCGGCTTACCTCCACCGTTTCGCGGGCCGGGGCAATGGCTTCGTCGAAATAGGAGCCGTACACCTGGTTGATAACCGCGAAGTTGCCGAGGTCTTTCACAAAAATGCTGCACTTCACCACGTCCGTGAGGGCGAGGCCGGCGGCGGCCAGCACCGCCGTCAGGTTCCGGAGCACCTGGTGGGTCTGGGCCGCCACGTCGCCGGGCACCAGCTGGCCGGCCGCATCCAGCGGTATCTGGCCCGAGACGTACACGGTATTGCCGGCCTTCACGGCTTGCGAGTAGGGGCCAATGGGCGCGGGGGCCTGGTCGGTGAGAATAATCTGGTGAGCCATGTGGGCGGGGAGAATAGTTGCTGAAGCCCCAAAGTAACGGCGCGGGGCTTACATGCGGGGCGGCTTCGGGGCCTGCGGGCCAGGTTGCGGTACCGTGAGCGGGGGGGCGTTGAAATAATCGGCGTACTCGCGCAGCAAGACGGAATCCTGCACGCCCCCAATGTCGAAGCAGAAGAGCAGCTCGGGCCGGTTTTGCAGTGGACGCATGCGCACCACGGGCCGCTCAGTAGCCAGGCGGCGGTAGCGCGCCCGTAGCTCGGCATCGTAGCGGGCCGCTTCGCCGCCCAGCCACTGCTGGTAGGCCCGGATGGCGTTGTTGCTGCCACTGCCCAGCAAATGCCGGCGGGTCTGCACGTTGTAGTCGGCAAAGAAGAAGACGACCAGCACGCCGGCCCACACCAGCCGCAGGGGCTGCGCCGCCAGGGCCGCCGCCACGGCCGAAGGCTGCCCCTGCCGGCTGCACCAGCCCAGCAGCAGCCCAAACCAGCCCGGCACAAAAAGCAGGTAGAGCGCAGTGCGCGCCCGCAGGGGGAGCCCCGTGCCACTGGCGTAGAAGGCCGGGCAGTTGGCTGCCGCCAGCAGCAGACTCAGAAAAACGGCCAGCGCCCAGGTGGGCACCTGCCCCAGCAGGCGCACGAGCAGGACATCCCGCCGCCGGGCCAGCCGCATGAGCGTGGGCAGCAGCAGGGCCGATAACGCCAAGAGGACCGGGTTGCCGGCCCACGTCAGCAGCAGGTAAGCCGCCGTCGCCACCGAGTAAAGCAGCGTTTTCATCACCCCGAACGACTCGCCCATGCTGCTCATTCGCACAAAATTGCCGGGGGCCGCAAACGAAACGACGCAGCCCAGCAGCGCCAGCCCCGCCAGTGCGGCCAGCCCCAGGCTTCGGCTGCGCCACCAGCTGAGCAGCGCGCCCACCAGCAGCGCCAGCAGAAACGGCAAGGCCACCGGCTCGGTGGTGCCCGCCACGGCCACCGTCAGCCCGGCCATCCCGGCCGCCCAGCCGAGGCGGGCTCCGTTGCGCGGCCGGGCGGCCACGTACCGTGCATAAGCCACCGGCCATAGCAGAAGCAGCCAGGCGGTGGCAACGTACGTGTAGGCCCCGGTAAACCAGTACAGTCCCTCGGCCTGGCCGGGCGCATACGCCAGCCACAGCCCCAGCAGCAGCCCCGCGCCGCGCCAGGCCGCCCCGCCCGAAACCCGCAGCAGCGCGCCCAGGCCCAGCCTGAGCACCAGCAGCGTGCCCAGCATAAAGCCCAGCGCGACCGGCCACCAGTGGGTTTCCAGGTGCGTGTAAACCAGTGGGTTGGCCAGGGCCAGCAGCACTGTGGTGGTGTAGCGGCCGGTGTGGCCAAGGTAAAAATACTTTTGCGCCGCCCAAAAGCCCAGCTGCTTCACCGTGACTGCATCAAGCAGGTCATCGAGCGCCGGATGGTTGAAAAAGGACAGCGCCACAAACGGCAACGCCACCAAAAGCAAGCCGACGGTAATCAGCAGGTTTTGGTGGCGTTGAATAATCTGGAGAGCAAAGCGGGTAAGTCGGCTCATCAAAAAGGCTGAATGACGTACTTACCAACAGTCCTCATCTTGCCGGCGGACTTATTCCACCGTCACCGACTTGGCCAGGTTGCGGGGCTGGTCCACGTTGCAGCCGCGCAGCACGGCAATGTGGTAGCTCAGCAATTGCAGCGGCACCACCGACACCAGCGGCATCAGGATTTCGCTGGTGTGGGGCACCTCAATCACAAACTCAGCCATGGGCGGAATCACGGTATCGCCCTCGCTCACAATGGCGATGATGCGCCCCTTGCGGGCCTTCACCTCCTGAATGTTGCTCACCACCTTTTCGTATGAGCTGTCGCGGGTGGCAATCACCACCATCGGCATGTTCTCGTCAATCAGGGCGATGGGGCCGTGCTTCATCTCGGCGGCCGGGTAGCCCTCGGCATGAATGTAGCTGATTTCCTTGAGCTTGAGTGCGCCTTCCAGGGCCACGGGGAAGTTGTAGCCCCGGCCCAGGTACAGGAAGTTGGTCGCATCCTTGAAGATTTCGGCAATGGCGCGGATTTCTGTGTCCAGCTCCAGCGCCTTGGTCACCTTGGCCGGAATCGTCTCCAGCTCCACCATCAGCTCGCGCAGCTTGGTGTCGGTGATGGTGCCGCGCTTCTGGCCCATAATCATGGCCAGCAGCGTCAGCACCGTTACCTGGGCCGTGAAAGCTTTGGTCGAAGCCACCCCGATTTCGGGTCCGGCGTGGGTGTAGGCGCCGGCATCAGTGGCGCGGGCAATGCTGCTGCCCACCACGTTGCACACGCCGAAGATGGTAGCGCCCTTGCTCTTGGCCAGCTCGATGGCGGCCAGCGTATCGGCCGTTTCCCCGCTCTGCGAAATCGCAATCACGATGTCGCGCTCCGTGATAATCGGATTGCGGTAGCGGAATTCCGAAGCGTACTCCACTTCCACCGGAATGCGGGCCAGGTCCTCAATCAGGTACTCGGCTACCAGGCCGGCGTGCCACGAGGTGCCACAGGCCACGATGATGATGCGCTGGGCATTCACGAATTTCTGCTCGTAGGCCCGGATGCCGCCCATGTTCAGGTGGCCGGCTTCCAGTTCCAGGCGGCCACGCATGGAGTCGAGGATGGAGCGGGGCTGCTCAAAAATCTCCTTCAGCATGAAATGCTCGTAGCCTCCTTTCTCGATGGAGTCGAGCTCCATTTCCAGCTTCTGGATATAAGGCGTCTGGCTCACGTCTTCCTTGCTGCGGATTTCGAGCTGCCCGTCGCGGATAACCGCAATTTCGTAGTCGTTCACATACACCACTTCGTTGGTGTACTCAATGATGGGCGTGGCATCGGAGGCAATGAAAAACTCGCCTTCGCCAATACCAATCACCATCGGCGAGCCTTTGCGGGCCGCAATGAGCTGGTTGGGGGCATCCTTGCTCAGCACCACAATGGCGTAAGCGCCCACCACTTCGTGCAGGGCCAGACGCACGGCCTCTTCCAGCGTGCAGGCGTTTTGCTTCTGAATTTCCTCAATCAGGTTCACGAAAACCTCCGTGTCCGTGTCGGAATGAAAAACGTGGCCTTGCAGCTGCAGGTGCTTTTTCAGCGCCGCGTAGTTCTCAATAATGCCGTTGTGGATGATGGCAATGCGCTCCGACGTGGAGTAGTGCGGGTGGGCATTCTCGTCGTTGGGCTCGCCGTGGGTAGCCCAGCGGGTGTGGCCCATGCCCACGTTGGCGTGGGTGTTTTTCTGGGAGATAAATGCTTCAAGGTCACTGACCTTGCCTTTCTTTTTATAGACGGTGAGGTCGCCGTTGAGCAGGGCCACGCCCGCGGAGTCGTAGCCGCGGTATTCGAGCCGGTGCAGGCCTTTGAGAATGATGGGGCAGGCCTCACGATGGCCCAGGTAAGCAACAATGCCGCACATGGCAGAAAGAATTAAGTTCTGGGAAAAAAGAAAAACACTAGCCCGCTCCTACGCCATCAGGACGGAGAAGCGGGCTAATTTACTAGCGTTTAGAATAATAGACGCGCAGCTTAATATTGGCCGCATCAAGCGCAGCACGGTTCAGGGTCAGGGTGCTCGAAGCCCGGATGTTGGGGGCCAGCACCAGCGCATCCGGGTTGCCGCCCAGCTTGTTGTAGAGGTAGGCCTGCAGGTAGCTGGTCACAGGCACGCTGTAGTAGGCCTGGGTGGTGGTAACATCGACGAGGCTGCCGGTGGCGTAGGAACCCACGCCCTGCGGGTCGGCTCCATCGGCCTGCACTACCCGGTCGGTCGGAATAAAATTCACTATCCGCTGCAGAACGTTGTTGTTGGCGTCCACCTCCGACGCATACAAGGCGTTAGGATTCGGGAACAGGGCGTTGGTGTAGGGCTTCACCGGCACCCGCAGCTCGGCGCGGTTAATGGTCAGGCCGCCGGCCGTGGCTGCCGCAATAAGGTCGGCCAGGCCCGTGAAGGAAACCCGCGTGGCCAGGCCCGTGCCCTCCTGGGCATAGCTCAGGCCGTTGAGCACCGACGGATTGACCATGCCGCTGCGGCTGTTGAGCACCTGCAGGTTGGGCGGCAGGTCGGTGGTTATCTGGGTGTAATAGCGCGGGTCGTTGCTGGCCGACAAGCTCAGGCTGCTGAATGTGGGCCCAAAGTAGATGGAGTACGTAAAGCGCTGCCGGGCCAGCGTACCGCTGGCATCGAAATGGTAGTAGAACAGCATGCGCTGGCGCAGGCCCCGGCTAAACGCCACAATGGAGGAGTTGTGGCTGGTGCTGGGCAGAATGGCAAGGCCCTTCAGCAGGCTGTTCAGCGTTGTCTGATTGAAGCCGGGCTGGCTGATGCGGGCGAAAAGCCCATCGATAAACGCCGACGGAATATCCGAAATAGCGGGCTGTCCCGGGCTGGCCGGCACCCCCTGCCGCCGCACCACCAGGCGCACCGTGGGGTCGGAAGCGGTGGACGTGACAGCGGGCGTGGCGGCCGTGGTGGCCGTAGCAGCCACGGCTGCCGTCACTATTACTTGCTGCGTACGGTTGAGGCGGCTCACCAGGTTGGTGCCAATGGCCGTGGAAACCGGGCCCAGCGGCTGCGGCGTGCTGGTGTCATACAGCTGCCGCTCATCGAGCGGCGCGGTGAGCGGGTACACGTCGAACCGCGCCGGCGTGCTACTGCTGCCATACACCTGGTCAAACCCCATCACCATCACCACCGAGTCCAGAATGGCCGGCGTGGTGAAGCTGGTAACGCTCGACGGCAGCGAGTCGGTCACGCTGCCGCCCACGGCCGTTACGGTCCCGGCATCCAGCACGTTGAGGTAGGCATTGGCCGTGGTCGTGCCCGCGAGATTGTCGTTGAGGCGGCCCACCAGGAAGTGGTCCGTTTTCAGGGATTGCACCGGGGCCAGCCGCACGGTCGATACGCTCAGGGGCAGGTCCTGGTATTGTGTGTTCACCGATGAGGTGTCGGGCAGGTCCACATTCAGGGCCGTGCCCGTGTCGCAGGCCGTGAGAGCTAGGGCGACCAACGCCACCAGAGGAGCACTGCGGCTAGTTAGCCAATTCATTGTAGAGCGCTAGGTAAGAAGAGTGCAGGTTTTCGTCGGTAGCCACCTGGCTGAGCTTGTTGTGGAGGGCGTATTCGTGAAACATGCCGTTCATGTTTTCGCTGAAGTCCTCGTCGGACCGCACCACGGTGTCAGCATACTCCATGCCCATTTTGATGAAGCCGCTGAAGTCTGCCGTTTTCAGCGAAGCCAGCATGGCGTCGTCGATGTCGAGCATTTTGGCTTTCTCCAGAATGTTGCCCTCAAATTTATCGTTGAACTCGTTGTTGTAAATCGAGAACACCGATTTGGCGTCCTTGAACACCGGGTCTTTCTTGTAGGTGGTTTTCAGGTACAGCGGAATCAGACCGGTCATCCAGTCCGAGCAGTGCACGATGTTGGGCGACCAACCCAGTTTTTTTACCGTTTCGAGCACACCTTTGCAAAAAAAGATGGCGCGCTCGTCGTTGTCTGCATAAAACTTATCATTTTTGTCGACCAAAGCCGACTTGCGGTGGAAATAGTCTTCGTTATCGATAAAGTAAACCTGCAGCTTGGCGGTCGGAATGGAAGCCACTTTGATGACCAGCGGCTTCTCGTCGTCGCCCACCGCAATGTTGATGCCCGACAGGCGCACTACTTCGTGCAGCCGGTTCTTGCGTTCGTTGATAATGCCGAAACGAGGCACGAAAATGCGAATTTCGCAGCCCATCTCCTGCATGCTGGCGGGTAGGCGCCGGAGCATTTCAGCCACTTTCGTGGTCTGCAGAAATGGGTCAATTTCGGTGGCCGCGTAAAGGATTCGTAGCTTCGACATAAAGGAATTATTGAAGAGAATGGGACAAGGCCATGCTATGGGTGCACAAAATTAAACAATTTTGAGCGGAAAATCAATATACACCCCGCCGGAGGCCGTCCCAAAGGCCTTCCTTTGCCATGCAGATACTAACTACCGCCGCTGAGTTGCAAGCCTATACCGAAAAGGCGCGGCAAACCGGCAAGCGCGTGGGCCTGGTGCCCACCATGGGCGCGTTGCACGCCGGCCACCTCCAGCTGGTGCAGGCTGCCCGGGCCGAGTGCGACGAAGTCATCGTGAGCATTTTCGTCAACCCCACGCAGTTCAACAACGCCGAGGACTTCCGGCTCTACCCGCGCGTGCCGGAGGCCGACGCGGCCCTGCTGGGCCCGGCCGGCTGCACGGTGCTGTTTGAGCCCTCGGTAGAAGAGATGTACCCGCAGCCCACCGTGCTGCGCTTCGACTTTGGCGATTTGGAGCGGGTGATGGAGGGCGCGCACCGGCCCGGTCATTTCAACGGCGTGGCCACGGTGGTGAGCAAGCTGTTTCACATGGCGCGGCCGCACCGGGCCTATTTCGGGCAAAAGGACTGGCAGCAGGTGGCCGTGGTGCGGCAGCTGGTGGCCGACCTGTCGTTCGACCTGGAAATTGTGGCCCGGCCCACCATTCGCGAAGCCGACGGCCTGGCCATGTCCTCGCGCAACCGCCGGCTCGATGCCGAAGCCCGCGCCGTGGCCCCGCTGCTGCACCAGGTGCTGGCCGCCGCCGCCGATAAGGTGCGGCAGGGCGTAGCGCCCGCCCGGGTGCAGGCCGAGGCCAGCGCTGCGTTGGCCGCCGAGCCGCAGCTGACGCCCGAATACTTTGAAGTGGCCGATGCCCGGACCCTGCAGCCGCTGGCCGCCTACGTGCCCGGCCGGGCCGTGGTGCTGTGCTTGGCCGCGCACCTGGGCGGCGTGCGCCTCATCGATAACGTGGTGGTGGAGTAGGGGCGGGCTTTCGCGGTGCGGTGCCGGGTGCGGGGCTGGTTGGGGCTTTATCTTTGCAGCCCTTATCAACGCTGTTAATCCGAGCTATGTACATCGAAGTAATGAAGTCCAAGATTCACCGGGTCACGGTCACGCAGGCCGAGCTGCACTACATTGGCAGCGTGACCATCGACGAGGACCTGATGGACGCCGCCAACTTCGTGGAAAACGAAAAGGTGACCATCGTGAACGTGAACAACGGCGAGCGGTTCGAAACCTATACCATTCGGGGTCAGCGCGGTTCGGGCACCATTTGCCTGAACGGGCCGGCCGCCCGCAAGGTGCAGGTGGGCGATGTCGTGATTATTTTCTCCTACGGCTTCGTCGATTTTGCCGAGGCCCGGCAGCACCGGCCCACCGTCATTTTCCCCAACGAGCACAACCGCCTCGCTTAATTTCAATGAGCGAATGGGGGAATGGCTGAATGGCTGAATGTTTAGGATGCATTCAGCCATTCGCTCATTCACCCGTTCACCCATTGCAATTCATTCACCCATTGCAATTGATGAAGCATTTACTGACGGTTCTCAAATACGTGCTGCTGCTGAGCATATCGGGGGCGCTGATGTGGTACGCCATGCGCGGCCTGAAGTGGGACGACATCACGCAGGCCATTCGCACGGCCAACTACTGGTGGCTGGGCATCACGATGGGGCTGTCGGTGCTGGGCTACTTCAGCCGGGCCTACCGCTGGCAGATGCAGCTCGTGGCCTCAAAATACGACACCGGCTACTGGCCCGTGTACCACGCCATGATGGTGGGCTACCTGGCCAACATCGTGCTGCCGCGCATGGGCGAAGTCATTCGCTGCTCGGTGCTGCGGCGCACCAGCGGGGTGCCGGTGCAGGTGGCGCTGGGCACGGTGGTGACCGAGCGCGTGATTGACGTGCTGGTGCTGCTGGGCCTGCTCAGCTCGGTGCTGCTGCTGGATTTCAATACGTTCTGGCGCTTTGTGACCGACAACGTGCTGGGCGGGCGCTACGACGCGTTGGCCCGCAACCGCACGCCGCTGCTCGTTGCGGCCATTATTGGCGGGGTGCTGCTGCTCTCGGTGGGCTACGCGCTGTTTCGCAACCTGGAGCGCCTGCGGCAAAATGCTTTTTTCAACAAAGGGGTGCTTTTCGTGCAGGGCCTGCTGGCCGGCGTATTCAGCGTGCTGAAGCTGGAAAACAAGGGGCTGTTCCTGCTCCACACGGTGTTTACCTGGCTGGTCTATTACCTCATGGACTACCTGGCGTTCTTCTGCTTTCCCGAAACCTATGGCCTCGACATGCGGGCGGGCCTGGCGGTGCTCACGTTTGGGGCGCTGGGCATGGCGGCCCCGGTGGCGGGCGGCATCGGGCCGTTTCACGTCATGGTGCAGAGCATTTTGCTGGTGTACGGCGTGAGCAAGGAGGCCGGTATTGCCTACGCGCTGGTGGTGCACGGGGCCCAGACGCTGCTGGTGGTGCTGATGGGGGCCATCAGCTTTTTTGCCGTGGCGGCCGCCGACAAGGGCAGCGTCCTCACCGAGGCCGAAGCCCTGGCCGGCGAGCCGTTGACCACGGAGTGAACGGCGGAATGATTCGCCACTTATTCCGCTATTCACCTATTCACCCATTGACTCATGTGGACGAAAGATAAAATCCTGACCCGCGAGCAGCTGCCCGCCACCCTGGCCGACTGGCGGGCCGCCGGCCGCAAAGTGGTGTTCACCAACGGCTGCTTCGACCTCCTGCACCTTGGCCACGTCGACTACCTGGAGCAGGCCCGGCACCTGGGCGACGCCCTGGTGGTGGGCCTGAACACCGATGCCTCGGTGAGCTGCCTCAAGCCCGGCCGGCCCATTCAGGACGAAACGGCGCGGGCCCGCATCCTGGCCTCGCTGGCCTTTGTGGATGCCGTGGTGCTCTTTGGCGAGCCCACGCCGCTGGAGCTGATTGAGCTGGTGCAGCCCGACGTGCTGGTGAAGGGCGACGACTACGCCCTCGCAAACATTGTGGGCCACGAGCTGGTGCTGGCCCGGGGCGGGGCCGTCCGCACCGTGCCGCTGGTAGCGGGCTACAGCACCTCACGCATCGTGGCGCGCATTCTGGCCACGCAGTAGCCACTTTGGCAGGAGGGAAAAGCCTGCATCTTTTTTGCAGAAAGGGTGTTCTGGAACGGTAGCCGATGGCTTTCCGGATGGGAAGCCGGTAGCCATGGCGTTGTGCTTCGTCCAGCGGTGCACGTCCCCTTCATCTCACTTTTTTCTCATCATGTCTTTTCCCTATCTGCTCGTCATTCTGATAATGGTTGCCAGCTGGGCTATCCAGTGGCGCCTGCGTAGTAAGTTCAAGGAATATGCCCAGGTACCCCTTCGCGCTGGCTTGTCCGGTGCCGAAGTCGCCACCAAAATGCTGGCCGACCACGGCATCTACGACGTGCGCGTCATCAGCACCGACGGCCAGCTCACTGACCACTACGACCCCGCCAACAAAACCGTGAACCTGAGCGAAGGCGTGTACGCTGAGCGCAGCGTTGCGGCGGCGGCCATCGCGGCGCACGAGTGCGGCCACGCCGTGCAACACGCCACCGCGTATTCGATGCTGAAGTTTCGCTCGGCAATGGTGCCGGCGCTGAGCGCGGCGTCGCGCTACTTGCCCGTGCTCCTGATTGGCGGCATTCTGCTGTTGCAGCGCTCAGTAATTCCGCTGGGCCTGGGCATTGTGCTGCTTGCGCTTACCACGCTGTTCTCGTTCATCACCTTGCCGGTCGAGTTTGATGCTTCGCGCCGGGCGCTGGCCTGGATTGACAAGCGCGGCATTGTGACCGCGCAGGAGCACGCCATGGCCAAAGATGCCCTGTGGTGGGCTGCTATGACCTATGTGGTGGCCGCTTTGGCTTCGCTGGCTACGCTGCTCCACTACGTGAGCATTTTTCTGCGCCGCCGGTAGGTCGTCGCCTTTCTCGCCTAAAAAGCCGCCGTCCTGTTTGCAGGGGGTGGCTTTTTTTATGGCCGGCCAGCGCAACTCGCACGGCAAAAAAGTCAGGTAAAAGCCAAGTAATCAATTATTATATTATTTAATATAAATAATTATTGTTAATCGGAGTTTGAATACTATTGTGCCAACCCTTCCGCAGCGTTCCTGCGGTGGCCATGCTTGCCAGAGGCCGCCGTAGTCATTGTTCCACGTCACTTTTTTCTGCCAAGACAATGACCGTTTCTACCCCCACGGCCCTGATTGCGGCCGCGCCCACGCTGCTGCGAAAGGGCCTGACTGCCATCCTGCACGAGCGGTGGCCCCAGCTGCACCTCACCCTTACCGCCGATGCCACGCAGGTGGCTGAGCTGGTGGCCCACCTTTCATTTGGCCTGCTGGTGCTGGACGAGGCACTGCCCGGCCGGGCGCTGGCCGAGCTGCTGGACCGGGTGCACCGCGTCCGCCCCGCCCAGCGCCTGGTGGTGCTCACCGACCCGCACTCGCCAGCCCAGCTGGCCGGGACGGCCCCCTGGCCCGGCACCCCGCTACGACTGCCTCGGTACGTATTGCCGCATGTGCTGGTGGCGACCCTGGCCGCCTGGCTTGATGCGCCGGCGGAGCCGTTGCAGCCGCTGCGGAGCACGGCCGCTGAGCCGCTGCCCGACCCCTTTAGTCGGCGCGAACTGGAGGTGCTCCGGCTGGTAGTGGCCGACTGCTGCAATGAGGAAATTGCCAACCGGCTCTTCATCAACGTTCGCACGGTAGAAACGCACCGCCGCAACCTGCTGCAGAAAGCCGGCACCCGCACGGTGGTGGGCCTGACGGCGCGCGCCGTACGCGAAGGCTGGGTGGCATAAGAGCCACTGGCGCGGTGCGGGCACCGCTGCGATGGAGGAAAGCAAGCTGTGCCAAGGGGGAAAGCCGGGCCAGGAACCGCTGGCTGGTGCTGCTGCCGTGCCCGGAAAAAGCGGCTCTGCACCGCAGCGGGGCGGGTGGGTAGTAACCGAATAGTCCGAAAGAAGGCTTTGGTGAAGGAGCAGGGGCTAGTGCAGGCAGTGAATTACCTTTCCGGCGCTACTGCGTTAGTAAGTCTTATTCCTTCTTCTCAAATGCTTTCTTTCGTCCTGCGCACCAGCTTTATGGCGCTTGTTGCCAGCGCTGGCGCCATCCTCACCGCGATGCCCCAACCTACTCCCCGCACCAGCTCCATTCTGGCCGGCTCGGCTACGCCGCAGCTGATATCCCGGCAGTTCAAGTTCACCGAAGGGCCAGCGGTGGACAAGGCCGGGAATGTCTTTTTTACCGACCAGCCCAACGATAAAATCTGGAAATACAGCACCGATGGCAAGCTGAGCGTTTTTCTCGATAAAGCCGGCCGGGCCAATGGCATGTACTTCGACAAGAAGGGCAACCTGCTGGCTTGCGCCGACGAGCACAACCAGCTCTGGTCCATTGCGCCCGATGGCCAGGTAACCGTGCTGTTGAAAGACGTGCAGGGCCACCAGCTCAACGGCCCCAACGACCTGTGGCTGCACCCCACCAATGGCGGCATCTACTTCACCGACCCCTACTACCAGCGCGACTACTGGACGCGCACCGCGCCCGACCCGGGCCTTGGCGGCCAGAAGATTTATTACCTGCCCAAAGGCCAGGCCCAGCCCGTGGTGGCCGACGACTACCTGCAAAAGCCCAACGGCATTGTGGGCACGCCCGATGGCCGGCTGCTGTACGTGGGCGACATCGACGGCAACAAAACCTACCGCTTTGAGATTGGGCCCGATGGCAGGCTCACCAACCGGACGCTTTTTGCCCCGCAAAGCTCCGATGGCATGACCATCGACAACGAGGGCAACGTGTACCTCACCGGGCACGGGGTGACGGTGTATAACGCCGCCGGCCAGCAGATTCAGCACCTCGACGTGCCGGCCGGGTGGACGGGCAACGTCTGCTTCGGCGGCAAGGACCGGAAGACGCTGTTCATCACGGCATCGGAGGGTGTTTACATCGTGCCCATGCGCGTGCATGGGGTGAACTAGCGGGGTTGTTTCGACGGATTGGGGCGCTATATTTGGCCGACCACATTTAATCCTACTCCGTTGAACAAAAACTACTTATCTGCCGCCCGCAAGCTACTTGTCGGCGGCCTGCTGCTGCTCAGCACCCGGGCCCTTGCGCAGGGGCCGCCTCCGGCTGTCGCACTGTTTCAGGACGAGGCGGCCCGGCCCACGGCGCTGTTGGCGGCGCTGGAACACGCCCGGCCGCTGGCGCTGGACGTGGCCGCCGCCCGGGCCGTGCTGGCCACTGCGCCGCCCGAAAACCCGGCCGGCCCCGCGCCGTTGGTGCTGGCGCTGCCTTTGCCCAACGGTGGCACCGGCCGCTTCGCGGTGTGGCAATCGGCCGTGATGGCCCCGGCCCTGGCCGCGCACTTTCCCGAAATCCAGACCTACGCCGGCCGGGGCCTCGACGATGCCACGGCCACCGTGCGCCTCGATTTGACGCCGGCGGGCTTTCATGCGCAGGTGCTGTCGGCCGCAGTGGGCACTTTTTACATCGAGCCCGGCCAGCGCGGCGACTCGCGGCACCACCTCAGCTTTTTCGGCCGCGATGCGCGGCCGGGGGCGGCGCCCGGCGTGGTGTGCCAGCAGCCGGACCCAACGGCTAAAAGTGGCGGTGCCCGGCAGGCAGTGCCGCCGGGCGGGGGCGGGCCGGCGGCCATTGGCAGCGGGGGCTTGCTGCGCACCTACCGGCTGGCCGTGGCGGCCACCGGCGAATACACCCAGTTTTACGGTGGCACGGTGCCGCTGGCCATGGCGGGTATTGTGACGAGCGTGAACCGCATCAACGGCGTGTTCGAAACCGAGGTGGCCGTGCGCTTCGTGCTCATTGCCAACAATAACCTGCTGATTTACACCAACCCCGCCACCGACCCTTATACCGATGGCAACTCCCTGGCCATGCTGCCTGAGAACCAGACGACCATCGACAACGTCATCGGCACGGCTAATTACGACATCGGCCACGTATTCGGCGGCCAGAATGCGGGCGGGCGCGGCGCTTATACTTCGGTGTGCCAGCCGGCTACCAAGGCCCAAGGGGCCACGGCGCTGTCGAATCCGGTTGGCGACTTTTTCAGCGTGAAATACGTGTGCCACGAATTCGGACACCAGTTTGGGGCGCACCATATTTTCAACAGCAACGCGGCCATCAACTGTGGCCCCAACCGCACGGCCGCCACGGCCTGGGAGCCGGGCTCGGGCAGCACCCTGATGTCGTATTCGGGCCTGTGCCCCGGCCAGGATATTCAGAGCGATTCGGACCCGTACTACAACATCGGAAGCTACGAGGAGATGCGCGCTTTCATCGTGACGACGAGCTGTGCCGTAACCGCTGCCTCTGGCAATACGCCGCCTGCCGTTAGTGTGCCGCCGGGTAGCCCCACGCTGCCCATTGGCACCCCTTTCCGCCTGACCGCCAGCGGGGCCGATGCCGACGGGGATGCCCTGGTTTACAGCTGGCAGGAGCTCGACCTGGGCACGGCCGGCGGACCTGCCGACCCGCAGGTGGCCAACGACAACATCCCGCTTTTCCGGGCATTTCCGCCCACGGCCTCGCCCACGCGCTACTTCCCGCAGCTGAGCGACGTGGTGAACAACTTCACGACGGTGGGCGAGCGGCTGCCGACGGTTACGCGGCGGCTCACGTTTAAGTGCGTGGCGAAGGACCTGCACCAGGGCGCGCTCGGCACCATTGGCGGCGTCACGACCAGCGACTCGGTGAAGCTGCGCGTGACCAGTGCGGCCGGGCCTTTCGTGGTAACCAGCCCCAACACGCCGCTGGCCTGGATAGGCGGCTCGACCTATAACGTGACTTGGAACGTGGCCGGCACCACCGCCAACGGCGTGAACTGCGCCCTCGTGAATGTGCGGCTGAGCACCGATGGCGGCTTCACCTATCCCACGGCTTTGGCCCTGAATGTGCCCAACAACGGCACGGCGGCCGTCACGCTGCCCAACGTGGCCACCAACCAGGCCCGCATCATGGTGGCGGCGGCGGATAATTACTTCTTCGACATCTCGAATGCCAACTTCACCATCAGCAGCCCCGGCGTGTGCCCGCCGCCCACGGCTTTGGCGGTGGGTAACATCACCAACACCAGCGCCCGGCTGAGCTTCAGCACCAGCAGCGCCGCCCAGCAATACGTGGTGACGACGCTGCCCGCCACGACTACGCAAACCGTAACCGCCTCGCCGGTAACGCTTACGGGCCTGCTGCCCGGCACTGCCTACACGGTGTACGTAGCCAGCGGTTGTAGCGGCGGCGGTACCTCCGTGGCAGCATCGGCCAGCTTCGTGACCACGGCGCCGCCCATCTGCGGCGCCGCCTCCGACCTGGCCGTGACCAACCGGACCATGACGGGCGGCACGGTCAGCTTTGTGGGCTCGGCCTCGGCCACCAGCTACACCGTAACCACCATACCGGCTACCATTAGCCAAACCGTCACGGCTTCGCCGGTGGTGCTGACCGGCATGACGGCCGGCACCGTGTACACGGTGCAGGTGGTGAGCAACTGCGCGGGCGGGGCCACGTCGGCTGTGTCCAGCCTGCGCTTCCGCACCGTGGCTCCGGTGCCGGCTAATGATTTCTGCAGCAATGCGCTGCCGCTCGCCTGCGGCCAGCGCGTGACCGGCAGCACCGAAAGCGCCACCGCCACCGGCGACCCCACGACCTTCTGCGACGACACCGTGGACGGCGGCGGCGTGTTCTACACCATTGCCGGCACGGGCGGCAGCATCACGCTCACCAACTGCGACTTATTCACCGATTACGATACCAAGCTTTTTGTGTATCGGGGGGCTTGCGGAGGCCCCTACACCTGCGTAGTCGGCAACGATGATACCAACGCCGGCGGCTGTGCCCAGCCTTCCACCGTCACCTTCAATTCGGTGCGGGGCGTGACGTACCTGGTTTTCGTGTCGGGCTACGGCGGCGACAAAGGCAATTATGCGTTGCTGGCTACCTGCGCCACCGTTTCGGCCACGGCCAGCCCGGCGGCGGCCTCCTTCGACGTCTGGCCCAATCCGGCGGGTGTCCACGCCGCCTTGCGGATAACCCTGGCGGCGCCAGCCCCGGCCGCGACGGCCACGTTGTGCAGCGTGCTGGGCCAGCGCGTGGCCCAGCGCACGTTTGCGGGGGCGGCTACCGAGCTGCCCACGACCGGCCTGGCAGCGGGCACCTATCTGCTCATGGTGCAGGTGGCCGGCCTGGCACCGGCCGTGCGCCGCGTGGTGGTGGAATAGGGGAGGAGCGTAAGGCGAAAGAAAACAAAAAGGCCGACGCTGGGTAGCGCCGGCCTTTTTACTTCTGGTAACACGGGTTTCAAAGCCCGTATTACCCCAGCTTCTTGTACCGCACGCGCTTGGGCTCCACGTCGCCCAGGCGCTTGCGCTTGGCTTCTTCGTAGTCGGTGAAGTTGCCCTCAAACCACACCACTTCCGAGTCGCCCTCGAAGGCCAGGATGTGCGTGGCCAGCCGGTCCAGAAACCACCGGTCGTGGCTGATGATGACGGCGCAGCCGGCGAAGTTCTCCAGGGCGTCTTCCAGCGCCCGGATGGCGTTCACGTCCAGGTCGTTGGTGGGCTCGTCGAGCAGCAGCAGGTTGGCGCCCTGCTTGAGCGTCATGGCCAGGTGCACGCGGTTTTTCTCGCCGCCCGAGAGCGTACCCACCTTCTTTTCCTGGTCGCCGCCGCCGAAGTTGAACTTGCTCACGTAGGCGCGGGAGTTCACCGGCCGGCCGGCCAGCAGCATGGTTTCGGTGCCGCCCGTGATGGTGTCGAACACCGACTTGCTGCCGTCCAGCGTGTCGTGCTGCTGGTCGATATAGGCCGTTTGCACCGTCGGGCCCACCACGAAGGTGCCCGCGTCGGGCTGCAGCTGCTCGGTGATGAGGCGGAAGAGCGTGGTTTTGCCCGCGCCGTTGGGCCCGATGATGCCCACAATGCCGCCCTGCGGCAGCGCAAAGCTCAGGTTCTCAAACAGCAGCTTGTCGCCGAAGGCTTTACGCAGATTTTCGGCTTCGATGACCTGGGCGCCCAGGCGCGGGCCATCCGGAATGAACAGCTCCAGCTTCTGCTCCTTGTCCTTGGCTTCCTCGCTGGCCAGCTTGTCGTAGTTGGCCAGGCGGGCTTTGCCCTTGCTCTGGCGGGCTTTGGGCGACATCCGCACCCATTCCAGCTCGCGCTGCAGGGTTTTGGCGCGCTTGCTTTCCTGGTTTTCCTCCTTGGCCAGGCGGTCGGTTTTCTGCTCCAGCCAGCTGCTGTAGTTGCCCTTCCACGGAATGCCCGAGCCCCGGTCCAGCTCCAGAATCCAGCCGGCCACGTTATCGAGGAAGTACCGGTCGTGGGTTACGGCAATGACGGTGCCTTTGTATTGCTGCAGGTGCTGCTCCAGCCAGAACACGCTTTCGGCGTCGAGGTGGTTGGTGGGCTCATCGAGCAGCAGCACGTCGGGCTCCTGCAGCAGCAGGCGGCACAGCGCCACGCGGCGTTTCTCCCCGCCCGAGAGGGTGCCGATGATGGCTTCTTCGGGCGGCGTGCGCAGGGCGTCCATGGCGCGCTCCAGCTTGCTGTCCAGGTTCCAGGCGTCGAGCTGGTCGAGGCGCTCCTGCACCTTGCCCTGGCGGTCGAGCAGCTTGTCGAAGTCGGCGTCTTCGGCCCCGAAGGCTTCGTTGATTTCGTCGTATTCCTTCAGCAGCGCTACGGTTTCGGCGGCGCCTTCCTCCACTATTTCGCGCACGGTTTTGGTGGGGTCGAGCTGCGGCTCCTGCTCCAGGTAGCCCACCGAATAGCCCGGCGAAAACACCACCTCGCCCTGAAACTGCTTGTCGACGCCGGCAATGATTTTCAGCAGGCTCGACTTGCCCGAGCCGTTGAGGCCCAGCACGCCAATCTTGGCCCCGTAGAAAAACGAGAGGTAGATATTCTTGAGAACTTGCTTCTGCGGCGGGTAAATCTTACTCACGCCGGCCATGCTGAAAATAATGGTCTGGTCGCTCATTGTAGTGCGGAAATGATGAGGAGTGAACTGAGTGAGGGGCTGGCCGCGTATCCTGAACGCCAGGCGCCGGCCCGGTGGGCCGCAAAGAACGGCAAAGTCGGCCGGCCGGCCGCACTTTTTTGCGGCCCGAAGTGGCCCTTGCTGCCCGCTGCCGCATTTGCACGGCCGGGGCGGCGCGCTCCTCGCCATAAACTACATCGCATCATCACCTTTTTACCGTAAACTTGTAGTTCCTTCCCGCACCACATTTCAGCCACAGCCCGCGCGCTTACCCTTCCTTTTCCCCCCCCCCAACCACCTTCACTCTCCTACCCACGAGCTTACCTTTCTGTATGGAACCAACCGACCACCTGCTGGCCGAAGCCAAGCGCTACGGCTACGTGGAAGCCGATGGCGTGTGGCTGCGCCCCGTGCTCTCCCAACCCGCCCGCCAGATTGGGCTGGTGAAAGAATCGGACGATGCCGCCCTGCGGTATTTTGCCCAACGCTTCGAAACCCTCCGCGCCAAAGTGGATGCCCTGCTGGAAAAAATGGAAGCCAGCGACAACAAGGGCTCCTTTCTGATGAAGGCCCTGCACCTCAAAGAGCAGCTGCTGAGCTACGACGGCCTCGGCGACTTCACCAGCCTGCACCGCCGCCTCACCGAAGCCGAAGAGGCCGTGGCCGTGACCGTGGCCCGCAACCGCGAAAAAAACCTGGCCACCAAAATCGGCTTCGTGCAAGAGGCCGAAGCCCTGCGCGAGAGCATCGAGTGGGTATCGGCCAGCGAAAAAGTGAAAGACCTGCGCCAGGGCTGGCTCAAAACCGGCCCCGTCGACAAAGCCATGACCGACGAGTTGGAGCGCCGCTTCCAGGCCGCCATTCAGGAATTCTTCGACCGCCGCAAAGCCTTCCAGTCTGATAAAAAAGCCATGACGGCCCGGGTGCAAACCCGCTACCGCGACCTCATTCAGCAGGCCGAAGCCATCAAAAACTCTGACCAGTTCGAAACCACCTCCCGCCAGCTCAAGCTGCTCCAGCAGCAATGGCGCGAAGTCAACGGCAACCTGCCCAAGAAGCAGGCATCCGAGCTCTGGATAAAGTTTCGGGCGGCCAACAACCACTTCTTCGAGCGCCTGAAGGCCCACATCGCGGCCCAGCAGGCGGCCGGTGCGCCCGGCGCGCCCGCCACGCCCGAGGTGCTGCTGGCCCGCAAGCGCACCCTTGCCGAGCGCGCCGAAGCCCTGATGAACATTCCGCCGCAGGAAGCCATTCATCAGGCCAAATCTTTGCAGGCCGAATGGAAGCAGGTGGGCACCGTGCGCGGCGAAGAATCGGACCGCATCTGGCAGCGCTTTATGGTGGCGTGCGATAAAATATTCGAGCTCAGCGCCTTGGAGTACCACCTGCGCAAGCGTACCGATGGCGCACCCATGCCCACGGCCCCCGCTGAGCGGGCACGCTTCCGGGCCGATACGCTGCGCACGCTGCTCGTCGACGACAACCAGGAGCTGGCCACGCTGCGCGCCAACCTCGACAACCTTAGCCCCAGCGCCGCCAACGATGCCTTCCGGCAGATGCTGCAAACTAAAATTCGCTCGTTTGAACGGAAAATTCGCACCAAAAACGACCTAATCGCGCTGTTTACGCAACAGGCTCAGGCCGCCGGCTAACCTTGGCCGGCGTTTTGCGTTGTCGTTTTGCAATTGGCTGCCCGTTTGTATCTTGACGGGAAACGCTTACCTTCGCCCACCTTTTTTTTATCCGCCTTACTATGTATTGGACTCTCGAACTGGCTTCCTACCTGGAAGATGCTCCCTGGCCCGCCACCAAAGACGAACTGATTGATTTTTCCATCCGCTCGGGCGCGCCCATGGAAGTGGTGGAAAACCTGCAGGCGTTGGAAGACGACGGCCAGCCCTACGAAAACATCGAGGAAGTATGGCCCGACTACCCGACCAAGGAGGACTTCATGTTCAACGAGGACGAATACTAAATCAATTATGAGTGTTGAATTATGAATTATGAATCACCTGGGAAGTCATCGCCGGAATTCATAATTCATAATTCAACACTCATAATTCCCGCGCTTAGCGCGGAGAATCTGGTTGCGGGCTACCCCGGCAGGGTGCTGGTCCGCAACCTTTTTTTGTGCCTGTCCCAGCCGGCTTTCGTGGCGGTGGTGGGGCACAACGGCAGCGGCAAAACCACGTTGTTTCGGGTGCTTACCGGCCAGCTGCCGTACCAGGGCCGCGTGCAGCTGCACGGGCATGAGGTGCGCGACCTGCGCCGCGCCGCCACCACCGGCCTGCTCGGCTACCTGCCCCAGCGCGGCACCCTGGATTTTGCCATTTCGGTGCGCGAACTGGTGGTGATGGGCCGCTACCGCCACCACGGCTTGCTGAGTGCCTATAAGCCAGCTGATTATGCGTTGGCCGATGCCGCGCTGGCCCGTGTCGGCATGGCGCATCTGGCGGCGCGTGACTTCACCCGGCTTTCCGGGGGCGAGCAGCAACTGGTGTGGCTGGCCCAGCTCAGCCTGCAGGATGCCCAGGTGTACCTGCTCGATGAGCCCACCCAGCAGCTCGATGTGTACTACCGGCGGCAGGTGTTTTCACTCATTCACGGCTGGGCCGCGCAGGAGCATAAAACCGTGCTCTGCAGCACCCACGACCTCGACAACCTGCCGGAGCTGACCGGCTACCTGCTCAACCTCTCCGAGCCCGCGCCACAGCTGAGGCCACTTTCCATCGAAACCGTGCGCGAGGCGCGCAGCTGGCTGGAGCAGGCCCCATCAGCGGTAGGGGCGGGGCCTGCCCCCGCCCGTCGTTGAGCGGCATCGTTATTCCTGACGAACAGCCGGATGGAGGCAAGCCCCGCCTCTGCAGCCCACGGGGCTGGGCCAAAGCATTGCTTCGCCTCAATTTCAGGCGCGCTGCCCCGGCCGGCCGCGCAATACGTGCGCGATGGACCGCATAAATGGCCCGGCCGATACCGAATTCATCACCCGCAGGTTGTCGGCCCAACCCGTTTGCTCATCCAGAAACCGGAAGATGCGCTCCACCGGGTTGCGCTCAAACAGCTGCCGGAAAATGTCCCGCGTGGTTTCGCCCCGCCGCCGCATGATGTCGAGCAGCAGCGTATCGAACAGGTGAAACTGCCACTGGTCGCCGGTTACATCGGCGGGGAGCTGGCCGGTTTTGGCCAGCGCCGCCACCAGCCGCGCCGAGTGTTGCTGAATGCGCTTGAAAGCGTAGCCGGTGCTGGGCTTGGCCCGCCCGCCCCGCGTGCCAATGTTGATGATATGCGGGCCGGTGCGGGCCGGCAGCGGGTGGTCAGTCATCGGAATAGCTCCGGTTTCTTCGGCCGTGATGCGGTAGCTTTTCAGCCGCAGCGTATGGGCCAGGTACTCCCGGATAGCGGCTTCGTATTCGTCCTTCGGAAGCAGCGTTTCCGAAAACAACGTGTACTCCACCAAGGCTTTGCGCGCGGTGAAAGGCAGCACGTATATGAACCGCGCCTCGTGCTGCTGCTCGCCGCGGAAGTCCATAAATTCCACCGTATTCGGGTCAAAAGCATCAGCATCCGCTTCAATCTCCCAGCCCACAAAGTGCTGCAGCAGGTAGCGGTGCTGCTGCGGCTGCTGCAGCCTGGCCAGGTCGGGCGGGCGGCTATCGAAAGCATAGCGGGCGGTGAAAGTGCCGGCCGAAGTAACGGCGGTGGCCCCCATCGAAGTGTTTGTCAGGCTTTCAACGGTGCCGTGCAGCAGCGTGAATTGCGGGTTTTCGGCCAGTGCCCGGTGCACAAAACGGTAGTAGTCCAGCCCGTTGATGGTCTTGTAGCGGTAGCGCCCCAGGTCGATTACCTTGTCAAAGCCGGGGCTGCGAAAGACTATCTGCCGCCACTCGTGCGCCACTATGCCATCGAACAGGCCCGGCCCATCGGCCCAGAACGACCAGGTGCGGTCGTTCTGCGTCTTGGCTTCGGGCTCAATAAGCAGCACCTTCTTTCCTGCCAGCCGGGGCTCCTGCGCCATGTGGTAAGCCAGGCTCAGGCCCGCCGCTCCGCCGCCTATAATAAGGTAGTCGTGCTCCAGAATGGTTTGGGCAGAAGGCATAAGCAGGCGGTAATAAATAACAACCGCCGCAAAGCTACCCAGCAAAAAGGCCGCTTCGTGAGAAGCGGCCTCAATCCAAAAGCATTCACAGATAATCGGCGTAATCCGTTAAATCTGCAGAATCCGTGGTCCTAGAAGTTCGGCGACAGCAGGTACTTGTGGTAGAAGTCGTCGATGATTTTCACGGCCTCGCTGGCATCGTCCACAATCTGCACCAGGTTCAGGTCTTCGGCCGAAATGTTGTGCTCCTCGTGCAGCATCACGTCCTTAATCCACTGAAACAGGCCGTTCCAGTAGGCCGAGCCCACCAGCACGATGGGAAAGCGGCTGATTTTCTTGGTCTGAATCAGCGTCATGGCTTCAAACAGCTCATCGAGCGTGCCAAAGCCGCCGGGCATGCCCACGAAAGCCTGCGCGTACTTCACAAACATCACCTTGCGCACGAAGAAGTAGTCGAAGTTGATGCACTTGTCCTGGTCGATGTAGATGTTGTGGGTCTGCTCGAAAGGCAGCTCAATGTTGAGCCCCACCGACTTACCGCCCTCGGAGCGGGCTCCCTTGTTGCCGGCTTCCATGATGCCGGGGCCGCCGCCCGTGATAACGCCGTAGCCGTGGCGCACCAGCTTGGCCGCGATTTCTTCGGCCATCTGGTAGTATTGGTTTTCCGGCTTGGTACGCGCCGAGCCGAAGATGCTCACGCACGGGCCGATTTTGGACATCTTCTCGAAGCCCTCCACAAACTCGGCCATTACCTTGAAAATCTGCCAGCTATCGGCGATTTTAATCTCGTTCCAGTCCTTGTCCACAAAGGCTTTGCGCAGGCGCTGCTCGTCTTCCAGGGCCATGGCGGTTTCGCCGTTGGCCGTCTGGCGCATCTCGGTGATGGACGTGAGCTTGTCGTCGTTTACGTTGGGCTGCTTAATGGTTTTGCCGCTACCGGCATTCAGCAGGTCGTCAGCAACTTTGGTCTTGCTGGTTTTGGGTTTTTTCAAAGTAGACATGTTGTTCAGTTGGGAATTCCTACAAAAACAAAATCGCCCCGGAAGCGGGGCGACCAAAAGTAGGGCATCAAAGTTATCGAATTGTTACCAAATAAAAATGCCTTACAAAATGTGGAGATGGGAAGATGTGGGAAACGAGGAAATGCAATGAGTAAGCCAGTCATTACGGACTCACCCATTACATCTCCCACATCTCCCACATTCTCCCATCTCCCATATTCAACGGCTTACACCAGCTGCCGCAGCGCCATCTCGAACGAGCGCTGCGCAATGCCCGTGGGCTGCGCATTCTCGGCGTGCGTGCGCTCCAGCGCCCCGCCGATGATGCGCGACGTGTCGGCAAAAATGGCCTGGTCGGTGATTTCGGCGCCGGTTTCCATCAGGTAGGCAAATACGCGGGCCATGCCGCAGTTGGCAATGAAATCGGGGATGACGGCCACGCGCTCATCGGCAAACACGCCGGTGGGGCCGAAGAAGATTTCGGGGTCGGCAAACGGCACGTTGGCCCCGCAGCTGATGACTTTGAGGCCACCGGCCACCAGCTGCTCCACCTGCCCGCGCGTGACGAGGCGCGAGGCCGCCGCCGGAATAAAAATCTCGGCACCCATGCCCCATACCTTCTCGTTCACTTCCTCAAACGACAGCAGGTTGTCGGCCGTCAGGGCGTTGCCCTTGCGGGCCAGCAGCAGCTCCCGGATTTCCTCCAGCCCGAAGCCTTCCGCGTTCAGCAGCCCCCCGGCCCGGTCGATGATGCCCACGATGCGCACGCCCTGGCCGGCCAGGTAGTAGGCCGCCGCCGCGCCCACGTTGCCCCAGCCCTGAATGATGGCCCGCTGCCCGCGCAGGTCGGTGCCGGGCCAGAGGCGGTAGTAGTGGCCCACGGCCTCGGCCACGCCGTAGCCGGTGATGAGGTCGGCCACGGTGTATTTGCGGGCCAGATTAGGCGAAAACGAGGCGTCTTCCACCACTTTCACCACGCCCTGCCGGAGCTGGCCAAGCTTCTGAATCTTCTGGGGCTCAGTGGCGCGGTAGTGGCCGTTCACCACGCCTTCCTGCGGGTGCCAGAGGCCGTATTCTTCGGTGATGGCGATGACTTCGTGAATTTCATCCACGTTGAGGTCGCCGCCGGTGCCGTAATAATTTTTCAGCAGCGGAAACACCGCGCGGTACCAGCGTTCCAGCACGCCGCGCTTGCGGGGGTCCTGCGGGTCGAAGTTGATGCCCGACTTGGCCCCGCCGATGGCCGGGCCCGATACGGTGAATTTCACTTCCATCGTCTTGGCCAGGCTTTCCACTTCGCGTTTGTCGAGGCCCTTGCGCATGCGCGTGCCGCCGCCGGCCGCGCCACCCCGTAAGGAGTTGATTACTACCCAGCCTTCGGCTTCGGTTTCGGCGTCTTTCCACTCAAAGACAATTTCGGGGCGCTTGTTTTCAAACTTTGTGAGCAGGTCCAGCATTAGGCAATCAGAAAAAGGAAAACCTGCCAGCCGGCAGGGCCACAAAGGTAGGTACAGACCCGAAGCCGGGGCGAAATTGGCAAATATTCGAAAAAATGAATAAAAAATGATAAATATCTAATTATATTGGGGATGTTAAACCCCTTTACCCCTATTTTGCGTATTGGTTCCGGAACTACCCCAGTAGTACCGATGTATTGCACTTATTCTACTCTTCCATTTCTCTCTTCACTTTTTATCGATTTCATGAAACCATTGCATTCGCGTGTAGAAGCGCAACAGTTGGACCGTGCCGCGGCTATGCTCAAGGTTCTCTCTCATCCCAAGCGACTGGCTATTGTTGACCTCCTCGGCAAAACCAAAGGCAAAGACAGCCAAATGTCCGTTACTGATATCTATCAGGCCCTCGACCTGCCCCAGGCCATTGCCTCCCAGCACCTCATTACCCTGAAGGACCGGGGCGTGCTGAAATCCAGCAAAATCGGCACGAAGATTTACTATTCGCTGGCCGTACCGCAACTGCTCAAGGTGATTGACACCCTCGAAGATTACTCGGGTCGGATTTAATCCACTGGATTGATTCGAAAAGAAAAGGCTGCTTCGTGAGAGGCAGCCTTTCTTTTTTCTAAGCCGCTGGTGCGGCGCTGAACGCAGCGTGTAGCGCCAGCACCTGCGGCAGCAGCGGCAGCACGTCGTCGTTGGTGAGGATGTAGTCGGCGCGCTGCATTTTCTCTTCCTCGCTCATTTGCTTGGCCATGATGGCCTCTACATCCAACGCCGAGCGGTGCGGGTCGCGCAGTAGCACCCGCGCCGTGCGCACCGCCAGCGGCGCAAACACGGTGATGATGCGGTCGAGCTGCTTGTACGAGCCGGCTTCAAACAGCAGGGCCGCCTCCTTGAGAACATACGCGTGTCCGGCCTGCTGCTGCGCCGCTGCCCAGCGCTCAAAGTCGAGGCCGACGTGCGGATGCACCAGGCCGTTGAGCTGGGCCAGCAGCGGTGGGTTGTTGAATACCGTGCCGGCCAGCGCCGGCCGGTTGAGCCGCCCGGCCTGGTCGTATGTCGTCGGGCCAAACGCAGCGATGAGCTGCTGGCGCAGCGCCGGGTCATGCTCCATCACCCAGCGGGCGCGGGTGTCGGCATCGTAAACAGGGGTGCCGAGGGCGTGAAACAAGCGGCTGGCAATACTTTTGCCCGAGCCAATGCCGCCGGTGATGCCAATGCGTAGCATAGCGTTAGTGTGAAGTAGTGGCGCGGTGCCGTCGGCTGCGCGGCTGCGAAACAGGTGTCAGGCTGATGTGCACCGACGATACCGTTGCCCGCACCCGTGCGGGCAAAATAATTGGTACTTCCATGTCTTCATCGGCGCTGGCGGCGGGCAAGGCAACAGGGTAAGGGCTGGGCAACGAATTGACCAGCGTAGCCGGCCCCCGAAACGTGACGGCGGCCGGCGAAAAAATGGCTTTGTAGCGCCTGGCCGAATCGGCGGGCAGCCCCAGCGGCAGCCGCCGGCTGATGCAGCGGTCGAAGGTGAGGCGCAGGGTATCACCGGCCCATTCGGTTACCTGCACGCCTTCCAGCGCGTTTTGCAGGCTCTGGTGCCCGCTGGCGGGCAGGTAGCGGGTGCCGGGGCGCGACACCGGCCGTAGGTCGGCGGGGTGGGTGCCCCAGCCCATATTGGCCCGCAGCAAGCGCCAGCCCTGGCCCGTAACGACGACCGGCAGCGTGGGCGGCAGCGGCCGCAGCGGCACGTACCGCACGGAGTCGTAGTGCCAGTGCAGCGGAAAGTTGATGTGCGTGGTGTAGGTTTTGTTCAGGGCATTCATCTGCCAGAACACGCCCGCTGCCAGCAGGCAGGCCGTGATGGCCCGGTAAAAACTGGTTTCCTGGCCGGCGAAGGGCCGCACGAACCAGCGCACCAGCCGGCCCGCCCGAGTCAGCGGCCCCTGCATGGCTTAGGAAGCAGTCGGCGTGTCCGACGTAGCGGCCTTGGCGCCCACCTCGCGGGCAATGGCGGAGCGGTCGAAGCGCAGCTTGGTGCCCCGGTCCACTTCCACTACCACGGTGTCCTCGGTCAGGTCAACGACCAGCCCGTGCAGGCCGCCGATGGTGACAATGCGCGAGCCCTTCGTGAGCGCCTGCCGGAAAGCTTTGGCATCGGCCGTGCGCTTCTGCTGGGGCCGAATCATAAAGAAATAAACCACCAGGCCAATGGCAATGGGGAAGAGCAGCTGCATGTATTCGCCGCCGCCGCTGGCTTGAAGCAAGAGAGTCAACAACATGAGGGAGAGGGCTTAAAGCGGCTTCTTGGCGTCGTCGGTCAGAACGTTGCCCTTGATAACGATGGTGGTGATGCTGGGCTGGGTGTTGGCCCGCACGGCCACCTGCTTGTTGATGATGCCCTGCTTGCCCTGGCTGTCGAACTGCACTTCCATCTTGCCCTCGGCGCCGGGGGCCACGGGCTCTTTGGTCCAGCTGGGGGTGGTGCAGCCGCAGGAGGCGGTAGCATCCTCAATCAGCAGCGCCGACTTGCCGGTGTTGGTGAACGTGAACGTGTGACGCACCTTGCTGTTGGGTTGAATATCACCGAAATCGAACTCTGCTTCGGCGAATTTCATCACCGGCGCATTGGGGTTCGGCGCCTCGTTGTCGCTCACCACGTTGGGGTTGTCCACGGTGGGGTTGGCCGCGTCGGAGGTAACGGTGGCGGCGGCATTCATGCCTTCGGCCCCGGCTTCGGTTTTCTTATCGTTGTTGCAAGCCGCCAGCAGGAGGGTGGCCGCTACGAGAATCGGGTATTTCATACTGTTAGTAAGATGTCTTCTGTCATTCTGAGCGGAGTGAGGGACACCATCACGCATGATACCTAACGTGAGAAGGTCCTTCGCTGCGCTCAGGATGACAAAGGGACAATAAAAGTTGCCAAAGAATTACAGCTTGGCAATGATGTGCTGGGTGAACTCGCTGGTGCTGGCTTTGCCGCCGAGGTCGCCGGTGCACTCGTCCTGGTTCAGGAGCGTGTCTTCCAGGGCCTTGTCGATTTGGTCGGCCTTGACGTGCTCGCCGAGGTGGTGCAGCATCATGATGGCCGAGCGCAGGATGGCGGTGGGGTTGGCTTTGCCCTGGCCGGCAATGTCGGGAGCGGAGCCGTGCACGGCTTCAAAAATGGCCATGTTGTCGCCGATGTTGGCCCCCGCCACCACGCCCAGGCCGCCCACCAGGCCGGCGCAGAGGTCCGACAGCAGGTCGCCAAACAGGTTGGTGGTCACAATCACGTCGAACTGTTCGGGCTTGCCCACCAGCTGCATGCACATGTTGTCGATGATTTTATCCTCGAACACAATCTGCGGAAACTCCAGACTGGCTTCTTTGCAGGCGTTGAGCATCAGCGTGCCCGCCATTTTGATGATGTTGGCCTTGTGGGCCAGCGTCACCTTTTTGCGGCCGTGCCTGACGGCGTACTCAAAGGCGGCGCGGCAGATTTTGCGCGAGCCTTCCACCGTGACGCGGGCAATGGCATCGGCAATGCCCAGGCGCTCGTCCCAGGTTTCGAGGCCGGAGTACAGACCTTCGGTGTTTTCGCGGAACAGCACCAGGTCGATGCCTTCGTAGCGGGTTTTGATGCCCGGCGTGGTTTTGCTGGGGCGCACGTTCTGGTAGAGGTCGTACTTCTGGCGCAGCGTCACGTTGATGCTGCGGAAGCCTTTGCCCACCGGCGTGGTAATCGGCCCTTTGAGGGCCACCTTATTCTTTTCCAGCGACTTGAGCAAAGCAGTCGGGAGCAGCTCGCCCGATTGGTCGAACGTGGTCTGACCAGCATTCTGCTCTTCCCACTGAATGGGCACTTGCGCGGCAGCGAAAATATCGGTTACCGCTTTCGTGATTTCGGGGCCTATGCCATCGCCGGGAATAAGGGTTACTACGTGCATCTTGTTGATATAATGAGTGAATGGGTGAATGAGCGAATGAGTGAATGGGTGGATGAGCACAAGCTGTCACGCTTTCTCATTCACCCATTCACTCATTCGCTCATTCACCCATTGGATTAAGCGCCTTTACGGGAGTTGATTTGGTTGATGAGCTGGTCCACGTCGCCGAGCAGCTGTTCGGCTTTGGATTTGGCATCGGAAATCACGCGCTGGCCTTCGCTTTTGGCCGACGACTGGCCCACGCCTTCGCGGCTGGTCACGAGGCTGTCGGTGAGGTCGGCCAGCACGGAGCGGTATTTCTCCAGCTGGTAGCTGAGCCAGGAGCGGGTTTCGGTGCCGGGTTCGGGGGCATAGAGCAAGCCAAGGGCTGCGCCGGTGAGGGCGCCGCCCGCGAAGCACAGGATGCCGGTGGTGGTTTTGCTAGCCATGGTTATCGGAAGAAGGTGAGTAGGTGAGAATGTTTTCAGGCCTGCGTACGCAGAAACGCGGCTGCAGATGCAAAAGTGGCTATATCGGCCCAATGTTCAGCCGCCGGCCATAAAGTTGCGGCCTGGCCCGCCCTTTTTTATTGGTTGTCCAGCAGGCCGCGGCCCGATTTGCGAATGTCGCCACTGGCCGCCAAATCCGTGGCCAGCTTGTCCAAGATGCCATTGACAAACTGCTTGCTCTTGGGCGTGCTGTAGAGCTTGCTGATTTCAATGTACTCGTTGATAGTGACTTTCACCGGAATGCCACGGAAGAGCTGCATCTCGGTAAGCGCCATTTTCAGGATGATTTTGTCGAGCAGCGCCACGCGCTCCACGTCCCAGTTCTGCACCGAGCCGGCGATGAGCTTCTCCATCTTGTCGTCTTCGATGAGCGTTTGCTTGTAGAGCGTTTCGGCAAACTCGCGGTCGTCCTGCCAGTTGGCCGATAGGTTCATCAGCTCTTGGGTTTCGGTGGCGGCGAAGGGCAGCATTTTCAGCGTCTTCAGCACCAGGTTGCGCACGATGGGCCGGTTTTCCTCCCAGTTCAAATCCGCCGCCTCAAGCTGGCGCGGCAGGGCTTCGCCCTTGAACACGAAGTCCTTGTAGATGTGGCGCAGAATTTCGAGGTCGGTGTCGTAGTCCATTTCGGCCTCGTCGGTCGGCTTGCCGCTGAGGTAGGCGAGGATGGTTTCGTCGGCCTTCATTTCCTGCCAGGCAGCGGCGAGGGCTTCGAGCTCCTCGGCCCCTTCCCAGGCCAGCTTCCGGCGGATGGTGAGGCCTTGCAGCTGCTCGTTGGCCATCAGCTTGGCAATGGCCTTGTTCTGGTGCAGGCGGCTGGTATCCAGGGCGTTTTCGCTCGGGCCCAGGCGGCGGCGCTCCTCGCGGCTCTGCTCTTCTTCCAGCACGCCCAGCAGGGCCTTGGGCAGGTTGAGCAGGTGCAGGTACTGGTCGTGGATGCTTTCGGCACCCACCAGCAGCTGGCCGGCGTAGAATTCACCGTCCTTCTTCACCTGGTTCTGAAAGGAGTTGATGGCGTCGGTCACGGCCTTGTCCACGGCTTTGTCGTCCGTTGTCGAGGGCGCGGTGCCGGTGCGGTACCAGTCGCGGAGCTGGGCTTCGCCCAGCTTGCGCTGGCCCTCCAGCTTGCGGCGGTCGGGGGCCTCTTTGGCCGTCAGGTCGGGCTCGAAAGCAGCCGCGATACGGTCCTGCGCCAGCAGAAAATCGGCTCCCACCGCCTGGTGGTAGGAGTAGAGCGACTGCATGACTTTGATACGGAGGAGGCGGCGGTTGAGCATGGGTTTTTAATTATGAATTATGAGTTGTGAATTATGAGTTAGGATTATGAATCAGTTGAATATGAGTTAGCTAATGGCTCTCACTAGCCAACTCATAATTCATAACTCATAATTCATAATTCCTTTAGTAGGTCGACTTCACCCGGCCCACGTTGGCGATGCGCTCCTTGGCCTGCCGGATGGCGGCGGCCTGCGGGTGCATGCCTTCGGCTTCGGCGCGGGCCAGAACCTGGAGGGTGAAATCGTAGATTTTTTCGGTTTGGGTGAGGGCGCCCTGGCGGCTGGCGCCGGTTACCTCAGAATACACGTTGATGAGGCCGCCGGCATTGATGAGGAAGTCGGGAGCGTACACAATGCCGCGGCGCACCAGCTCGGGGCCGTGCTGGTTCTCGTTTTTGAGCTGGTTGTTGGCGCAGCCGGCCACCACCTGGGCCTTCAGGCGCGGAATGGTGTCGTCGTTCAGCGTGGCACCCAGGGCGCAGGGCGAGTAGATGTCCATGTCCTGGTCGTAGATGTCGTCCAGGCCCACGGCGGTGGCGCCGAAGCGGTTGGCGGCATCTAGGGCGCGGTCTTCGTAGTAGTCGGTCACGATGAGCTTGGCGCCTTCTTTCTGCAGGTGCTCGAGCAGGTAGGTGCCCACGTGGCCCGTGCCCTGCACGCCAATGCGCTTGCCGGTGAGGCTCTCCGAGCCGAAGGCCTTTTTAGCGGCGGCTTTCATGCCCATGTACACGCCGTAGGCCGTCACGGGCGAAGGGTCGCCGCTGCCGCCCATGCTCTCGGGCAGGCCGGCCACGTGGGTGGTTTCCATGCGGATGTACTCCATGTCCTTGGTGGTCATGTTCACATCCTCGGCCGTGATGTACTTGCCGTTCAGGTTCTTCACGAAGCGGCCGAACTTGCGGAGCAGGGCTTCGGTCTTGAGCGTGGCGGCGTCGCCGATGATGACGGCCTTGCCGCCGCCCAGGTTCAGGCCCGAGATGGCGGCTTTGTAGGTCATGCCGCGCGAGAGGCGCAGCACGTCGTTCAGCGCTTCGGCGTCGGAAGCGTAGTGCCACATGCGCGTGCCGCCGAGGGCCGGCCCGAGCACGGTGTTGTGGATGCCGATAATGGCCTTGAGGCCCGTCTCGTGGTCGTGGCAGTACACGACTTGCTCGTGCTGGTGCTCAGCAATCTGGCCGAAAATCGACTCAGGGGCGACAACTTGGGTTTCAATCATGGGAAATGAATTGAAGGTTGGTGGGAATTGTGGGAATGGATGGTTGGGAACAGTGCGGCGTAACTTTGTTGGGTCTTATACCTATACGGAAAAACAAGAACGTCATGCTGAGCGCAGCCGAAGCATCTTTACCTCAGCGCTAAAAATTATTTAGTTGCGCGGTAGAGATGCTTCGGCTGCGCTCAGCATGACGGGCTTTCTGAATGGGTGCTTGGCCTTTCAAGCCGCAAAAGTACCGCTATTTTCCCGAACCGGTTCCTCCTCCGCTATGCCCGTGCGCGCCTTATCCGCTGTTAACCCGTTCATCTTCCGCTACAAGTGGCATTTCCTCGCCGGGGTGCTGTTTGTGGCGCTGAGCACTTTGCTGGCCATTTTTCCGGCCCAGCTGGTGCGCTACGCCTTCGATTTGGTGAATGAGGGCATCGACCTCTACCACCTCTATGCCGGCACGGAGGCGCAAAGCGGCGTGTATCAGCTCTTTGGGCGCAACGTGCTGTTCTACGGCGTGCTCATTATTGCGCTGGCGCTGGGGCGCGGCATCTTTTTGTTCTTCATGCGCCAGACGCTCATCGTGATGTCGCGCCACATCGAGAACGACCAGAAAAACCAGATTTACCAGCACTACCAGTCGCTGCCGCTCAGCTTCTACCGCCGCCACAGCACCGGCGACCTGATGTCGCGCATTTCGGAAGACGTGAGCCGCGTGCGCATGTACCTCGGGCCGGCCATCATGTACTTCCTGCAGCTGGTGCTGCTGTTTCTGCTCATCGTGCCGCTCATGCTCATGGTGAACGTGAAGCTGACGCTCTACACGCTGCTGCCGCTGCCCATTCTGTCGGTCAGCATCTTCTACGTCAACAACCTGATTGAGCGCAAGTCCGACGAAATCCAGCGGGCGCTGTCGGGCATGACGACTTTTGTGCAGGAAGCTTTCTCGGGCATTCGGGTGCTGAAGTCTTTTGTGCGCGAAGCCGATTCGCACGAGCAGTTTGCCAAAGCCAGCAACGACTACAAGGAGAAGTCGCTGAGCCTGAACTTCGTGAACTCGCTGTTTTTTCCGCTCATCCTGTTCCTCATTGGCCTGAGCACGCTCATCACCGTGTGGGTGGGCGGGCAGGAAGTCATTCGCGGCACCATCACCACGGGCACCATTGCCGAGTTCCTGATTTACGTGAACCTGCTCACGTGGCCGGTCACGGCGCTGGGCTGGACGTCGTCGCTGGTGCAGCGGGCCGAGGCCTCGCAGGCCCGCATCAACGAATTCCTGGACCAGAAAACCGACATCATCTCGCGCCAGAACGTGGAGCGCGAGCTGGCCGGCGACATCGTGTTCGAAAACGTGTCGTTCACTTACCCGGATACCGGCATCCAAGCCCTGAAAAACGTGAGCTTTCGCGTGCGGCCGGGCCAGACGCTGGCCGTTATCGGCAACACCGGCTCGGGCAAAAGCACGGTGGCCGCGCTGCTCTGCCGCCTCTACGACGTAACGGCCGGCGACATCAAGGTGGATGGCGTGGACGTGCGCGACTACTCGCTGCGGGCGCTGCGCGGCCAGATTGGCTACGTGCCACAGGACGTTTTTCTCTTCTCCGACACCATCCGCAACAACATCAACTTCGGCCTCGACGAGCCCGACGAAGCCCGGATGCTGCAAGCCGCCAAAGACGCCGACGTGTACGACAACATCCTGGCCTTTCCCGAAGGCTTCGACACCAAAGTGGGTGAGCGCGGCATTACCCTCTCCGGCGGCCAGAAGCAGCGCGTGAGCATGGCCCGTGCCTTGGTGAAGGAGCCCAAAATCCTCATCCTCGACGACTCGCTCTCCGCCGTCGATACCAAGACGGAGAATGCCATTCTTGGCAGCCTCCAGCGCATTATGGCGGCCCGCACCAGCCTCATTATCTCGCACCGCGTGAGTTCCGTGAAGCTCGCCGACGAAATTCTGGTGCTCGATGACGGCGTGATTGTGCAGCACGGCACCCACGACGCCCTGATGGCCGAAACGGATGGGCTGTACCGGGCGCTGTACGAGCGGCAGCTGCAAACCGAAGAAGCGTAGCGTGGACTTTTGTCCGCGACCTAAATTCCAACCCACTCGCGGACTAAAATTCCGCGCTATTGCCCCACATGTCCCAACGTCTCGCCCTCGTCACCCTGATTGTCCGGAATTACGCCGAAGCCATTGCTTTCTACACCACCGTGCTGGGCTTTCGCCTGGATGCTGACCTGGATATGGGGGGCGGCAAACGGTGGGTGGTGGTTACCCCGCCCGGCCTGGCTGGCGGGAGCGGCCTGCTGCTGGCCGAAGCCAAAACCGAAGCAGAAAAAGCCGCCGTGGGCCGGCAGGGCGCGGGCCGCGTCTGGCTATTTCTGTACACCGACGATTTTTGGCGCGACTATCCGGTGCTGCAAGGCCGGGGACTGAAGTTTCTGGAAACGCCCCGCAGCGAAGCCTATGGCCACGTTGCCGTATTCGAAGACCTGTACGGCAACAAGTGGGACCTCCTGGAGCCGTTGGGGTAGGGGCGGGGCTTGCCCCCGCCCGTCGTTGGATGGAACCGGTATCGCAGTGCGAACGGCGGGCGGGGGCAAGCCCTACATTAGTCTGAATAAAAAAGGGCCGGCACGCGTAGCGCACAGGCCCTTTTGCATTGCCGTTGACTTAGCTACTGCCCAATCATGACGCGGCGCATGCCGGTTTTCTCGTAGGCGGTGCAGCGCACAATGTAGGCGCCGGCCGGCAGCTGGCTCACGTTGAGCACGGCGGGCGTCTGGCCGTTCATCATGGTGTGGGTGATGACGGGGCGGCCGCCGCCGTCGGTAACTTCCACGCGGGTGGGGCCGGGATTGTCGGTTTTCACGGTGAGCTTGCCGGCCACGGCATCCGCTTTCACCTTGATGGCGTTGGGATTAGCAGCCGGAGTTTCGGGCGCCGGGGCAATGAGGGCCGCGCCGGATGGTGTGGTGGCCGGGGCGGCGGCCGGAGTTGGAGCGGCTACTACGCCATTGGGCAAAATGGCTTCTTCTTTTGCGGGCGCAGCGGCAGCGGCGGCTGGCGCGGGGGCACCCGCCGCGGCCGTGGGCTGGGCATGGGCGGCGGCCAGACCTAAGGTGCTGGCCAGCACGAATAGTAATAACTTTTTCATAAGTAGGATAAGAACGGGATGGAGTAAAATGGCTACTGTAAAGCTAAGCAATTCTGGGGCCGGTTGGCTGCAAAAGTACCCGGGGGCGGGGGGGAGGCCCCGGCGACAACGCTTTTTGCAAAACTTTATTTGCCCCCGGCTTGCACAGGAATCAAATAAAACCTTACCTTTGTCGCTCCAATACCAATCGGGGTGTAGCGTAGCCTGGTATCGCGCCAGCATGGGGTGCTGGAGGTCGTAGGTTCGAATCCTGCCACTCCGACGGAAGAGCAGCCGCTCTCTCAAAAGCCTCCGAACTTCCGGGTTCGGGGGCTTTTTTCGGCCGCTTAATATTGGAACAAGAAAACCAGTCGCCCCATCGGCTGGCTTTCGGGGTGTAGCGCAGCCCGGTAGCGCGCGTCGTTCGGGACGACGAGGCCGTAGGTTCGAATCCTGCCACCCCGACCCGAGAATCAGAAGAGGCCCGTTCCACTGCTGGAACGGGCCTCTTCCGGTTTTAGCCAGGGGCTATACTCTGAGCGGGGAAAAGGCGTTAGGTTCGCGGTTTCATTTTCACCCCTTTCCATTTTCGCTTCAATGAAAAAACTTTTTCTTCTCTCGCTGCTAGCTGCTACCGTCGGCACGAGCCATGCCCAAAGCATTGCGGCGGGGACCATCTCGCTCACTGGCAACATTGGGTATTATCGCTCTACCAACACGAGCAGTAGCTATTACAGTACCGGCAGCGGTGCTGGCCGCATTGGCTACACGACTGAGGCGACAAATAGCCAGTTTGGAACAGCAGTGTTGCCGGCCTATTTCGTGGCCGATAATCTGGCCATCGGCTTAAATCTGGGCGTTAACACCACCAGCAGCACACAGAAAACAACCTATACCAATAACACCGGCTTTCCCTCCCCTACTTCGCTGCCCGACCTCGACCCAAACAAAAGCGTACGGCTGGGGGCGTTTGTGCAATACTATAAGTTTATCAGCGAGCAGTTTGCGCTGATAGGAACCCTGGGCGGCGGCTATCAGCATTCCAAGTCGTACGCCTACAGCAGTACTGGCAGCAGTATGCCGGTTGCCACGACTTTCACCGGCAACGGCTATTATGCGGACCTGACGCCGGGTATCGCATTCTTTCCCATTCCTAAAGTTGGCATCAGCGCCTCAATGGGGGCGTTGGCATTTAGTCATTCAAGTAATAAGTTTCCAGAAACTGCGGGTAGCACACCGCCTGATAACTATGAAAATTCTTCCAGCAGCTTCGGTGCGGCCTTTGGGTTCGACCATCTGAGCTTTGGGGGCACGTATTATTTCGGCCGGTAATGCGGCCTTCGAAGCTGTCCTGATGAAATCCCCGGCCACAAAGCCGGGGATTTTTCTTTGGCCGAAGGCATCACGAATCAGTGCGCAGCCGGGGTTTTCAGCAACTTCATAAAAATGCCATAGTAAGTAGCTTATATTCACGTAATCACCCTTCCCACCCCGACATGAGAAACACGATTACGCTACTGGTGCTGCTGGGCACCGTGCAGGGCCTGAGCGCTACGGCGGCGCGGGCGCAGTGCCACGCGGTTTTTGCGCCGACTTTCTACGCGCACCATTCGTCCCATTGTCATTGCCACAGCCGCGACTCCTGTGCGGTGGACAAGCCGTTGGTGCCCGGGCGCTGGGGCGGGTACATGGGCATGCTGGGGCTGGCTGACCGGCGCGGCCACCTCTACGCGGGCGGCGACATGGCGGGCTACTACTGGCTGGGGCCGCGCTGGGCATCGGGCTTGCGCGGTAACATCACCGGCAAAATGCCTGTTGGGTCGGCTTCGGAAACTTACATGGGGGCGCAGCAGCCGTTGGTGGACCAATACGGCATTACCTGGACCAACAACCTGCTGCTGCTCGACCAGGCCCGGTGGCGGGTGATGGCGCTGGCCGGGGCGGGCGTGGGTGGCGTGCGCCTTTATGACAAGGCGGTGCAGGTGCCCACCAAGGGCGGCTGCGGCTGCACCTCGGCGCAGCAAGTGGCTTCGGCCACTGCGCCGGTGACGGAGGTGGGCCTGGCCGCGCTCTACAAGCTGAAGGGCGCCGATGCGCCGTGGCTGACCTTACGGGGCGAATACCGCACCTGGAATGGCTCGGCTCCTTTTGGCCTGCCCCAGCAGTTTTCGAGCTATCTGGTGAGCGTGGGCGTGAGCCTGCCCGATGCGCCGCCGAAGCGGAAGTAGCGGAGTTACTTCAGGCCAATCAACACTTCGGAAGTGTCATCGGCACCGAAGCGTTCGAGGTAGAAGTTGCCGCGCTGGGGAAGCTTCTGCTTTTTGATGGCCTCGAAGGCGGCGGGGTAGAGGTGGTTGGGGGCCAGCAGGTAGCTCACGCCGGTGAGGCGGGCGGCCAGCACGCGCTGGCCGGCGGGCACCACACGGTAGCGGAAGCCGGCGGGCAGGGCCTGCGTGGTATCGGCCACGGCCAGGCCGATGAAGGCGCGGATGGTGTCGTGGGCGGTTTCGGGGTTGTTGAGGTAGAGGTTGGCGAGGTCGCCGTGGAGGCGGGCCTGGGCGTCTTTGGCCTGGCGGAACAGCTGGCCGAAGGCGTCGCTGTTGGGCGGGCCGTGGAAGGGCCGGGCGGCCAGGTAGAGCGGCGCGGCGGTGGTTTCGAGGGTGATGGTGGGGGTGCGGGTGCCGCCGAGGTAAACGTAGGTGCCGGCCGCGGCGGCGGTGAGCAGGATGATGGCGAGGAAGAGGTAACGCATGACGCTTCGCTTAATGAAGAATTAAGAATGAGGAATGAGGAATTATTGGACGGCAATTCTTCAGTTCTGATTCTTCGCTTGATAATTAAGAAGGAGGACCTAAGAATTATTGGACGGCAATTCTTCATTCTTCATTCCTAATTCTTCATTGAGCGCAGCGTCCACTACAACGTACTGCATGCGGTAGAGCTGGGCGTAGTAGCCGTTTTCGATGCGCAGCAGCTCCTCGTGGGTGCCGGTTTCCTTGATTTCGCCTTTGTCGAGCACGATGATTTTGTCGGCTTTCTGGATGGTGCTGAGGCGGTGGGCGATAACGAGCGAGGTGCGGCCCTGCATCAGCTTTTCGATGGCGGCCTGGATGAGCTCTTCGGTTTCGGAATCGACGGAGGAGGTGGCTTCGTCGAGCACGATGACGCGGGGCTGGTACACCATGGCGCGCACGAAGCTGATGAGCTGGCGCTGGCCCACGGAGAGCGTGGCCCCGCGCTCCATCACGGGGTAGCCGAGGCCGTTGGGCAGGCGCTCGATGAAGCGGCGGGCGCCCACGAGGTCGGCGGCGGCCCAGATTTGGGCATCGGTGATGGCGCGGTTGCCCAGCGTGATGTTGTCGCGGATGGAGCCGGCGAAGAGGAAAACGTCCTGCAGCACCACGCCAATCTGGCGGCGGAGCAGGCTGAGGTCGTAGTCGCGCAGGTCGCGGCCGTCGATGCAGATGCTGCCGTCCTGGATGTCGTAAAAGCGGCTCAGCAGGTTGATGATGCTGGTTTTGCCGGCGCCGGTGGCGCCCACGAAGGCGATGGTCTGGCCGGGCTTAACGTGGAAGCTGATGTCTTTGAGCACCCAATCGGGCTCGTTGTAGGCGAAGCGGACGTGCTTGAACTCCACATCGCCCTGGATTTCGGCGGGGGCATAGGTGCCGGTGGGGGCTACCAACTCCTGGTTGTCGAGGAGCTTGAGCAGGCGCTCGGTGCTGACGAGGCCCAGCTGCAGGGTGTTGAACCGGTCGGCAATCTGGCGGATGGGGCGGAAGAAGAGGGCGTTGTACATGATGAAGGCGATGAGCGCGCCCTTCGAGATGGAGCCCTCAATCTGGCCCTGGGCGGCGTACCACACCAGCAGGCCCACGCCGATGGCGCCCAGCACTTCGGCCACCGGGAAGTAGATGCTGTAGTAGAGCACCGAGCGGATGTTGGCCTCGGTGTGCTCCTTGTTGATGGCGGCGAACTTGCGGTACTCGCGCTCCTCGTTGTTGAAAATCTGGACCACGTTCATGCCCGTGAGGTGCTCCTGCACGAAGGAATTGAGCTTGGCCACGGCCGTGCGCACGTCCTGAAACGAGCCCTTGATTTTCTCCTTGAACACGTAGGTGCTGAAGAGCAGCGGCGGAATGACGGACAGGCTGATGAGGGTGAGCCGCCAGTCAATCCAGAACATGAAGGCCATGATGAAGAGCAGCTGCAGAATGTCGCCCACCATGGCCGCCAGGCCCTCGCTGAAGACGTCGGAGAGGGTTTCGACGTCGGAGATGTTGCGGGTGACGAGCACGCCGATGGGCGTCTGGTCGAAGAACTTGAGCTTGAGGCTGAGCAGGTGCTGGTAGAGGTCGGCGCGGATGTCGCGCACGATGTACTGGCCCAGCCAGCCGCCGTAGTAGGTCTGCAAATAGCTCACGCCGGCGTGGGCCACCAGCAGCACCAGCAGCAAGAGAAACATGGAGTTGAGCCCGCGCATGTCGCCCTGCTCAATGCTCACATCGACCATGCGCTGGATGAGGAAGGGCCGCAGCGTGCCCAGCACCGCCGTGGCAATGGTGAGCACAATGAGGCCGATGAACACGCGCCGGTAGGGGCGCACGTAGCTCAGCAGGCGGCGCAGCACGGTCCAGTCGAAGACCTGGCCGGTTTTGGGGGCGGAAGTGGTGGGGTCCATAGGTGGGGCAAAGGTCGGGAAGAAATGGCGGAGCGGCCGGGTTTTGCTGGCGCGCGCCAGCGGGGCGTACGGGTTTTGCTGGCGCGCGTCTGTGACGCGTGCCGACTGGTGCGGTGGGCGGGCAGGGCGGTTCGCCTGCGAGCCATAGGCTCGATGCCAGTCGGCACGCGTCGCAGACGCGCGCCAGCGGGGCGCCAACGGGGACGCGCGCCAGCGGGGCGTACGGCCCGGAAGTCAGGACATACCATCCGCAAGTCGGGTCGTAGAGTCCACAAGTGTGGTCGTAAAATCCGGAACCTTCCTCGTAATACCTGCGAACTTGCTTGTGCAGGCCGCAAGCCAGCTCGTACGGTCCGGAACCTCGCTCGTAAAGCCCGCAAGCTTGCTCGTATAGTCCGGAACTCGGGTCGTTGAGGCCGGAAGCTGACTCGTACGGGTGGGGGAAGCGGGTGGCAAGGGGGTGGTGGGAAAGTGCCTTAAAAGCACTACACTTGCGGCGGGCCAGGGTGTTCCTGGTCAGCACGTTCTTCTTTTACCTTTTTTACCCATTCGCATGAATGCCCAACAAGAAAAGCAGGTTGCCATGACGACGGTCCTGGTCAAGTTTATTGCCGACAACGCGGCCGGTTTGGCGGTGAGCGGCGTGGCCGCGGCCGAAGCCGCTGACGTTGCCCCGGCCTACGAGCGACTCACCGACGCCGTGGGCCGGGCCGCCGTCGACACCAAGCCCGTGACCGGGCAGGCGGCCACGGCACAGGCGGCACTGGCCGCCGCGCTGCCGGCGCTGCTCGGCCCGCTGCGCAGCATTGCCACCAAAACCCAGGATGCCGACCTGCTGGCCCGCACCACGCTCAGCGCCGCGCAGCTCAGCAAAATGCGTCCCGAGGAGCTGCGCGACGTGAGCAAGGCCCTCTTCGACGTGGCCGACGCCCACGCCAAGGAACTGGCCGCTTACGGCCTCACGGCGCCGGTTCTGGCCCAGCTGCGGGCGCTGCACACGGCCTTCGTGCCCACGGTGCGCAGCACGGCCTCGCTCATCGACCAGCGCGGCCAGGGCAACCAGAGCATCGACGAGCTGCTGCTGGCCCTCATGCAGCAAGTGTATGAGCTGGACAAGCCGATGGAGGTGTTCCGCTTCCTCAACCCCAGCCTCTACGCGGCCTACAAGCGCGCCCGCTACGTGGGCAAGCGCGGCGGCAAGGGCGGCAAGGGCGGCAGCGACTCGGGCAGCGGCCCGGGCGGGAGCCTGTAGGCAATAGCGTGATAGAAGCAAAAAAGCCCGCCAGGTATTCCTGGCGGGCTTTTTTGCACGGCCTTCGGAAAGTGCGGTGTAGGGGCGGGGCTTGCCCCCGCCCGTCGTTGACTGGCATCGACAGGATGGCGCAGCCGTCCGGGCGGGGGCAAGCCCCGCCCCTACGTTGTTCGATAAATACACTGACCGCGCAACAGTGCAGCTACCTAAAAAAGCCCGCCGGCTAGTGCTGACAGGCCTTTTTAGGTAGCTGCGCTATTTTCTCACTCGGCCCGCACCAGCAGCTTGCCGGTCGCTCCTGGCCCGGCGCTGGTGCTGAGGCGCACGGCGCGGCCAGCTGCGGGTAGAGCTGCAGGGCTTCGGCTCCGGCGTGTAAACAGACAAATACTTACCGCACAATCTCCACCCAGCCCTTCACCCGCGTGCTGCCCTCGGTGCCGCCCAGCAGGTAGTAGTAGAGGCCGGCGGGCAGGCCCTCGCCGCCCCACTCGTTGTGGTACACGGCGCTCTCGAACACCTGCTGGCCCCAGCGCGAAAACACCTGCAGGCGGCCGGGGCAGCCCCCGATGCGCGGCGCGAAGGTGTCGTTCTGGTGGTCGCCGTTGGGCGTGATGATGTTGGGGACGATGGCCTGCTGCACCTCTACCGGCAGCAGCGCCACCTGCCGGGCGCAGGGGCCCGGCGTACCCATGGCAGGGGGCAGCGCGGCCTGGGCCTGGTAGCGCCCGCCGCTGAGGTAGGTGTGCTCGGCCACGGCCCCGCTGGCCGGAGCGCTGCCATCGCCAAAGTCCCACTGCACCTGCGCGGCGGCCGGGCCGCTGGCCTCGAAGCGCACCAGGCGGGGCGCAACGTTGGTGCCCGAGCAGTCGGGGGCCGACCACCGGGCCGCGAACGTGGGCTCGGCCGGCACCGTGACGCGGTAGGGGGCCGCGCCGCAGCCGCCCGGCAGCGTGTAGGTGAGCACCGAGGTGCCCGGCGTGCGCGGCGGCGTAAACGTGCCGGCCGCCGTCACGTTGGGGCCGCTCCAGGTGCCGCCGGCCGGGGTGGCCCGCAGCCGGAAAGGCGTCTGGTCGAGGCAGAGCACCGTGTCGGCGGGCAGGCGGATGGCCGTGAGCTCCGTCACCTCCGCAATGGTGGTGGCCACGAGGGTGCAGGTCATAAACGGCACCGTGTAGGTGATGACGTGGCGGCCCGGCCCGGCCTGCGCCGGGTTGAAGCGGTTGCCCACCACGCCCGGCCCGCCAAAGATGCCGCCGGCCGGCTGGGCCGTGAGCACCTCGCCGTGGGGCGGCACCCCGGCGCAAAAGCTTTGCGAAGGAATTGAATCGATGCTCACCAGCGGCGGCGCGGCCACCTCCACCCGCAGCGTGCCGGTGCCAGGGCACTGGCTGGGGTTGGTAGCAGGTGGCGACGTGTAGGAAAGCGTCTGCTGGCCAATCAGGGCCGGGCTGGGCGTGAAAACGTAGCCCGTCGTGGCATTGCCCGAAATGCCCGGCCCCGTCCAGGTGCCGCCAGGCGGGCTGGCCGACAGCCGCTGCGGGCCGGCTGCCGGGCACATCAGCGTGCGCTGCGCGCTCAGCTGCACCGTGCCCGCCGTGAGGCGCACGGTCCGGATAGCCTTGGCCGGGCACTGCGCGGTGTCGATGACCGCGCCGGTATAGAGCACGCTCTGCGACCCGGCCAGGGCCGGGGCCGGGGTGAAGACGAAGCCCGTGGCCAGCGAGCCCGTCACGCCGGGGCCGCTCCAGGTGCCGCCGGCCGGCAGGCCCCCGCGCAGCCGAAACGGCGCCCCCCCGGCGCACAGCGCCGTATCGGGCGGCACCGTCACCGAGCCCGCCACCGGCCGCACCCGCACGTGCAGCGTGTCGCGGGCCCCGTCGCAGCCCGGCGAGCCGTTGAAGGAATACACCAGCGTATGAAACCCAATCAGCGGCACGCTGGGCACAAACGAATAGCTGCCCGCGCTGCTCATCACCACGCCGGGGCCACTCCAGGTGCCGCCGGCCGGCAGGCCCCCCAGCGGCTGGGGCGGGTCGTTGGCGCACACCACCAGCGGCGGGCCGGGGTCCAGCACCCGCAGCCCCAGCACCGTGATGGTGACCGAGGCCAGCGCCGCGCAGCGGCCCGTCGAGTTGCTGCCCGGCAGCACGTAGCGGATGAGGTGGCTGCCCGGCCCGGCCAGCACGGGGTCGAAATAAGGCGCGGTGCCATTCACCACGCCCACGCCCACAAACACCCCGCCGGCCGGCGTGGCCAGCAGCGGAACGGTGGCGGGCGGCGGCCCCTGCGGCTGCATGCAGATGGTGGTGGGCGGCGTGAGCATGCGGGCGCGCGGCTGCGGCAGCACCGTGATGCGGCGGATGCTGGTGCCCGCGCACAGCCCCGTGAGCGGACTCGCGTAGGTGAGCACGAAGGTGCCCAGCCGGGTGGTATCGGGGGTGAACACGTAGCCCGAGGTGGCATTGCCGGTCACCAGCGGGCCGCTCCAGGTGCCGCCCGCCGGCGAGCCGCCCAGCGCAATGGGCCCCGAGCGGGCGCAGATGGTGAGCGTATCGGGCCCGGCCGGGGTGCTGCCCGCCGTGAAGGCAAACGTGAAGGCCGCGTTGTTGCAGTGCGCCGAGCCGTTCACCGGGCTGTAGTAGTGGGCTCCTGCGGGAATGGGCAGGCCGGCCCCCGTGCCCTGGTTGCAGGCGCACATGGCCTGGTAGAGCGTGCCCTGCGGGTCGAAGCGCGAGGTGCCGCCGTCCACGTGGTCGTCGGCCGAGGTGCCGAAGAAGGTGGCGTAGTCCAGCGCGCGGGCTCCGTCCGAGAGCTGCATCAGGTAGAAGTCCATGCCATCGGAAACGGGCTGGAGAGAATTGTTCGTCACGTCCAGGCCCAGGGTCGAGCCATTGTTGGGGTCGAGGCCGCCGCCCCAGCCGGCCAGAAACAGCCGGCCGTAGCAGTCCACTTCGAAGGCAGTGGGGGAGATGTCGGGCACGCTGCCCCCCGTGCCAAACACGGTGCTGAAGCCCGCCGTGCGGAGGTCGGCGGCCAGCTGCTGAATGAACTGGTGGCCCCGCGCCCCGGTGTAGAGGCCGCTGGTCCGGTTGGGCCAGGCGGTGGTGAGGGTCTGGCCCAGCACGTACACCGCGCCGCTGCCGTTGCGGCGCACAAAATAGGCCTGGTCCTGGCTGGGCGAGCCCAGGTAGGTGCTTTGGGTGAGGGCGCCACCGGCCGAGAGCCGCGTCACAAACCCATCGATAACGCCCCCGAAAACCGGCTGGTAGCCGCCCGCCGCCGCCGACAGGTTGGGGCTGGTGGTGCCGCCGGCCACAAACAAATTGCCGGTGTCGTCGCGCTGCAGCGAGTAGGCGGCATCGGCCCCAGAGCCGCCCACGAAGGTGGTCCAGCGCACCCGGCTCAGGCTGGAATCGAGGCTGGTGACGAGGCCATCGGTGAGGCCGCCCCGGTAGCCCTGGCCGGTGGCCGCGCCGGGAAAGTTGGCCGAGCCGGTGGTGCTGGCCACGTAGAGGTTGCCCTGCGGGTCGAAGGCCAGGTCGCCCCGAAAGGCATCGCCGTAGTTGTAGCGCAGGTTGGGGGCGGGCGCGGCGGGGTCGAGCAGGCCGTCGTTGGCCGAGCCGCCCAGGTAGGTGCTGGCCCGCAGCTGGCTGCCGTTGGCGCTCAGCCGGCTCAGAAACAAATCGGAGCCATTGGCCAGCACGAAGGCCGAGCCCACGCCATACGGCGCAATGCGGCTGCCGCCCTGAAAGGTGCGCGTCGCGGCCCCGCTCGTGGTCGGGTAGTCGGTAGAAGACGTGGTGCCCAGCAGCGTGAGCTGGCCCCGGGCATCTACCAGCAGGCTGTGCGGAAATTCCAGCCCATTGCCGCCCAGGTGCGTGGCCCACACCCGCGCCGCCGCGCCGCTCACGCCGGTGTTGAACTTCATCAGGGCGATGTCGGTGCTGGCGCTGAAGGAGGTCTGATACGCGCCCGGCGTTACCGGGTAGCCGGGCTCAAACACCACCCCGGCCGAGTACAGGTTGCCGGCCGCATCGGAAGTGCCCGCAAATCCCCAGTTTTCCACCGTCGAGCCGGTGTAGCTGGCAAACCCGACCACCGGGTCAATCACCAGCGGGCGGCGGCGGTCATAAGCCCCCACCCGAAAGCCCACTTCGTTGCCGCGCAGCTCGAAGGCGCAGGCCACCGGCTGGCGCTGGCCGCGGGCATCGGTCTGCCAGGCCTGGGGGTGCTGCTCGGTGAGCGGGCCGGCGGAGGTACGCACCAGCAGGTGGCCGGTGGCGGGGTCGAGGCGCAGGGCATCGGCGCCCTGGTAGCGCAGGCGGGCGCGGGCGGGGCTGGTCCCGGGCGCCAGCAGCAGGTCGTACTCCAGCTGATGGGCGGCGTTTTCGTGCAGCACGAGGTCGGTGCCGGGCCAGAGGGCGCGGTAGCGCAGCTGGCGAAAGGTGCGGACATCGGCGGCCCAGCGCCTGGGGTCGTTGCCGCGCAGGTAGTGCTGGCGGCCGGCGGCCGGGTCTTCGGGCTGCAGGCTCGCCGTGGGGTCGGGCTGCACAAATTCTACGCGCAGGCAGTGGCTGGGCAGCTGGTCGTTGAACCCGGGCGCCGGGCTGGCAGGCTTCGCGCCGGCCCGGTGGGGGGCGTGGTCGGGCAGGCCGCTCACCAGGGCGTAGGTCAGGCCGGTGCTCTCCGCAAACAGCCAGGCCCCGGTGGCAACGTGCGCGCCGTAGCGGGCGCGGGCGTCCCACTGGCCCTTGTTCTCATTAAACTCGATGGTGCGGGCTGCTTCCTGCGCCCGGGCGGGCCGGCAGAAGAGCGTAACCAGCAGCAGCAACAGGGTAGGTGTTGAACGCATAAGCAAGCCGTTGGAAAGGAAGGGGATAAGGCCGGCCGCACCGCGCAAAAACAGTGCCCCGCTCACCCCCGGTATCCGCAAGCTAGCGCCAAGACCGGGCGATTTCCTAAAAGGCTGCTACACCAGTGGCACAATTCCCGGTTCGTATTCCACCCGGCTCAGAAACAGGCCCTTTGCCGGGGCCGCGCTGCCGGCATCCACGCGCTGCTGCGCCCACAGCACCTGCTGAAACTCGCGCGGCGTAAGCTTGCCCCGGCCCACGTCGAGCAGGGTGCCCACCACCAGCCGCACCATGCCCCGCACAAAGCGGTTGGCCCGGATGCGAAACACCCAGCCGCCCGGTGCCGCGTGCCAGCCAGCCTCGGTGCAGTAGCACACGTAGTGGTTTTCGCCGCCCTTCACCTTGGAGAAGGCCGTGAAATCGAACTGCCCCAGCATATAGCCGGCCGCCTCGTTCATGGCCGCCACGTCGAGGGGGCGGTCCACGAACAGGGCCTGGTCGCGGCGGAAGGGGTCGGGCTGGGTCACCACACAGTAGTCGTAGGTGCGTTCCTCGGCCGAGAAGCGGGCGTGGGCCTCATCGGGCACGGGGTGCAGGCGCAGGGCCCCGATATCGGGGGGCAGGGCGCGGCGCAGGCGGTAGAGCAGCACGTCGAGCGGGAGGGTCTCGGGCAGGTCGGCGTCGAAGTGGGCTACCTGGTGGCTGGCGTGCACGCCCGTATCGGTGCGGCCGCTGCCGAGGCAGTAGGTGGGCCGGCGCAGCACCTGCGTGAGGCAGCGGTCGAGCTCGGCCTGCACGGTGAGCTGGTGGGGCTGAATCTGCCAGCCGCAGTATCGGGTGCCATCGTAGGCGAGGTGGAGGAAATACCGCATGGCCCGCAAAAGTACGGCCCACGTAGCGCGGACTTTCAGTCCGCGAGGGCAATGAACTAAGGGGATTTACTCGCGGACTAGAAGTCCGCGCTACTCCACCACCACGCGGCGGGCCAGGGCGGTGCCGCCGGCCCGCAGGCGCAGGGTGTAGAGGCCGGGGGCCAGCCCGCTGGTTTCAACCCGAAAGCTGCTACTGCCTATGGCCGGGCGGCGCACCACCTGGCCCAGGGCATCGAGCAGTTCGGCCTGAGTGGGCACGAGGCCGGCCGGCAGCTGCACACGGAAAGTGTCGTGGGCGGGATTGGGATAGAGCGCAACCTCGGCGGCGGCGGTGGGGGCGGTGGCCAGGGGCGTATAGGTGCCGGTGTTGAGGAGGACCGATGCGGCGTTAAGTAGGTTGCTTGCCGTGACGATGTCGGGGCGTCCATCACCATTGATGTCCCCCAGCGCCACGCCGTTGGGAGAAGAGCTAATGGCAAAGTCGGCTTTGGGCCCGAATCCGCCAGCGGGCAGGCGAAGGAGTGCCGAAATAGAGTTACCTATGTAATTGCTGGTGATGATGTCAAGCCGCCCATCACCGTTGACATCGCCTAGGGCGATGCCGTTGGGCGATGCCCCGACGGCGTAATCCGTTTTCGTGCCCAAGCCGCTTGCGCCTCCCAGCAACACGGAGGCGATGCCGGTACTGTTGGTTCTGTCGGTGGTAGTGGTGACGACGTCCAGGCGTCCGTCGCCGTTCAGGTCTCCCAGCGCGAGGCAGCTGGGAAAGGTGCCCACCGGGTAGTCGGCATGAGGTGCATAGCCCCCACCGGGCAGCCCCAGCAGCACCGATACGGTGTTGTCGTAGTAATTGCTGGTTGCCAAATCGGGGCGACCGTCGCCGTTCAAGTCGCCTACGGCCACGCTGTTGGGACGCTGCCCGGTTGCGTATTCGGTTCGGGGGCCAAAGCCACCGCCCGATAGCCCCAGCAGCACCGACACGGTTGCATTGCTGGCATTCGTCTGGTTGCCGTTGGTCGTAACCAGGTCCAGCCGACCATCCCCATTGGCATCACCCAGGGTCACCGAGTTGGCTGCCGTAGAATAATTCGCGGCGGCTCCAAACGTGCCACCGAGCTGCCCCAGCAGTACCGAAACGATACTGGTATAACTACCGCCAACAATATCGAGCCAGCCATCTCCGTTCACATCACCCAATGCAATTGTTATGGGGGTTGTCGTTGCAGTAGCGTAAGTAATGGCCGTTGCAAAACCCCCTGCCTGTCCGAGCAGTATCTGCACTTTCGGATGACTATAGGAGCCTATAACAATATCTACACGGCCATCCCTATTTATATCGCCTAGCCTCACCCCTTCAGGAATATTATACAGAGGGGTCGTTGAGGCGACAAGTGCATAATTAGTTACCGACCCGAAGCTCTGCCCCCAGGCCGCCGGCCCGGCCGCGCCCAGGGCCAGCAGCAGCGCCCCGCGCCGGGCGAGGCTCAAGAGTTTGTTTGTAGTTGCGGAGAGGTGTTTCATCGCTGGAAAGGAAAATGGAAAAGTCCGCGCTACTCCACCACCACACGCTTGGCTAAGGCGGTGCCGCCGGCCCGCAGGCGCAGGGTGTAGAGGCCGGGGGCCAGCCCGCTGGTTTCAACCTGAAAGCTGCCACTGCCTATGGCCGGGCGGCGCACCACCTGGCCCAGGGCATCGAGCAGTTCGGCCTGAGTGGGCACGAGGCCGGCGGGCAGTTGTACGGTGAAGGCGTCTTGGGCGGGGTTGGGATAGAGCGCAACCTCGGCGGCGGCCGTGGGGGCGGTGGCCAGCGTAAAATTGCCGGTATTCAGCAAAACGCCTACCGTGTTGGTGCCGGCATTGGCCACCACAATGTCCACCCGACCATCGTTGTTCACGTCGCTGGCCACCACGCCCGAAGGCATGCTGTTCAGGCCGGTTGCATAGCTTTGAGCCGATGCAAAAAGGCTCGGCTGATTGGCTTGTGACAGCAGCACCCCAACATTATCGCCGAAAAAATTGGCTTCTACGATGTCCAGACGGCCATCGCTGTTGACGTCGGCTATTGTTTCAATAATCGGCCCCCGGCTATTGGAGTTGTAGGTGAGCGGCGGTGCAAACCCTCCGCCGGCCTGCCCCAGTAGTACCCCTATCAGGTTGATGGAGTGCAGGCCCGTGACGATGTCGGGCCGGCCGTCGCCGTTCACGTCGCCAATGGCCAGGCCCAGAATGGTGACGTTGCTGAACCCAATCGGGTAGGTGCTGAGGGTGCCCAGGCCGCCCCCCGCCTGGCCCAGCAAGATGCCGACCGTATTAAATCCCTGAATGTTGATGGCCGCATCCAGCCGGCCGTCGCCATTGACATCGCCCAGCTCGACCGAGCTCGGGTAGCTAAAAGCTCCGGTAGAATAGATGTTGGGGGCCGCAAAGCCGCCACTAGCCTGGCCGGCCAGCACGCAGATGCCCGCAGCATTGCCGTTGATAACGGCCACGATATCCAGCCGGCCGTCGCCGGTCACATCGCCCAGCGCTACGCTGGTGGGAACGAGGTTGATGCCCAGCGCGTAGGTGGTGGCGGGCGCAAAGCCGCCACTGGCGCGGCCCAGCAACACGCCAATGGCCCCCTGGCCGCTATTGGGCACCACAATATCAGGCCGGCCGTCGCCGCTCACATCGCCGATGGCTACATCGAAGGGAACGCCGGCACCGCCTGCGGAGTACGTGGTGGCGGTGCCAAACCCGCCGCCGGCCAGGCCCATCAGTACGCTGACCGTGGCGGAGCCGGCATTAGCGGTTACGATATCAACCCGCCCGTCGCCATTCAGGTCACTTACCGCCAAGCCTTCCGGATTGACCGCCGACGGTCCGGTCGGGTACGCTACCATTGGGCTGAAGCCCTGTCCCCAGGCCACCGGCCCGGCCGCGCCCAGGGCCAGCAGCAGCGCCCCGCGCCGGGCGAGGCTCAAGAGTTTGTTGGTAGTTGCGGAGAGGTGTTTCATCCGGGTAAAGGCGTGAAAGGTGGAAAGGAGGTGCCCGCGCCGCCGCGGCCGGGCTGCCCAAGATACCAGCGCGGCGCAGTTTCTCAAGTCGCTGCAGGGAATGGCTGGTGGCCTGACCAGAAAACAAGAACGTCATGTCCCAGCGCAGTCGCTCGGCATGACGTTCTTTTATTAGGACAGCGCGGTTAGATTGCCTTCCTACAGCTTCTCGTAAATCACGGCCGCGCCCTGGCCCACGCCCACGCACATCACGGCCAGGCCGTAGCGCATGCCTTCGCCGCGCCGGTGCATCTCGTGCAGCAGCGTGGCCGTAATGCGCGCCCCCGAGCTGCCCAGCGGGTGGCCCATGGCAATGCTGCCGCCGTTCACGTTCACCTTGGCGGGGTCGAGGCCCAGCTCCCGGATGCACACGATGCTCTGGGCCGCGAACGCCTCGTTCAGCTCAATCAGGTCGATGTCAGCCAGCGTGAGGCCGGCGCGCTTCAGCACCTTGTGGGTGGCCGGAATCGGGCCCAGGCCCATCACCGAGGGGTCCACCCCGGCCACGGCCGAGGCCACCACCCGCGCCAAAGGCTTGAGGTTGTATTTCTTCAGCGCCTCCTCGCTCACCACCAGGGCGGCGGCGGCCCCGTCGTTGATGCCCGCCGAGTTGCCGGCCGTCACGGTGCCACCTTCGGGCTGGAAGGCTGGCTTGAGCGTGCCCAGCTTCTCGATGGACGAGAAGCGCGGCTGCTCGTCGGCATCAAACAAGGCGGTGTCGCCCTTCGGATTCGGGATGAACACCGGCACAATCTCCTTGCGGAAGCGGCCTTTCTCCAGCGCCCGCGCATACTTGCGCTGGCTCTCGAAGGCGAAGGTGTCCTGCTCCAGACGCGTCACGCCGTACTGCGCGGCCACGTTCTCGGCCGTCTGGCCCATGGCATACGGGTAGTGCAGCTTGCTCAGGCGCGGGTTGATGAAGCGCCAGCCCAGCGTGGTGTCGTGGGCCGTGAGCTCGCGCCCGAAGGCCGACTCCGACTTAGCCATCACGAACGGGGCACGGGTCATGCTCTCGGCCCCGCCGGCCAGGTACACGTCGCCCTCGCCCGCCATAATGGCCCGCGCGGCATCCGTGATGCTTTGCAGGCCCGAGGCGCAGAGGCGGTTCACCGTCACGCCGGGTACCGTGATGGGCAGGCCGGCCAGCAGCGCCGCCATGCGGGCCACGTTGCGGTTGTCCTCGCCGGCCTGGTTGGCAGCACCAATGATGACGTCTTCGATGTCGTTTTTATCAACGGATGGGTTGCGGCGCAGGAGCTCGCGGAGAACATGGGCGGCCAAATCATCGGGGCGGACGCTGCTGAGAGCACCCGCGAATTTTCCAATCGGGGTACGCACCGCGTCCACGATATAAGCAGTTGGCATTCGAATGTAACTAATGGCGGCGCAAGCGCCGGATGAGACTAAATTTGTGGCCCGGCACCAATCCGGACCTTTTCTACACTACAACAAAGATGATACAAAGAATCCAAAGCGTGTTTTTACTCCTGCTGGCGCTGGCCATGCTCAGCGTCCTGGCGCTGCCCCTCTGGCACAAAGTCGACGGCCTCACGCACCAGGAGCTCACGCTCACGGCCTTCGGCTTCACGGCCCAGGGCCTCACGCTGGCCGGCCAGGGCCCGGTCTGGGTCATTGGCCTGCTGGCCGCCGCCTCGGCCGCCGTGGCCGCGTTCGAAATCTTCCAGTTTCGCAGCCGGAGCAAGCAGCTCTTGCTGGGCTCGGTCAATTTATTGCTCATCGTGGCCACGCTGGGCGCCATGTTCTACTTCTCCAACAAAGGCGAGCAGGTGCTCAACCTCAAGCTCGAAGGCCAGTACCTGATGGGCTTCTACCTGCCCACCCTGGCCCTGCTGCTCAACCTGCTGGCCAACCGCTTCATCCGCCGCGACGAGCAACTGGTGCGCAGCATGGACCGCCTCCGGTAGTGCCGTTGGGGCTGCAACAAAAAAGGCCGCTGTGAAGCGGCCTTTTTTGTTGCGCAGGCGAAAGAACGAACTACCGCTGCGGTGCTGCGTTCACGGCATCTTCCACGGCCCGCGCCCCGGCTTCGGTCTCGAAGGCATCATACACCCGGTCAAAATTCTCCGGGTCCGAAACGTGGGAGTAGGCAAACTTGGCTAAGTCAATGCGGCAGGCTTCGGAGCTGAGGCCGTGCAGCAGCCGGCTCAGGTCGTCGGCCTGAATGCTGCGCTCTTTCAGGCCGTCTTTGGCCGCGTTCAGCTTGCTCACTTCCGTAATGCGCTGCTTCATGGTCTGCTCCAGGCCGGTCACGTCCTGCGGGGCCAGCGTGCGGTAGCTGCTCACGGCCGAGCCGGGGTAGTAGCCGGCACCGTTGCCGGGGCCGTTGTTGTAGCCGCCTCCGTTGGGCGTGTTCGGGTTGTTGCCGTAGGGGCTGTTATTGCCGTTATTGGGGGCATTGTAGCCGCCATTGTTTGGATAGGGAGCGTTGTTATAGCCGCCGTTCGGGGCGTTGTTATAACCGCCATTGTCGTAGCTGCCGTTCGGGTTGTTGCCGTTGTAGGGGGCATTGCCGTAGCTGCCGGGTGCCGGGGCGGGGTAGGGCGCGGGGCTGTTGTAGTGGCCGCCATAGCCGTTGTTGTACCCATTGCCGTAGCCATAGCCGCGCCCGCCGCCATACAGCGACACGGCATTCACCTGCTGCAGATACAGCTGCCGGCCGGGGCGCGCCACCAGCACAAACGTGGTTTCGAGGCCGGGCTCCAGCCACACGCGGCTGCGGAAGCGCACCGCCCCGCCATACGCCGTGGGCACGCTGAAATCGGCCCAGTGCAGGCCGGGCACCAGCTGGTCGACGTGTACCTGCCGGGCCATGCCCCGCGTGAGGGGCCGGCCATCGAGCACCAGCCCAAACGGCACGCCGCGCTCCGACGAGAAGTTGGCATTGGCCGGGGCGGGCGGGTAAGCCAGGGCAGGAAGGACAGCCGTAAGCAAACCGGCAATTGCGAAAAGTAAGGCCTTTTTCATGGCGCTGAAGAATGAAGTGCCGACCACTAAATCCGGCCGGTATTTCACCCATTTTCAAAACCTGTGCCACGTTTGAACGAGGTGGACAACGACACGCGTTTCCTCCTGCTTTTGCACAATAGTGCCCAGCAAAAAGCCCCCGCAACCGAAGCTGCGGGGGCTTTTTCACCAGGCGAAACGCTTAGCTTACTTCGCGACTTTCGTCACTTTGAACTCCGTGCGGCGGTTGCGCTGGAATTCTTCTTCGGTCTTCGCATTCGGAATCAGCGGACGGGTTTCGCCGTAGCCTTTAGCCGTGATGCGGGCCTTGCTGATGCCTTTGCTCACGATGTAGTCAACCGCAGCCTGAGCGCGCTGCTGCGACAGCTTCAGGTTGTAGGCGTCCTTACCGCGCGAGTCGGTGTGCGAGCTCAGTTCAACCGAGATTTTGGGGTTGTCCACCAGCGTCTGCACCAGCGTATCGAGGCGAATAGCGGCATCCGGACGGATGTCGTATTTGTTGTAATCGTAGAGAATGTCTTTGATTTCGATGGCCCGGGCCAGGATGATTTTGTTCAGCGTCAGGGTCACCGGCAGCTGAATGTCGTTCGTCAGGTTGGGCAGGGCATCCTGGCTGGGCTTGCGGCCCACGGTGCTCAGCGAAGCACGAGCGGCGAAGTCACCAGCGCGCTCGGCCCGGAAGGCGTAGTTGCTCACCGAGTCCAGCTTCAGGCTGAATTTGCCCGAGGCATCGGTGGTCACGGTCTGCGGGGCGCCATTGGGGCCGGTTACGGTCACGGTAGCGCCCGCGGCTGGCGTGGTGGTGCCGGCTTTGTCGTCGCGCTCCACCACGGTGCCGTCAGCATAGAAGGTAACCAGCTTGAGGGGCTTCTTCTTGAACATGTACTCGTCGTCCGAACCTTTGCCACCGGCGCGGTTCGAGCTGAACAGGCCCATGTCGCCGGCCATCGGAATAGGCGCGAAGTCGTCGGCGGGGCTGTTCACGTCGGCACCCAGGTTCACCGGCTTGCCGGCTTTCACCATGAACAAGTCGAGCTTGCCCACGCCGGGCCGTCCGTCCGAAGCGAAGTACAGCGTGCCATCTGGCGCTACGCCGGGGAAGTTCTCGTTACCGGCAGTGTTGATGCTTTCGCCCAGGTTTTCGGCGGGCGAGAAGCGGCCGTTCGGGCCGAGGGTGGCTTTGTACAGGTCGTTGCCGCCCTGGCCGCCTTTGCGGCTCGAGGAGAAGTACAGCGTAGTGCCATCGGGCGCGAAGGCCGGCGAGAAGTCGTCGGCCGTACGGTCGTTGATGTTGGCGAGCACGGGCTCGCTCCAGGTACCACCTTTGTTGTAGGAAATCCAGAGGTCCACGCTCAGGTAGCCTTTCTTGCTGCCATCGTTCGAGCGGGCAAACACCATCGTCTTGCCGTCGGGCGTGTAGGTGGCGCTGGCTTCGTGCTTGTTCTCGCTGTTGAAGGGCCCTTCGAGCTTGCGGGCGGTGCCGCCGGTCATGGCCGTGGCATCGTCAAACTTGATGGCGTAGAGGTGGTTGAAGTTCTCGCCGTTGCCGAGGTACTTCTTGCCGTCGCGGCCGGAGGTGAACACGAAGTCGCCGCCGGGCACCATCGAGCCGCCAAAGTCGGAAGCGGCCGAGTTCAGCGCGTCCACGGGCATCACGTCGTATTTGTTTTTCATCGCGGCCACTTCTTTGCTGGCCGTGGCGTTCTTGGCTTCCACCTCGGCGCGGGCGGCCAGGGTGCGGTTGCCGCCGTTGGTGGCATAGGTAGCAAACTGGGCTGCGGCTTCGTCGTACTTGCCGTTGGCTTTCAGCGCTTCAGCGTAGCGGAAGCCAGCGTCGGCGTTTTTCACGCCGCCGTCGATAGCTGCCTTATAAAAGGGCTCGGCCATTTCCACCCGGTTCGAGAGGCGGTAAGCCTCGCCGATGCGGAAGTTGGAGATGGCCGCGTTTTTGCCCTTGGCCACATCGGCCTGGTACAGGGGAATGGCCGTCTCGTATTGGCCACGGGCGAACTGCTTGTCGCCTTTGCTCATGCCGCCTGAAGTGGCGCAGCCGCTCATTAGCGCGACAGAACCAGCCGCAGTGCAGACGAATAATAGTTTCCTCATAGGTGAAATTGGGGTGGTGTGGGGAGGGAGGGCAGTGGGAAAAGTTCCCGACTAGGCATTTTTGGGTTAGCAATAATACTACGTTTAACTAGGATTCATGCTAGCGTCGGCTTTTTTTCTTCATGACTGAAGTAGCGGGCCAGCCAGGTTTCGGCTGCTGGCCGGGGCCAGTGGGTATCCAATTCAGCCTTAGTGGCTACCGTATTATCGAAATAAAAGGTGTCCGGGAGTACCGTTCCGGCGGCTATGGCGGCTTTTAGCTCGGTGTGCTTCACAGTCTGAACCGTACCGCTCTGCAAAAAAGCCAGCCGGGATTTTTCGAGCAGCGCCACGCCCAGCGCCTGCTCCAGCTGCGCCACAAACCGCACCGACGAATCGATGGAACAGCCGCTTGCGCCGGCCACGCCTTCATCCAACCCAATGACCAGAAAATGCTGGTGCAGAAACTCGGCCGAGGCCAGCAGGCTGCGGCCGTGGCTGGTCCACTCTTCGGCAAAGCGCGCCAGGGCCGGCATCACCGACACAATTTCGGGGGCGCTGAGCGGCCGGCTGGCCTGGTAAATCCAAACCCGGGCTTCGGGCGGGAGCTGGTCGAAGGCAACGTACATAGGGCATGAAGCTGACAGGGGAGAGGCAGACAAACCGGCTTGCGCGGCAGCCTATTGCCCCAAAGTTATGGGGGCAAACGAAGTCAAGTAGCTTTTCTTGCCTTCGTTTGCCCCCAAAAGTCGGGTCGCCCGCGAAAAGTTATGCGTTGATGCCTTCGGCTGAGGCTACCAGCTCGGCCAGGTCGAACACCTGCACGTTGTTTTCCTGGTCCTTATTCTTTACGCCGTCGTTCATCATGGTCATGCAGAAGGGACAGCCCACGGCAATGATGCTGCCCTTCAAATCGTGCGCGCCGGGCGTGCCGGTTTCCGTTTCCACGCCGCCCAGGTTGGCCAGGGCATCGGCTTTGCCGCTGAGGGTAGCCAGCGCCTCTTCGGTGCGCTCGATGTTGATGTCCTTCCTGCCCGGCTCGGGCTCCTTAAACATCTGGGCACCACCCGCGCCGCAGCACAGGCCGTTGGCGCGGCTGCGCTTCATCTCCACCAAGTCGGCATCGAGGGCGGCCAGCACTTCGCGCGGGGCTTCGTAAATGTTATTGGCGCGGCCCAGGTAGCAGCTATCGTGGAAGGTGATGCGGCGGCCTTTGAAGCTTTCGCCGCCGGTCACGCCCACCTTGCCTTCGTTGATGAGCTGCTGGAGGTAGGTGCTGTGGTGAATGACTTCGTAGTCGCCGCCCAGCGCGGGGTACTCGTTTTTGATGGTGTTGAAGCAGTGCGGGCAGGCCGTCACGATTTTCCTGATGCCGTAGCCGTTCAGGGTCGTGATGTTCTGCATGGCCTGCATCTGAAACAGGAACTCGTTGCCGGCGCGCTTGGCGGGGTCGCCGGTGCAGCTTTCTTCCAGGCCCAGCACCGCGTACCTGGTGCCTACGTGGTCGAGAATACGCACGAAAGCGCGGGTCACGCGCTTGTACCGGTCATCGAAAGCGCCGGCGCAGCCCACCCAGAACAGGATTTCGGGCGACTCGTTGCGGGCCGCCAAATCGGCCATGACGGGAACATTGATTTGCTTTTTAGCGGGAGTATCGGGAGTCATAGAAGAAGGGATTGACACGGTTGTCATCCTGAGCGGAGCGAAGGACCTTATCACGTCCGGGCCGCAGTGAATTAGTAAACCAGACGAAAGCGGCAGTGATAAGATGCTTCCTTCGTCAGCATGACAGACGATTCTTAAGCTACCGTCGCTTTCGCCGGCTTCTCGGCCGCAAACAAGTCATCGGCCCAGTTAAACCGGTCCGACGGCGAGAAAGCCCACGGCGCGCCGTTGTTTTCGATGTTGGAGAACATCACGTTCAGCGAGTTCGGCGCGGCCGATTCTTCCAGCACCAGGAAGCGGCGCATCTCGATGATGCTTTCCAGGGGGTTGATGTTGACGGGGCAGCTTTCCACGCAGGCGTTGCAGGTGGTGCAGGCCCAGAGCTCCTCGGGCGTCACCTTGCCGCGCAGCAGCGTGGCTTCCATCAGGTCGGTCACGGGCTCGTGCTTGGCTTCTGCCCCGTACACGTTGGGACGGAAGATGAGCGGCGAGTTATACTTCTCTTCCATCCGGTCGCGCGTGTCCATGATGATTTTGCGCGGCGAGAGCAGCTTGCCCGTCAGGTTGGCCGGGCACACCGAGGTGCAGCGGCCGCACTCGGTGCAGGAGTAGGCATTCAGCAGGTTGGTCCAGGGCAGGTCCTCCACGTCTTTGGCCCCAAAGGGCGTAGGCGCCAGGGCCGAGCCATCGGGAGCCGTAGGCGCGGGCGGCACCACAAAGCTGGGGTCCATCATGGCCTTCACCTCGTTGGTAATGCTGTCCACGTTCGAAAACTGCCCTTGCGGCACCAGCCGCGAGTACCACACGTTCGGGAACGCCAGGATGATGTGGAAGTGCTTCGAGCTGGGCAGGTAGTTCAGAAACAAAAAGATACCCGTGATGTGCAGCCACCAGCCCAACCGCTCCAGTATGTGCAGCGTAGTCACGTTGGAGGGCAGCAGGCCCACCAGCAGGTTGCTGATGGGGAAAGTGCCCGGCAGGTCCTGGCCTTCCAGCTGGTGCAGCTTCAAGTCGGCGGTATTCATGAAGAACAGGGCCATCATCAGCGCCACTTCGATGTAGAGAATGATGTTGGCATCGAGCTTGGGCCAGGCGCGCAGCTCCACGCCGCTGAAGCGTTTCACCGGCGGCTTGCGGTTGCGGCGCCACCAGAACGCAGCCACCGCGATGATAACCAGCGCGGCCAGGACTTCATTGGTGGCCATGAGCACGTCGTACACCGGCCCGAGGAACTTGAGGGCGCGGTGAAAGCCGAAAATGTTGCCAAACAGCCCGTCGATGACAATTTCAATCACCTCAATGTTGATGACCAGAAAGCCCACGTACACCACCAGGTGCAACAGGGCGGGCGTCATCCGCTTGAACATTTTTTGCTGCCCAAAAGCTACCAGCAGGGTTTTCTGAAACCGCTCGGCGGCGTGGCCGCTCATGTCACGGTCGCGCCCGACGAGGATGTTGGCGCGTATTTTCCGGACTTGCCACGCGAACAAGCCAAAAGCTGCTACCAGCAGTAGCAGGAAGAGAATAGATTGCAACATGCGGTAAAGGTAAGGTGGGAACGATTGGGGACGCAATATACTCGGCATGCCGAATACTTTCACGGAAATTATTGCCCGGCCAACACTTTTTTTACTCGATTTCTTGCGTCATTGTTTTGGATTCGTACCTTTGCGGTCCCCAAAGCAACCTAAAGCCGCTACGGGGAAACGGCAACATAGCTCAGTTGGTAGAGCACAGCACTGAAAATGCTGGTGTCGTTGGTTCGATTCCAACTGTTGCCACGAAAAAGGCCTCTAGCATTGCGCTAGAGGCCTTTTTTGTTTTCAGGCAAACGCTTACAGGTGAGTTGCCCTTCTCCCGACTTTTCCCGCGCCCCGGCCGCCTGACCTGGCAGCCGGGACGGGCAGTGCGTGGTGTGCGGGCCGGTGAGCAGCGCAACTTTAGATGCCTCAGGCATTGGCCTGCGGCAAACCGTGCCGCGGGCTGCCGGATAGCAGCTGCCATGGGTTACCTCTGCGGCGTTGCCGGTATATAGGACCACAGGCGGCGCTGCCTGTGCTTTTGCCTCTTCGGGGCAGCCCTTTCATGGGGCCGGCCGTGCTGCCGCCGGGTTTTCGTCGCGAAGAAAACCCGGCCCCAGCCCGCCCTCCGCAAAGTCGCGACTTGCGGGGGGGCGAGTAGCCGGTACCGCCCGCCGGAGGCCGCTTGCCTTTCCCTCCATCTTTTCTTTTCAACAATGAAGCGAAACTGCCTGCGCCCCCTGTGGGGGCTGCTGGTGGGCGCGTGGCTATTGCCCGCCTGCCAGCAACAATATTCCACCGAGCATATGATGCTGCGAAAGGAGGTGGCAGAAATGACTGCCGAGCCCGCCGCAACTCCTGTTTCCGCCGATTCCGAAGCGGCCGATACCGTGCAGGGCAACCGCGAGAATTACGCCGTTATCCACGAAAACCCGTTTCTGTCGGCGGCGCGTAATCCGCTCAGCACCTTTGCCATCGACGTGGACCGCGCCTCCTATGCCAACGTGCGCCGCTTCCTGACCCAGGACCGGCAGCTGCCCCCGCCCGATGCCGTGCGCCTGGAAGAGCTGGTGAACTACTTTCCTTACCACTACCCGCAGCCGCGCACCGGCCCGGCCTCGCTGAACGCCGAAGTGGCCGCCTGCCCCTGGAACCCGGCCCACCAGCTGGTGCTGGTGGGCGTGCAGGGCAAGCAGGTACCAACCGAAAACCTGCCGCCGGCCAACCTGGTGTTTCTGCTCGACGTGTCGGGCTCGATGAACGACCCGCAGAAGCTGCCGCTGCTGAAAGAGTCGCTGCGGCTGCTGGTGCGCGAGGCGCTGCGCCCGCAGGACTACGTGGCCATTGTGGTGTATGCCGGGGCGGCCGGCGTGGTGCTGCCGCCCACCTCGGGGGCCGAGCCCGAAACCATTCTGCGCGCCCTCGATGGGCTGGAAGCCGGCGGCTCCACGGCCGGTGGCGAAGGCCTGCGGCTGGCCTACCAGCTGGCGCAGCAGCACCAGCGCCCCGGCGGCAACAACCGCATTATCCTGGCCACCGACGGCGATTTCAACGTGGGCGAGCAGAGCGATGCCGACATGGAGCGGCTGATTACACAGGAGCGGGAATCGGGCGTGTTTCTGTCGGTGCTGGGCTTTGGCGAGGGCAATTTGCAGGACAGCAAAATGGAGCTGCTGGCCGATAAGGGCAACGGCAACTACGCCTACATCGACCAGCTGGGCGAGGCCCGGCGGGTGCTGGTGCAGCAATTCGGCGGCACCTTGTTCACCCTGGCCAAGGATGTGAAAGTGCAGGTCGAGTTCAACCCCGCCCTGGTGCGCGAGTACCGCCTGCTGGGCTACGAAAACCGCCTGCTGGCCGCCGAGGACTTCAACGACGACCGCAAAGACGCCGGCGAGCTGGGCGCGGGCCAGCAGGTCACGGCCCTCTACGAAGTGGTGCCGGTGGGCGCGCCCGAAACCGGCAGTTCTTCCGTCGACGCATTGAAATACCAGCACACAAGCCCTGCTGCATCCGCTCCCGGCACGGAGCTGCTCACCGTGAAGCTGCGCTACCAGGAGCCGCAGGGCAGCCACAGCCAGCTGCTCACGCTGCCCGTGCGCAACGTCCGGCTGGGCGAACCCATTGCCCAGGCCTCCGACAACCTGCGTTGGGCGGCGGCCGTGGCGCAATTCGGCCTGCTGCTGCGCGGCTCCCGCTACGCCGGCTCGGCTACCTGGGCCAGCACCACGGCCCTGGCCGGCAACATGAACGGGCCGGATGCCGACGGCTCCCGCACCGAATTTCGCGGGCTGGTGCAGCAGGCGGCTGCGCTGGGCAGGATGCCCCGATGATAACAGCAGGCTATTCGGCCTGCCTTGTGCCGACGAGACAGGGCCTTTCCTGCGGCGGTGCGCTGCGGATAGTCGACCCGGGAAAAAGCCGGAAATAGCGAAGTGGGCCGGTATTTTGCACGAGCCGGCAAGTAGCAGGTAAAGAAAATGTTGGGATATCCACGGCGTGATATCCTAAAAAACTTTGCCGCCGGGGCAATCCGTCGGCGGAAGTGGTGGCGTAGGTGGGGCATCATCCAAAACATCCAACCATTTCTTTATCCCGATGAAAAAGTCTTTGTTTTCCCTCGCCTTCGTTGCCCTCTTCAGTGTTGCCGCTACCACCACGGTTTCGGCCCAGGCTACCAAGACGGTGATGGTGGGCGGCGCCCCCATGTACCCCACGAAAAACATCGTGGAAAACGCTGTTAACTCGAAAGACCACACCACCCTGGTGGCCGCTGTGAAAGCCGCCGGCCTGGTCGAAACCCTGCAAAGCGCTGGTCCCTTCACCGTGTTTGCCCCCACCAACGAAGCCTTCAACAAGCTGCCTGCCGGCACCGTCGAAACCCTGGTGAAGCCGGAGAACAAGGCTACCCTCACCAAAATCCTGACCTACCACGTGGTGGCCGGCAAAATGACTTCGGCCGACATTGCCAAGGCCATCAAGGCTGGCGGTGGCAAGGCTACCCTCAAAACCGTGCAGGGCGGCACCCTGACGGCCATGATGAAAGGCAAAGCCCTGGAACTGAAGGACGAGAAAGGCGGCGTTTCGACCGTTACCATCGCCGACGTAATTCAGAGCAACGGCGTGATTCACGTAGTGAATACCGTGCTGATGCCCAAGTAGTCTTTCTGAGCTGCTGATTACAACTGCGGCAACCGCCGTCGGCCCCAGGCCGGCGGCGGTTGTTTGTTTTTAGGCCAGTGGGCGGCCGGTGGCGGGCCGGGCGGCTTTGTGGGCGGTTTGGGTGCGCAGCTTTTTTGCGCGGTGCGGGCATAGTCGTAGCCCAGCCGCACGGCACGGCTGTAAAACTCGCAGGCGGCAGTGGCGTCGCCGGTGCGGGCGGCCAGCCGGCCCAGCAGAAAGTGCGTGCGGCCATCCCGGGGATTGGCCCGAATCACCCGGAAATAATCGGCCCGGGCCTCGGCATAGCGGCCCAGCGAGGTGTAGGCCAGGCCGCGCAGCTGCACGTAGTGCCAGGGCGTGGCGCGCCCGGCCCGCCGGCGCTGCCCCAGGCCGGTGCTGAAATCTGCCACGGCCTGGGCCAGCTGGTTCAGGTCGAGCAGCCGGATTTCGCCCCGGGCCAGGTAAGCCGCGCTGCGGGTACTGTCGAGCCGAATGGCCTGAGAAAAATTCAGCTCCGCCGAATCGGGGCGGCCCAGCACGGCTTCGCAGCGGCCCAGAAAGTAGCGCGTCGTGGCTTCGGCGCGCGGGGCCTGTGGCTGGAGCAGCGCGGCCCGGAAATTGGCGCGCGCCCCGCGCGGGTCGTGGTTGATGAGCAGGTCCAGCTCGCCGAGGCGGGCCAGGGTGGGAGCGTGGTCGGGCCGGAAGTGCAGCGCCTCTTCCAGAAATGTATAGGCCGGGGCCCACTGGCCGTGGGCGTAGGCGTGCAGGCCGTCGCGGTAGTTGCTGTTGGCCGTCACGCGGTCCATGGTCACCTTCACGGCCAGCGCAAACAGCACAATGCCCAGCAGCAGCGCCCCGGTCAGCAGCCAGTCGCGGCCGTTGAAGCGGGCGCGCTTGTTCGGAATGCGCTGGTAGTGTCGCTCGCGGGCCCCGGCCGGCGGGCGGGTGCGCAGCGGGGCCGGCGGCGGCATGGGCACGCCATATACCTGCTGCGTGGCCGGGCGGTGCTGCTGGGCCCGCTGCGCCTCCCGCGCCCGGCGGGCGGCCTGGGCCAGCTGAAAGTCGTAGGTGGCGCGCTTGCCGGGGTCGCTGAGCACGGCGTAGGCCACCGCCACGGCCTTAAACTGGTCTTCGTAGCGCACATCCCCGCCGTGCTTATCCGGGTGGTAGCGCACCACCAATTGCCGGTAGGCGCGCTTAATGTCGGCGGCCGGGGCATCGGGGGCTACTCCAAGAACTTGGTAATGATTCTGACTCACGCGGGGAGGGAAACACAAAGGGTACTACAAAATTCAGCCGCAGGCCGCGATTTTCCGTAGAACGGACGCGGCCCGCAGCTGAATTCTGCGAAAACAGCGCTTTGCCCAGGCTTTATTTTCTTTTTCTGACCCTTTTTCGCGCCGTATGTTCACCGACGACGATACTTCCAAAACCCCGCGCAACGACAGCCTGATTGGCAACCTGACCGGCTACCTCGACACCCGCATCGACCTGGTGCGCCTTGAGCTTCAGCAGCGGGTATCCACCATCCTGGTGGGCACCATTCACGGCGCGGCCCTGGCCATGCTGGGGCTGCTGTTCATCATTTTCGTGAGCATCTTTGCCGGCCTGGCCCTCAATTCGGCGCTCAACAGCCCGTACTGGGGGTTTGGCGTAGTGGCCGGCTTCTACCTGGTGCTGCTGGTGCTGGTGGTGGTGGGCGTAGACAAAGCTGCCTTCCAGGGCATTGCCAACAAGGTGCTCAAGGACACTATTTATAAATCTGACAAACGCCAAGCCTAGCCTGCCATGAGTGAGTTGCAAAATCCGTTGTTCGACGAAGAAAAAGAATTTCTGGAGCGCAAAAAGCTGGAATACGAGCGCGCCCTGCGCGGCGACGTCGAGCACATCAAAGACCAGTCGGTGATGGTGGGCAAGGTAGCATTGGTGGGGGCCGGCCTGGCCGGCGGCGTGTGGCTCATCAGCAAGCTCATTGGCGGCAAGAAGCGCAAGAGCCGCAAGCGCGCCCGGCACGAAGAACACCTCGATGCCGAGCGCGAAGAAGCCGACCACGACTACGAGTTCGGCTCCAACTACTACTCCAGCGGCAAGGCCAATGGCCATGATGATGGACTGGCTCACAAGTCGGCCGCCGTATCGGCACAGGCCTTTGCCGACCATCACGCCCACACCCACGAAGCCGACGACCTGGGTTTCGGCTCCAAGGCGGCGCAGGCTTACCCCGGCGCCGCCGACGCGGTGGCCGATGCGGAATCGAACGACTTCGACGCCGAAGAGTTTGAGGACGACCCTTTTCAGGACCTGCCCTACGACGACAGCCGCCGGCTGCCCGCCTCGCACGCGTTCGATGCTCCCGCCGCTGCCCCCGCGTCAGCGGCCAACTCCCGCTCGCAGTTGGTGGGCTCAGTGCTGAAGGCCTTTTTGCAGACCGACACGGGCAAGGTTTTGGTGGCGCAGGCCGCGGCCGTAGCCATGGCTTTGGTGACAAAAAAAATAGGGGAGTTTTTCCCAGCCGACAAAAATGCCGACCTTGCGACTTCCCCCGGCTACGCACCCGCCGAAACCGGGGCTGAATCCGTCGCTTCGCCTGCTCCTTCTGTCCCCTCGGATGCGTCCAACCCCTCCCAGTCTGTATGATGCGCTGCGCACCCGCCAGCAGCACGGCCGCAAGGCGCTGGCGGTCTTGCTCGACCCCGATAACCTAGACGAAACCAGCCTGTTGCACCTGCTCCGCCTGAGCGAGGCGCACCCGGTAGATTACTTTTTCGTGGGGGGCAGCCTAGTGCTTACCGAGCACCAGGCTGCCCTCATTGCGTTGGTCAAAGCCCACTCCACGGTGCCGGTGCTGCTGTTTCCCAGCCACAGCCTGCACCTCGACGGGCCGGCCGATGGCGTGCTGCTGCTCTCGCTTATCTCGGGGCGCAACCCCGATTTTCTTATCGGCCAGCACGTCGTGGCCGCCCCGCGCCTCAAGGCCAGTGGCCTACAACTGCTGCCCACCGGCTATATGCTCGTCGACTCGGGCCGGCCCACCACGGCCTCCTACATGAGCGGCACGCTGCCGCTGCCGCACGATAAGCCCGGCATTGCCGCCTGCACCGCGCTGGCCGGCGAGCAGCTGGGCTTAAGGCTGATGTACCTCGACGGCGGCAGCGGCGCGCAGAACCCGGTATCCGGCGCCATGATTCGAGCCGTACGCGAAGCCGTGAGCACGCCCATCATCGTGGGCGGCGGGCTGAACTCGGGCGAGAAAGTGTATGCCGCTCTGGCCGCCGGGGCCGATGTCGTGGTGGTAGGCAACCACATTGAGGCCCGGCCGGAGTTCCTGGCCGAAGTCGTTGGGGTGGTCGCCTCGTTCAACCAGGTAGCGGCTTCTCAACGGGTTTTCCAGTAGCCTTTTCCGCTTAGCAGCCTGTACCCGATGTACCTGAAAAAGCCCGCCGTGCTGAACACGGCGGGCTTTTTCAGGTACATCGGGTACAGGCTGCCAGTTAAGGCTGGTAGGCATCCAGCAGTGCCTGCAAGTCGCGGATGCGGCTTTCGACCTGGGTGAGGAAGGCCGTAGGCACGGGCACCTGCGTGCCATGGCGGGCAAACAGATAACGGACCAACGCATTAAACGCCTGCACTTCCTCCTGCAGCTCGGCACTGAGCCGGACCCATTGGGCTTCGCCGGTTTTGGGCTGCAGGCGGCAGAGGTGGCGCACGGCAATGGTGCGGCTGACCAAAGCGGCCAGCAGCTCAAGAATGCGTTGCTCGTCGGTGGTAAAGGTGCGCGGGGCGCGGTCGATGACGCACAGCGTACCGAGCGGGCGCTGGTCGGGGAGGCGCAGCAGTGCGCCGGCGTAGAAGCGCAGCTGGTTGTTTTCGGCCGCCCGCAGGGCTTCGGAGGGAATGTCCGGGTGCTGTTCCAGCGCCAGGTCGTGGTACACCACGGCCCGCGACAGGGCAATGGCGGTGGAGCACAGCGCTTCAATGCGCGGCTGGCGGGGCTGCTTCGGCATCCCCAGGTTGGCGGGGTAGTGCACATCGTCTTCCTCCACCACCGAGATGAGGGAGATGGGCAGACTGAAAATGCGGGCCGTGAGCGCCACAAACTCTTCGAACACGGGCTCGGTGAGGGTGGGCAGCACTTCGTAGGCACGCACGCTGCGGAGGCGGTCGGCTTCGTTGGCGGGCAGATTAGGGCGTGGGGTAGCCAAGGCGGTGAATCACAGAGGACGAAAAAAGCAGTGGAGCGGCACAGACAGCCGGTCCGCTGCCAAGTTACTGCCAGCAGCGCTCAATCCATGGGGTTGCGGGCAGAATTGTTGCTGCCCACGGACTGCAGCGGCTGGTTGAACGGGGGGACCGTCCTACGCCACGGTGCCGCCGCAGCTTGAGCCAGCCCCGGCCGTGCAGCCGTAGCAATGCTGGTTCACAACAATGGAGCGCCCGGCCAGTGCTGCCGCGTCGAAGTCGCGGATGTGCTGGCCGGAGCTGGCCACGGGCAGGTCGAGCATCTGGTTAAAATCGCAGTCGTATAGACCTCCGTCCCAACCCACCGAAATAGTGTCGCGGCACATCACGCCGGCCGCGGCCGTGGGGTTGAAGGCGTTGACCAGCTTTTCCATGTAGCCGGCGTAGTTGCCCGACTCGATGAGGTAGTCCAGAAACCGGCTCACGGGAATGTTGGTGATGGCAAACAGGCTGTTGAACACAATGCCGAAATCCTTGAGCAAAGCCCGTTTAAACTGCTGCTCCAGGCTGGCCTGCGGCCCCGGCATAAACGCGCCGGCGGGGTTATACACCAGGTTAAGGACCAGGCCGCTGCCGGGCTGGCCGTAGCCCACGGCGTTCAGCATTTGCAGGGCTTTGATAGAATCGGCAAATACCCCATCGCCCCGTTGCCGGTCGGTTTTGTCGGCTGTATAAAAGGGCAGGGAGCTGACTACCTCCACGCCATGCTTTTTAAAGAAGTCGGGCAGGTCGTGGTACTTCTTGTTGGCCACAATGATGGTCAGGTTGCAGCGCACAATAACCTTCCGTCCCAGCTTGCTGATTTCCTCCACAAACCAGCGAAAATCCGGATTCATCTCCGGAGCACCACCCGTGAGGTCCACGGTAGGAATGTCGGTCTGGGCCAGCACATTGAGGCAATGCTGCATCGTGGCGCGGGTCATGATTTCCTTGCGGTCGGGGCCGGCATCGACGTGGCAGTGCTTGCACACCTGGTTGCACATCTTGCCCACATTGATTTGCAGCACTGCCGGCGCCACCGGCCGCAGGGGCAGTAGCCCCGCCTCGGCCAGTTTCTGGTGGAAGGGCGGCAGGTGCAGCACGTCTACCACTTCCTGGCGTAGCACCGTCAGCTGAAACGCTGAGTCGGCGAGCCGATTGCCGGAAGCTTTAAGGGATTTCGCCATGAAAATAAGAGGAGTGGGAGGGCTGTTGGGAACAGAAGAACGTTATGCGCGGCATCGCGTTCCAACCGCGGGCTACATCGACAGTTCTTTTACTTTGTTCATCATCTGCACGCCGTGTACCAGCGTGGCGCCCCCACGAATGGCCGCCGCTACGTGCACGGCCTCCATCATTTCAGGCTCGGTGCAGCCTTTCTCCAGCGTGTCGGACGAGTAGGCGTCGATGCAGTACGGGCACTGCACGGCGTGGGCCACGGCCAGGGCAATCAGGGATTTTTCGCGGGCCGTGAGCGCGCCTTCGGCAAATACGGCGCCGTAGTACGCGAAAAACTTATCAGCAAACTCTTTCTGAAAGTCACCGATGTTGCCGAATTTCTTGAGGTCGGCGGGGTTGTAATAGGTTTCCATGCGCGGGGTTTAAATGAAATACGAAAAAGGAAAAGCACCAGATTGGACCCGGCCTGCGCCAGGCTACTCGTAGAGCTTGCGCAGCCGCCGCTGAGAAAGCAGCACCACCCAGTCGCCGAGCCGGGGCAGCAACGAATGTACTACCAGAATGAGGCGGCCTAAGGCAGAAATAACCGTGCGCCGCCGCCGCCGCCGCACATGGCTCACAATAATGGCTGCCACCTGTGCCTGCGACTTTTGCCAGCGCGGCGGGCGGTGCGCAATGGGCACGGGCCGGCCCGCTGCGTCGAGCACGCGCTTATCGGGGTCGTTCTGGGTGAAGCCGATGTGCACCACTCCGAAATGCACCCCCGTGGCGGCCAGCTCCAGGCGCAGAGTATGGGCCAGGTTGACCAGGGCGGCCTTGCCGGCGCAGTAAGCCGACCCGCTGGGCATGCCGTTGAGGGCCGAGATGGAAGAAATAAACGTGACGCTGCCCTGGCTGGCCACCAAGTGCGGCAGGGCAGCCTTGAGCGGATACACGGAGCCGTACACGTTGCTGTCGAGCACTTGCCGGAATACTTCGGGCTGCATGTCGGCGAAGTAAGCCCGTTGCGAAATGCTGGCGTTGGTTATCAGCACATCGAGACGGCCAAAACGAGCTAATGCCGTCGCCACGAGGCGTTCGCAGGCGGTGTAATCGGTCACGTCGGCCACGCAGGCTGCCACCGGATAGCCGGCGGCGGCCAGCGCCCGGCGGGTGTGCTCCAGGCGCTCGGGCTGGCGGCCGTTGAGCACCACGGCCGCCCCCAGCCGGCAAAAGGCCCACGCCGTTTCGCGGCCAATGCCCGACTCCGAGCCGGTGATGAGGACGACCTGGCCCGCTAGCGGGGCGCTCCGGCGGCTACCGAACATATCCATGGGCTTTAAACCACGCAAAGGCATCGGCAACGGCCTGGCGAATGGGGGTGTGGGGCAGGGCCAGCTCGGTGCGGGCCTTCTGCGGCGTAAAATAGTGGCCATCGTTGGCCACGGCTATCATGGCCGGGCTGACCCTGGCCGGCCGGCCCGTGAGCACTGCCTTGCAGGCGCAGAGTACGCCGTAGCAATTGGCCAGCGGGGGCAGCAGGGGCCAGCGTGGCGGGGCCACGCCCAGCACATCGGCCATGAGCGCAAACGCTTCCCGGTAGGGCAGGTTCTCGTTGCCCAGAATATAGCCTTCGCCCACGCGCCCCTGCGTGAGGGCATTGACGGTGGCCACGGCCACGTCGTGTACATGTACGTAGTTTTTGCCGCCCAGCGGGTAGCCGGGCAGGCGGCCGGCGGCCAGCTCCAGCAGCAGCGCGCCCGAGGTGGGCCGGGCATCGCCGGGGCCCAGCATAAACGTGGGATGCACGAGTACGGCGGGCAGCTGCTCGTGGGCCACGGCGCGTAGTATCAGGTCGGTGGCGGCGCGCTTGCTGTCCATATAGTCGAGGCCATAGCGGCGGCCGGTGTAGGGCCGGGTTTCGTTGCCGGGCCGCTGCCGGGAGCCAAAACCGAAAACGTTGGCCGTGCCTACGTACACCAGGCGCGTCACGCCGGCCCGTCGTGCCAGGCGCAGCACCAGCTCGGTGCCGCCAAGATTGGTGGCCCACACGGCCGGGCTGCGGGCGGGGTTCACCTGCGCCAGCGCAGCGGCATGAATGATGGCCCCGCAGCCGGCCGCTACGGCCGCCAACTCGGCTTCGTGGGCTGCCCGGCCAAGGTCCAGTTCGCATACTTCGATGGGCAGGGCGTGCAAGGGCGGCAGGGCCGGGCCGGGCGGGCTGCCGGGGCGCATCAGGGCCCGCACGGGGTAGCCACGGCGCAGCAGCTCCGCCACAACGTGGCGGCCCAAAAAGCCATTGGCACCGGTCACAAGCACGCGTGGAAGCATCAGCGGTAGTTGAGCAGGGCCTTATAGGTGCGGGCAATGCGGGCCGGCGGCAGCCGGAGGAAGTACATTGAGAAGGCGGTGAGGTTGGCCAGCTGCACGCGCAGCCAGCTGTTGGTTTCGTATTTGCGGGCCGATACCACCACGTTCTGCGGCACAATGTAGAAGCGGGCCACCCGCCGGATGCGCTCGATAATCTCAAAGTCTTCCATGATGACAAACCGCTCGTCGAAGCCGCCCAGCTGCTCAAACAGCGCCCGCGTAATGAACAGCGTCTGGTCGCCGCCCCGGCTCATGATGCCTTTGAAGCGGGTGCCGTAGCTGTTGAGGCGCAGCAGCAGGTGGTTCGAGTCGAACCGAAAGCGGTAGCAGCCGGCCGCCGCGCCCTGGGCCACGGCGGCGCGAATGGTGGCCACGTAATCGGGATGAATGCCCACGTCGGCGTGCACGAAGTAGAGAAGGTCGCCCCGGGCCTGCTGCGCGCCGTGGTTCATTTGCGCGGCCCGGCCGGGCTGCGGCGCCTCCAGCACCGTGGCCCCGGCGGCGCGGGCCGCGGCGGCGGTACCGTCGGGGCTGTGGGCGTCCACCACCAGCACCTCCACGGTGCCGGGCGGCGCGTAGCGCCGCAGGTCGGCCACCAGCCGGCCAATGTTTGCTGCTTCGTTGCGGGTGGGAATAATTACGCTGAGCATTGCAGGCGGAGAGGCATGGAGGAGGCAACTTCCGAATTAATTGCCAAAGCAACCCAGGCGGAAAGGTATGGGACCCGGTGCGAGCCCGCCTTGCTTACGAAAATTTGGCGGCCGAAAGTTTGGTTTCAATCTTCGCGCCAACGCTTTCCCGTATATGGCGCCATGAACAAGCCGATAAAGATTTCAACCATTGGACCCTTGGCCTTTGCGCTGGCTGCCAGCACCCTGGCTGCGGTAGCCATGGGCAGTCCGGGCGCCGGGGCGTTGCCGGCAGTGGCTGTTGCAGCCTACAGTACGCCGAGCGACCACAGCGCCTTCGATAAGCTCCTGAAAAAGCACGTTTCGGCGCAGGGGCTGGTTGATTACAAGGGCTTTAAGACTGACGAAAAGGCGTTTGACCAATACCTGGCCCTGCTCAGCAAAAACCCGCCCGCCGCCAGCTGGCCCAAAAACGAGCAGATGGTGTATTGGATTAACGCCTACAACGCCTACACCATTCGCCTCATTCTGGACCACTACCCGGTGGAGAGCATCAAGGACATCGGCTCGAAAATCAAGATTCCGTTTGTGACAACGCCTTGGGCTGCCAAGTTTTTCAGCATCGGCGGCGATAAAATGAGCCTCGATAACATCGAGCACGGCATTTTGCGCAAGAAATTCGACGACCCGCGCATTCACTTCGCCCTGGTGTGCGCGTCCATGTCCTGCCCGCGCCTGCGCAACGAAGCCTACACCGCCGCCCAGTTGGAAAAGCAGCTGGACGACCAGGGCCGCGATTTTCTGAACAACCCCGCCAAAAATAAAATCGGCAAGTCGGCTGCTCAGCTCTCGAAGTATTTCGATTGGTACAAGGGCGACTGGCAGAAGAACGGCCAGTCGGTAGTGAAGTGGGTGAACCGCTACTCCACCACCAAAATCGACGACAACACCCGCATCACCTACCTCGACTACAACTGGAGCCTGAATAAACAGTAAGGCTCCGGCTTACCTTCACGCATACTCCCACACGCCTTTTTTTTCATTTCATGGGTTACCTCGAAACTACTGCCAACGTGTACCGCCAGGCTGCCCAGGAGCCCCAGGTGGGCTTGTGCTGCACCACCAATCCCGTGTGGCAGCTGCCCGGCCTGAGCATCCCGTCGCGCATGCTGAGCATGAATTACGGCTGTGGCAGCACCGTGAACCCGCGCGACCTCACCAACTCGCCCACGGTGCTCTACGTGGGCGTGGGCGGCGGCATGGAGCTGTTGCAGTTTGCGTACTTCAGCCGGCGGCCGGGGGCCATTATTGGGGTCGACGTAGTGCCGGAAATGCTCGAAGCATCGCGCGATAACATGCGCACCGCCGAAGAGCAGAACGACTGGTTCCAAAGCGAGTTCATCGACCTGCGCGCTGGCGATGCCCTGCACCTGCCCGTGGCCGACGAGAGCGTGGACGTGGCCGCCCAAAATTGCCTGTTCAACATCTTCAAGCTCGACGACCTCAAGCGTGCCCTGCAGGAAACCTACCGCGTGCTCAAGCCCCACGGCCGCCTCGTGATGTCGGACCCCACCTGCGAGCAGCCCATGAGCGACGAGCTGCGCGCCGACGAGCGCCTGCGCGCCCTGTGCCTCACCGGCTCGCTGCCCCTGCAGCAATACCTGGACATGATAACGGAAGTAGGCTTTGGCACAGTCGAGGTGCGGGCCAAGCGCGCCTACCGCGTGCTCTCGCCCCAGCACTACGCCACCGATGAGCTCATTTACATCGAGAGCGTGGAGGTGTGCGCCATCAAAGACCCCATGCCGGCCGATGGCCCCTGCATCTTTACGGGCCGCACGGCTATCTATTACGGGCCCGATAACTACTTCGACGACCAGAAAGGCCACGTGCTGCTGCAAAACCAGCCGCTGGCCGTGTGCGACAAAACGGCCGGCGCCCTGGCCCGGCTGGGCCGCGACGATGTTTTCATTTCGCCATCGACCTACCATTACGATGGTGGCGGATGCTGCTAACGCACTGACTTACAAGTGGCGCGCCCGCTCCGCGGCGTTTGGGGCGCGCTCACTTGTGGTGATGAGTATTGTATTGATTTTTAATGTGATTAGCCGGTCTGTGCCCCTGGCGGCCCGGCCGGCCGGCGCTGAGGTGCGGCACTACAGCATTGAGGTGGCAGGTATTCGGGTGGGCACCATGACGGCGACGCGGCAAGCCCCGGTCGGGGCCGACGTAACCTATTCGTTGGTGAGCGACGTGAAGGTGAATTTTCTGCTCTACCATCTCAAAGTCTATTATCAGGTAACCAACCGCTTTCGCAACGGGCAACTGCTGCTCTCTACGGTGGAAGCGCATACCAACCAAGGGGATTTCGCTTCCCGGACCGAGTGGAAAGGCGACCATTACGACATCGTAGCCGACCAGTACAAACACCACTACAAAGCCATCGAAACCCAGCCGATTCGCTTTGCCGTGACCAACATGTTTTTTGGCGAGCCGCCGCTAGGCCAGTCCCGGGCATTTGCCGAATATTTCGGCGACTATTTTTCCCTGAGCCGCAATCAGCCAGGGCACTGGCAAGCCACGCGCGACGGACGCGAGGACGAGTACCAATACCAGAACGGCCAGCTGGTGACGATTATAAAAAAGAACCCGCTCAAGAACTTTGTCATTCGCGTGTTGCCGGAGTAGGCGGCCGGCTGCGCAATGCTGGCCACTGAATGCAAAAAGCCCAGAAAACGACTTTCACATAATGAAAAGCGGTTTTCTGGGCTTGAAAAAGAGCCGATTATTGGACTCGAACCAACGACCTGCTCATTACGAATGAGCTGCTCTACCAACTGAGCTAAATCGGCTTGTGCCCGACCAACGGTTTTGGAAGGGGCTGCAAAGATAAGCATTCGGTTGGACGCCGCGCAACCGCTTGCTGGGAAAAATTTAACAACTCCTGATTCGGCCATCCGTTTGATTTGAGGAACCCTCTTTTCCTACGTATGAAAGTCCTTCCTTCTCTCGCCGCTGGCTTTGCCGGCGCGGTGGCCCTCACCGTTCTTCACGAAACTGCCCGCCGCCTGCGCCCCGCCGACGCGCCGCGCATGGACGTGCTGGGCATGCGCGGCCTGCGCAAGCTGCTGCATAAAGCCGATGCGCCCCAGCCCGATGATGACACGCTGTTCGACCTGACCATGGCCGGCGATATCCTCAGCAACGGGCTTTACTATACGCTGGTTGGTAGCGGCAAGCACGCCGGGCGGCGCGGCTTGTTGCTAGGCGTGGCCGCCGGCGTGGGCGGCGTGGTGCTGCCCGGCCCACTGGGCCTGGGCGAAGGCCCAAGCGGCCGCACGCCCCAAACCAAGCTCATGACGGTGGCCTGGTACACGGCCGGCGGGCTGGTGGCCGGCGCCGTGGCCCGCGCCCTGCGGAAACGATAGGGGCAAGCGCCGTGTTGGGCCTAAAACAAAAGCGCCGCTCGGCCGTCAGCAGGCGCTGACCGTACTTTGCGGCGGCGTTTACGTTTCTGATTCTATGAAATTCTGGCTCATTTTCATTCTGATTTTTTTCGCGGTCCGCTACTTGCTGCCCATTGTGCTGCGGCTGGCGCTGGCCGGTTTTGTGCGCAAGCAGATGCGCAACGGCGGCTTTGTGGTGCCGCCCCAGGCCCGGCCCGATAGCGGCCCCGCATCCGGCCGGCCCGGCGAAGTGCATGTGGACTACGTGCCGCCTACGGCCGCGCAGCCTAACAAACAGCATGGCTTTACGGGTGGGGAATATGTTGATTTTGAAGAAGTGAAGTAGCGTATTGCGTCGCTGTATCCGGAACGGTCATGCGGCGCGCAGCCGAAGCCTCTCTACTGTGGAAGTAATTGATTTACTCTCCCGGTAGAGAGGCCTCGACTGCGCGCCGCATGACCGTTCTTGCTTTCAGCAATAGCAGCTTCATCTGGTTCTACTGTACCTTCGGGCACGTTTTCATTTTCCCCAAAATTGCCCTGATGGCTGCTGTTGCTTCTGTTCCTTCTGTTTCGTCTGCGCCTTTGTGGCAGCGGGCCGTACCGCACGTGCTGGCGGTGCTGTTTTTTGTGCTGCTGGCCTGCGTGTATTTCTCGCCCATCATGTTCGATGGCAAGACGCTGGCCCAGCATGACATTACCCAGTTCCAGGGCGGCGCGCACGAGGCGCAGGAGTACGCCAGGGTGATGGGCAAGGAGGCGCTGTGGACCAACTCCATGTTTTCGGGCATGCCGACTTACCTCATCAGCCTGCACTTCCCGGGCGACTGGTCGGCGTATTTGCAGAAGGCCATCTCGCTGGGCCTGCCCGCCGTGGTGGCCAACCTGTTTCTGGCGCTGCTCTGCGGCTACGTGCTGCTGGTGGCGCTGGGTGTGCGGCCGCTGGTGGCCGTGGCGGGCGCGGTGGCGCTGGGCTTTTCGAGCTACAACCTCGCCATTCTGGCCGCCGGCCACAACACCAAGAGCCTGGCCCTGGCCTACGCGCCGCTGGTGCTGGGCGGCCTGCTGGTGACGTACCGTCGCGATAAGTGGCTGGGCGCGGCCTTGTTCGCCGTAGGCCTCACGCTCAACATTCACGTCAACCACCTCCAGATTACCTACTACCTGTTGCTGCTGGTGGCCATTTTCGGCATTATCGAGCTGGTTTCGTCGTTCCGCACCGGCCGGCTGCCGGAGTTCCTGAAGCGCACGGCGCTGCTGGGCCTGGGCGCGGCGCTGGCGGTGGGCGTGAGCTTCGGCCGCCTCTACACCACGGCCGAGTACAGCAAATACAGCAACCGCGGGCCGAGCGAGTTGAAGTCGGCCGCGCCGACCGCGCCCGGCCAGGCTCCGGCTCCCAAAACGGAGGACGAAGGCTCGGGCGTGGACCGCGACTATGCCTTCCAGTACAGCTACGGCGTGGGCGAAACCATTACCCTGCTGATTCCCAACTTCTACGGCGGGGCCAGCTCCATGCCGCTCGGCACCGATTCGAACCTGGCCAAAGCCGGGTTGCCGCAGGAATACCTGGGCTCGATGCCGACCTACTGGGGGCAGCAGAGCTACACGGCCGGGCCGGTGTACATGGGCGCGGTGGTGTGCTTTCTGTTCATTCTGGGCCTGTTAGTGGTGGAAAAGCGCACGCGCTACTGGCTGCTGGCCGGCACCATTCTCTCCATCCTGCTGGCCTGGGGCAAGAACTTTGAGACTTTTAACTACCTGATTTTCGACCTGCTGCCGGGCTACAACAAGTTCCGGGCCGTGAGCATGGCCCTGGTGATTGCGCAGCTGGCCATGCCCATTCTGGGCGCGCTGGCGCTGAGCCGCATCCTGCGGCCGCGTGCCGCGGCCGCGCCCACGCTGCCGGGCACCAAGGCGCCGCTGCCGGCCGATGCGGCGGCTTTGCTGCCCAAGGTGCTGTATGCCGGGGCCATTGCGGCGGGGCTGTGCGTGCTGGCGTATCTGGCCAGCTTCAGCTTCGATTTTGCCGCGCCGGTGGACGGTGAGCTGACCAAGCAGGGCTTCACTCCGCAGCTGCTGGGCGCCCTGCGCGCCGACCGCGCCGACCTGCTCCGCAACGACGTGTGGCGCGGGCTGCTGTTCATTGGGGCGGCGCTGGGCGTGCTGTATTTCCACCTCAAAGGCCAGCTGAAAGTGGTGCCGGCGGCGGCCGTGATGGTGCTGCTGGTGCTGGTGGACCTGTGGGGCGTGGACAAGCGCTACCTCGGCGACAATAAATTCCAGCGCGAAACCATTGCCGAGGAATTCCAGCCCACCCCGGCCGACCAGATGATTCTGCAGGACAAAGACCTGAGCTACCGCGTGCTCAACCTGCAAAACCCCTTCAACGAAGCCCAGACCTCGTACTTCCACAAGAGCATCGGCGGCTACCACGGGGCCAAGCTGCGCCGCTACCAGGACCTGATTGAGCGTCAGATTTCGGCCAACAACCAGCAGGTGCTCAACATGCTGAACATGCGCTACCTCATCACCGGCGACCAGAAGCAGCCGGTGCAGCGCAACCCCGGCGCGCTGGGCAATGCCTGGTTTGTGAGCGAGGTGAAGCCCGTGAACAGCCCCGACGAGGAAATGGCGGCCCTCAGCACCCTGAGCCCGGCCACCGTGGCCGTGGTGGATGCCAGCAAGTTTCCGCAGCAAAAAGCGGCCACCTACAACATCGCCGGCTCCACCATTGCCCTCACCAACTACAGCCCCGACGAGCTGAAGTACCGCTACAACGCCACCCAGGCGGGCTTGGTGGTGTTCTCCGAAATCTATTACGCCGACGGCTGGCAGGCCTACATCGATGGCAAGCCGGTGCCCCACATCCGGGCCGACTACGTGTTGCGCGCCCTGCAGGTGCCGGCCGGCTCGCACACCATCGACTTCAAGTTTGAGCCCAAAGCCTATGCCGTGGGCAATGGCGTGTCGCTGGCCGCCAGCATCGCGCTGCTGCTGGTGCTGGTGGGGGCCATTGCCTACGCCGTGCGCCGCAAGCCCAGCGCCGACGAGCTGCCCGACGCGGTATCGCTGGCGTAAAGCCGCCCGGCGTCGACGAAGCGAATGCCCCGGAATTTCAGCGCCGAAGTTGAGGTTCCGGGGCATTCGCTTTAGAAGCTGCTTAGAAAGGCTGATTTGCCTACGCGTCTGTCATCCTGAGCGCAGCGAAGGACCTTAGCACGTCAGAACAGCGCTTATTATGACGTGATAAGGTCCTTCGCTGCGCTCAGGATGACAACGATTCTGACTTTCTAAATAGCTTCTTAATGACGATTTCCTACCATGTCATTCGTAAGCCCTTTTTTGCAGGAGTTGAACGAGCCGGTAGCAGCGGCCCAGGGCGTGCGCCTGCTGCTTTGGCGCGACGACCTGGCGCACCCCGACCTGCCCGGCAACAAGGCCCGCAAGCTTAAATACAACCTGCGGGCCGCCCGCGAGCAGGGCCACCGTACGCTGCTCACCTTTGGCGGGGCCTACTCCAACCACCTTGCCGCCGTGGCCACGGCCGGCCGCCTGTTCGGCTTTCAAACCGTTGGCCTGGTTCGGGGCGATGCGCCGAGCGCCGCAACGGCCCTGAACCCCACGCTGGCCCGGGCCGCCGCCGATGGCATGGCCCTGCATTACCTGGACCGCAGCAGCTACCGCCGCCGGAACGAGCCGGATTTCGTGGCCGGGGTACTGGCCCGATTTGGCCCCGCCTACGTGCTGCCCGAAGGTGGCACCAATGCGCTGGCCCTGGCTGGCGTGGCCGAGCTGGTGGCGGAAATTCGTGAGCAGGGGGCGTTTGATGCGCTGGCCGTGGCGGCCGGCACCGGCGGCACGCTGGCCGGCCTGCTGCTCGGCTTGGCAGGGCAAGAACAGGCGATTGGCGTGGCGGCGCTTAAAAACGGCGGCTTTCTGCGGAGCGAAGTTGACGCGCTGACGCAGCAAGCCGCCGGCCGAACCTTCCGCTACGCGCTGCAAACGGAATATCACTTCGGCGGCTACGCCAGATATTCGGCCGACCTGCTGGCTTTTATTCGGCAGTTTCGGGCGAGGCACGGGGTGCTGCTCGACCCGATTTATACCGGCAAGCTATTGTTTGGCGTGTTGGATTTGATTGGCAAAGGCCATTTCCGGCCCGGCAGCACCGTGGTAGCCATTCATACCGGCGGCCTGCAGGCCTGGGCCGGCTGGGAAGCTAGGTTCGGGCCGCTGGGCTAACGAGTGCCGGCCAGCGGGCCGCCATTTCCAGCGCCGCCAGCACAAACACCACCGGCAATACCGGCGCCAGAAACCGCACGTCCCAGTCATCAACTGTGAGCATGACGATGGCCGTTTGCAGCAGGAAAACGCTGGCCAGAAACACCCGCGCCGGCCGCCAGATGCCGTGCCGCCGCGCCCCCAGCGCCGCCAGCCAGTAGGCCGGCCACAGCACCAGCACGCCCAGCACGCGGTGCGCCAGCGAGTAGTGCGGCTTGAGGTAGCTGATGAACACAAACAGCTTGCCCAGCATCAACCGGCCCAGATACAGCGGGTTGTGCGCCGCGAAGTACAGCACCCGCATGGCCGGGCCGGTGCCGGGCGGCGGCAGGACCAGCGGTGCGGCCTGGTGCACGGCCCAGAGCTGGTAGCGGAAAATCAGCTCGCCGCGCTGGTAGGTATCCATCAGATAATACGTGGCCAGCTGGTGGTTGAGCGCCACCCACAGCAGCGGCGACAGCAGCACCAGCAGCCCCAGCGCCGCCCGCCACGGCCGGCGGTCAGGACGCCGACGCAGGGCATCGAGGCCGGCCAGCGCGGCGGCCAGGCCCACCATGAAACCGTTGGGGCGGGCCAGGGCGGTGAGCACCAGTAGGAAAATCAGCAATGCCCAAGCGGGCCACCGGCCACTGCGCACGCGGGTGAACGCCCCGAACGACAGCGCCACCAGGCTGATAAACAGCGACTCGGTGAGCAGGAAAACGTTGAGCTGCTGAATGTCGGGCCAGGCAATGAAAAGAAGCGTGGCCAGCGCCGCTGCGCCCCGCCGCCCAGCCGCCAGCCGGCGCGTGCCCCGGTAGATGGCGCTGGTGGCGGCGGCCGAAACCAGTAGCTGCCCCGCTACGATGCCCGGCCAGCCCAGGTCCAGCCGCAGCCACAGGCTTTGAAACAGCGGGTAGAGCACGTAGCGCAGGTTGTGGCCGGGCGCGAAATAGCCGCGCTCCGCAATGCCGTGGGCGTATTCGAGGTATCGGGCGCTGTCGTTGGCGTAGTGCGGGCCGTGGAACTTGCGCAGGTACACCAGCTGCACCAGCACCCAAAGCGCCGCCAGCAGCGCCCGGTGGTGCGGCCACAGGCGCTGGGCCAGCAGGCGAATAGAAGAGGGGAGAGGCATGAAGCCGCAAAGCTAGAGCGGCGGCCGCCTCGGCCCCCTTTTATGAAAGTTTGCGGCCAGATTAAAACAGCACTTTCTGCTGCTGCGGAAGGCCCGTGGCAGGCCGCACCGTGAGCACATGCAGGCCGTGCCACTGGCTGGTTTCGGGCACGGTCAGCGTGGTGGTGCCGGCGGGCAGGGGCACCGATTGCTGCCACACCGTACGGCCAACGGCATCAGTCACCGACAGCTGCACAGTTTGCGCCTCCGGGCTTTGCACCCGGAGCTGGAGCGTGCCGCCGGCGGGCACGGGGTTGGGGAACGCCTGCACGCTGAAGGCGGGGCGGGCCGCGTCGTCGCGCTGCACCGCGACAACCGCCGAGTATGCGGCCGTGCCGTCGCGGTCCTGCACCAGCAGGCGGTAGTAGGCCCGGCCGGCCGGAGGATTGGCATCGGGGAGCGTGTAGGCGCGGGCGGCGCTGGTATTGGTGGCCGGCACCCGGCCCACGGGCTCGAAAGCAGCGCCGTCGAGACTGCGCTGCACTTCGAAATACGCCACATCGGCTTCCGAAGCTGTGGCCCACTGCAGCTGGTTGACCAGCCCGGCGGCCTGCCCCGAAAAGCGGGTGAGCACCACCGGCAGCGGCCCGCCGGTGATGGTGACGCGCCGGGCATTGCTGCTGAGCTGGCCGCAGGGCGCAATGCTGCTCAGAGCGCTTTGCAGGCTGCTGAAGGGGCGGCTGAGCTGGCCGCTCAGGTCATAGCCCCGCTGAAAAAGCAGGCCATAAACGTCGTAGGTGCCGGCGGGCAGCGTGCGCAAATCGGCCGTGGGCGCTATCTGCACCACCGCATTGGTGGCGGTGTTCACCACGGCGTACTGGTACTCGTAGCCTGCGCCTGGCAATGGGGCGTAAACGGTGCCGCCGGCCACGGAGGAAGTGAACGTAACGCTGTAATTGCCCGGCGAGGGCGCCGTCGGGTTGGAAGAGCTGCCGAAATTGGCCAGTACCAGCGTGTAGGGCTGGCCGGCCGTGAGGGCCACCGTCACGCTGCGCGGCAGAAATGCATTGATGTAATTGTTCGCCAGCACGTTCTGACACGGGTCGCCGGGCACAAACCCGTTGCTGTCGTACACCCGGATGCTCATGTTGCTGAATCCCGTGGGCGTATTGATGGTGTAGGTGGCCGTGGCGGAGGGCACGAAAACGTAGCTGTCGTAGAACTGAATGTTGGAGAAGCGGCCGCAGGGCGTGTTGTTGTTCGAGAGAAAGGTGGTGGGGTCGGTGGCGGTAATGGTGCCGGTTAGCTGGTTCGCGCCCGTCAGCTCGGTCAGGCTAAAAGGATTCTGGGCCAGGTTCAGCGCCGCGTCGCCCGCGTTGGCGCTCACCGCCGTGGCCGGCAGAAGCTGCGAAGCCACCGAGCTGCAGGGGCCGATGGGAAAATTCTGGTCGTTGATGTCGAAGAAGATATTGCCCACGGCCTCCACCCGCACGCGGGCCTGCGTGGTGGTGATGTTCGGAACCGTCACGCTCTGCGAGCCGTCGTTGGGCGTGCTGGCCGCCAGCACCGTTCCGAAGGTTTGCCCGCCATCGGTCGAGAGCGTGATGCGGACGGTGCTCACCCCAATCGGGGCCTGGTCGGTGCCGTTCACCGACCACGTCACGGTGGCGGGCTGCCCGGCAACCCAGAGGGCGGCCACGTTCTGGGTGGTCACGGCAAACGGGCCGGTGTTCGGGGCCACGGTCAGCGTCACGTTGTCGGTGGCGAAGGTGCCGCCGGCGGCTTGCTGGTCGCGGGCCGTCACCACGAAATTGATGGTCCGGCCCACGTTGGGCAGCGCCTCGCCGAGCCGGTCGGCCGGGCGGTTGCTGTTGGCCAGGATGTAGGCCAGGTCGGGAAAAGTACGGCTGGGCGCGGCGCGCGGCGGCCGGGGCCGAAACAGCGGCGCCTCGGGGTCGTCGACGGCCGCCAGCCCGGCCGTGCCCACGATGGTGCCCAGCGCGTTGCGGTTGGTGGTGTAGTCGAGCTGGTTCCAGGTGTAGGCCAGCGCGTCGCCGTCGGGGTCGGAGCCGGTGGCGGTGAGCGTAAACGGCGTGTTGCGCGGAATCACGTAGTCGGAGCCGGCATTCACCGTCGGCACACGGTTGGTGTTGGTAGCGACGGTGGGGCAGGTCACGCTCAGCAGCTCGGCGCGCATCTGGCTGAGCGAGAAAGTGTTGAAATGGTCCTCGTCGGTCGGGCCCACGCCCTGCAGCGTCTGCACATTGCACACGTAGGTATAGCCCATGATGGTGGCCCCGCCGCCCGGCTCTACCGCATTCACATCGGCATTGGAGCCGCAGGGACCGGCAAATGTGTGCGAAGCGCCGTGCTGGTGGCCCATCTCGTGCGCCAGCACCTGCCGGAAGCCACTGGTGCCCACCCCCGACCAAGCGCCCGCCCGGTAAGTGAGGTTGCTGTGGCAGATGATGCCCACGTAGGCCACGCCCCCGCCCGTATTATGAAAGCAGTGGCCCAGGTCATACACGCTGGCATCGAAACGAGCACCGATGAAGCCGGCCACTTCGCTCAGGTTCTGGTTGCGCAGCCGGCCGGTGGTGGCCGGGTCGGTATCGGGCAGGGTGGCCGTCGTCATGGCCGAGAAATAATAGCTGCCGCCCGTGGGCTTCACCAGCTCGTAGCTCACCGACAGTTCCTGTAAGTACAGCGCCGTCATCTGGTTCATGGCCGTGGCCACGGCCAGCTCCACGGCGGCATCGGCGTTGCCGTTGGCGGTGTAATACTCCTGCGTCACCAGAATGGCGTAGCGAATGCGCCGCAGCTGGGTGCCGAAGCTGAACGGGGCCGGCAAGCTGGCCGCCGCCGCCCGCCGCTGGCCCACCGCCGGGTCGAGCACGCCGCACGGGCCGGTATTGGGCGGGGTGGCTTGCAGCAGGTAGGCCCCGGTGCCATCGGCCGCCGGCCGCAGGCTGGCCGATTCGGTTCCGGCCAGCAGGTCGGCAGTCAGGGAGCTGGGGGTGAGCACCACCGACGCCCGGTGCCCGGCCGCGCCTTCCTCATGGCCCACAAACGTGCGGAGCCGGCGCTGCGCCGCCGCATCGGAAGCCGGCAGCACAAAGCTTTCGGTGAGCACGAACGGCCGGGAGCCTCGCAGCGTGGGCAGGCTCACGCGGTAGGTGGCTGCCGGCCGGGCAATGCCGCCCGTGGCCGGCGCCAGCTGCTGCCGCAGCAGCGCTACATCGAGCGCAACGCGCTGAACAGGTGACGGCCGTAGGGCCTGGGCAGTGGCCGGATTGTGGCCCGGCAGCAAACACAACAGAATAAACGCGGCGAATAATAAGATTCTATCCATTCAGCGGTTCAATGAGTGAGTATGTCCTTTCCGGTGTGCATCACGCCCACGCAGCACAGCCGTTTGCCCGTGCTTGTGCGTTGCTGCGTAAGAGAGACTCGGCCGATAACTGTGTCTTCGCGGAATTCATTCCTCCAGAAGCAAGGTTTTGGCTGAATCGCGCCCTGACTGTTAGGTGAATAACGTCTCAGACGGAGGCGCTGCACTGAAATACGGCAACGCCATCTGCCTGAATTGCTTCTGTACAGAATACTTCCCCACACTACCCCGCATGAATTTAGTCCGCCTTGTCCGTCGCCTTCTGCCGCTGTTGTTCCTCGTCGGCCTGGGCTGGTTTCTCTGGAAAAAAATAGGTCCCACCCTCGCCGACCTCAACCCGCTGAACGCCGAGCCCAAAGTCACCGTCACGCACAACACCGTCCTTACCCAGGTCGAGGCCCTCGGCAAGCTGGAACTGGTGCGCTACCAGTTCAAAGACGTGGTGGAGTACCGCCGGGCCAGCCGCTACCCGCTGCTGCCCGATGCCAAAGTGGCCCTCGTAGTGGGCGGCGAGGCCGTGGGCTGCCTCGACCTGCGCAAAATCCGCCCGCAGGATGTCGTGTTTGAGGGCGACACGCTGGTGCGCGTGTTCCTGCCCGCGCCGGAGCTGTGCTCTTTCCAGGTGCGGCACGACCAAAGCCGCGTCTTCAGCACCGAAAACGGCTTCTTTCAGGATGCCGACCTGGTGGACCAAGGCTACAAATACGCCGAAAAGCAGGTGCGCAACGCCGCCCTGCAATCCGGCATCCTGGCCCAGACGCAGCGCAACGCCGAGCAGATTTTGGTGCCCATGCTGCGCACCCTCACTGGCCGCCAGGTAGTGGTGGGGCAGCAGCTGACGATGCCGAAAGTGGAGCCGAAGCAGTAGCGCGAACTTTTAGTCCGCGTCTCGCTGCGTCGCAGCGAATGCGGGACCGCACGAAACCTCCCAACGATTATTCGCCGCAACGCGGCGAAACGCGAACTAAAAGTTCGCGCTACTCCTCGTCCTCCGGCACCTTGCCCAGGTCATCGAGCGCGATTTTGATTAAATCTTGCTCGTAGCCCTTGCCGGTGAGGTACTGCGCGATTTTCTGGCGGCGCACGCGCGGGTTCTTCTCCTTTTCCTGGCGGTCTTTTTTCTCCATAATATCTACCAGGTTCTGGTAATACTCCTCGCCATCGATTTCCTTCAGGCCCGACTTGATGCAGTACTCGCTGATGCCTTTCTGCTTGAGCTCCTGCACGATGCGGCGGCGGCCCCACTTCTTGTGGCGGTAGTGGCCGCGCACGAACGCCTGGGCAAACCGCTCCTCGTCGAGCAGCTTTTCGCGGCTGAGGCGAATGATGATTTCGCCGGCCTCGTCCTCGTCGAGGCCGTAGGATTTCAGCTTTTGCTCCACCTCCTTCTGGGTGCGCTCCTGGTAGGCGCAGAAGGCGGCAATTTTTTGCAGGGCTTCGCCGGGCGTGTATTGCTTGGGGGCTTTGTCGGGGTTTTTGAACATGGGAAAGGGATTTCAACCGGCAAGTAACACTGAACAACGCGCCGGGTACTTCGTTTCCAGGTACAGCGCGTTTTTAACCGTCTGCCCAGGCGCCGGCGAATATTCACCAAAATGACGGGCAACGCTTTGGCGGCGGCTGGCATCAGTTGTAGTGGGGCGTAACTTGCCCGTGCCTTTCCTTCTGCTTTCTCCGGTATATGGTGCTGAATACCTTACGACTACTAGCATTCGTTCTTTTGCTGCTGGGCGGCCCGTTGCGTAGCCCCGCCGGCGTTATCAGGGGCAAGGTGAGCGGGGCCAGCAGCGAAGGGCTGGCGTTTGCCAACGTGGCCGTGCGCGGCTCGGCCACCAGCACCGGCGCCAACGACCAGGGCCAGTACCAGCTGCGGCTGCCGGCCGGAAGCTACGAGCTGGTGTTTCAGTACGTGGGCTACAAGCCGCAGGTGCGGCCGGTGCGCGTGCCGGCCGGCGACTCCACGCTCACCGTTAACATCACGCTCCAGCCCGAGGCCTACAACCTGGGCGAGGTGCTGGTGAAGTCATCGGACCGCGACCCGGCCTACGCCATCATTCAGCAGGCGCAGCAGTGGCGGGCCTACCACCGGCGCGAGGCCGCCGCGTATCAGGCGCGCATCTACATCAAGTCGCAGATACGGCTGAAGGAAACGCCGGGCAAAATCATGGGCCTGTTCAAGGTCGGCCCCGACCTCAAGCCCGGCATCCTGTACCTGTCCGAAAGCCTGTCCGACATCAGCTTCACCCAGCCCAACGTGGTGAAAGAGCGCATGATAAGCAGCCGGGTGAGCGGCGACTCGCGCGGCCTGAGTTTCAACCGGGCCAGTGCCGGGCGCAACCTGAGCTTCTATGAGAACCTGATAAAGCCGCCGTTTTCGGAGCGCGGCTACGTGTCGCCCATCGCGGCCAACGCCATGCTGTTCTACAAGTACGAGCTGGTGGGCAGCACCCCGCAGGGCGGCGAAACGGTGCACAAAATCCGCGTCATCCCGCGCCGCCGCACCGACCCGGTTTTCGCCGGCTACGTCTACATCGTGGAAGGTACCTGGCGCATTCATTCCGTCGATTTGATGCTGGACAAGGACGCCCAGATTGACTACGTGGACGAACTGCACCTGAAGCAGCAGTACGCTCCCGCGCCTGGCAACGCCAACGTGTGGCTCATTCAGTCGCAGCAGGCCACGGCCGAGCTGTCGGGCCTGGGGTTCAAAGGCTCGGCCTACGTCACGGCCGTGCTTTCCAACTACGCCCACGTGGTGCCCACCTACCCCACGCCGCCGGTGGCCAAGGCCGCGCCGCCCGTGGTGGCCGAGGGCAAAGACCCCGCGCCCGTCGGCCAGGAAACCGCCGCCCAAATCCGCAGGCGCAAGCCCGACCTCAGTGGCCTCAACCGCCAGGTGCGCAAGCAGGTGAAGAAGGCCCAGCGCGACTCGCTCAGGAACGATGTTTTCGCCCGGATGCCGCGCGGCGAGGTGCAACTCATCGAGAAAGGCGTGAACGAGCGCGACTCGGCCTACTGGGCCTCTGTGCGCCCGGTGCCCCTCACGGCCGAGGAAAAGAAGGACTACCACGTCAAGGACAGCACCGAAGTCATTCGCCGCTCGCGCCCTTACCAGGACTCGATGGACCGCAAGCGCAACGAGTTTGAGCCGATTAGCCTGCTGCTGGGCGGCTACGCGCACGTCAACAGCTTCCGCAAACGCTCGTTTTCCATTCTGCCGGTTTCGCAGATTTTTCAGTACAACACCGTGGAAGGGGCCGTGCTCAACGCCCAGGCCACCCTCAGCCAGCGCACCGACGACCGACGGTTTTTTACCATCACGCCGGTGCTGCGCTACGGGTTCAGCAGCGAGCAGCTCAACCCCAGCCTCAGCGCCACCTGGCAGCTGCACCCGGCCAAGCTCAAGCAAATTGGCCTGGTAGCGGGCCGCACCATCGAGAATTTCGATAAGAACTCGCAGCTCACACCGCTCATCAACACGGTGTACACGCTGCTGGACAACCGCAACTACGCCAAGCTCTACCGCCGCGACGGAGCCGAGCTTACTTTCCTCACCGAGCCCATCAACGGCCTGAACCTACGCGCCAGCGCGGCCTATTTCGACCGCCACGAGCTCTACAACACCACCGACCGCCTCATTATCGACGTGAAGGGCCGGCCCTTCACCGACAACCGGCCGGTGAGCGACGAGCTGGGCTACACCGGCTTCGGCCGCAGCCGCGTGGCCACCGTGGGCCTGTCGCTCGACTACCGGCCCGGCACGCGCTACATCAACCGGCCCGATGGCAAGTTCAACCTCGGCTCGAAGTGGCCCACCTTCAACGTGCAGGGCCGCCTGGCCATTCCGCACCTGCTGGGGGCCGACGTGCGCTACCTGCTGCTGCAGGCCGGCGTACGCGACAACCTCTCGCTGGGCCTGCTGGGCAACAGCAGCTTCCGCGTGAACGTGGGCGGCTTCGTGGGCAAGCAGGAGGGCATGACCTTCATCGACTACCGCCACTTCTCGGGCAACCAAACCCTGCTCACCGGCAACTTCAGCTACTTCCAGCTGCTCGACTACTACCGCTTCAGCACCAACAACACCTACCTCGAAGCCCACTACGACCACCATTTCAACGGCTTCTTTTTCGATAAAATCCCGCTGCTGCGCAAGCTGAAATGGCAGGAAGTGGGCTCCTTCAACTACCTCACCACCCGCCAGGCCGGCCACTACGTGGAGCTGGGCGCCGGCATCGAGCACATCCTGAAAGTGGTGCGCGTGGACTTCTACACGGCCCTGCAAAGCGGCCAGCGGCTGGGCACCGGGTTCCGGGTGGGCGTAGGGTTCTAGCGGAGGCTTTGGGGATAAAAAGGAACGGTCATGTTTCGACCATACGCGGCATCACCGTTCTCCTAAAGCCGCTTATTTATTCCGCACGGCCCGCAGCATATTGGCCAGCGCCGCCGCCGGGTAGGCTCTGCCCCGCGAAATCACCGCGTCAATCTTGCGCACGTTGCCGATGTTTTCCAGCGGGTTGCCGGTGAGCAGCACCAGGTCCGCGTCCTTGCCCGGCGCGATGGCTGCCGAATGTTCCGCCACACCCATGAAGCGGGCCCCGTTCACGGTAGCCGCCTGCAGGGCCTGGAGGGGCGTGAGGCCTGCCAGCACCAGCAGTTCCAGCTCGCCGTGCAGCGAAGCGCCGGGGTAGATGTAGGAGTTGAAAGGCCCGCTGTCGGAGCCCGCCAGCAGCGTGACACCGGCCGCCTGCATCTGCGGCACCAAACTCATGAATTTGGCGCTCAGCTTCTTGCTGAATAGCTGCGCGGTCAGGGACTGCTGCCGGGCACCCGACTGGCGGCGTTGGTACGTGGCCTGAATCTTCGGGTCGATGTAGGCCAGCAGCGTATCGCCGGCGTGGTCGTTTTCGGGCAGCTCGGCCAGCGTGCGCTGGATGTAGAGCGTGGGCACGGCGGCCGTGTGGCGCTTGGCCATGAGCGCAAAAATGCGGCTGGCGGCGGCCGGGCTATAGGTGTCGTACACGGCCGGCAGCACCGCAAACAGCCCCAGCGGCTTGGAGGTGGCCAGGCTGTTGCGCACAGCCGTCGTGAGGCTGTCTTCCTTGCCGGAGCAGGCCTTGAACACGTAGTACAGATGCTCGGTAGCATCGAGCCCCCGCTTGATGGCCTCGCCCAGCGTCACGGAGTAGGGCATGTGGCCCGTCGTTTTCAGGCCGCGCCGCTGGGCCTGCCGGATGGTTTCGAGGTAGGCCGCGCCCGAAATCCTGCTGTCGTAAAGCTTCACGTAGTCCACCTTCAGCCGTTGCAGCGAGTCGAGGGCGTGGCGAATCTGGGCGGGCGTTTCTACTTCGAGCGAGCCCGGCCAGTAGGCGTGCGGCCCGTCAATCTTAGGGCCGGAGGTGAAAATGTGCGGCCCGGCCAGCCGGCCGGCGTCCAGCTCGCGCCGCCACTGGAAAATGCTGGGCGTGAGGTCGCCCCCGGCATCGCGCACCGTCGTGATGCCGTGCGCCAGGTACAGGGTCAGGCTTTTTTTATTGGCCGCCGCCAGGCTGTCGCCGCCCCGGAAGTGCACGTGCATGTCCCACAAGCCGGGAATGAGGTAGCGCCCGTTGCCGTTCACGTACTGCCTGGCGGCGTAGCTATCCTTGTCGGCCACCTGAATTTCCACGATTTTGCCTTTGGCAATGGCCACCACCTGGTTGGGCACCAGCTGGCCCGTGCGCACATCCACAATGGTTACGTGGTTGATAACCACGTCGTAAATCGGTAGCCGGGTGGGCCGGCGCGCGCAGCCCACCAGCCACAGGGCCAGGCTCAGGCCAAAAAGGAATCGGGATAATTTCATGCGGGCGGCGCTAAGCTGGCCCGGCAAAGTTAGGCGGGCAGCCTTACCGTAAACGCAGCGAATTATTTGGGTGCTAGCAGCCTGCCGCAAGTGCGGCCCGACGGCAGCGCAACGCCGACCTGGCACCGGCGGCCATCTTTGCCGGACCTTTGCCCCGCTATGCTGTTTCCCCGCTTCCTCGATTTGCCCGGCCTGCTGGCCGGTCGCCTGCTCCAGGCCCCCGCCGATGCCACGGCCGACGTGCGTCATCTGCTGCTCGACAGCCGCCGGGTGGGCCTGCCCGCCGGCGCGGTGTTTTTCGCCCTGCGCGGCCCCAGCCACGACGGCCACCGCTACCTGCCGGCCCTCTACGCCCAGGGCGTGCGGCTGTTTATCATTGAAAAAAACGCGGAGCTGCCTGATGGCCTTGCGGCTTACCCCGAGGCCGGCATAATTCAGGTAAGCAGCTCATTAGCTGCCTTGCAGACGCTGGCCGCCGCCCACCGGGCCGGGTTTGCCGGGCCGGTGCTGGCCATCACCGGCTCCAATGGCAAGACCATTGTGAAAGAGTGGCTGGCCCAGCTGCTGAGCCCCGACGAGGACATCTGCCGCTCGCCGCGCTCCTACAACTCGCAGGTGGGCGTGCCGCTGAGCGTGTGGGAGCTGAACCCCGCGCGGCACACGCTGGGCATCTTCGAGGCCGGCATTTCGGAAGTGGGGGAGATGGCCCGGCTCGCCGACATCATCCGGCCCACCGAAGGCATTTTTACCATGCTCGGCACGGCGCACGATGCCGGCTTTGCCACCGACGAGCAGAAGCTGCGCGAGAAGCTGCGGCTGTTCCAGGGGCCGCAGTTCCGGCGCCTGTTCTACTGCGCCGACCAGCCGCTGGTGCAGCGCGTTGTGGCGGAGCTGGGCCTGCCGGCCTTTCGCTGGACGCGCCGGGCTGGGCAGCCGGCCGACCTGCGCTTTGCCCTCACTGCCAGCAGCGAAAGCAGCACCAGCCTGCAGGCAACATACGCGGCCACTGGCCTCACGGCCGCCTTTACGCTGCCGTTTGCCGATGAGCCCTCCCTTGAAAATGCGCTGCACTGCGTGGCTGTGCTGCTGCACCGCCAGGTAGAGCCCGCCGAAATCCAGCGCCGGCTGGCGCGCCTGCACCCCGTGGCCATGCGCCTCGAAATGAAGCTCGGCCGCCACGACTCCTACCTGCTCGACGACACCTACAACAACGACCTCGCCGGCCTGGCCCTGGCCCTGAGCGCCCTGGCCCGCCAGAGCCGCCCCGGCCGCCGTACCCTGATTCTCAGCGACGTGCTCGAATCGGGTCTCACCGGCGCGGAGCTGTATGCCCGCGTGGCGGCCCTGCTGCCCGCTGCCGGCGTGAGCCGTGTGGTGGGCATCGGGGAGGAGATTTTGCAGTTAAGCGCTAAAAGCGAAGAGCCGGCCAGACCACTCTTAACTTCTAGCTATCAGCTCTTAACCGAATTCTATCCCACCACCGAGGATTTCCTCGCCCAGCTCAATCCCGCCGATTTTGCCCACGAAGTCATCCTCATCAAGGGCGCGCGGCGGTTCGGGTTCGAGCGCATCGTGGCCGCCTTGCAGGCCCAGCAGCACGGCACGGTGCTCGAAGTCAACCTCGATGCCCTCAGCCACAACCTGCAGTACTACCGCCGCCAGCTACGCCCCGGCACCCGGCTCATGGTGATGGTGAAGGCCTTCGCCTACGGCGCGGGCTCCTACGAAGTAGCCAGCCTGCTTGAGTTTCAGCGCGCCGACTACCTCGCCGTGGCCTACGCCGACGAAGGTATTGCCCTGCGCGAAGCCGGCATCAGCCTGCCCATCATGGTGATGAACGCCGCGCCCGATGCTTTCGAAACCCTGCGCCGCTACCGCCTGGAGCCCGAAATCTACTCCTTCGAGATGCTGGATGCCTACCTCGCCACGTTCGATGCCGCTTCCGGGGCACCCGCGCCCAAAATCCACCTCAAGCTCGATACCGGTATGCGCCGCCTCGGCTTTGAGGAGGCCGACCTGCCTGCGCTGGCGGCCTGCCTGCGCCAGCACGCCGCCCGCCTGCCCGTGGCCAGCATGATGACCCACCTCGCCGCCGCCGACGACCCCGCCCACGACGATTTCACCCGCGAGCAGCTGGCCGCCTTCCGCCGCATGAGCACTGCCCTGGAAGCCGCCCTGGGCCATTCCGTAATCAGACACGCACTGAACTCAGCCGGCATTCTGCGTTTTCCCGAAGCGCATTTCGACATGGTGCGCCTCGGCATCGGCCTCTACGGGGTGGATGCCAGCAACACCGCCGACCCCGCCGCGCTGCGCCCGGTGAGCCAGCTGCGTACCACCATTTCCCAGATTAAAACCCTGCCCGCTGGCGCCACCGTGGGCTATGGCCGCCGGGGCACTGCCACCGCGCACGAGCGCCGCATTGCCACCCTGGCCATCGGCTACGCCGACGGCTACGACCGCCGCTTCAGCAATGGCGCGGGCATGGTGCTGGTGCACGGGCAGCGGGTGCCGGTGGTGGGTTCCGTGGCCATGGACATGTGCATGGTGGACGTGACGGACATTGCGGCGGCGCGAGCCGGCGATGTGGCGCTCGTCTTCGGGGATGGCCTGCCGCTGCCCGAAATGGCCGGTCGCATCGGCACCATTGCCTACGAGCTGCTGACCAATGTGAGCGAGCGGGTGAAGCGCGTATTCGTCAGCGAATAAGCTGAACAGGAATCGATAACACGATGCTGATTTCGATGGGACAGGCAAAGCCACTGTCGCGGGCGTAATTCAGGCCAGGGGCGGCAATATCTGCCCCGATGCCTGCCAGGTGCTGGCCGGCGAGGAAGCTTCTTCGAAAGGCCACTGGCGTGGCCAGCCGGGGCTGCTTCCCGATACATATCCTGCCCGGCCAAATGGTGCAGGCAGGAGCCCGCGGTACCTTTTTCTAGTTGAAAGCCTCGGGCAGCTTTGGGGTGTAAATCACCCGCTTGGCTTCTAAAAGCTCCTGCTTCTGTGGCAGAGCAGGGACTTTTTTTGTGGCAACGGCCGGCTTGGCCAATGTTGGCAAGGTATTTATTTTGCTACTTTACACTGGGCGGCGCGGCTCCCTTCTAATTTTGAGTCAGCAAGCTGTTTGTGACGCTTCTTTTTTGTTATGAAAATCAATACGTTTCGGTTGTTTCACCTTTTTGGTATGTTGCTGGCCGGCTTCGTGCTGGCGGGGCCTGTGCAGGCAAGTGCCCGTCCCCAATCGGTTTCGGCCCGCGTGGCCGATGTGCCACCGCTCGACGGCCTCTGGAAAGGCCCGCTGAAAGTGCCCGGCGGGCAGCTTGAAGTCATCTTCCGGTTTGTGAAGCTCACCGGCGGCGAGTATTTCTGCACCCTCGACGTGCCGCTCCAGAAAGTGAGCCGCATGAACGTGAAAACCGAAATCAAAGGCGACACCGTGCGCCTTTATGCCGAAGAAGCCGCCACCCGCTTCATTGGCCGCGTTTCGGCCGACGGCAAGCAGATGGCCGGTACCTGGCAGTCGCCCGGCTTCAAAGTGCCCATGACGCTTACCTTCAGCGCCCTGCCTGCCATGAACGCCAAGAACGTGCGCCTCACCCCGCCCTATCGCGAGGAGGAGGCCACCTTCAGCAACCTCACCGTGAATGCCCGCCTGGCCGGTATGCTCACCATCCCGGCCGGCCCCGGGCCCTTCCCGGCCGTGGTGCTGCTGAGCGACAGCGGCCCGCATGACCGCGACGGCACCGTGGGCGACTTTGCCCCGCTGGGCCAGCTGGCCGACTACCTCACCCGCCGGGGCATTGCCGTGCTCCGCTTCGATGACCGGGGCGCTGGCAAATCCGGTGGCACTCCCGCCGTTACTACTGCCGATTTGGTGAGCGATGCCCAGGCCGGCCTCAACTACCTGCGCACCCGCCCCGAAATCGACCTCGCGCACTTGGGCCTTATTGGCCACGGCGAAGGTGGCAACGTGGCGCTGCTGGCGGCGGCTCAGCCCTTGCCTCCGGCTTTTGTGGTCACCATGGCCGCCTACGGCCTGCCCGGCCGCGACATTGTGGTGCAGCAGCAAGCCACTACCCTCCGCACGCTCGGCACCGACGCGGCCCAGATTGAGGCTGCCACCAAGCGCCAGCAGGCCATGCTCGAAATCATTCGCCAGACCACCGACAATGCCCAGGCGCAGGCCATTGTGGCCAATATGCTCAAGCAGAACAACGCGGCCATCGACAATGCCACCGCCCAGGCCAGCGCGGCAGAAATGACTTCGCCCCGCTACCGCTATTTCCTGGCTTTCAATCCGGTAGAGAAGCTGGCGGCCGTCAACTGCCCGGTATTGCTGCTCAATGGCACTTCCGACCTGACCATCAATGCCGATGCCAACATGGGCCCGCTGGAAAAAGGCCTGAAGGCCAGCAAGAATAAGAATGTGACTGTGCGCAAGCTGCAAGGCGTCAACCACTTGTTTCAGCCCGACCCCACCAAGTGGCCGGTTGTCAACGGCCAGCCTCAGCCTAACTTTTCTCCCGAAGCCGAAGATGCCATTCGGGAATGGATAGTGTTGCAGACGAAGAAATAGGCAGCAATAGCCCGGGACTAAAGCTTGGGCTTCCTCCTCGCAATGGCGGCTGGTCCGGTCGCCGATGGCCAACAAAAAAGCCCTGCTGACTGGCAGGGCTTTTTTGCATTCTAATCGTAAAAAACCGGGCAAATACCTTGCATATACAAGGTGTCGCTCGGGCTATTTAATCATGTCCACTTCAGCCTTAATCATAGCATTATACCGGCGGCCCTGGCCGTTGGCCAGCGTGAGCAGGTTCCAGCCCTTGCCAATGGTATAGCTCCAGGTGCGGCTTTCCTTAAACTCGAAGGTGGGACGCATAATCTGGCCGTAGGGCGTGTAGTTGTCCATAAAGTTGGTGGTGTAGAACTTGTCGCCACCCACAATCCACTCCATTGCCACAAAGAAGCCCTCTTCCGGAGCCGGGATGTTGTACGTGCTCAGGTCGATGGTGTACCACTCGCCGCCGCGTGAGGCCGAAACCACCACGTTTTCGGTGAGCAAATCGGTGTTGGGGGCGTTGTAGTTGCCATCTGCCTTGTATAGACGCACCCGGAAAGGCTCACGGGGGAAGCCGTTTTCACCGATGTAAAAAGACACGGTCCGAACGTTGCCCAACTTTTTTTGCTTCTCATTTTTCACGAAAAAAGCATATTGTGACCCGGGCAGGCCCTGAATCATGCCCTCGCCCGGATTGTTGGAGTTCGAGCCCAGTTCCAGGTTTTTGAGCTTGCCGCCCTTCACCTTCACTTCGCTCAGCTCGATGACACGTTTTTTCAGCTCAACGATAAGGTCTTCGGTGCTGCCGCGCTTGATAAAAATAGCGCTGCGCTCGTAGCCCAATGTCATGACAATCAGCGAGTCCTGGCTGGTTTTTTCCAGGCCTGCCAACTGAAAATACCCGTATTCGTTGGTGAGAGCACCCGTGCCCTCTTCCCGTAGGCCAATCGACGCAAAGGGAACGGGGTCCTTGGTTTTGGCATCCACGACACGGCCCGTAATGCGGTTTTCCTGTGCCCAGCCCAGTGCCGGCAGGAGTAGCCATAGTGCGAAAAAAAGTATGCGTTTCATCATCGCCAAAAATAATAGATAAGATGGTCGTCTGGCAAATTTACAAATTCCAGTCCAATCTATTGTTACCTGTATGCTTCGAAAGTTGTCGCAAAGTGCAGGTGGATTGCATTTTTTTTTATAGGGTTACCCAATCAAACGTGTCGGTGTTACCAGATTATTGCTTTGTGGGGCAGAATGAGGTTTTTTGGACTTTCCCAAGGCTGTTGGTCGCGGTTGCGCTGCTGGCTGCAAACCTGGAAAAATATTGATGGCATTCGGCGCTTTTTTCGAAAAGGCCGTATGCTGCCCATCATTTCTTTCCCAATATCATGAAAAAAGCCCTCCTTTCGGCACTTGCTGCCGCCACGCTGCTCAGCAGCTGCGACACCAAACAGTCGCCCACCAAAGACCAGCTCAGCGAAGCTGGCCAGGATACCGCCGTGATGGCCCGCGACAGCCGCACTGCCCGCGAGTCTGTGAGTGAAGACGATGAGTGGGACCTGACCAAAGCCAGGCTGGCCGACGTGAAATTCAAGGAGATTACCCTGCCGGGCGTATCGGTGCGCGGCGACAGCACCTACAATGTGTACAGCGTGGACGAAACGGTGCTCTTCGATACTGACAAAGCCGATATAAAGCCCTCAGCCGCCGCTGCCCTGAATCAGATTACGGGCTCGATTGGCCAGCGCTACGGCACCCGGCAGGTGCGGGTGATGGGCTTTGCCGACGCGCGCGGCGACAAAAGCTATAATAAGGCCCTGAGCGCGCAGCGTGCCGAAGCCGTGAAAAGCTACCTAGTGAGCAACGGTAAAATTGCTGCCGACCGGGTGAGCGTTGAGCCAATGGGCGAAGCCATGCCTGTGGCTACGAACGCGACGGCCGCCGGCCGCCAGGAAAACCGCCGCGTGGAGATTGCCGTGCGTACCCGCTAGTACCCCCCCGAGGGATTTGACGCCTGAATGACGTGCACCGGTGAGCTGATTTTGGCAGGGGCCAAAGCAGCTCACCGGTGCACGTCATTCGTTTTTCAAACGGTTGTTGGCAACATAGAAAGATTTAATACCCGCTGGACGCTTAGTTTTCTGTTATTTTGCGGTCCTCCTCCACTATGCTGCCAGCAATGGGATATTAGCCAATTTAATATGGCTGGTACGCCAGGGCTTATCTTTCGGGTTCTGACTAATTTGATTGCTTTTTATAAGATGAGGAGACGTTTACTCTGGGTTTTGGTGCTGTTGGGAGTAGTGGGTGCTGATATTGCCCAAGCCAAAACAGGAGTTCTGAGCGACGGCGGAGTAGCACTGGGCGGCCTGTGGAAGGGCAAGCTGCCGCTGCTCGGCGGCCAGCTCGATGTGACAATTAGTGTGGTGCCGCTGGCCGGGGGCAAGTATTTCGGGGCGCTCGATGTGCCCGCACAGAAAATAAGCCGCACCGTTACGGAAATTACCGTGCGCGGCGACTCGGTGCTCATGCGGATGCCCGGCGTGGGCAGCCGTTACGACGCTCGTTATGATGCCGCCAGGCAAGAGCTAAGCGGTGCCTGGATTGCTTCGGGGGTAAAATCGATGGTGGTGCTGCGGCATTCACCCATGCCCACTGCTTCTGCGCCCGGCACGCGGCTTACGCCGCCCTACCGCGAGGAAGAAGTAGTGGTGAACAATCCCACGGCCCGCCTCAACCTGAGCGCCACCCTGACGGTACCGGCCGGCACTGGTCCTTTTCCGGCTGTGCTGCTGGTGAGCGACGTGGACAGCCAGGACCGCGACGGCACTATCGATGATTTCCACATGCTGGGGGCGCTGGCCGACTATCTCACCCGGCGTGGCATCGCCGTGTTGCGCTACGATGACCGGGGGGTGGGCCAGTCGGGCGGCAATTCTGCCACCACCACCACCGCCATGCGGGTGAGCGATGTGCAGGCCGCTATGAACTTTCTACGGGCGCGGCTGGAAATCAATATCAACCGCATCGGCGTGATAGGGCATGGTGAAGGAGCCAACGTGGCGCTGCTGGCGGCGGGCCAGCCTCTGCCGCCAGCGTTTGTGGTGTCGCTGGCGGGCTATGGCCTGCCGGGCGAGCAAACCTTGCTGGAGCAGCAGGTAGCCGAGCTGCGCGCCAAAAAGTTAGACCCGGCCCTGGTGCAGGCCGCATACGAGCGGCAGCGCACCATGTACACCATCATCCGCAATACCAACCCGCCCCAGGCACAAGCCATCGTGAGCAATATGCTGCGGCAGGACCAGCCTACTCTCACCCCCGAGGCCGCCACCGCCGCCGCCGCCAAGCTGCTCACGCCGTGGCGGCGCTTTTTCCTCGCCTTCGACCCCATTGCTGAGCTCGACCAGGTGCAGTGCCCCGTGCTGCTGCTCAACGGCACCAACGACCAGCAGGCCCCTGCCGACCTGCACCTCGTAGCTTTGGAAAAAGAGCTGAAAAGCGTAAATAGAAACGTTACGGCCAAGCGCCTGTCCGGTGTCAACCACCTCTTCCAGCCTCCCAAAACGGAGTGGACGCTGATGAACGGCGAGATGATGCCCCTGTTCTCGCCCTTGGCCGAAGAAACCATTCGGGAATGGATTATGAGCCTGTGGACAAAAGACGTGAAGCACTAAAGCACTGATTGGCGGGAATCAACCGTGGGTTTGGGGATTTTCCCACTCGCTAATCAGGCAATAAGAAGAAGGCCCGGCTGTTTAGCCGGGCCTTCTTCTTATTGCCTGATTAGCGAATTGATTGACTTATTTAATCATGTCCACTTCGGCCTTAATCATGGCATTATAGCGCAGGCCCTGGCTGTTGGCGGCCGTGATGAGGCTCCAGCCTTTGCCGATGGAATAGTTCCAGGTGCGGCTTTCCTTGAACTCGAAGGTGGGGCGCATAATCTGGCCGTAGGGCGTGTAGTCGTCCATGAAGTTGGTGGCGAAGAACTTATCGCCGCTTACCACCCATTCCATGGCTACGAAGAAGCCTTCTTCCGGCGCCATGATGTTGTAAGGCGTGAGGTCCACCGTGTACCACTGGCCACCCTGCGGGGCCGATACCACCACGTTTTCGGTGAGCAAATCGGTGTTGGGGGCGTTGTAGTTGCCGTCGGCCTTGTAGAGGCGCACCCGGAAAGGCTCGCGGGGAAAACCGTTTTCGCCGATGTAAAACGATACCGTCCGCACGTTGCCAAGCTTCTTGTTCTTGTCGTTTTTAACGAAGAAGGCATATTGTGAGCCCGGCAGGCCCTGAATCATGCCTTCGCCGGGGTCGTTGGACTTGGCCCCGAGCCCCAGGTTTTTTACCTTGCCGCCTTTCACCACCACGTTGCTCAGCTGCACGGCCCGCTTGGGAACCTCAATGGTGAGGTCGGCCACGGCCACGCCGCGCTTCACCAGCACGGCCCGGCGGGCGTAGCCCAGCGCCACCACAATGAGGGAGTCGGCGGTGTTCTGCGTAGGAGCGGGCACGATGAACTGACCATGCTCGTTGCTAAGGGCTCCGATTTGCTCATTTTTCAGCCCGATGGACGTGAACGGCAGCGGCTCTTTTGTGTCCTTATCAACGATTACGCCTTTGATTTGAACTTGCTGTGACCAACCCGAAGTTGCAGAAACAGCTAGTAATAATGCTATAAATAGTAGGTTTTTAGACATAGGAAGCGTGATAGACTGGACAAAATTACAAATTCCAGTGCGGAAAGTTATCAGAAAAAATCAGCACCTCCAATTTGTAAGTAAAACAAGATGACTCAATGGCCGCCCAAAAGCCGGAATAGCCTGCGAGAAACCGGATAAAAAAAATCGGGCTGGGCGAAAAGCATTTGGTTCCGTACCTTTGTTTGTACTCTTTCTAAATAGAATAAACCTGCCCGTGGCCCTGTTTCGCCGTACCCCGCAACCTGCCGTAGCTGCCGCCACCCGGCGCACCGCCAAAGACCTGCGCCTGGGCGAAACCGGCACCATCTGCTGCCTCGAAGACCCCGAGATGGCACTGAAGCTGCTGGAAATGGGCTGCATACCCGGCGTGAAGGTGCGCCTGAGCGGCCGGGCCCCGCTGGGCGACCCGCTGATGCTGGTGCTCGGCGACCAGGAATACACACTGTCGGTGCGGGCCAGCGAGGCGGCCACCATCATGCTGAAAGAGTAGCGCACAACGAATGGCGGCCACAGTGAGCAATCCGGCGCAGGTAGCCGACGGCCAGCCAGCCGCCACTGCTTCGATGCGTCCGGTGCGTATTGCGCTGATTGGCAACCCGAACAGCGGTAAAACGTCGCTGTTTAACCAACTCACCGGCCTCAACCAGAAGGTAGGCAACTTCCCCGGTGTGACCGTGGACCGCAAAACCGGCGTGGCGCAGCTTACGGCCACGCAGCGGGCCGAGATTATTGACCTGCCGGGCACCTACTCGCTCTATCCCAAGAGCCTGGACGAGAAGGTGATAACCGACCTGCTCTACGATAAAACCGCCGATAACTACCCCGATTTTGTGGTGGTGACGGTGGATGCCAACAACCTGCGCCGCAGCTTGCTGCTGTTCACGCAGCTCGGTGACCTTGGGCTGCCCGCCGTGCTGGCCCTCAATATGATGGACGTGGCCGCGCGCCACGGCATCAACATTGACCTGAAGGCGCTGGAGCAGGAGTTGGGCGTGCCCATTATTCCGATGAATGCGCGGAAGGGCATTGGCGTGGCGGCGCTCAAGATTGTGATGGCGCAGCGGCTGGACGCGCCGCCGGTGCGCTTCTGGCAGCCCGACGAGCAGCTGCTGCCGCTGGTGCGCCAGATTCGCTACTACTTCAACCTGCACAACGACTACCTGGCGCTGCACTACGCGCAGCAGTACCGGCAGATTGGGTTTTTGAGTGCCGACGAGAAGGCCCACATTCAGGAGCTTACCCAGAAATATGCGTTCGATGCCACGGCGCAGCAGGCCGCCGAAACCATTGGCCGCTACGCCCGCATCAACGAAATCCTGCTGGAAACGGTGACGGTGACGCGCACCGAGCAGCGCGAGCCGGTGAGCAACCGGATTGACAAAGTGCTGACGCACCGGGTGGGCGGCTACCTCATTTTTCTGGGCATTTTGTTTCTGCTGTTTCAGGCCATTTTTGCCTGGGCGCAATACCCGATGGACTGGATTGACCAGGGCATTTCGAGCCTGAGCGCGGTTATTCAGGAGAACTTCCACGGGCCGCTGGTGCGGCTGCTGACGGAGGGGGTGCTGGCTGGCCTGGGCGGCGTGCTCATCTTCATCCCGCAGATTGCCTTGCTGTTTGGTTTCCTGGCGGTGCTGGAGGAAACGGGCTACATGGCCCGCGTGACCTTCCTGATGGACAAGCTGATGCGCCCCTTTGGGCTGAGCGGCAAAAGTGTGGTGCCGCTGATATCGGGCCTTGCCTGCGCGGTGCCGGCTATCATGGGCGCGCGTACCATTGAGAGCTGGAAGGACCGGATGATTACCATCTTCGTGACGCCGCTCATGTCGTGCTCGGCGCGCATTCCGGTATACACGGTGCTGGTGGCGCTGGTGGTGCCCGATGAGGCGGCGTGGGGCATTTTCAACCTGCGCGGCGTGGCGCTGATGTCGCTGTACCTGCTCGGGCTGTTTTCGGCCCTGGCCTCGGCCTGGGTGCTGAAAACGGTGCTGAAGGCGCGGGAGCGGAGCTACTTCATCATGGAATTCCCCGTTTATCAGTGGCCGCGCTGGAAAAACGTGGGCCTGACCATTTACCAGAAGGTGCAGGCGTTTGTGTTGCAAGCGGGCCGCGTGATTGTGGCCATTTCGGTGCTGCTCTGGGTGCTGGCCAGCTACGGCCCCGGCCAGCGGCAGGAAAAGGCCGAAGCGCAGGTTCGGCAGGAAGCACCCGCGCAAAAATGGGACGAGGCCGAAACCAGCCGCCGCGTGGCATCGGCCCGGCTGGAGAATTCCTACGCGGGCTCCTTTGGTCACGCGCTGGAGCCGGCCATCCGGCCGCTGGGCTACGACTGGAAAATCGGCATTGCCCTGCTTACTTCGTTTGCGGCGCGGGAGGTGTTTGTGGGCACAATATCAACGATTTACAGCGTGGGGCAGGATGCCGACATGGGCACGCTGCAACAGAAGCTGAGCGCCGAGCGCGACGTGCATGGGCAGCCGTTTTTCACGCCGGCGCGGGCGTTTTCGCTGCTGGTGTTCTACGTATTTGCCATGCAGTGCATGAGCACGCTGGCCGTGACCTACCGCGAAACCAAGAGCTGGCGCTGGCCGCTGGCGCAACTGCTGTACATGACGGGACTGGCTTACGCGGCGGCGTTTGTGGTGTATCAGGCACTGACTTGATTGACAGTATTATTTAGAATTATTCTCAATAGTTATTTGGAATTTGTCTAAATAGCGTTGGAAATGCCGGCTTGCGGTGGTTGCTTTGCAGCATCAATTGCAAAACAACGCGGCATGAAGAGTTTACGATTTTTGATTTATTGGCCATTTATGGTGCTGCTGGTTAGCTTGTTTGCTTTTGCAAACAGCCCGGTGCAAGCCCAAAGCACCGGCAGCATCAGGGGGCGGGTGACGACTACCGACGGCGACCCGGCCGAATCGGTGAGTGTGGGCCTGCAAGGCCAGGCCCTGGGTGGCATTACCGATGGCGAGGGGCACTACACGATAGGGGCCGTGCCGGCGGGCACCTACATGCTCATCGTGTCGTCGGTGGGGCTGAAGCCGGCCCAGCAGCAGGTGACGGTGGCAGCGGGCCAGCGCGTGACCCTCGATTTCAGGCTGGCTGAAAGCACGGCCGAGCTGCAGGAGGTGGTGGTGCAGGGCGCGCGCACCAATAAATTCAATCGGCCCAACAGCGAGGACGTGGCCAAAATGCCGCTCAAAAACCTCGAGAACCCGCAGGTGTACGCCACGGTGGGCAAGGAATTGCTGACGGAGCAGCTGGTGTTTTCGGTGGACGACGCGACGCGCAACGTGCCGGGCCTGCAAAAAATGTGGGAGCCAACCGGACGCGGCGGCGACGGCGGCTCGTTCTACGCCAGCCGGGGCTTTGTGGTGTCGAGCCAGCTGCGCAACGGCGTGGCCGGCAGCGTGACCAGCACCGTTGATGCCATCAACCTGGAGAAGCTGGAAGCCATCAAGGGGCCGTCGGCCACGCTGTACGGCAGCGCGCTCACGTCCTACGGCGGCCTGCTCAACCGCGTGACCAAGAAACCGTTCGAGACGTTTGGGGGCGAAGTGGCGGTGTCGGGCGGTAGCTACGGTTTCCACCGGGTGAGCGCCGACGTGAACACGCCGCTCAACGCCGCCAAAACCCTGGCTTTCCGGCTGAACACGGCGTACAACTACGAAGACAGCTGGCAGAATGCGGGCTACGCGGGCTACGTAAAAAACCTGGCCATCGCGCCCAGCCTGCAGTTCCGGCCCAACGACCGGCTGACCATCAACCTGGATGCGGAAATCTACCGGGGCAGCAACATCGGCAAGCAGATTATCTATTTCAACTACCAGGAGCAGATTAAGAACCTGGGCTTTTCGCGGGCCGACCAGGCGCCGCTCGATTACCGGCAGTCGTACCAGGGGCCGGGCCTGAGGCAGGATTCGCGCAGCACGAACCTGTTTGGGCAGGTGCGGTATCGCATTTCGCCCGGCTTTACGTCGACTACCTACCTCTCGTCGAGCCGCAGCTACTCGCAGGGCAAGGGGCCGTATTTCTACATGGTATCCAACACGGTGTATGCCCTCGACTCGCTGGCGGCGCTGGGCCGGCCGGTGCCTGCGACGGGCCTGACGCGCCAGCCCGGCGCTCATAGCCTGTACCGGGCCGACCAGTCGACGAACAGCCACAGCGATACCTACGAGGTGCAGCAGCTGTTCAACGGAGATTTTCAGCTGGGGCGTTTGCGCAACCGCGTGGTGCTCGGGCTTGATTTTCTGAGCATTAATTCCAACCTGGACTACTTCGGCGGCAACATTGATGTAGTGCCGCTGGGCCTGGGGAGCAACAACTACCGCGCATTTAACGGCGCCGCCGTGGATGCCGCCTATGCGGCGAACCCCGCGCTGTTTCATTACCTGGTGACAACCAAGGTGAACACCTACAGTGCTTTCGCCTCGGATGTGCTGAGCCTGACCGACCAGCTGAGCGTGCTGGCGGCCATGCGCGTGGACCGCTACGATAACAAGGGCGGGCTGTACTACGCTCCGGTAGAGGCGTATAAGCAAACGGCGGTTTCGCCGAAGTTTGGCCTGGTGTATCAGCCCGTGAAAGACAAAGTCGCGCTGTTTGCCAACTACCAGAACAGCTTTACCAACCTGAATACCACGTTTGTGGACCTTGAGGGCAGGTCGCACGTGACCACTCCCGAGCGCGCCAACCAGATAGAAGGCGGCGTGAAGCTGGACGCGGCCGGCGGCCGGGTGAGCCTCACGGCGAGCTACTACGACATTCGGGTGCAGAACATCCTGCGCACCATTGCCCCCAACGTGAGCGCCCAGGACGGCAACCAGTGGAGCCGGGGCGCTGAGCTGAACCTGACGGCCAACCCGCTGCCGGGCCTGAACGTGGTGGGCGGCTTCGCCTACAACTACGCCAAGTACGTGGACACCAACGCGGATTTGAACGGCTTCCGCCCCGCCACTGCCTCCTCGCCCTACCTGGCCAATGCCTGGGTGAGCTACCGCCAGCCAGCCGGCGCGCTCAGGGGCCTGGGCGCGGGTGTTGGCGGCAACTACGCCAGCGACAACAAAATCGTGAACAGCGTGTCGCAGGGTGTTTTTATTCTGCCCAGCTACACGGTGCTCAACGCCAGCATTTTCTACGACCAGCCGCACTACCGCCTGTCGGCTAAGGTCGACAACCTGACCGACCAGCACTATTGGATTGGCTACACCACCATCAACGCGCAGAAGCTGCGCAGCATTGTGGGCTCGGTGGCGTATAAGTTTTAGATTATTAAACGCGAAACCAGGACGTTATGCAGCGCGTGGCGAGGCCTGATGTCCTGGCGAGTCCGATTCTGCCCATGACCGTTAAGCAAGCCGTTGGCAAACTGCACCTCTGGCTCGGGCTGGCCTCGGGGCTGGTGGTATTCATTGTGAGCCTGACGGGGGCCATCTTCACGTTTCAGGATGAAATCCGGGACCTGACCGAGCCCTGGCGCAAGGTGGAAGCGTCGGCGTTGAAACCGCAGCTGCCCTCACGCCTGCAGGCGGCGGCGCTGGCGAAGCATCCCGATGTGAAGAAAGAAACAACGTGGGTGACGTATTTCGGCCCGGAGCGCTCCGCGACAGTGTATTTCACCGACCCGGCCGGCACGCCCACGCAGGTGTACCTGAACCCGTACACGGGGCAGGTGCTGAAGGAGCAGAACCTGCGCTACCACTTTTTCAGCATCGTGCAGGCCATCCACATGACCTTGCTGCTGCCCGAGGCCGTGGCCAAATGGGTAGTGGGCGGCAGCGTCATCGTCTTCGTGCTGATGCTGGGCACGGGGCTGGTGCTGTGGTGGCCCAAGCGCCGGCAGGAGCGCAGGCAGCGGTTCACCATCAAATGGGGTGCCCGCTGGCGACGCGTCAACTACGACCTGCACAACGTGTTGGGGTTTTACGTTGCCAGCATTGCGGTGGTGCTGGCGCTCACGGGCTTGTTCATGATTTTCCCCGGCCTGCTCGATTCTGCTGAGTTGATAGCCAATGGCGGCCGGACCTACCCGCAGGAAAAAGCGCAGGCCACAGTGGACACGCTGCAAGCCGTATCGGCCGCCACGCAGCCATTGCCCGACGTCATTTACCGCACCGTCCGGCATCGCTCACCGCAGGCCGAAATGATACTCATCGGGCCAGCCGGTACGGGCAAGGCCCCGGCCTATTGCTGGGCTTACCAACGGACGCTGCACTACTACCACCGCGACGATTATGCCTTTCACCCCGTATCGGGCCGGGTGCTGCAGGGCCGTTTCCACGCCGGCAAGAGCAACGGCGGCAAGCTCAGCGACATGAACTACGACCTGCACACGGGCCAGCTTCTGGGCCTGGGCGGCAAAATCGTGGCCTTTCTGGCCAGCCTGATTTCGGCTAGTCTGCCCGTAACGGGCACCGTGCTGTGGTGGGGCCGCAAGCAGAAAAGTAAGAGCGGCACAAAAAGCCTGAGGCCGGTAGCTGTCCGGTAAGGACGATATCGACTGTCCGATTAAAGACAAGGTGTTCATAAATGGACACCTTTTTTTGTGCACGCCACGCTTGGTTTGGAGTTTTTATTTTGATAATCAATATTTTATAAAAATGGCACGCGGCTTGGCCCACTATACAGAAACCCTCCTGATTTCTGCACGAAAATGGACAGAGCCATTGCCGATTCTATTCACACCCAACGCAAGCGCCGCCGCTGGCTCGCGGTAGCCGCCGCGGTGCTGCTGGCGCTGGGCGCGGTACTGGCTTTTCGCACGGTGCTGAAGCCCAGCCTGCGGCGCGGCGATGTGCTGACGGCCACCGTGGAAACGGGCGAGGTAGAAGCCTCGATTACGGCCGCCGGCACCATCATTCCGGAGCGGGAGGCGGTGCTTACCAGCCCCATCCAGAGTACCATCCGGCGGGTGGCGGTGGTGGTGGGGGCGCGGGTGGCGGCCGGCGAAACCATTGTGGAGCTGGACAAGGACCTGACCAACTCGGCCCTGGCCAAGCTTGACGACGAGCAGCTGCGCAACCAGAACAAAAACTCCCAGCTGCAGCTCAACCTGGAGCGCAGCCTCAACGACCTGCGTGCCCAGGCCCAGGTGCAGGCCGTGAAGGTGCGTAGCCTGCAATCGGCCCTGCGCGACGAGCAGCAGCTGCTGAAAATAGGCGGCGGCACGGCCGAAAACGTGCGCCAGGCCGAGCTGAACCTGACCGTGGCCGAGTTGGAAGCCAGCCGCCTGGCCCGCCAGATTCAGACCCAGCAACGCTCCAACGCGGCCGACGTGCGCGAGCTGGGCTATACCGTGTCGATGCAGCAGCGCAGCATTTCGGAGCTGGCCACCAAGCTGCGGCAGGCCAACATCAGCAGCCGGCAGCCGGGCGTGCTGACGTGGGTGAACGACAACCTCGGCAGCACCGTGCAGGCCGGCGACGCCCTGGCGCGGGTGGCCGACCTGAGCAGCTTCCGCGTGCGGGCCACCATTTCGGACAGCTACGCCGACCAGCTGCACCCCGGCGATTCGGTGGTGGTGCGCATCAACGACACCGACCTGCGCGGCACCGTGGCCAGCATCAGCCCGGCTGTGGACAAGGGCGTGGTAACATTCTACGCCCAGCTCAACAACCCGCACCACGCGGCGCTGCGGCCCAATCTGCGGGCCGATGTGTTTGTGGTGACCCGCGCCCACCACGGCGTGCTGCGCGTGAAAAACGGGCCGTATTATCTGGGGGGCAAAGAGCAGCCGGTATTTGTGCTGGCTGATGGCAAAGCGGTGCGGCGCACGGTGCGCTTCGGCGACAGCAACTTCGACTACGTGCAGGTTGTGAGCGGCCTGCGGGCCGGGGAGGAGGTTGTGGTGTCGGATATGAAGGACCATCTGGACACGCCGGAGCTAACCCTGAACGACTAATGCGGCCGACCATGAAACGCCTGTTTTGCTCGCTGCTTTTGCTGCTGTTGTTGCCAGGGCAGCGTGTGGCCGCGCAGGCCCGCGCACTCACGCTCGAGGAAGTTATTGCGCAGGCCATCAACCAGTCGGCGCCCGGCCAGCAGGCCGTGACCACCCGCGAAACCAGCTACTGGGCCTGGCGCGGCTACCAGGCCAACTACCGCCCGCAGCTGGGCCTGGCCGGCACAGTGCCCAATTTCAACCGCGTGATTACGCCCGTGGTGCAGCCCGACGGTACCACCAGCTTCGAGTCGGTACGCATCAATAATTCGGATTTAGGCCTGACGCTGAGCCAGAACCTGGGCCTGACCGGCGGGCAGGTGTACATCGGCTCGGTGGTGCAGCGGTTCGATGATTTCAACGGCGGGCAGCGGCGGTATAATAATCAACCGTTTACCATCGGCATAACGCAGCCGCTGGGCCAGTTCAACGGCCTGCTGTGGGCCCGGCGCATTGAGCCGCTGCGCTACCAGGAAAGCCGGCGCCAGTACGTGGAGGAGCGCGAAACCATTGCCCAGCGCGTCACGGAGCTGTATTTCGACGTGCTGCTACAGCAGGTGAACGCCGACGTGGCCCGCCAGAATGCCCAGGCCACGGCCGAGCTGCTGCGCATCGGGCAGGAGCGGTTCAAGCTGGGCCGGCTCTCGCAGAGCGACTTGTTGCAGCTGGAACTGAACGTGCTGGACGCCCGCCAGGCCCAGACCCAGGCCCAGCTCGACGCCCAGAATGCCGCCGTGGACCTGCAAGCCTACACCGGCCTGCCCGGCACCGAAGCGCCCGCCCTGGCCGTGCCCGCGCCGGCCCCACAGCCGGCCGTGCTGCCCGCGCTGGCCCTGGAGCAGGCCCGCCAGAACCGCAGCGCCACGCTGGCCTTCCGCCGCCGGCTGCTGGAGGCCGAGCGGACGGTGGCGCAGGCCCACGGCACCACCGGCTTTCAGGCCGCACTTACGGCCAACCTGGGCTACGTGAACCAGGCTGAAAACCTGGGCAATACCTACCTCAACCTCCAGAACCAGCAGCAGGTGCGGCTGGCGTTCAGCCTGCCGCTGGTGGACTGGGGCCGCCGCCAGTCCATCATCAAAACCGCCGAGCTGAACCGCGACCAGACCCAGCGCAACGTGGCGCAGGAAGAGCGCAGCTTCGAGCAGCTGGTGCTGGCGCAGGCGGGGCAGGTGGCGGCGCTGCGCGACAAGCTGGCCCTCGCCGGCCGGGCCGACTCGCTGGCCCAGCGGCGTTACGACATTGCCCGCGCCACCTACCTGCTGGGCCGCATCAGCCTCACCGATTTAACGCTGGCCTCGGCGGCAAAGGATGGCGCGCGGCGCGGCTACATTTTCGCGCTACGGGCCTGCTGGGTGGCCTTCTACCGCCTGCGGGCGCTGACGCTGTATGACTTTGAAAAACAGGCGCCCATTTTCGTCGCCAACCGCTGATTCTAATCCACTCCACGCGCTTTTCTCCCCTTTTTTCTCATGGAAAACCTGCTCGCCAACTCGCCCGAAACCCACACGCCGCCGACGGTGCAGAACGGTGCCACGCCGGTGCTCCGGCTCACCAACATCGAAAAGGTGTACCAGACCAAAACCATCGAAACGGTGGCGCTGAACCAGGTGAACCTGACCATCAACCGGGGCGAGTTTGTGTCCATCATGGGGCCGAGCGGCTGCGGCAAATCGACCTTGCTCAGCCTGATGGGCCTGCTCGATGAGCCCACCAGCGGCACCATTGAAGTGGATGGCCGGCCCGTGACGGCCTACACCGACAAGGAGCTGGCCCACCTGCGCAACTTGAAAATCGGCTTCGTTTTCCAGAGCTACCACCTGATAAACGACCTCTCGGTGGTGGATAACGTGGAAGTGCCGCTGCTCTACCGCAAGGGCATGAGCGGCAAAGAGCGCCGCCAGCGGGCCCTGGATGCCCTCGACAAAGTGGGGCTGAACGCCCGCACGGCGCACTTTCCCGGCCAGCTCTCGGGGGGGCAGCGGCAGCGGGTGGCCATTGCCCGGGCCCTGGCCGGCGGCCCCGAAATCATTCTGGCCGACGAACCCACCGGCAACCTCGACTCGGTGATGGGCGAGGAGATTATGGAGCTGCTGATGAATCTGAACCGCCGCGACGGCGTGACCGTGGTGATGGTGACCCACGACGAGCACCAGGCGCTCAAGACGCAGCGCGTCATCCGCTTCTTCGACGGCAGCCAGGTAAGCTAACGCCCTGACGTGATGAACCCGCAACGCTGGACTTGGGCCCTGCTGCTGGCCGCGCTGGGCGCGGTGCTGGCCCACCGGCCCACTGCGCCGCCACTGCGGTCGCCGGTTAGGCCAGCCCGGCCCACCTACTTTTTTCTTCAATTCCACTCTTCGCTTCCTGCTTCGCCATGCTCCGTTCGTACCTGAAAATTGCCTGGAAGGTGCTCATGCGCCGCAAGTTCTTCACCTTCATCAGCCTGTTTGGCGTGAGCTTCACGCTGATGATTCTGCTGGTGGTGATGGCCATGTTCGACCACATGGTGGGACCCAACGCGCCGGTGAAACGCGTGGACCGGATGCTGTTTGTGAACACCATGCGCCACCAAATGGCCGATGGCCACGGCTGGATGAGCAACCCCGTGAGCGCACACTTCGTGGACGACTACGTGCGCAAGCTCAAAACGCCCGAGCGGGTGGGCGTCACTACGGTAACGTCCAACGCCACGGCCTTCACCAAGAGCAAGCTGCTGCCGCTGGACATGGCCTATACCGACGGTAGCTTCTGGCAAATCATGGACTACGAGTTTCTGGGCGGGCGGGCATTCACCAGCGCCGAGGTGACGCAGGCGCAGCACGTATGCGTCATCAACGAGGCCACCGCCCGCGCCTACTTCGGTCGCACCGATGTAGTGGGGCAAACCATCGAAATCGACCTGAAGCGCTACCGCGTGGCCGGCGTGGTGCGCAACGTGTCGGCCGCCCAGGTATATGCCTACGCCGACGTGTGGGTGCCCTACACCCTGAACCCGCAGTACACCAAAGACAGCCGCCTGGAAGGCGAGTTTCTGGTGGTGCTGCTGGCACCTTCGGCGGCGGCCGTGCCGGCCGTGAGCGCCGAGTACCAGCAGATGATAAAGCGGATACCCATTCCGAAACCCAAGGAGGTGAAGGCTATTTATTCCTACGCCGACCCCATTCTGCCGGGCATCACACGGGCCATACTCAGCCACGAACAGACCCTAAGCAACGACAACCTGACCAAATTTTACGCGCTGGTGGGCGGGCTGGCGCTCCTGTTTATGCTGCTGCCGGTGCTGAACCTGGTGAACCTGAACGTGACGCGCATCCTGGAGCGCTCGGGCGAGATTGGGGTGCGCAAGGCCTTCGGCGCGGCCGGCTCCGACCTGGTGGGGCAGTTTCTGGTCGAAAACCTGGTGCTGGCCCTGGTGGGCGGGCTGCTGGGCCTGGGCCTGGCCGCCGGCGCCCTGGCCCTCGTGAACGAAGCGCACCCCGTGGCCTACGCCCACTTCGCGCTGAGCTGGACCGTGTTTGGCTGGGGCATGGTGCTCACCCTGATTTTCGGCCTGATGAGCGGCGTGTACCCGGCCTGGAAAATGTCGCGCCTCAATCCCGTGGCCGCCCTGCGCGGCAGCGGCGAGCAGAAGTAGCGCATTGTGTTACGGCTGTCATCCTGAGCGGAGCGAAGGACCTTCTCACCGCTGCTCCGCTTGGGAGTACTGCAAACTGTTCAGCGGCGATAAGGTCCTTCGCTCCGCTCAGGATGACAGATGATTTCCCCTCAACTATCCTTCCCTCACCCCATGCTTCGCCATCTCTTCACCCTTATCTGGAACCGCAAGCGGGCCAACCTGCTGCTGATTTCCGAAGTCTTTTTCTCATTCGTGGTGCTGTTTGGGGTGGGGGCGGTGCTCATCACCGTGAGCAAAAACTACCTGGCCCCGCTCGGCTTCGAGCCCACCCAGGTGTGGCGGCTGCTGGTGCGTGCCCAGCAAGGCCAGAAGATGCCCCGCGCCGAGCTCGACGACGTGCTGCGCCAGGTGAAGGCCCTGCCCGGTGTGCAAACCGTGGCCCTCACCAGCGGCAACCTGCCCTTTACCTTCAATACCAACAACTCGGACTTTGTATATAAGGGCCGCAAAACGCCCTACGCCAACACCTACGACGCCGACGACCATTACGGCGAGGCTATGCGCCTGCACCTGCGCGAGGGCCGCTGGTTTCGGGCGGCCGACGACGGCAGCCACCACCGCCCCGTGGTCATCAGCCAGGACATGCGCGAATACCTGTTTGGCGACGAGCCGGCGCTGGGCAAAATCTTTACCTACGCCGGGGGCAGCAAGGAAACCAAGCCCGAAGACGAGTTCCAGGTGGTGGGCGTGGTGGATAACGTGCGGATGGAAAGCGACTTCTCGGCCGCCCTGCCGTCGGTATGGAAGCGGCTTATTCCCTACGACACCACGCACTGGGAAACGGCCGCCGTGCTGGTGCGCGTGGCCCCCGGCCAGGGCGGCGCGCTGCAGGAAAAAATAGCCCGCACCGTGGCCGGCGTCACCCGCCAGTGGAGCACCGAGGTGCGCGTGATGGAAGACGACCGCCAGCACCGCCGCCTGTTCACGCTGGTGCCGGTGGTGGGGCTGTGCCTCATGGGCTTGTTTTTGATTATCAACGTAGCACTGGGCCTGTTCGGGGTGCTGTGGTACAACATCAGCCAGCGCCGGGCCGAGATTGGGCTGCGGCGGGCCATGGGCGCCACGGGCGCGGGCATCGGCTGGCAGTTTCTGGGCGAAATGATGGTGGTGACGACCTTTGGGGTGCTGCTGGGCGGACTGCTGGCGGCGCAGTTCCCCCTGCTTCATGCCTTCGACCTGCCCACGCAGCCCTATTTGCTGGCCATTGCGGCGGCCACCGGGGCGGTATATTTCATTACGGCGCTGTGCGCGTGGCAGCCCAGCCGGCTGGCGGCGGCCATTCAGCCGGCCGTGGCGCTGCGCGAGGATTGAGGCGACGACAACAAGCCGGTGCCGCCAGCTATTCTGCCCAGGGCTGTAACGAATGGCCCCGGCGGCCGGTAGCCGGGCAACCCGGCTCTGCCAGTGTGCATCTGGAACGTCAGAAGCCAGTTCATCACTCACCCTTTCACTCTTTTTTCGCATGAAAAACCTCACCGCTCTCGCCCTGCTTTGGTTGCTGGCCCTCGTGCCTGCCCTGGCCCAAACCGCTCCGGAAGTGCGCTCCGTCTCCGCCTTCCGCGCCCTCAAAGCGTCCGATGGCATCCTCGTCACGCTCACTTCGGGCAGCACCCAGCGCGTGGAGGCCAGTGCCGACACCCCCGAATTCCTGGCCCGCATCAAAACCGAAGTGAGCGACGGCGTGCTCAAGGTGAGCTTCGACCACAAGCTGAACGAAGCCTGGAGCAAAGACAACCGCCCGCGCAACCTGCGCGTGACCATCGTGGCCGCGCCGCTCACCGGCATTGAAGTCAGCAGCGGGGCCCGGGTCGACGTGAAAAATGCGTACGCCGTCGGCAGCTGCCGGCTGGAGGCCTCGTCGGGCGGCGTTATCTCGGCACCTGATTTTACGGGCAAAAACGTGGAGGCCAGCGTGAGCAGCGGCGGTGTGGCCACCCTCGGCGGCAAGGTGCAAAGCCTGAGCGTGCACGCCTCCAGCGGCGGCGTCTTCAAAGGCCAGGAGGTGCAGGCCTCCTCCTGCGAGGCCAATGCCTCCAGCGGCGGCACCATCAACGTGGCCGTGCAGGACAAGCTGAACGCCAACGCCTCCAGCGGCGGTGATGTGCGCTACGCTGGCTCGCCGCAGCTCACCAAGCACACCAGCAGCGGCGGCACCGTCAAGAACCGGTAGCATCCGCTCACTATGCCAGGCCGTCATGCCGAGCGCAGCCGAGGCATAACGTTCTTAACTTCTGCAAAAACACCTTTCCTTTCTGCAAGCATGGTACTCATCATCGACGACGACTTGGCCATCCGCACGTCGCTCAGGCTGCTGCTGAAGCAGGCCGGCTACCCCGCGCAGGCCGTGGCCGGCCCGGCCGAGGCGCTGGCCGTGGTGCGCGAAACGCCGCCCCGCCTCATGCTGATGGACATGAACTACTCGCTCGACACCACCGGGGCCGACGGCCTGGCCCTGCTCCGCCAGATGAAGGCGCTGGCCCCGCAGGTGCCCGTCATCCTCATCACCGGCTGGGGCAGCATCAGCCTGGCGGTGGAGGGCATGAAGGCCGGCGCAGCCGAGTTCATCACCAAGCCCTGGCACAACGAGGCCCTGCTCCAGACCATTCGCACGGTGCTGGCCGTGCAGGAAAGTGCCGCCGAGGCCGACCCCGCCGAAGCGCCCGCCCGCCAGCGCCGCCAGCTCGACCAGCAGTTTGCCTTTCGGGATATTATCGGCCAGGATGCGCAGCTGCTGCACGTGCTGCGCCAGGTGGGCCAGGTAGCCGCCACCGATGCCGCCGTGCTCATCGAGGGCGAAAGCGGCACCGGCAAGGAGCTCATTGCCGAAGCCATTCATCGCAACAGCCAGCGCAAAAACCAAGCGTTTGTGAAGGTGAACCTGGGCGGTATATCATCCTCATTGTTTGAAAGCGAGATGTTCGGCCACCGGCGCGGCGCCTTCACCGATGCCAAAACCGACCGCGTGGGCCGCTTCGAGCTGGCCAACGGCGGCACCATTTTCCTGGATGAAATCGGCGAGCTGGAGCTGGCCTCGCAGGTGAAGCTGCTGCGCGTGCTGCAGGACCGCACCTACGAGGTGCTGGGCGACAGCAAGCCCCGCCGGCTCGACATCCGCGTCATCGCCGCTACCAACCGCAACCTGGCCGAGATGGTGCAGCAGGGCCGCTTCCGCGAAGACCTGTTCTACCGCATCAACCTGATTTCGGTGCGCCTGCCCGCCCTGCGCGAGCGGGCCCAGGACATCCCGCTGCTCACCCAGCACTTCGTGGATAAGCTCCGCGCCACCTACCAGCGCCCGGCCCTGAAGGTGAGCACCCGCGCCCTGCACTGGCTGCGCGAGCAGCCGCTGCCCGGTAACATCCGCGAGCTGAAAAACCTGGTGGAGCGTGCCGTGCTCGTGAGCGGCAAGGAGGAGCTGGGCCCCGAAGATTTTCAGGCCAACGCCCAGCGCCTGCCCGCCCACCAGCCCCAGCCCGGCGAGCTGCCCACCCCCGGCACCATGACCCTCGACGAGCTGGAAGCCCAGATGATTCGGCAGAGCCTGGCGCACTACGACGGCAACATCAGCCGCGTGGCCAAGGCCCTGGGACTGAGCCGGGGCGCACTGTACAGAAGGTTCGAAAAGCACGGCATCCCGTATGACGAGTAGGAGCGGGGCCTGCCCCCGCCCGTCGTTGAACGATACCTGTTGAACGACCCGTACAATAAACCGTTCAACGACGGGCGGGGGCAGGCCCCGCCCTTACTTATGTCCCTTCGCCTCCAGTTTCTCCTCTTCGTCACCCTCATCCACAGCGTGCTCATTGCGCTGGCCTGGCAGCTGCACACCACCAATCTGCCGCTGTTCTTCGGCAGCGAAGTCATGCTGCTTATCAGCATTGGCCTGAGCGTGCGGCTGTACCGGGGCTTCGTGCGGCCGTTTGAGCTGATTGCGGCGGGCACGGCGGCCATCCAGGCCAAGGATTTCAGCATGAAGTTCGTGCCCGTGGGCCAGCGCGAGATGGACCAGCTCATTGCCGTCTACAACGACATGATTGACGCCCTGCGCCAGGAGCGCGTGAGCCAGCACGAAAAAAGCTTCCTCCTCGAACGCCTCATTCAGGCCTCGCCCGCTGGCATCCTCATCCTCGATTTCGATGGCCGCATCGAAAGCGCCAACGCCGCCGCCGAGCGCCTGCTGGGCCAGCCGGCGGCCGGGCTGCTGGGCCGCCCGCCGGCGGAGCTGCCGGCTCCCTGGGGCCCGGCCCTGGCCAGCCTGGCCGAAGACCAGCCGCAGGCGCTGCGCCTCTCCGGCCTGGCCACCTACCGCGCCCACGCCGCTCACTTTCTGGACAGGGGTTTCATGCGCCGCTTCATTCTGCTCGAAGAGCTGACCCAGGAGCTGATGCAGCAGGAGAAGCAGGCCTACGGCCAGCTGATTCGGATGATGTCGCACGAAATCAACAATTCCATCGGGGCCATCAACTCCATCCTGCACAGCTTCGCGCACTACGCGCCGCAGCTCGCGGCCGACGACCAGCCCGATTTCACCCAGGCGCTGGACGTGAGCATTGCCCGCAACACCCAACTGGCCAATTTCATTGCCAACTTCGCCCACCTCGTGCGTCTGCCGCCGCCCGCGCCCCAGCCCACCGATGTGCACGCCCTGCTGCGGGGCATTTGCCGGCTGTTCCAGCCCCAGAGCGAGGAGCGCCGCATCAACTGGCACCTGGAGCTGTCCCCAACCCCGCTGCTCATCCGCCTCGACCCCCAGCAACTGGAGCAGGTTCTGCTGAACGTGGCCAAAAATGCCCTCGAAGCCATTGGCCGGGACGGCAACATCTGGGTGCGTACCAGCCCGCAGCCGCCCACGCTCACCATCGAAAACGACGGCCCGGGCCTGACGCCCGCGGTCAGCCAGCGGCTGTTTACGCCCTTTTTCAGCACCAAGCGCGACGGGCAGGGCATTGGCCTCACGCTGGTGCGCGATGTGCTGCTGGCCCACGGCTTCCGGTTTCAGCTGGCCACCAACGCGGCCAAGCGCACGGCTTTCACCATTTTTTTTGAAGATGGGGCCGCTTGATGGAAGGGGGTGTGTTGAGAAAGAGAAGCAGTTTTTTAAAGCAGGCCTTTCAAATTGAGGAGTTATAGCGGAAATTGTAGTGTAAATTAGCGGAGCGGCCTTAATTTTACTACTGCTATGACTCGTAAACAATATTTAGCCACGGCCTGCCTCGGCCTCATCCTGCTATTGGCCGGCCTTGCCGCCTTCCTGCCCCAAAACCATCCCGAAGCCAAGCCCGACGCGTTCAACCCCGCCGACCTGGCCTGGATGCTGTCCGCCTCCGGCCTTGTGCTGCTGATGACGCCCGGCCTGGCCTTTTTCTACGGCGGCATGGTGAGCAAGCGCAACGTCATTTCCACCATGCTGCAGAGCTTTATTGCGCTGGGCGTGATTTCGATTCTGTGGTACGTGGTCGGCTTTTCGCTGGCTTTCGGCGACAGCATCGGCGGCGTTATCGGCAATCCGCTCACGTTTTTCATGTTCAATAACGTGGGCACCGCGCCCCATTCCCGCCTGGCCACCAACCTGCCGCTGGTGCTCTTCGCCGCCTTCCAGCTGAAGTTTGCCATCATCACGCCGGCCCTCATCAGCGGGGCGTTTGCCGAGCGCATTCGCTTCTGGGGCTACCTGCTGTTTATGTGCCTGTTCAGCCTGCTCATCTACTGCCCGCTGGCCCACTGGACCTGGCACCCCGACGGCTTCCTGTTCAAATGGGGCGTGCTCGACTTTGCGGGCGGCACGGTGGTGCACATCTCGGCCGGCTTTGCGGCGCTGGCCGGGGCGCTGGCCCTGGGCCGCCGCCACACCCACCTCGAAGGCCACATCCACATTCCGCCGAATGTGCCGTTTATCCTCATCGGCACGGGTCTGTTGTGGTTCGGCTGGTTTGGTTTTAATGCCGGCTCGGCGCTGGCGGCCAATACCACGGCCGTGCAGGCTTTTTTCACCACGCACATGGCGTCGGCAGCCGCTATGCTCACCTGGATGATGATTGAGGCCGTGCGCGGGCAGCGCCCCACGGCAGCGGGCGCGGCCATTGGCGCGGTGGTGGGCCTGGTGGCCATCACCCCGGCGGCGGGCTACGTGAGCTACGGCCCGGCCCTGTTCATCGGGGTGGTGTCGGCGGCCATCAGCGCCGGCGCGGTCGATTTGAAGAACAAAACCACCCTCGACGATACCCTCGACGTGTTTCCCTGTCACGGCGTGGGCGGCATCGTGGGCATGATTCTGACGGCCGTGTTTGCCAAAGACGGCGGCCTCGTCACCACCGGCTCCTGGGTGCTGCTGATGAAGCACTTGGGTGCGCTGGCCTTCATCTCGGTGTTCACCTTCGGCGGCTCCTACCTGCTCTATAAATTCACCAATCTGCTCATTCCCATTCGGGTAAATGCCCTGCACGAAGCCGACGGCCTCGACCTGAGCCAGCACGGCGAAACCGTGCTGCCCGCCCCGCACGAGCACCTGCCGGTGAGCGAGCCGAAGTTCGTGGTGCGGGCGTCGTAGGGCTATCCGTCATCCTTCGCTGCGCTCAGGATGACGGATGCTACATCCCCAGCACAAACACCGTCGGAATCTTGTGCAGCTCCGGGGCCGGCAGCCGCTTCCAGTCGCTCACCGTCAGCGTCCTGATGAACTCGCCCGCGCCGGTCACGTCGGCTGCCACGCACAGACGGGTGCCGGGCTGCAGGTGCGCCAGCAAATCAGCAAACAGCGCCCCGTTGCGGTAGGGCGTTTCGATGAACAGCTGCGACTGCTGCCGCTGCTGGGCCTCCTTCTCCAGCGCCTTGATGGCCGCCACGCGGGGCGCTTTCTCAATGGGCAAATACCCGTGAAAGGCAAACTGCTGCCCGTTCAGCCCCGAGGCCATGAGCGCCAGCAGCAGCGACGAGGGCCCCACCAGCGGCACCACGCGCAGGCCCTGCCGGTGCGCCTCCCGCGCCAGCGCCGCGCCGGGGTCGGCAATGCCGGGGCAGCCCGCTTCGCTCAGAATGCCCCCGTCAATTCCTTCTTTTAGCAGCGGGCCGAGGGCGGCGCGCACCTCCGCATCGGTGCTGTCTTTGTCGATGACAACGAAGCGAATGTCCTCAATGACGCGGTGCGGCGCCACGCTTTTCACGAAGCGGCGGGCCGTGCGCGCATTCTCCACCAGGAAGTAGGGGAGGGAAGCCACGGCGGCCACCACCTGCGGCGGCAGCACCTGCGGGGCCGTGTCATCGGCCAGGGGCGTGGGAATGAGGAAGAGGGTTTTCATTAGCTCAGCGCAAACGCCTTCACCATCCCGAAAATCTCCTCCGGCTTTTCGGCGTGCACCCAGTGGCCGGCATCGAGCACGGTGGCCACCTGCGAGTGCGGAAACAGCGCCGGAATCCCGGTCAGCTTGTCCTCGGCCGTGATGTAGTCGGACTTGCCGCCCCGGATGAACAAAGCCGGCTTGAGAAACGGCGTGGCGCTGATGGTTTCTTCGCCAATGGCCGCCAGCTGGGCCGCCAGCACCGGCAAATTGATGCGCCAGGCAAACGAGTTGTCCTCCTTGCGGTACAGGTTTTTCAGCAGAAACTGCCGGGTGCCTACGTTATTAATGTATTGAGCCAGTGCCGCATCGGCTTCCTGCCGGTTGGTGATGGTGGCGAGGTTTACGGCGTGCAGGCCGGCCAGGATTTCGTCCTGATGCTCCATGTTGGAGAAGCGCGGCGCAATATCGAGCACGATGAGGCGGGCCAGCCGCGCGGGGTGGTCGAGGGCGAAGCGCATGGCCACCTTGCCGCCCATGCTGTGGCCCATGAGCGTGGTGTCGGGCCCGAGCTGCAGGTGGTCGAAGAGGTCGAGCACGTCCTGCGCCATGAGGGCGTAGGTGTGCTCCTGGCTGTGAAACGAGCGGCCGTGGTTGCGCAAATCGACGCTAATCACGCGCAGGCCGGCCTCGGTGGCCCAGCGCCGCGCCAAGGTCTGCCAGTTGTCGAGGGTGCCGAAGAGGCCGTGGAGAATGACGAGCGGCCGGCCCTGGCCCTGGTCGAGGTAGTGAAGTAGCATGCCGCAAAAGTACGGCGGCCGCCCGGCGCAATGCCGCTTATGGGCCGAAATCAGTTCTTCATCAAAGGGACATCTGATTGGCCGGAGCTTCGGCTTTAGCTTTGCTGTCTCACTGCCCTAAGGGGTTTATTTTCACTGCGCTGAAACGATTACTCACGCCATTTGCGCTGGCTGGCGGCCTGTTGTGGGCCAGCCAGGCCCGCGCCCAGATTACGCCCGCCGGCGCCGCCACCCCGCCCGTGGCCCCCAACGCCGCCTCGGCGCAGGAACCCGTGCACCTGCCCGCCGAAAAGGCCCGCAACTGGAGCCTGCACTTCCAGCAGACCCTTATCGACCAGTGGCACAACGACCTGAGCACGCCCTACGCGGGGGCCTACAGCCTGGCCGACCGCGAATCGGCCAAGCTGTCCTTCACCAGCACCCTGTTTGTTGGGCGGCGGCTGTGGAAGGGGGCGGCGCTGTATTTCAACCCCGAAGTGGCCGGTGGCAGCGGCCTGAGCGGCGCGCGCGGCATTGCGGGGTTCACTAACGGCGAAACCTTCCGCATCGGCGACCCGTCGCCCAACCTGTACCTGGCCCGGCTGTATTTGCGCCAGGTGTTTGCCCTGGGCACGGCTACGGACAACGACCTCGACGACCTCAACCAGTTGGCCGGCACCAGTCCGCAGCGCTACTTCGCCCTCACGCTGGGCAAGTTCAGCACCGCCGATTACTTCGACCAGAACAGCTACTCGCACGACCCGCGCACCCAGTTCCTGAACTGGAGCCTGATGAGCGCCGGCGGCTGGGACTACGCCGCCAACACCCGGGGCTACACCGTGGGCGGCGTTATCGAATACGTCACGCCCGACTTCACCGCCCGTTTCGCCTCCACGCTCATGCCCACGCAGGCCAACGGGCCGACGCTGAATTTCGACTACGGCACGGCCCACGCCGAAACCGTGGAGCTGACCAAAGTGTACCACCTGCGGGGCCGGCAGGGCACTGTGCGGGCGCTGGGCTTTCGCAACGTGGCGGCCATGGGCACCTACAGCACGGCCACCCGCCTGGCGCAGCTCACCGGCCAGCAGCCCGATATATCGGCCGTGGGCCGCGACGGCCACACCAAAGTCGGCTTCGGGCTGAATGCCGAGCAGGAAATTGCCAAAAACGTGGGCCTGTTTGCCCGGGTGAGCTACAACGACGGCAAGAACGAAACCTGGGCTTTCACCGAAATCGACCACAGCGCCAGCCTCGGCATTGCTAGCACCGGCGACCGGTGGCACCGCCCCGACGACCGCCTCGGCGCGGCCATTGTCGTGAACGGCCTCAGCCCCGAGCACCGCGCCTACCTGGCGGCCGGCGGCTACGGCTTCATGGTGGGCGACGGGGCCCTGAACTACGGCCTGGAGCAGATTGGGGAGCTGTACTACAGCTTCGCGCTGCCCACGTACCACGCCAGCATCAGCCCCGATTATCAGCTGGTTATCAACCCGGCCTATAACAAGGACCGCCGCGGGCCGGTGCACGTGGTGGCCGTGCGGCTGCACGTTGAGTTTTAGCGGCGCTTCGGGGCGACAAAGGCGGGATAAAAAATTTCGGGCTACCGCTGTAACGTAGGCCGCATTATGATGGTAACCGTTGTGAATCATTCATTTTTTTTCTTTTTCTGATGGCCCTGTACCGAACCAAAACCCTGATGACCAGCCTGCTGCTTGCGGTGGGAATGCTGTCGTCGTTCATTGCCGTGCGGCCCGCTGCCCAGCGCGAAACCCGGCCAGTGGGTCCATTCACCGAAGTGAGCCTGGGCGGGGCGGCCCACGTGGTGCTCAGGCAGGGCAGCCCGCAAAGCGTGGTGGTGGAAGCCAGCCCCGAAGCCCTGGCCGAGTTCGAAACCGTGGTGAAAGACCAGCAACTGCGCCTGGGCAACCGCAACCGCAACGACATGGGCAGCTACAAAGACCGGGGCCCCATCACAGTGTACATCACGGCCCCCAGCCTCACGGCGCTGCGCGTGGGCGGCTCGGGCAAATTTGAGGTGGAGGGGCCGCTGAAGGCCGATGCCCTGACCCTGGCCGTATCGGGCTCGGGCAAGCTGCAGGTGCCCCGGCTCACGGCCAGCAGCCTCGAGAGCACCTTGTCCGGCTCCGGCGATTTGGTGGTGGGCGGCAGCTGCCCGCGCCAGCAAATCCGCATCAGCGGCTCGGGCCAGGTGAAGGCCCACGACCTGAAGTCGGAAACCTGCCAGGCCCGCATCAGCGGCTCGGGCGATGCCCACGTGTACGCCAGCCGCACGGCCGATGCCAGCATTTCGGGCTCGGGCAGCATGTACGTGGCCGGCGGGGCGCAGCTCAGCAGCGCGGTGCACGGCAGCGGCCGCATGGTGAAGGAGTAAGCCGCTCATACACGGCACGGAAAGCCTCGGCGGCAAGTGCAGCCGAGGCTTTTGCATGCTGTAAAAACGGCTCTGTGTATAAAATTTGGGCATAACGCCGGGGCGCACCGACCGCCCCGGGCTGGGAAGCGTACCTTTGCCGGGCCGAAAGGCCCGCTTACGTTTTCCACCCAATACCACTCCGTGTACCTTCATCATGTGGCGGCCTACCTCCCGGAGGCCGTCGTCACCAACGCGCATTTCACCCGTCTGAATGGCCTGGCCAGCGAGTGGATAATTGAGCGCACCGGCATAGAGGAGCGCCGCAAAGCGGCCCCCGGCGAAAATGCCAACACCATGGCCATTGCCGCGACCCGCGCCGCGCTGGCCGCTGCCCCCGCCTTTGCTCAGAATAGTGTCGACCTTATCGTAGCCGGAACCTATACGCCGCACGATACCATTTTTACCGCCGCGCACGCCGTGCAGCGCGATTTGGGCATCAACGAAATCCCGACCGTCAGCATCTCCTCGGCCTGCTCGTCGCTGCTGAATGCGGTGGAAATTGTGGAAGGCTACTTTGCCATGGGCAAGGCCCGCCGCGCCGTGGTGGTGGTGAGCGAGCACAACACCGCCTACAACAACGAGGAAGACACCATTGCCGGCCACCTATGGGGCGACGGTGCGGCGGCGCTGCTCATCAGCAAGGAGCGCATCAGCCCCGCCGACCTGCACATTGCCGAAGTCATCACCGGCGGGGCTGCGCCCGTGAGCAAAGCCGACGAGGCCGTGACCCTGAAGCCGGTGGAAAAAGGCATTGTGATGCCCTTCGGGCGCGACGTGTTTCAGCAGGCCTGCACCTACATGGCCCGCGTGACCCAGACGCTGCTCGACAAGCACCACATCCCCACGCAGGAGCTTACCTACCTCATTCCGCACCAGGCCAACCTGCGCATCTCGAAAAACGTGACCAAGGCCCTGGGCCTTGACCCGGCCCGCGCCGTGAGCAACATCGAGCGCCTCGGCAACACGGGCTGCGCCGGGGCCGCCATCGGCCTGGCCGAGGTGTGGGACACGCTCCGGGGCGGCGACAAGGTGATTATCACCGTATTTGGCGGTGGCTATTCCTACGGAGCCATGCTGCTTACTAAATAATTATGAATTATAAATTATGAATGATGAATTGACCGCCGGACGGGCTCGTTTCGCCAACTCATAATTCATAATTTATAATTCATAATTCAAAACATGCTGCCTCCCGCCGATACTTTTCTGCCCGAAATCACCTTCCAGACCAGCCGGGCCAGCGGGCCGGGCGGGCAGAATGTGAACAAGGTGGAGTCGCGGGTGGAGCTGCGCTGGCACTTGCAGGCTTCGCAGGTGCTGACTGAGGAGCAGAAGGCCCTGATTCTGGAAAAAATCGGCCATCAGCTCACCGCCGAGGGCCTGCTGCTGGTAACGGCGCAGGACGACCGCAGCCAGCTGCGCAACAAAGAAATTGCCCTGGCCCGCTTCCACGCGCTGCTGCTCAAAAGCCTGCGCCGGCCCAAGTCCCGCAAGGCCACCAGGCCCAGCAAAGCCGCCGTGCGCAAGCGCCTCGAAGGCAAAAAGCTGCAAGGCGAGAAGAAAGCCAGCCGCCGCAAGCTGGAATAAAGCTTCTGCACAAAAAAGCCCTTTGCGTGCAGCAAAGGGTTTTTTTGTGGGAGCGGAGCCGGCCGAAGACTGGCGGCATCGGCCGGCCGCTACGCGGCGATTAGTTCACGCCGTTGAGGGCGAGGTTGTTGCTGAGCGTGGTGCCGGAGCAGGTGTAGGTGGCGGTTTTGGCGCTGCCTTTCTGGTAGATGAAGGCCTGGGTGGCCTGGTTGTCGTTGCCCCACATCACCCAGATTTTCATCCAGACGATGGAGCCGTCCGGCACGCCGAGGTCGCCGGGGTCGGTGGTGTAGGACTGGCCCAGCAGCTCGTTGCTGGTTTGGGAAGACTGGTGCTGCTGGCCGCTGTCGTCGAGGTACACGAACTCGGTGCGGCACACGTAGCCGCCTTGCTGGTTGAGGGTGAATTTGCCTACGGTTGGGTATGCCATGGTATTTGAAGAAAAAAGGAGTGTGCGCCTACTCTGATTCTGAAGGCTTTTCGGCAGCCGCCTGGTGTCGGGGTGAAGCTTCGTTCGACATCACAAAGGGACACATCGGCGGCTGGTGCTATCAGCGCACAACTACCTGAATTTCAAAAACCGTTGTTTTACCTGGCTTCGCACCGCATTTCTACGTGGGCGTATAAATACGCGGCCTTTCGGCCACGGAGCCGCGCCGTGGCCTCTGCCCAAAACCGTTGGTCGATACGGGTGCCGATGGGTTTCGGCGGGGGCATGGCTAGTTCAAATCCAGCCCAAACAGCACGCCGAACCAGGGCTTGTGCTGGTAGGCCCAGGAGGCGCCATCGGGCCCCAGCAGCTGGTCGACGCCCACGGCCAGGCCGATGTTGAAGGCGCGGGCATCGAAAATGGTGGCCACGCCGCCATGAATCACCACGCCTTCGTACTCGGCGGCGGTGGGGCGCAGCTGGGCCACGTCGTCGGTAATGAACGTGGAGCCCGCGCCCACGAAGGCCCCGTAGCCCAGCCCCGTGACCCGAACGTGCGCCGTGGGCCCGAACGGCGTGGTGCGCCTGGTGCGCAGCGCGTAAAAATCGAGCCGCCTGCCCACGTAAACGGCCGCGTTGAAATTGGTGTTGAGCTGCACCGGCACCCCGCCCTGGGGCGGCCGCACCTTGAAGGGAATGGTGAAAATATCGACGTCGAGCCGGCGGCGCAGCAGTACCAGCTCGTGGCTGGGGCGCAGGCGGTAGCGGTAGGTATGGGGCCGCCCGGCGGGGGCATCGGGCGTGAGCAGCAGCGTATCGGCGCGCTGCTGCACGTAGAGGCGGGTGGTGGGCAGGGCCGCCACCAGCGAATCGGGGGAGGCTCGGCGCACCACGCGGTAGTAGTCGTCATCGAGCTGCGTGACGTTGCCCACCACGGCGCAGCTGCTCAGGGCCAGGGCACCGGCGGTGGCCAGGACGGGAAGGACGGGATGGAGGCGTACGATGGAAGCGTTTGTCATCCTGAGCGCAGCGAAGGACCTTCTCACGTGAGAACGGTTTGCAGTAAATACAGCTGAAATAAACTCCGCTCAGGACGACAGCCAATTACTAAAGTCCCTACAGCAGCGTGCCGTGCAGCATCACCAGCGCCACAGTGAAGTAGATAATCAGCCCCGTCACGTCGACCAGCGTGGCCACGAAGGGGGCCGAGGACGTGGCCGGGTCCAGGCCCAGCTTCTTGAGCAGCAGCGGCAGCATGGAGCCCGCCAGCGAGCCCCACAGCACAATGCCCACCAGCGCCACGCCCACCGTGAGGGCCACCATGAGCCAGTGCGGGCCATAAATGGGCGTGATGCTCTGCCACACCGCAATGCGGGCAAAGCCCACAATGCCCAGAATGATGCCCAGCGCCAGCCCCGAGGCCAACTCGCGCCGCATCACCAGCCACCATTCGTTCAGCTTGAACTCGCCCAGCGCCATGGCCCGAATGATGAGCGACGTGGCCTGCGAGCCCGAATTGCCGCCCGAGCTGATGATGAGCGGAATAAACTGCACCAGCACAATGGCCTTCTGCAGCTCACCTTCGAAAAACTGCATGGCCGAGGCCGTGAGCAGTTCGCCCAGAAACAGCACCACCAGCCAGCCGGCCCGCTTCTGCACCATGCTCAGCAGCGGGGTGGTGAGGTAGGGCTCGTCGAGGGCTTCGGAGCCGCCAAACTTCTGGATGTCCTCGGTGTCTTCCTCTTCCCGAATGCTCAGAATGTCGTCCTGCGTCACAATGCCGAGCAGGATGCCCGTATCCGAAACCACGGGCAGCGCCACCCGGTCGTTGCGCCGGAAAATATCGATGGCTTCTTCCTGGTCCTGGTTGGCGTGCAGGCTCACGTAGCGGCGGTCCATGAGGTCGCGCACCCGCGAGGTGGGCGCGGCCAGCAGAAATTCCCGAATCCGGATGTCGTCAATCAGCACGCCGTGCGCGTCGGTCACATACAGCATGCTCAGCGTTTCGGACTGCCCGCCGTGCTGCCGGATGTAGTCGAGCACCTGCTGCACCGTCCAGTTCTCGCGGATGGCGATGTAGTCGGGTGTCATCAGGCGGCCCACCGAGTATTCGGGGTAGCCCAGCAGCTGCAGGGTCACCTTGCGCTCTTCCTCGCTCAGGCTTTGCACCAGCTCGGCCACGAAGTTGGCGGGCAGAAACTCCAGCAGGGCCGTGCGGTCGTCCGGCGACATCTCGTTGAGGATGTCGGCCATCTTGTCCTGGGCCAGGTTGTCGAGAAAGTGCCGCTGCACCTCCAAATCGAGGTATTCGAACACCTCGGTGGCCAGCTTCAGCGGCAGCAGCCGGAAAATAATAAGCTGCTCCCGGTCCTCTTCGGCCTCAATCAGCGCCACCAGCTCCGAAGGCTGGAAATCACGAAGCAGCTGCTTGAGCTTAAAAAATTCGCCCTCCTGAATCAGGGACGTGATGGTTTCCACGGTCTGCGGCTGCATGAAAAAGAGGGGAGGGGAGATGCTTCGCTAGGCAAGCGGGGTTGATGGAGAAAATAAGCGCCACAAAAGTAGGGCGAAGCCGGCGGTAAATGGGCAGGGCCGGCCGGATGATTTAAGGCTCTGCCTGTCATCCTGCGCGGCGCGAAGGACCTGCTCACCGCTGAATCTGTTCGCAGTATCGGCCATAGAGTTGGAGGCGTAACAAGGTCCTTCGCGCCGCGCAGGATGACAGGCGCTGCAAAGCGCACTCGCACTATTCCGCCCGGCCGCCCCATCTTGCCGCTTCAAACCCCCGTGCCTATGCCCGCCGAACCTCCAACTGCTGCGCCTTTGGGCACCCTCGCCGTGTTTGGCGGCGGCGACGATGACCCTCTGCTGGCCCTGCTGGCCGGCCTGCTGCCCGACCGCAACGCCCCCATCGAGGTGCTCACCACGGCCACCCGCCGCCAGCCCGCCCGCACCGCCGCCGCCTATGCCCACGCCTGGCACCAACTGGGCTGCCCGCACGTGCGCCACCTGCAGGTAAACGAAGACCACCCCGCCGACGACCCCGCCACCCTCCTGCGCCTGCGCAAGGCCGCGCTGGTGTTCATGAGCGGCGGCGACCAGGAGCGCCTCACCGAGTTTCTGCTCGGCACCGAGTTCCTGGCCGTTCTCAAGCAGAAGCACCAGGCCGAAGCCGGCTTCATCCTGGCCGGCACCAGCGCCGGGGCCTCCGCGCTGGCCGAGGTGATGCTCGTGCACGGCCACGGCTGGCGCAGCCTGCTCGGCGGGCAGATTGACGTGCTGCCCGGCCTGGGCCTGCTGCCCGGCGTGCTGCTCGACCAGCACTTTGCCGAGCGCGCCCGCTACCCGCGCCTCATGCACGCCGTGCTGGCCCAGCCCACGCTGCTGGGCATCGGCCTGAGCGAGGAAACCGGCCTGCTCTTTCGGCCCGGCCAGCCCGCGCAGGTGTTTGGCGAAGAAGCCGTGGTGGTGGTGGATGCCGCCGAAACCACGCACAACAATCTCGCGGGCCTGCCCGACGACGAAGTAATCAGTGGCCACAACCTGCGGCTGCACCTGCTGGTGGCGGGCCAGGCGCTGGACGTGGCGACGCGGAAGGTTCGGGTAGGAGGGTAACGCTGCGCTTGGCTGGCACCCTAAGCGCAGGACCTTCTCACGCCCCAGCGAACTGTTCGACGGGGCTGGGGGCCTTCGCTCCGCTCAGGACGCCAGCCGCATGGCCGCTTCCTACACGCCCTCGCTACCTTGCCTCCGCCGGGCACCAAAGTGCTCTACCTTTGCGTTGATGCCCCGAAAATATTCCGTGCAATTCATGCGTATCTCTCGTTTGTGGCTGCGGCCGCTGCGTTTCCTGGGTTTGGCGCTGGCGCTGGTCACGCTGCTGCCGTGGGCCTGCACCCGCAAAGCCGTTTCCTTCAACAGCACGCCGGAGCAGCCCGTTGCGGCCGTGCTGGTGTCCGACACGCTCACCCACACCAGCGACACGCTCAACGGCAAGCCCTCGCTGAGCACGGCCCGCAAGGTGGTGCTCACCAAAGAGCAGGAAAAAGCGGCCAAGGACTCGGAAAAGGCCGACCAGCGCAAATCCAAGAAGAAGAAAAAGAACGTCTTCCTAGGCGAGAAGATGAAGCGGGCCTTCGCCAAATCGGGCCCGAAGGGACGCAATCAAATTATTGAAATCTTCTACTACCTCAAGTACCCCAAGCCGCTGGCCGACTACGCCCCGGCACACTACTACTACGACACCAAGAAGCATAAAATCCTGAAGCTGGCGGCCATTGAGGAGGACATGTCTTCGCTCAAGATTCTGCACGGCCCCTACAAGAAGATGCAGAACAACAAGGTGCTCGAAACCGGCTACTACGCGCTCGGTACCAAGCACCTGCGCTGGGAGCGGTTCGACAAGAACGGTGTGCTGCTGACCAAAACCCACTACGAGATGGGTTTCCCGCGCGATGCCAACGTGAGCTACTACGGCGAGGACCGCGCCAAAATCAACGAAGTGGTGCCCTACGTGAACGGCAAGCTGGAGGGCGACTACGCCAAGTTCCTCGTGAACGGCCAGCCCGACTGGCGCGGCCAGTTCGAGAACGGCAAGCGCGTGGGCACCTGGACCAAATTCTGGGGCTTCCGGGGCCGCCGCCGCTACGAGTACCAGTACGGCGAGTCGGGCTACGACCCCGAAGTGACCGAGCCGGAGCTTGTGCGCGAGTTCAACCGCAACGCCGTGCTCATCTACGACAAGGAAAAGAACATCGACAAGCGGGGCGAACCCGAGGCCGTGGACAAGCCCGGTGCCCGCCGGGCTACCGTGCCGCCCCGCACCGTGCCCAAAGCCGCGCCGAAAGTGGCTCCCAAGCGGCGCTAATCAATAAAAAGCGTCCTCAAAGTGCTCGATGCGGAAGCCTTGGCTGAGCAGCGTCAGGGCCAGGATATCGAAGCGGATGTCGCCGCGCCAGTCCAGCTCTTCCTGCAAATGCGTGGCGGCCAAGCGAAACAGCTCCTTCTTGCGCGCCGACACAAACGTCTCGGGCGGGCCGAACTGACTGGAAGAGCGGGTTTTAACCTCCGCGAACACCAGCAGCTCGGTGCCGCGGCGCAACACCAGGTCCACCTCGGCCCGGCCGTGCCGGTAGCCGCGCGCCAGCACCTCAAAGCCCCGGGCCTGATAGTAGTCGGCGGCGGCCTGCTCGCCGGCCTGGCCTAGTTCGTGCGGCGCGTGGGCCATGAATAGCAGCTAAAGGGGGAAATTGGAAAAACCGGGTGCCGACGGAGCCGCCAAAAGAGGCAGGGAGCGGTTATAAGCCCGCCGCAGCCCTGCGCAAGCTAATGCCTACGGTGCTTAGTACCTTTGCGTCCCGATTCATTAACCTTCGCCCATGGCTTCTTCTGTAGAACAGTTTCGTCCGCAACTGCTCGACGCCATCCTTCCCGACGACGCCAGCGCCCCCATCAACCGCACGGTTCAGGTCCGGCGCCTGGGCCTGGTCGATTACGTTCCGACCTGGCAGCTGCAGGAGTCGCTGATGGATGCCACCATCGCCATCAAAACCCGGAACCGCCAAGCCGAAACCACCGGCGCGGCCCCGTTGCCCACGCCCAACCATCTGCTGCTCTGCGAGCACCCGCACACCTACACCCTGGGCAAAAGCGGCAAGCCCGAACACCTGCTGCTGGACGAAGCGGCCCTGGCCGCGCACGAAGCCAGCTTCCACCGCATCAACCGGGGCGGCGACATCACCTACCACGGCCCCGGCCAGCTGGTGGGCTACCCCATCCTCGACCTCGATAATTTCAAGGCCGACATCCACTGGTACCTGCGCACGCTGGAGGAAGCCGTTATCCGCACCCTGGCGGAGTACGGCCTGAATGCCGGCCGCATCGCCGGCCTCACCGGCGTGTGGCTCGATTGGGAGGAAGGAGCGGCCAACCCGCGCAAAATCTGCGCGTTCGGCGTGAAATGCAGCCGTTGGGTGACGCTGCACGGGCTCGCGCTCAACGTAAATCCCGACCTCTCGTACTTCGGCCACATCGTGCCCTGCGGCATATCCGACAAAGCCGTGACCTCGCTGGCCCAGGAACTGGGCCCCGCCACGCCCGTATCGGTGGCCGAGGTGCAGGAGCGCCTGCTGCCGCACCTGCTGGAGCTGCTCGGAGCCACGCCGGCTTCGGCCTGAGCTCCACATGGTGCCGGGCCGGTTCATTTCGTTCAATCCCTCAAAATCTGCTAAATCCGAGTTTCTGTGAAACAAGACATTCCATTTGAACAGGTCGAAGGCGTTTCGGTGGCGGTGGTGCTCGCCGCCGACAATGCCCAAACCCCCGACGGCCAGCCCCTCTGGCAAGTGTACCTGCTCAATCACAATGACTTTCCGCTGACCAACGTCATCATCAACGCCAACGGCTACGGCCAGCAGCCCGATGGCGAAAAGGTGCGCACCTCTACCCTGCGCTACCTGTTCGAGGAAGTGCCCGCGCACACGGCCATCCCCGTCGAGCCGCTCGACCCGGCCCTGTTTCACCTGAATAATCAGTATTGGGTGAGCTACTACCACGGCGCGCAGATTTTCGACAAGAAATTCATCTTCGTGCCCGATTCCATCGTGCCCGACAACTTCACGCACATTGCCCTGCTCGACCGCGTGGGCATTCTGCACAGCTAAACTCCTCTCTGCCACGCGGCTTTTCGGCGGTTTGCCAATGCCTTTAACCCGTACTTTGTGCCTGCTATGACTCACTTTGATATACCCCTGGGACTGTCCTGGATGTGGGCGCTGCTCGTGTCGCTCTTTGCCGTGCCGTCCATTATCTACATCGCCCACCTCAAAAACATGCTCGATACGCCCAACGGGCGCACGGTGCACCAGTCGCTCACGCCGCGCCTGGGCGGGGTGGCCGTGTTTGCGGGCTTCATGTCGGCGCTCACCATCTTCGCTCCGCTCGAAAACGGGGCCAAAGAGCTGCTGGCCGGGTGCATCATCCTGTTTTTCGTGGGGCTTAAAGACGACCTCGTGGGCATGTCGGTTTCCAAGAAATTTGTGGGCCAGCTGCTCGCCACGGGCATTGTCATGATAATGGCCGACGTGCGCATCACCAGTTTTCAGGGCATTCTGGGCATCGGCACCCTGCCCATTGGCATCAGCTACGCCTTCACGCTGAGCGTAATTGTGGGCATCACCAACGCCATCAACCTCATCGACGGCCTCGATGGCCTCGCCGGCACCATCGTCCTCATTATCTGCGGCACGTTCGGGTATTACTTCTATCAATACGGCGGCCCCAGCTATGGCAACTATGCATACGTGGCCGTCTGCCTCATCGGCGGCTTGCTGGGCTTTCTGCGCTATAATTTTCACCGGGCCCCCATCTTCATGGGCGACACGGGCTCGCTCGTCTGCGGCTTCATCGTGTCGGTGCTGGCCATTCAGTTCATCGAAATGGGCCTGCGCGTGGGGCAGCCCTTCGGCTCGTCGGCCCCATCGGTAGCCGTGGGCATTCTGTTTGTGCCGCTATTCGATACGCTCCGCGTGTTTTCGTTGCGCATGCTGGCCGGCAAGTCGCCCTTCTCGCCCGATAAAAACCACATTCATCACCGCATCCTGGCCATGGGGTTTCAGCAAATCAGCACTGTGCTGTTGCTGGGCCTGCTGAATATAATCGTGGCCTTGTTCGTCATCCACTTCGCCTACCTCGGCAACACCATCATCATTGCCGCCCTGGCCGTATTCTCGGCCCTGCTGAGCATCTTTTTTGGCGTGTACCAGAGCCGCATCTCCCGTCGGCAGTTGCTGGCTTCCGAACCCAGCAACTAGCTCTGCCATGACTGCCCGGACGTTTTGGCGCCGTTCTGCGTGGCGGGCAGCATTGGGCCTGTGGCTGGCACTGGCTGGTTTTCGGAGGGCAGATGCCAGCGAGTACCGCCAGCTGCCGCCCGCGCCCCCGGCGTCCATCTCCGCCGACTGGCTGATTCACGATGCTGCCCGTAACCGGCTGATTTTCTACCTGCCCGGCTACCATCAGCCCGCCCATGCCTATTACCAGTGGGTGCAGGTCAGCCGCAATCTGTCGTTTCCGCTCTCCTTTGCGGCGCAGCGCGGCCTCAGCTTGTTTCTTGATAACCAGCTGGTTTTCACGGCCCGCTCCGCCGGCACTTATTCCCTCGACCTGGCCCGCCTGCTCCCGGCGCAGCTCCCGGCCGGCCGGCACCTGCTGGCCGTGTGGCAGCCCGATGGTATTCCCGCCCTTGCGTCTTTTTCCGGCGTGCGACCGGGCGGCAGTGCCAGCCCCGCTACGGCCAGCCTTACCGGACAGGCCCAGCCGCGCCTGCCCGGCCCGCAAGGCCAGAGTGTGTACCTGGGCCTGCTGCTGGTGCTGGGCCTGTCTTACGGGGCCGTGCGTACCACCTACCAGCCCGGTCTGGCCCGCATTTTTCAGCTCGACGAGCTGTTTGGGCGCGGCAGCGACCAGCAGGCCTTCCTCTCCAAGCCGGCCTTTTCGCTGCTAAACCTGCTATTGGTTTTGCTCTTCGCGCTATCATTTGCCCTGCTGCTCACCGCCATTCACACCGACCTGCAAAACCTGCCGCTGCTCCGTCGCTTCATCAACGTGCCCGAAACGGCCATTGTCGCGCGGGTACTGCTCTATACGGTCATTATCACCGCCTTCGTGTTTGGTAAGTATCTGTACGTGGGCATCATGGCGTATATCTTCGACCTGCTTCCCCTAGTCGACATCCAGTTTCGCGAGTTTCTCCGCACCACCCTGTTAGCGGGCTTGTTTCTGCCGTTGGTGCTGCTGCTGTACCTGAGTCTCAACACGAGCTTTCCCCAGACGGTAGCCTGGGCCGCCAGTTTTGCAATCGGCATTGTCCTCGTTGGCTCGGTGCTGCGCGTCGGGCGCACCTTGCATCGTCACGCTTCGCTGCTGAATTTGCATTTGTTTGCCTACCTTTGTGCTACCGAAGTACTGCCTTTACTGGTTTTACTTAAACTTATTGTCTTCACATACTGATTGGCCGCCTGGCTGCTCGCCTTAGTCCTTTCCTTCCTCATATCGTTCTAAGCATTACCCACTCTTCCCTGTATGGCCGATAGTGCAGAAAAGCCGGGCACAGGCCGGCACGCCAAGCGCATCAGTAGCATCCTGGTTACCCAGCCCAAGCCCACCAACGACGTTTCCCCCTACTTTACCATCGCTGAGAAATACGGCATTAAAGTAGATTTTCGGGAATTTATTGAAGTGCAGCCCGTATCCTACAAGGACTTTCGGCGCGAAAAAATCAATATTCTGGACTTTACGGCGGTAATTTTTACCAGCCGTAATGCCGTTGACCATTTTTTTCGCATCTGCCAGGAAGCCAAGCTGGAGATGCCGGCCGAAATGAAGTATTTCTGCATTTCGGAGCAGACTGCCAACTACCTGCAGAAGTATATCGTATTGCGCAAGCGCAAGCTCTTCGTGGGCGAACGCACCGCCGCCGACCTTTTTGACATCATCAAAAAGCATAAAGGCGAGAATTTTTTGTATCCCTGTTCCGATATCCGCAAAGACGATTTGCCGGTGTTCATGCGGGCCAACAATCTCAAGTTTTCAGAGGCGGTTATCTACCGCACCGTCGCCAGCGACCTGTCCGATTTGTCGGACGTGAAGTACGACTGCCTCGCTTTCTTTAGCCCTTCCGGCATCAGTTCGCTCTTCATAAATTTTCCCGATTTTGTGCAGGAGGGCACCCGTATTGCCGCTTTTGGCCCCACTACTGCCAAAGCCGTAATCGATGCCGGCCTTATTCTGGACATCGAAGCGCCCCACCCCAATGCTCCGTCAATGACCGGTGCCATCGAGGCCTACATCCGCCGACACTCCCAACCCGATGTAGGCAAGGCCGGTACTAAAAATACCCGACCAAACGTTTAGCTCATTGCAGAGCACAGAACCGGCGCAGTCTTGCTTTGCGCCGGTTTTTTTTGGCCAAGTTTTTTGTAGCAGGTTTTTGCCTTACATTTGGAAGCTATTCATCCTATAGCACCCACCCCCATCTCTTTCAAAAACACCTCCCTCTTCTTCCACCATCACCACCCCCCGCTTCTATGAAAGGAACGTTACTCGCGACCCTGCTGCTAACGGCGGCAGCTGGCTCGGCGCTTGCTCAGCAGCAGCCCCAATTCACCCACTACGGCCTCAATGGCATGTACCTGAATCCGGCCTACGCTGGTATCAAGGGGCAGGGTGAAGTTAGCCTCATCGGTCGTTATCAGTACCTGAACTACAACGGTACTTTCGACGGCAACAACGGTTCGCCCCGTACGGGCCTAATCACCGTTTCGCTGCCTATCCTCCCCATCAGCGGAGGTGTTGGCCTGGCGGTGTACTACGACCAGGTTGGCCAGTCCAAGCTGACCAATGCGGCGCTCTCCTACTCGCAGCACATCAAGCTGGGTTCAGGCAAGCTAGGCATTGGTATCCAGGGCATCTACACGTACCTGAGCAAAGGCTCGTATATCGCCATCGACCCGCAGGACATTAACGTACCTAAAGACGCATCCGACAACAAGTTCGATGCCGGTGCCGGTATCTGGTACGAGTCGCCGAAGTTCTACGCCGGTATCAGCATGAACAACCTGCTGCGCTCGGAATACTCATTCAAGAGCGCCGACGGGAGCACCAAAGGCAACAAGAGCCCCTATCTGGCCGAAAACCACGCGTATTTCACGGCCGGCTACAATATCGAAGCTTCGTCTTCCGTTACGGTAACCCCGATGGTACTGGCCAAAGCGGTACTGCCGGGCAAGTTCTCCAGCTCCAGCAAATTTGATAACGCAAAGAACTACTCCTTTGAAGGTGGCGTTCGGGCCACTATCGATGACAAATACTGGATTGGTGCCAACTATCGTCACCAGGAGTCCGTTTCGGGCTTGCTGGGCCTGGGCTTTGGCAAGGATAACAACATGCGCGTAGGCTATGCGTTTGACTTCATTGCTTTCAACCAGGATGCCCGTGCGTTCAGCTCGCACGAAATTATGCTCACCTACCGTTTGCCGAAGCCCGGCCTCATTACCCGCCCGGCTATCCGCACGCCCCGTTACAGCTTCTAATACTCCTATTTTCTTGTCTTGCACTAAAGATGAGCATTATCCTATTCAGTTAGGATAAAATTTAGTCGGCCTCTCAGCCAATAAATCGGATTAACCGGCTTATTTACGCTATCCAGCGTGTTTACACGCAATTTGGTTTCTTAATTCGGAATGCGGGTATTGCACCACGACCGAAAAGAGTGTAGATTTGCCATACCATCCAACTGTACTTTAGCGGTATCGACAATTAAAACAGATTTCTAACACTCATGAACAAGATTTTAGCATTATCCCTTTTTGCTATCTCCGGGGCATTATTAGGTGGGTGCGGTTTTGGCAAGGGGCCTACGGGCGACCTTGTTGGTTCCGAAGACCGTCCTTTCTTCAACCCGCAGGAAGTACCCTTTGGAATGGTCCCCTGCCCCGGCGGCACGTTCCACATGGGCCAGACCGACCAGGACATCTCGGCCTCGATGGTGAACATGAATAAGCAGGTGACTATCGCCGGCTTCTACATGGATGAAACCGAAATCACCAACAACGAATACCGTCAGTTCGTGGATGCCATCAAGCAGGACTCGCTGGATGTGCTGGGCGAAGAATATGTAATGACCGAACTCTACCCCGATACTACGGTATGGGTTCGCGACTTTACTTATCACATGGGCGACCCGCTGCTGGAGTACTACTACACCCACCCGGCATTCGATGATTACCCGGTGGTAGGCGTTGACTGGTTTGCTGCTAAATACTTCTGCAACTGGCGTACGAAATTCCGGAACGCTGCCCGCGAAGAATCCGGTCTGGCCAGCGACCCGAACTTCCGTTTGCCTTCCGAGGCTGAGTGGGAGTATGCTGCCCGCGGCGGTCGCGACCTGGCTACCTATCCCTGGGGTGGTCCTTACCTGCGCAACACCAAAGGCTGCATGTTGGCCAACTTTAAGCCCGGCCGTGGCGACTACGCATCTGACGGCTTTGCTTACACTTCGGAAGTAGGCTCGTTCTTCCCCAATGACTTTGGTCTGTATGACATGGCCGGCAACGTGTCGGAATGGTGCGATGATGCTTACATGGAGGCTTCGGTGCCCGTTGTGTGGGACTTGAACCCCACCAACCCGGATGACAACGAACCCCGCAAAGTAGTGCGTGGCGGTTCGTGGAAAGACATTGCGTACTTCCTCGAAACCGGCACCCGCAACTTTGAATATCAGGATTCCGCTCGCTCCTATATCGGATTCCGCTGCTCGATGATTCAAATTGGCATGGGTACTAACAGCTCGCTCAACTAATACCAACATTATAACCGGCTAAGGCCATCATTTAACCACCCTCCACCTCACCTTACTTCAACCCCTTTCAATCAGTTAGACTCTCATGGCAGCCCAAAAAAGTTTTCTCTACGATACGCTGATGCCCAAAGTGTATGGCATCGGTGCAGCCGTTGTAATTGTTGGTGCATTGTTTAAAATTGAGCACTGGAAAGGTGCCGACACGATGCTGATTGTAGGTCTGGGTACGGAAGCCGTTATCTTTTTCCTGAGCGCATTCCAGCCCGCCGCACACGAGCCCGACTGGAGCCTGGTTTACCCGGAACTGAATGACGGCTACGACCCTTCGACGGGCGGCACCAAAGCAGTTGAAACCAGCAACGCCAAAGGCCTCACGATGAAGCTCGACGATATGCTGAAAAACGCTAACGTTACGCCCGAAGCTCTCACCAGCCTGGGCCAGGGCCTGAACCGCCTCAGCACCACCACTTCGCAGATGTCGCAACTGGGCGAGGCTGCTAACGTGACCGACGAATACACCAAGAAAGTGCGTTCGGCTGCTGATTCGCTCGACAAAATCAACGTGGCTTATGGCAATACGGTGGAAGCTATTTCGGCTATGTCGAACGCTACTTCCGACGCCAAAGAGTACCACATGCAGGTACAAAATGTGACCAAGAACCTGGGTGCCCTGAATGCTGTGTACGAAATGGAGTTGCAGGATGCCAACACGCACCTGAAGTCCATGAACCAGTTCTATGGCACGCTCAGCAAGGCGATGGATAACATGACCCAGGCTGGCAAAGACACCGAGCAGTTCCAGAAGCAAGTATCGGACCTGACCGGCAACCTGACCTCGCTGAACCGGGTGTACGGCAATATGCTGAACGCCATGCGTGCTCCTGCCCAGGCTTAATTGCCGGCAGAAGAAGCAAAAAGTTAGTTCTTATTCCAATTTTTAGCGGAAACAGATAATGGCAGGCGGAAAAGAAACCCCGCGGCAGAAGATGATTGGCATGATGTACCTCGTGCTGACCGCTCTTCTGGCGCTCCAAGTGAACTCAGCAATTCTGCTGAAGTTCAAGTTTATCGATGACAGCCTGCTGGGTGTCAACGACAAGACGTCGGTTGCAGCTGATAATACCATTAAAGGCATCAGCGAAGCCGTTACGAAAAACCAGAACCAGGCCCGTGACAAAGCGGTACTGGCGGAAAGCGAAGAAATTCGTACCAAGACAAAAGAGATGACGGCTTACCTGCGCAGCCTGCGTGAGAAGCTATTGAAAGCCACTGAGAACACCGGTCCCGAAATGACCAACCTCAGCGGTGAAGACAAGGTGGCAATGACGATGCTGGGCGGCAAAAACAATGGCCTCGCCTACACGGAGTTGAAGCCGAAGTTGAACGAGTATTCGGAGTTCATCAAAAAGTTTGTGCCGACTGCTACTCCGCTGGCGCTTGACGGCAAAGAAGACACGCGTGTAACGGAAAAGTCGCAGAAGACCAAGAATTTCGCTGAGCTAAACTTCGAAAATACCCCTGTAGTAGCTGCTCTGGCAACTATCTCGCAGAAAGAAACCGAAGTGCTGAAGTATGAAGCGGAGGCTCTGTCGGCGCAGGCCCAGAAAGTAGGCGCCAAGACCATTGTATTCGACAAAATCGGTGCTTTCGCTAGTGCTGAGTCGAACACGGTAGCTGCTGGTACCAAATACAAAGCGGAGCTGTTCCTGACGGCTGCTGCTTCGAGCATTCACCCGACGATGACGTTGAACGGTGGTTCGCTGGCAGTTGGTCCTGACGGCCACGGCAAAGTGGAGTTCACGGCTCGTCCCGGCAACTTCGACGCTTCGGGCAACGCCAAAGCTTCCTGGACCGGCACGATTCGCTTCAACCAGAATGGCCGCGATACCACGTTCAAAGTAATGGTGCCTTACACCGTTACCAAGCCGGTAATGCAGATTCAGTCGGCTTCGGTACAGGCGCTGTACTTCAAGTGCGGCAACAAGCTGACGGTAAACGTGCCCGCGCTGGGTGCTCAGTATAAGCCCAGCTTCTCGGCCTCGGGTGCTACGGCTATCACGGGCAGCAAAGTGGGCGATGTAACGCTGGTGCCTACCTCGAAAGAAGTAACCCTGAACGTGAGCAGCAGCGGCAACGCCATCGGTTCGCAGACCTTCCAGGTTCGTCCGATTCCCAAGCCCACCATCGAGTGCTGGGTAGGTGGCCGTCAGGCCAACGAGAAGCAAGGCACGCCTGGCACGGCCGTTCGTTCGATGAACCTGCGCGCTATCCCGGATGCCGGCTTCCAGACCTTCCTGCCGGATGATGCCAAGTTCCGCGTATCGCGCTACGAAGTGACGCTGGTGCGTGGCCGTCGTCCCGCACTCCAAACCAAGACTGTAAACGGCCCGCAGGCTGACCTGAGCGACGTGGTGAATGCCTACCGCGAAGGCGACCGCCTCTACATCGAAGTGAAAGACGTGCAGCGTCAGAACTTCCGTGGCGAAGTGGAGCCCGTGAGCGTATCGAAGCAGTTCAATATTCCGCTGCTATAATAATTCCCCTTTAGGCTCGTTAGCGAACTATCCTACAATCAATTTGCTTTTGCCCGATATGAAATCCATTCACACTTTGGCCGCTATTGCTGCTGGTTTGTCGCTGTCGCTGACGGCATCGGCCCAGGAGCAGGCTACTACGGCGAGCAGCACGGGCTCGCACCGGCCCATTCCGCCGTCCGACCAAATGTTCCGCAAGAGCATCTGGCGTCAGGTTGACCTGCGTGAAAAGCAGAACAAGCCGATGTTTTCGGAAGGCAAAGAGATTAGCCGGGTTATCCTCGAAGCGGTAAAGCGCGGTGAGTTGCAGGCGTATAAAAACGACTCGCTGACCTCAACTTACACGCCCACGGAGGTGAGCAGCAACATGTCATACGCTGATGAAACGGTGAAGCTGAGCGACGAGGAAAAGGCCGCCGGCTTTAGCCAGGCTGACCTCGGTGGCGGTGGTAGTGACGACTGGGGCGCTCCGGCCCCCAAGAAAGGTGCCGCTGGTGCTAAAACGGTTCGTCAGCCTAAGCTTGGGGCCAACGGCAAGCCGCTGAAGGACAAAAAAGGCAAAATCATTTATGAAACTGTAGCGGTAACGCCGCCGCCGCCCCCTGCTCCGCCAGCCAACTTGTATCGCTACAAGGACCTGTATGAGATGGAGATTAAGGAGGATATGATTTTCGACAAGAAGCGGTCGAGAATGTACCACGACATCAAGTCCATTCAGCTGCTGGTTCCTTCGACGCTGGCGGCTAATACTTCTGGTATTGAAAAGCCGATTGGTACGTTCAAGTACAGCGACCTGGTGAAGGTATTCCGCAACAATCCGCAAAATGCCATCTGGTTCAATGCGGAGAACGATGCGCAGCACAAGAACCTGGCTGATGCCTTCGAACTGTGGTTGTTCAACTCCTACATCACCAAAGTGTCGAACGCCGGCGACAGCCGTCTGGACGATATCTACGGTGGTGCTCAGCAAGGCATCCTGGCTGCCCAGCAGACGGCGGCTGACCTGGTAGAATACGAATACAACCTGTGGAGCTTCTAGCGCCTTCGGTTGATAAAACAAAAAGGCCCTCGCAGCAATGCGAGGGCCTTTTTGTTTTACTTCGCTGAGCCTAGCCGGGCAATTGCCGGGCGGGCATGGGGTGCGCGGGTGCTTCGTTTTCGGCGAAGTAGTTCTGGAGGACTTTGGCCTTTGCCTTGCCGACTTCAGCAATTAGCTCGGCCTCGGACAGCTCGCGGATTTTCTTGACGGACTTGAACTTGTTGAGCAGCTTGTCGGCGGTGACGGGGCCGAGGCCTTTGACATCGGTTAGCTCAGTTTTGAGGGTGGCGGCGTCGCGGCGGGAGCGGTGGAAGGTGATGCCGAAACGGTGAACTTCGTCGCGCATGCGCTGAAAAAGGCGGAGGGATTCGCTTTTTTTATCGATATATAACGGCAGCGGGTCGTTGGGGACGTAGATTTCTTCGAGGCGCTTGGCAATGCCAATGACGGGAATCTGGCCCCAGAGGTTGAGGTCTTTCAGGGCCTTGACGGCCATGCTAAGCTGGCCTTTGCCGCCATCGACGATGACTAATTGCGGGAGGCTGGCGCCTTCGTCGACCAGGCGGCGGTAGCGGCGGGTGACGACTTCGTACATCGAGTCGAAATCGTTGGGACCGATGACGGTTTTGATGTGGTAGTGGCGGTAGTCCTTCTTGCTGGGCTTGGCATTGCGGAAGCAGACCATGGCCGCCACGGGGTTGTCGCCCTGGAAGTTGGAGTTGTCGAAGCACTCGATGTGCTTGGGAAGCTCGGTGAGGCGCAGGTCCTTTTTGATGGTTTCCATGATGCGCACCTCGTTGAGGTCCTTGCTGCGCTCGTTCATGCTTTCCTTCTCCTTGCGGGCGTAAAGCACGTTTTTGAGGGCCAGTTCGAGCAGTTTGCGCTTGTCGCCGATTTGGGGAACGGCGAGGGTGACGCCGGGCAAAGGCAGCTCGACGGTGACATTGGTAAGGACTTCCTTCGACTCGCTTTCGAACTCTTGGCGCATCTGCATGATGAGCGGGGCCAGGATTTCGGCGTCGTCCTCGTCGAGCTTTTTGGTGACTTCCAGCGACTGGGTGAGGATGATGCTGCCGTTCATTACCTTGAGGTAGGTGATGAAGCCGGACTTCTCGTTGCTGGCGATGGCGAAAACGTCGATGTTGGTGAGCGAGGCGTTGACGATGGTGCTTTTCGCCTGGAAATCTTCCAGCTTGTCGAGCTTGACTTTGAACGCGTGGGCCAGCTCGTACTGCATATCCTGGGCGGCGGCGCTCATGCGCTCGCGGAAGTATTGCTTCGGAATGCGCAGGTCGCCGTTGAGAATCTGGCGGATTTGCTGAATGTAGCCGTTGTAGGTGGCCTCGTCTTCTTTGGCCACGCAGGGGGCGTTGCAGTTGCCGATTTGCAGCTCCAGGCAGGGCTTGAACTTGCCGGCCTCTACGTTGGCGGCGCTCAGGTTGTAATTGCAGGTGCGGAGCGGGTAGAGGGCGCGGATAAGCTCCAGCAGCACATTCAGGGCCGTGCCGTTGGCGTAGGGGCCGTAGTAGCGCGAGCCGTCGTTAATCTTGTTGCGGGTGGGGATGAGGCGCGGAAACCGCTCGTTGGTGAGGCAGAGGTAAGGGTAGGTTTTGCCGTCCTTCAGCAGGATGTTGTACTTGGGCTGGTGCTGCTTGATGAGGTTGTTTTCGAGCAGAAACGCATCAGACTCGGAGTCGACGATGGTAAACTCCAGGCGTTTGATGTTGCGGACCAGCTGCTGGGTTTTCTTGTTGTGGTCCTGCTTGGTGAAATAGCTACTCACGCGCTTGCGCAGGTCGATGGCCTTGCCCACGTAGATGATGCCCTCGTCATCGAAATACTTGTACACGCCGGGCTTGTGGGGCAGGGCCGATATCTGGGCCTGTAGTTCGGGTTTGGCAGCCATGAATCGCAGATTTATAAGAGGACTGATAGTAACGAAATATGGCTGACGAAAGTCGCCAGCCATAGCAAAATTTAAAGGTTTCGGGCCTGAAATAGAAACCCGCCGGGGAGTTGGGCGAAACCCGCAGGGGTTTTGCCCAACTCCCCGGCGGGTTTTGCCCAATTCCTGCCCGGGAGCTGCCCTAGATGTCCTTATCATCCAGCTCGTCCATGCCGGGCGCGGTCATCTTCTGGTCGTAGGGAATGGTGTCGCGCTGGCCGCCGTAGTATTTCGAGCAGTCGATTTCCATGCTCAGCGGGGCAGTGGGCTTGGGGAAGGGGCCGGTATCGATGCCAATGCTTTTGTCCTTATACACTTTCTGCATGAAGAGGCCGTAGAGCGGCAGCGCCAGGCGGGCGCCCTGGCCGTAGGCCCCGGTGCGGAAGTGAATGCTGCGGTCTTCGCCGCCCACCCACATGCCGCACACCAGGTCGGGAGTGATGCCCATGAACCAGGCATCGGAGTAGTTGGAGGTGGTGCCGGTTTTGGCCCCGATTTCATAGGGAAACTTGAAGCCCGTGTGCAGAATGGTGCTGGTGCCGCCCGGCTCGGTAGTGCTGGCCTGCAGCATATAGGTCATGAGGTAGGCGTGCTCCTCGTTGAGGGCTTCGTGGGTGCGGGGCACGAACTCGCGCAGCACGTTGCCATTCTTGTCCTCGATGCGCGTGACCATGAGGGGCGAGGTCCAGACGCCCTTGTTTACGAACGCCGCGTAGGCCCCGCACAGCTCGTAAATGCTGCAATCGGAAGCGCCGAAGCCTACGGAAGGCACCGCGTCGATGGGCGAGGTAATGCCGAGGCGCTGGGCGCATTCCACAATCTTTTCGGGGCCAATCTGCATCACCAGCCAGGCCGTGATGGAGTTCATGGACCGGGCCAGGGCCTGCCGCAGCGTGAACACGCGGCCCGAAAAGCCGCCCTCGAAGTTCTTGGGCGTGTAGGGGGGGCGGCCGGCCACGGCGGGGAAGGTGGTGGCCACGTCGGGGCGCGGGTAGCAGGGCGAGTAGCCGCGCTCGATGGCGGCGGCGTACACAATGGGCTTGAACGTGGAGCCGGGCTGGCGCTTGCCCTGCCGCACATGGTCGAACTTGAAGAACTTGTAGCTCGGGCCACCCACCCAGGCCTTAATCTGGCCGTTGAGGGGGTTCATGGCCATGAAGCCGGCTTGCAGCATCCGCTTGTAGTAAGCCAGCGAATCGAGCGGCGACATCAGCATTTCCTTCTCGCCCTGCCAGGTGAATACCGGCATCTTGTACTTCTTGTGCAGGTAGAAGTTCACGGAGTCGCGGTTGCCGTCGTACTGCGCCATCAGCGACTTATAGCGCTGGGTGCGGCGCATGGCAATGTTCAGAAAGTCGGGAATGACCTTGCCGTTTTCGTCGCGCCAGGGCAGCTGGCCCTTCCAGTGCGCCGTGAACCATTTCTGCTGCAAGGCCAGGTGCTCGGCCAGCGACTTCTCGGCGTAGTTCTGCATCCGCGAGTCGATGGTGGTGTAGATTTTCAGCCCGTCGGCGTACAGGTCGTGGTCGGTTTCTTTGGCCCAGGTCAGCAGCGACTTCACCACCTCGGCCCGGAAGTAGGGGGCCAGGCCCTTGCTGGGGTTCTCCACCGAGTAGTGCAGCACAATGGCCTTGGCCGTGTCCTGGGCCAGCTCATCTTTGGTGATATAGTTGGCCTTCGCCATCTGGCGCAGCACCCAGTTGCGGCGCAGCTTCGAGCGGTCGGGGTGCACCACGGGGCTGAAGCGGCCCGGCGCGTTCACGATGCCCACCAGCGTGGCGGCCTCGGGCGTGGTCAGGTCTTTGGGTTTCTTGTTGAAGAAGGTCTTGGCCGCCGTATTCACCCCAAACGAGTTAGAGCCGAACTCCACCGTGTTCAGGTACATGCGGATGATTTCGCGCTTGGTGTAGTTGCGCTCCAGCCGAATGGCCAGAATCCACTCCTTGGTTTTGGTGATGAGCAGGCCCAGCTTGCCGGGGCCGTTGAGGCTGCCGTCGTTCAGGTCGTTGCGGGTTTTAAACAACACCTTGGCCACCTGCTGCGTGAGCGTGGAGCCGCCGCCGTTGTGCGAAAACGTGAGCACGCCGGTCACGGCCCGCAGCACGCTCTTGGCATCGATGCCCGAATGCTGCTCGAAGCGCACGTCCTCGGTCGCAATGAGGGCATCAATCAGGTTCTGGGGCAGGTCCTTGAATTCGACGGGCGTGCGGTTTTCGCGGAAGTACTTGCCCAGCAGCACGCCGTCGGCCGAGTATATCTCGGAGGCCAGCTCGGAGCGCGGGTTTTCCAGCGTTTTCAGGTTGGGCATCCGCCCGAACAGGTTCAGGAAGTTGCCGCTCACGGCCAGCACAAACAGCCCGAGGCCCACCACGCCCACGCCAAACAGCACCCACATGGTACGCACAAAGGCCGTGAACCGGCCCGGCCGCGCTGGTTTCAGGGGCTGGGGCTTCGGGCGGCGAGTAGGAGGGGAAGTGGGCATAAGGGAAGTAAAGACAGAAAAAGTAAGCAAAAATAAAGCCCCCGGCACTGGACGGAGGCTTTATACGGTTCGGGCGCATTGGTCACCCATTGCCCGGCCCACAGCCGCTTACTTATACACGCGCTGATAAAAGCTCTGATACCCGGCCAGGTCGCCGGTGCTTTGCAGCAGCGTCAGGTTCTCCAGGCTGATGACGAGCGTCTGGTAGCCCGCCCCGCGCAGCCGCGCCAGCGGCGACTGCGGCCCGCGCAGCTTGGTGGCGTAGCTCTGGGCCACCTTCGCGCCGGGCAGTGCCCGCACCACAAACAGGTCCTGCTCGGGGCCCAGTGCCGGGGTTTCAATCTGCAGGTTATTGGCTTTGAAGAAGCGGTTATTATACGTTGTGAACTGTGGACCCAGGCCGGTAGCGGCCGGCGAACCTTTCGGAAACACCAGCACCACGGCGTGCGCGCCGCTCAGCTGCGTGGTATAGGCCGTGGCGGGGGCCGAAGAGGCCGTGCTGGCCCCTGTAGCCGGGGCGGGGCTGCCGGCCGGGGCGGCGGAAGCCGTAGCCGGGGCCGTAGTAGTAGGGGCTGGTGTCCCGGGTGCTGCCGCAGGAGTGGTCACGGGCGCTGCACTGCCCGGCGCGGGCGTGCCCGCCGGCGCTTTGGTTTTGGGAATGACCTTGCCCGATGGCGCAGGCGCAGGAGCCGACGTGGCCGGGGCGGGCGCAGCCGGTGCAGGGCCCGCCGAGCCGGCCGGAGCCAGCACTGCGGCCGGGGCTTTGGTGGTGATTCCCTTATCCGGGGCGGGCGCGGCCGGCGCCGGCGTTGCCGGCCCCAAGGCTTTGGCGGGGCTTTCGTCTTCGCGGAAGAAGATGCGCATCCGGTTATCTACTTCGCCGGGCCGGAAAACGGATATCACCGGCTTCTCCGTAGAAGCCAGCGCCCCGGCAATCTGGCCGGTGTCCTGCTTCTTGTAAGTAGCTGCCAGCTCCTGGGCCAGGGGCACCAGTGGGCTATCGGGGTAGTCTTTGTAGAACTTCTCCACCGACGAGCGGGCCGTGAGCGGCGGCTGGGTGCGGATAACCAGCAGCGTTTTCAGGTAAGCCACCCGGTCGTTGAGGTCGCTCTTGGGGTACTGCTGCTCGGTGCGGGCCAGCACGGCCCGAGCCTTGGTGAATTTCTGGTCTTTGTAATACGTAAAGGCCGAATCGACGCGGCTGGCCACGGCATTGTGCAGGGCCAGCTCGTGCTCGCGGTAGAGCGGGTCGGCAATCAGCTTGGCATAAATCGACTGCGGAAACTCGCGCTGCAAAGCCGCCGCGTACTGCGCCATGCGGGCGGCATCGGGCTTGTCCTTGTAATAGAGGTAGAGCAGGTAATAGGCATCGGGGGCGTGCTCGCCGCGCACGTAGCGCGTCACCTGCTTTTCGTAGGTTTCGAAGCCCTTTTCCCGCTCCTTCAATTGCTCCTTGTAAATGCCGCCCAACTCGTACAGCGCCGCTTCCACCTGCTTGTCAGACGCGGCAAGCTGGGCCGGCGTGGTCGGAATATCCTTGCGATACTGCGCAATCAGCGCATTGCGCGCCGCATTCGGGTTAGCCGCAGCGGCGGTTTTGACGGAGTCGGCCTGGCCGCCGTTCACCTTCGTGTCGCCATTGCCCGTCACGGCCAGCGGGGTGCTGCCATTGGCCGTGGTATTGGGCGAGCTGCTGGCCTGGCGGCTGGTGCGCCAGTTGTCCTGCAGCTGCCGGTCGCCCCATTTCCGGATAAACTCGGCCCGGGCCGTGCCCAGCGAAGTGGGATTGTCGAAATACCATTGCGCGCCCGAAGCCGTGGCCGTGGGGTCGGACGACATCGGGTCGGGGGCCGGCGTGCCGCCGGGCAGGTTGCTGCCCAGGCTGCTGCTGCTGGAATTGGCCCGGGACGCAAACTCGGCGGCCTTGGCCTGTTCCTTTTCCTTGGCCGCCAGCTTAGCCGCCGCCGCGGCTTTTGCCGCAATTTCAGCATCGGCATAGGTGCCAAGCTGCCGGGTCAGCGAATCGGGCGCCAGGCGGGCCAGGGCCTGCAGGCTGTCCTGCGTTTCGATGATGGTGTACTGCTTGGCAAATTCCTGCAGAATGTCGCTGCGCTCCTTAACGGCGGCGTAGGTTTTGGCTTCTTTGGCCATGTTCTGCACCGTGCTGTCGTAGTACGCCGCCGCGAGGCGGTACTTCTGCAGGTTCTCGTAGTAGATGCGGCCCGCCAGCAGGTAGGTGTAGCTCTTCTGCGTGCGGTTGGTCGTCGTGGCTTTGATGGACTTTTGCAGCAGCTTCAGCGCCTCGGCGTAGTTCTTTTCGCGGTACTTCAGCCGCGCCATCTCGTAGTAAATCTTGTCGCGGTAGTCCTTGTTTTTCAGGTCTTTCAGCAAGCCCTCAAAATTCTTGTTCAGCCGCTCCCGGTCTTTGGCGCTCAGGTCCGAAACCTGGGCCATCATCAGCTTGGCCTGAAAGTCGAGCTCGTAGGGCGGGTTGCGGGCCAGAATCTGGTCGAGCTGCTGGTAAGCCTTCTTGTTCTCGCCCTGGTCCTGGTACAGCTGCGCCAGAATGTAGCGCGTGCGCGACCGTTCGTTCTTGAACTCAATCAGCGGAATGGCCTTTTCCAGCTGCGGAATGGCCTTGGTCGGCTCGTCGATGCGGATGTAATAGTCGGCCCGCGTCAGGAATAGCTGGCGCGCATCCTCGGGCCGGCCCGACTCTTTGTCCAGCATGTCCGACACCGCTTTGGCGCTTTCCAGCTCGCCCTGCGCCACGAAGGTGCGCATCAGCCCAATCAGGGCCTCGTGCTTGGCGTTGGCGTCCTTGCTGGTCGAGTTTACATACTTAAACGTCTGGGCCGCGTCGTCGAACTGCATCTGGTAAAACCGCGACCAGCCCACCAGAATGTAGGCATCATCGGTCCAGTCGGAGCCCGGCCGGTGCTGAATCGGCATCGATGCCTTCTTGATAATGTCGTTCAGCTCCGCCCGGTTGGCCTTCACGCTGGCGCTGTCCAGCGTCGGAAACAGCGGCAGGGTCTGGTTGTAGTCATTCAGCCGCGCGCCATAGAGCTTCGCCTCCGTAGCGTGCAGCTTTTCGCGGGCCAGGAAATAGGCATTGTCCCGCGCCGCCACGTTGTTGAACGTATGCGCCACCAGGTTTTTATCCGACGCGCAGCCCGCCGCCCCCATTCCCAGCAGGAAGAGAAGCAGCGCTGCCCAGCGGTATTTCAGCGAAGTATGTGTCAAAATCAAAGCGAAAGAAGGACGAGCCAGAGCGGCCAAAACGCGTAAAGCTCCCGGAAATGTTCGATAACTCCGCACGTTAACGAAGCCGCACGGGTAAAATTACGTTTTTCCTTGGGCAAACCCAGCCCGGTACGTGCCGTAACTTTGTCAGCCGCCTCTCATTCCCGCCCAATGCCCACGCCTCCTGACCCCCAGCCCACCGGTTCCAGCCGCCTCCAGGCCGTCATGAAATATTCCGGTCTGGCCTTCCAGATGCTGGCCATCATCGGCGGCAGTGCCTGGCTGGGCTACTGGCTTGATGGACGTTTCAACACCCAGCCCTGGCTCACCATCGTCTTGCTGCTGCTCGGCGTGTTCGCAGCGGTGTTTCAGGTTATCCGCAGCCTCACCAAGGAGTCGTTGTAACCCGTAGCGCATGCTTCAGCTTGCGCCCATCAGAGCCGTCTGCCCGGCAGTCATCCGTCCGTTTCTCGTTCATCGCCGCACAAGCTAAAGCATGTGCTACAATCCATGCCGAAGTTCCTGCGCCAGTTCCTCCTCTTCACCGTCGCGCTGGGCCTGCCCATCTACGCCTTGCAGCGCGTGTACGGCGCGGCCGTGGTGCACCCGCGCACGGGGCTGATTTTCGTAGTGATGGCGGCGCTCACCTACTTTGCTTATAGCCTCACCGCGCGCCTCGTGGCCCGCGACCCGGCCAGCCTCGGCATGGGTTATTTAATCGGCATGACCGTGCGTTTGCTGGTGTCGCTGGGCCTCGTTACGGCGCTGCTGGCGGGCGGAATTGCGCGCGAGCCGCGGGGCGTCTGGACCTTCCTCGGGGCCTTCTTCATCCTGTACTTTTCGTGGGCCGGGTTTGAAATCTGGGCTACTTTGAGTAACTTGCGGCCGATTTCAGGAAAGCAAGTAACGCAGACATAATGCGTTAGCCCGAAATTACTCATTAATTAACTTTGGATGAAGCGTTTACTCTCGATTCTTCTTTGTTTCGTTTCCCTCTCCGTTTTCGCTAACGAGCCCGCCGGCGAGGGCGCAAAGGCCGAAGGCTTCAATCCCGGCGAAATGATTTTGCACCACATCGGCGATTCGCACGAGTGGCATTGGCTGGCCACCGACAACGGCAACTTCACCACCTACCTGCCCATCATCGCCTACCGTCCCGGCAAAGGCGTTTCGGTGTTCTCCTCGAAGCACATTTCCAACGGTGAGTCGGAGGGCCCCGCCAAAGAATACGACGGCCTGAAGCTGGAGCACGAGCACCTCGTGAGCACCGACGGCAGCAAAGTCTACGACTTCTCCATCACCAAGAACATTGCCGCCCTCATTGGTAGCGCCGTGCTGATGCTCGTCATCTTCACCGCCGTAGCCAGCGGCTACCGCAAGAACCACGGCCGCGCCCCCAAAGGCATCCAGTCGTTCTTCGAGCCCATCATCGTCTTCATTCGCGACGAAGTAGCCAAGAAAAACATCGGCCCCAAGTACGAGCGCTACATGCCGTACCTGCTCACGGTGTTCTTCTTCATCTGGTTCAACAACCTGCTGGGCCTCACGCCCGGCGCGGCCAACCTCAGCGGCAACATCGCCGTGACGATGGTATTGGCTGTGCTGACCCTGATTATCACGCTGGCATCGAGCAACAAATACTACTGGGCCCACATTTTCGCCACGCCCGGCGTGCCCAAGCCGCTGCTGCCCATCATGATTATCGTGGAGGTGATTGGCATTTTCACTAAGCCCTTCTCGCTCATGATTCGTCTGTTCGCCAACATCACGGCGGGCCACATCGTGGTGCTGAGCTTCATCAGCCTGGTGTTCATCTTCAAATCGTGGGCCGTGGCCCCGGTGACGTTGGCTTTCGGTTTGTTCATCAACGTGCTCGAATTGCTGGTGGCCCTGCTGCAGGCCTTCATCTTCACGCTGCTCACTTCGATGTACATCGGCGGCGCGGTGGAAGACCACCACGACGCCGACCTGCAAATGGGCTACGACGACGGCTCGGCCTCAACCCACGTTGCTCACTAATCTGACTTAATCGGCCGGGCGTCCGCCGCCCGCCAACTGGCTGTTTCGGCCAGACCGTGGCAATCCCCCCCCCCCCGCTGCGGGACTGACGAACTTTTTCTTATCCCCTTTTTCCAATTTTTATGTTGCTCTCTTTGTTGTTGCAAGTAGCTGCTATGGCGGCTAACTACGGTCCTGGTTTGGCTGTAATGGGTGCCGGTATCGGTGCAGGTCTGGTGGCTCTGGGCGTAGGCCTGGGCATTGGCCGCATCGGCGGCAGCGCCATGGATGCTATCGGCCGTCAGCCGGAAGCTTCGGGCAAAATCCAGACGGCTATGATTATCGCCGCCGCTCTGATTGAAGGTCTGGGCCTGTTCGCAGTCGTAGTCTGCGTACTCATCTGGACCAAGCTCGTTTAAGGCAGTCGGCCGGGCCTGTGAGGGCTCGGAAGTAGTAAGGAAGCCCGCCGCCCGCTGCTGCACATGCAGGTGGCGCGGCGGGCTTACCTGCTCCTACTATCAGTCATTGTCCTAGCCGGTTTTTTATTGCCCGGCTACCCATTCTAAACGCATTATGCCAGCTTTCTTATCCCCCGAACTCGGCCTGATTTTCTGGCAACTGGTTATCTTCCTGCTGGTATTGTTCCTGCTGGCGAAGTTTGCCTGGAAGCCGATTCTGCTTGCTCTCAAAGAGCGCGAAGACAGCATCGAAGGCGCCCTGCGCATGGCCGACCAGGCCAAGATTGAAATGCAGCAGCTGAAAGCCGGCAACGAAAAGTTGCTGACCGAAGCCCGCCTCGAGCGCGACCGCATGATGCAGGAAGCCACCCAAATGGCCAACCAGCACCGCGAAGCCGAAAAGGCCCGCGCCACCGCCGAAGCCAACACCATCATCCAGCAAGCCCGCGAAGCCATCCAGCAGGAGAAAAACGCCGCCCTGGCCGAAGTGAAAAACACCGCCGCCAAGCTGTCGCTCGACATCGCCGAGCGCATCCTGCGCCGCGAACTGACCGACCCCGCCGCCCAAACGCAGCTGGTCGATTCTTACCTGAAAGACGTGAAACTGAATTAGTTTCTGTCATGCTGACGAAGGAAGCATCTTATCACCGCTGCTTTCGCCAGAATTAGTTACTACCCGAGCGGTGCAGGCGTGATAAGATGCTTCGCAAGCTCAGCATGACAACTACAACAACCAACCAATGGCTGACCAACGAGTAGCGGCCCGCTACGCCAAGTCGCTCCTCGACTTGGGCAAGGAGATGGGCACCCTGAGCGCAGTGAAAGAGGACATGGACCTGCTGAGCAAAACCATGGCCGAAAGCCGCGAGCTGCGCCTGCTGCTGCGCAACCCGATTGTGAAGCACGACAAGAAGCTGGCCATCCTGAACGCCATCTTCAAAGGCAAGGTGTCGGACATGACGCTGCGCTTCTTCACCATCCTGACCGAGAAAAACCGCGAGTCCGCCATCGAAGGCATCGGGCCCGAGTTTCTGGCGCAATACAACGTGATGCAAGGCGTGCAATCGGCGGAAGTAACGTCGGCAGCCCCGCTTACGGCTGTTGCCCGCCTCGAGATGCGCAAGCTGGTAACCCAGCAAACCGGTCTCACCGACGTGCAGCTCACCGAGAAGGTAGACCCGGAACTCATCGGCGGCTTCGTGCTGCGGGTGGGCGATAAGCAAATTGACGATTCCGTGCGGACCAGCCTTCGCAAGCTGCGCACGTCGCTGCAAGAAAATTCTTACCAACAAAAACTGTAGGGTGCGGGGCTTGCCCCCGCCCGGCCGATTGAACGACCCGGCAGAGCGTCGTTTATTTAATTACCGTCTCACGACGGGCGGGGGCGAGCCCCGCCCCTACAACCCAAACAAATGGCAGAAGTACGTCCGGATGAAGTCTCCGCAATCCTGCGGCAGCAACTGTCCAATTTCAAGTCGGAAGCCGAGCTGGAAGAAGTCGGCACCGTGTTGCAGGTCGGCGACGGCGTGGCCCGCATCTACGGTCTGAGCAAAGCCCAGGCCGGCGAACTGATTGAATTCGAGAACGGCCTGCAAGGCCTCGTGCTCAACCTGGAAGAAGACAACGTGGGTGCCGTAATGCTGGGCGACTACTCGGAAATCCGGGAAGGCGCCACGGTGAAGCGCACCAACAAAATCGCCTCTATCAAAGTAGGTGAGGGCATCGTAGGCCGCGTGGTAAACACGCTGGGCCAGCCCATCGACGGCCGCGGCCCCATCCAGGGCGAGCTGTACGAGATGCCCCTGGAGCGTAAGGCTCCCGGTGTAATTTTCCGTCAGCCCGTAACCGAGCCGATGCAAACCGGTATCAAGTCAATTGACGCGATGATTCCGATTGGCCGTGGCCAGCGCGAACTGATTATCGGTGACCGCCAGACCGGTAAGTCGGCCGTGGCCATCGATACCATCATCAACCAGCGCGAATTCTTCGAGGCTGGTCAGCCGGTGTTCTGCATCTACGTGGCCATCGGCCAGAAGGCTTCGACCGTGGCCCAGGTAGTGCAGGCCCTCACCAAGGGCGGCGCCATGGACTACACCGTGGTAGTGGCCGCTTCGGCTTCCGACCCGGCGCCGCTGCAGTTCTACGCCCCCTTCACGGGTGCTGCTATCGGTGAATTCTTCCGCGACACGGGTCGTCCGGCCCTCGTGGTTTATGACGACTTGTCGAAGCAGGCTGTGGCTTACCGCGAGGTGTCGCTGCTGCTCCGTCGTCCTCCGGGCCGCGAGGCTTACCCCGGCGACGTGTTCTACCTGCACAGCCGTTTGCTGGAGCGGGCCGCTAAAATCAACTCCTCGGACGAGATTGCGCGGAACATGAACGACCTGCCCGACAGCATCAAGCACTTGGTGAAAGGCGGCGGCTCGCTGACCGCGCTGCCCCTGATTGAGACGCAGGCTGGTGACGTATCGGCTTACATCCCGACCAACGTGATTTCGATTACGGACGGCCAGATTTTCCTCGAGACCAACCTGTTCAACTCGGGCGTGCGCCCGGCCATCAACGTGGGTATCTCGGTATCGCGCGTGGGTGGTAACGCCCAGATTAAGTCGATGAAGAAAGTGGCCGGTACGCTGAAACTCGACCAGGCCCAGTTCCGCGAGCTGGAAGCCTTCGCCAAGTTCGGCTCCGACCTCGACGCCTCGACCAAGCTCACCATCGAGCGCGGCCGTCGCAACCTCGAAATCCTGAAGCAGCCCCAGTACTCGCCCGTGAAGGTGGAGGACCAGGTGGCCATCATCTACGCCGCCACCAACGGCCTCCTCGACACCGTGCCCGTGAACCGCGTGCGTGAGTTCGAGAAGGAGTTCGGCCAGGTGATGAACTCGCGCTACCCCGACGTGCTGAAGGCCCTGAAAGCTGGCAAGCTGGAGGACGCCGGCACGAAGGCCATCCGCGAGGTAGCCAAGGACGTTTCGGCAAACTACGCAGCCAAGTAATTATCAATGAAGAATGAAGAATGAGGAATGAGGAATTGTCGCTGCCGTTTCTGGCGCAGCAATTCTTCAATCTTCATTCCTCATTCCTAATTCAATCTAAATGGCAAGCTTAAAAGAAGTCCGTAACCGCATTCAGTCGGTGACCAGCACGCAGCAGATTACCAAAGCCATGAAAATGGTGGCGGCGGCCAAACTGCGTCGGGCCCAGGACAACATCGTGCGGATGCGGCCCTACGCCCAGCGCCTGAATGCCATCCTGACCAACCTGACCCGCAACGCCGACGACGACATCGTGAGCGACTACGGCGTGGCCCGCGAGGTGCGCAAGGTGCTGGTGATTGCCATCACGTCGGACCGTGGTCTGGCGGGTGCCTTCAATACCAATGTGTTCAAGGGCGTGAATGCGGCCATTGCTTCGCGCTACAGCAACCTGCCGGCGGCCAACATCTCGGTGATGGCCATCGGCAAGAAGGCGCACGACTACTACGGCCGCCGCGGCCAGACGGTGGGCGACTACACCCACGTCTTCGCCAAGCTCTCGTTCGAGACAGTGCGCGAGGCTGCTGAGGTGGCCATGCAGGGCTTCCGCGACGGGCTGTACGATGAGGTGGTGATGGTCTACAACGAGTTCCGCAACGTGGCCACGCAGATTATCCGCACCGAGCAGCTGCTGCCGCTGGTGCAGACGGAGGCGCCCGCCACGGCCACGCCGCAGTCGAACGTGGACTACCTGTTCGAGCCCTCGAAAGAGGAAATCGTGCAGACGCTGATTCCGCAGTCCATCAAGATTCAGCTCTACAAAGCAGTGTTGGAAAGCAATGCCTCAGAGCACGGTGCCCGCATGACGGCCATGGACAAAGCCACCGACAACGCTGGTGAGCTGCTCAAGGCCCTCAAGCTGACCTACAACCGGACGCGTCAGGCGGCCATCACGACCGAGATTCTCGAAATCGTGGGCGGTGCCGAAGCGCTGGCGGCCGGCTAATAGCCGAATAGTTTACAAAGTAGAAAGGCCCGTTTCCGCAAGGAAGCGGGCCTTTTGATTGGCGGTATGCTGGAGTGCTGCGGAATACCAGCAACTCATAAAAGCGAGTCAGGCAACTGATGCAGGGCTGGGGATTGGCCGGAAGGGCCAGGCTTCAGGATTTACTTTCAGGATTCAGCACTCGGCACAAGCCTGGCCCTGCTCGTACCGTGCCGGCTGCTGCAACTATCCTTCGGGCAGAGAATTTTATTGAATAATAAGCAATGCATTATACATATTAAACATTTATTCTGACCTTTGACTTTTCATATGGTTCAGCTTAATTGGTATGATGCGTTTTTATTTTGTATTGATGGCTATGGGGCTGGCTTTGCTGGCAACTTCCCGGTCTGCAGTCGCCCAGTGCTCATCGTCAAGCACCTTGGTTACTCCTTTTGCTTCCAACAACACTGGCGGAGGCTGCCAGTTCGACGTGACAGCCACTAGCGCCATTACGGTTACTTCGTTTGATATCAATATGTTGAGTAGCGGTAGTTTCGAAATCTATACAAAGCCGGGCAGCTACGTTGGTTCCGAAAACACGGCGGCAGACTGGACGCGGATAGCCACGGTCAGCGGAGTGGTAGCGCAGGGGCTGAATGTGCCCACGCCCCTGCCCGTTACCCTGAGCGTGCCCATCGCGGCCGGGCAAACGGTCGCTTTCTACATCGCAACTCTCGGGGGAGGGAGTTTGCGCTACACCAACAACAGTGGCTATACCACCATTGCCACCAATGCCGACCTGAGTGTGCTGGGCGGCACGGGGCGCAGTGTCGGCGACGCGTTTGTGGTCAATGCGATTAGCAACCGTAGCATCAATTGCGTGGTGCACTACTACACGGGCCCGGGCCCGGTAATCACGGGCTTCAGCCCCAGCAGCGGGGTAGTGGGCACCACCGTGAATGTAACGGGCGCTAACCTGAACGGCGTGTCGGCGGTGCAGGTGGGTGGCGTGGCCGGAACCATCACGGGGCCACGCTCGCCATCGGGGTTCAGCTTCACGGTAGGCAGCAATACCATGAGCGGACCGTTGAGCCTGACCACGCCTGGCGGCACGGCCACCACGCCGTGTTCTTTTGCCGTGGTGCCGCAGGTAACCGGCCTGAGCCTGCCAGCTGAGCTGCCCGGCATGCCCATCACCATCGCAGGAGTCAGCTTTGCCAATAGCAGCACCGTAAGCTTTGGCGGCGTGCCGGCCACCAGCGTTACCTACAATTCGCCCACTTCACTCACGGCGGTGGTGCCGGCTGGGGCCCCCACCGGCAATAGCAGCGTGGTGGTGACATCGAACGGGCAAAGCAGTGGCAGTGCGCCGGCATTTACCGTGTTGGCCGTATATGCGGGTCCCGTCAGCTGCCTGGCGTCGGCCAGCTACACGGCGACGGGCAGTGGCAGCTGGCGCTACCTGCTTACGCCGGCCGGCGACGTGGTAGCTGCCCTGCAGGATACCCGTGCTGCCCTGGGCACCGTGACGGTGAGCCTGCAGGCGACCGGGAGTGCCGGGGCTGTGCGTGAGGACGGGCGCGGCCACAAATACCTCGACCGCAACTTTCGCGTCACGGCTACCAATCCCACCTTCACGGGCAGTACCCTGAATGTGCGCTTCTACGGCCTCGCCAGCGAGTTTGCCCGGCTGCAGGCCGCCGACCCGGCCGTGACCTACGCCAACCTGAAAGCTACCCAGTACAGCGGGCCCAATGAAGACTGCGACTTTGGCAACAACAGCTTTACCACGGGGCAATTTCGGGTGCTGGGCCTGGCTGCCAGCGCGCCCGCTGGCGTGAACTGGTTTGTGGCCCAGGCGGCCGTAGCTGACCACTTTTCTGAGTTTTACCTCACCGGAAGCGCCGCCCCACTGCCGGTCGAGCTGGTGAGCTTCACGGCCGAGGCCACTGGTCCGGCTACCGTGCGGCTGGCCTGGGCCACGGCTTCGGAGCAGAACAGTAAGGCTTTTGAAGTGGAGCGCAGTCTCAATGGCGAGACATTCGCGCGCATTGAGACGGTGCCTGCCGCCGGCCAGGGCCGCGCCCGCCGCTACGAGCTGCTGGACAACCAGCTTGCCGGCCCGCCAGGCCCCCAGGCGCGCCTCTACTACCGGCTGCGCCTGGTAGACGCCGACGGCACAACCGCGTATTCGCCAGTGCGGGTGGTGGCCCTAAGCCGCCAGCCCGGGGCGCTGATGTTGGCGCCTAACCCGGCCCGCGCCACCACCCTGGCCGGGGCCACACCCGGTGCCCCGGTGGAAGTATCCGACGCCTTGGGCCGCCTGGTGCTCTCGGCGACGGCCGATGCTGCCGGCACCGCTGCCCTGGCCCTGCCCGCTGGGTTGCCCGCGGGCGTGTATGTGGTTCGCAGCGGCACACAGGCAGTGCGTCTGGCGGTGGAGTAGCTGGGCTGAGAGCTTTCCGGAAAGGCTCCGCTGCCCGGCAGCGGAGCCTTTTTTGTGGGGTGGTCGATGGATTTTTGGAGGTGATGGCTGGGCCGACAGGCGCCATCCGGCCCCGAAAGGAGCTGACCAGCGGGGCGGTACCATGCAAGGAGCGGGGCCCGATTTGAGAGATTTGCGGCGCTATCGTACCTTTTCCAGATGAAGTCAACCTACCCTTCTACCAATAAGGCTGCCGGGCAACGTTCCTGTTGCGCAGTTCCCGGGGGCTGCCTGCTGCTGCTGGGGTTGCTGCCGATGCGGGCCGCCCTGGCGCAGTCGCCCACTATCATTGCGGCCGTGCCGGCGGCTAATGCGGTGGCGGTGCCCCGGTCGGCGGCGGTGCAGGCCACGTTCAGCCATCCGCTCACGGCTGCTTCGGCGGGGGCCTTGCGGGTGTTCAGCAGCCAGCGGGGCGGAATGCGGACCCGCACCCGGCCGGCGGCAGTGAGCGGCAATGCGCTCAGCTTTACTCCCTCCAACTATGATTTCCGGCCGGGCGAGAAGGTGACGTACACCATTAGCCGGCAGGCCGCCAGCAGCGGCGGCGCGTTGGTCAACGGGCGGGTGGTGCAGTTCACCACGGCAGTGAGCGGAACCGGCGTGGGCAGCTTCGTGGCGGGCCCCACCGTGAGCATGAGCAGCATCGGGAGCGTGGCCACCGGCGACGTGGACGGCGACGGCGACCTCGACCTGCTGCTGGTGAATACCACGGGCAGCGCTGTGAACCGGCTGCTGAACGGCAGCGATGCCACCGGCTCCAATACCGGCACCTTTGGCAGCGCGCAGGCAATAGCCGTGGCGGGCGGGCCCATGGGCGTGGCCCTGGCTGACGTGGACGGCGACGGCGACCTGGACCTGCTCACGGCAAATTCCAACAGCACCAGCAGCCTGAGCGTGTGCCTGAATGGCGGCAATGCCACCGGCTCCAACACGGGCACTTTTGGCAGCCCGCAGAACATCGGGCTGGGCAGCACGCCCCAGGGCCTGGCGGTGGGCGACGTGGACGGCGACGGCGACCAGGACGTGGTGACCGTCAGCCAGTACGGCAACGCGGTGAGCGTGCGCCTGAACGGCGGCGATGCCACCGGCTCCAATACCGGCACCTTCAGCAATGGCAGCAACCTGACGGTGGGCAACAACCCCTCGCGCGTGGCCTTGGGCGACGTGGACAACGATGGCGACCTGGACCTGCTGGTGGCGAACTACGGCAACAGCCCCATTGCCATACTACTGAACGGCGGCGATGCCACCGGCTCCAACACCGGCACCTTCAGCAATGGCGGCGGCGTGGTGGGCAGCAGCTACTGCTACGGCCTGGCCCTGGGCGACATCGACGGCGACGGCGACCTAGATATAATTGTGGGCGGAGGCGGCAACAACATCATCATCTTCCGCAATGGCGGCGATGCCACCGGCAGCGCTACCGGCATCTTCAGCAATACCCAGGCCGTGACCACCGCCTCGGCAACCGGAACGCTCACGATGGGCGACGTTGATGCCGATGGCGACTTGGATGTGGTGATTACCAGCACCAACCGGACTTACCTGACGGTGGCGCTGAACGGCAGCGATGCCTCCGGCTCCAATACGGGCGTGTTCGGGGGGCTGCAGTTTTGCACCGTGGCGGGCGTGCCCAGCGACGTGGTGCTGGGCGACCTGGACGGCGACGGCGACCTGGACGCACTGTCGGCCCAGTATAATAACAGTGCGGCCAGCGTGAGCCTGAACGGCGGCAGCGGGCCACTGGCTACCGCGTCTGCGGCTACTGCAGGCACGGTCCTGCAGGCTTACCCCAACCCTGCCCGCTCGGCCGTGGCGGTAGCGGGAGCGGAGCCCGGCGTGCAGATTGTCGTGCTCGATGCCCTGAGCCGCCCGGTGCTGGCGACCCGGGCCGATGCGGCCGGGGCGGCGGCGCTGGTGCTGCCGGCCGGGCTGCGGCCGGGCCTGTACCTGGTGCGGGCCGGGGCGCAGGTGCAGCGCCTCGTGGTGGAGTAGAAAGAGGCGGCTGAGTTAGCGGGCCTTGCGCGGCTGCGGCGCTTCGGGCTGGGCGGCCAGCAGCGTCAGCAGCCGGGCGGGGGTGAGCTCGGTAAAGTCGTTGATGACCGTGAGCGGGGCCTGAAAGTCCTTTGCTTTGAGTGTAGTGGCCACGGCCACGCAGCGCATGCCGGCGCGGTAGGCGGCCTGCTCGCCCAGCACGGCGTCTTCGAAGACGATGCAGCTTTCGGGCCTGGCGCCCAGCCGGGCGGCGGTGAGGCGGTACGTGTCGGGGTGGGGCTTGCCCCTGGGCACATCGTCTTTGCCGATGACGACATCGAAGTAGCGGCGCAGGTCGAGGTGGTCGAGTAGGTAGCGGAGGGTGGCCCCGCCCGAGCCGGTGCCGAGGCCGATTGGGAAGCCCTCGACCCGCGCTGCCTGCAGAAAAGCCGTGAGGCCGGGCAGGGCTTGGCGCTTGCTCCAGTACAGTACCCGGTACAGCAGCTCGCGCTGCTCGGCGTAGATTGCCAGCTGCTTGGGGGGAATGGGGTGGCGGAATACGCTTTGGATGATTTCATCGGCCGGCATGCCATTGAGGCGTTTGAGCAGCTGGCGGGCGTTGGTGCTCAGGCCGAGGTCGCGGAAGAGGAGCTGGAAGGCACGGGCCTGCACGGGCGTGTTGTCGACGAGGACGCCGTCCATGTCGAAGATGAGGGCTGGTTTCATGGCAAGGGAAGCAAAGGGGCGCGCTGGTGGCCAGCGCCGCATGACCTTATGGTTAAGGCATAATCTCCAACCTGCGGGCTGGGTATCTTTGCGCTTTGTGTAGCCTTACCCGTTTTCGCTTGAAAAAGATATTGCCCTTCGCGCTGGCCGCTCTGCTAGCTGCTCCTGCCCTGGCCCAGAAAACATCCGATGTCCTGCCGCGGCCCAGGCTGGTGGTGGGCATCATCGTGGACCAGATGCGCTACGACTACCTGTACCGCTACTGGAGCAAGTACCCGGCCGGCGGCTTCAAGCGGCTGCTGGGCGAGGGCTTCAGCTACGAAAGCTGCCACTACAACTACGTGCCCACCTACACCGGCCCCGGCCACGCCAGCGTGTACACGGGCACCACGCCGGCGGGGCACGGCATCATCGGCAACAACTGGTGGGTGCGCGAGGAAGGCCGCCAGACCTACGTGACCGAGGATAAAACCGTGAAAGCCGTGGGCGGCACCGAAGCCGCCGGCCAGATGTCGCCGCGCCACATGCTCAGCACCACCATCACCGACGAGCTGCGGCTGGCCACGAATTTCCAGGCCAAAACCATTGGCGTGAGCATGAAGGACCGGGGCAGCATTCTGCCGGCCGGGCACTCGGCCACGGCCGCCTACTGGTACGATGGCACCAACGGGGCCTTCATCAGCAGCACGTTTTACCAGAATGCCCTGCCCGACTGGGTGAGCCGCTTCAACGCCGCCGGCCACGCCGCCGGGTACCTGGCCAAGCCCTGGAACACGCTGCTGCCCCTGGCCGACTACACCGAGAGCAGCCCCGACGACGTGGCCTGGGAAGCGGCCTTCAAAGGTGAGGCCCGGCCCGTGTTTCCGCACGACCTGCCGGTGCTGGCGGCCGGCGCGCCCGCGTCGGTGCAGCCGGTGCTCAAAAATTCCGGCGACGGCAAAAATCCCCAGCCGCCCACCCAGAACCTCGACCTCATCCGGAGCACGCCCTTCGGCAACAGCCTGACCACGGATTTTGCCCTCGAAATTCTGAATCAGGAGAAGATGGGCCAGCGCAACATCACCGATTTTCTGGCCCTGAGCTACAGCAGCACCGACTACGTGGGCCACCAGTTCGGTCCCAACTCCATTGAGGCCGAAGACACCTACCTGCGCCTCGACCGCGAGCTGGCCCGCTTGTTTGAGGCGCTGGACAAGCAGGTGGGCAAGGGCCAGGCCCTCGTTTTCCTCACCGCCGACCACGCCGCCGCGCACGCCGTGGGCTTCTCCAACGCCCACCGGCTGCCCGGCGGCGGCGTGGGCCCGGCCGTGATGCGCGACTCGGTGCAGCGCGCCCTCACCCGGCAGTACGGCGCGGGCCAGTGGGTGCTGAGCTACGAAAACCAGCAGGTGTACCTCAACCGCCAGCTGCTGAAAAAGAAAAACATCGACCTCGGCAAAGCCCAGCAGGACGTGGCCGCCGCGCTGCTCACCCTGCCCGGCGTCACGCAGTCGCTCACGGCCCTCGACCTGCAGCGCGCCCACTGGAGCGAGGGCCTGGGCATGTACCAGGAAAACGGCTTCTACGCCCCGCGCTCCGGCGATGTGCTCACGGTGCTGGCCCCCAGCTGGCTCGAAGCCTACGGCTTTCCGGTGGTGAAGGGCACCACCCACGGCTCGGCCGGGGCCTACGACACGCACGTGCCGCTGCTGTTCTGGGGCTGGGGCGTGAAGCACGGCGAGTCGTCGGCGCCCGCTCGCATCGTGGACATTGCCCCCACCATTGCCCAGTTTCTGCACATTCAGGAGCCCAGCGGCTGCTCGGGCGTGCCGCTGCGCGAGGTGCTGGGCCGGTAAGCTGTGGCGCGGATGCTGCGAATCTGTGCCACATTTTATTAACAAACTCCCTTATCCGCTTGTAATTTTGACATCTCCAGCCGCCAGGTCGGCGACTGTTTTTTTACGCTATGACCCATTTCAACCCCTGGCACGACGTGTCGCGCGGCGACGAAACCCCGACCGTCGTTCAATCCATCATCGAAATCCCCAAAGGCAGCAAAGGCAAGTACGAGCTCGACAAAGACAGCGGCCTGCTGAAGCTCGACCGCGTGCTGTTTTCGGCCGTGCACTACCCCGCCGCCTACGGCTTCATTCCCCAGACGTACTGCGACGACAAGGACCCCCTCGATATTCTGGTGCTCTGCTCGGTCGACATCGTGCCCATGTGCCTCGTGGAGGCCAAGGTTATCGGCGTGATGCAGATGGTGGACCAGGACGAGGAAGATGACAAAATCATCGCCGTGGCTGCCCACGACATTTCGGTGAACCACTACAACGACATCTCCGACCTGCCGCCCCACACGCTGCTCGAAATGCAGCGCTTTTTTGAGGACTACAAAGCCCTCGAGCACAACAAGCACGTGACCGTGGAGCGCTTCATGGGCCGCGAAGATGCCTACCGCATCATCAACGACAGCATCAAGCTCTACGAAGAAACCTTCGGCGACCGCAAGGCCTAGCCGGCTTCATCGTTTGCCAAAAGGCGAAGCCGCCCCGATTAAAGGGGGCGGCTTCGCCTTTTTTGTGTTTGGGGCTGAAAGCTGGCGGCCGGGCTGTTTTACCTTCGTTTGTGGTTTCGCTGTCGCCTTCCTCCGTTCCAATGGCCAGCCCTTCCGGGGCCCGGCGCGCGCTCGATGCCGTGCTGTATAGCAGCGTGTGGCTGGCCGGCGCGGCGGCGGCCCAAACGGCCGCCACGTTCCGGCGCTGGCCGGCGGCCGGGGTAAATTTCCGGGTGGTGGCGCTGGTATTTGCCGCTACGCTGCTGGTGTATAACCTCGACGCCGTGCTGCCCTTCAAGCACGGGCAGCCGGCCGGCGCCTCGGGCCGCAAGGCCTGGCAGCAGCGGCACCGGCGGGCGCTGGCCCTGCTGGCGGGCGCGGCGGCGCTGGGGCTGGGCTACTACTTTCTGGCCGACGGCTGGTGGCGCTACCTGCCCGCGCTGCTGCCGCTGGCGGCGCTGGCGCTGCTGTATTCGTGGCCGCTGGGCCGCTGGCGCGGACGGCCCCGGGCCCTGCGCGAGGTGCCGCTGCTCAAGATATTTCTGATTGCGGGGGTGTGGTCGGCCATCACGGTGGGGCTGCCCACGCTGGCCCTGCACCGCCCGCTGGCCGAAGCGGCGGGCCTGCTGGCGCAGCGCTTCTGCCTGGTGCTGGCCCTGGCCATCGTGTTCGATATCCGCGACCTGAGCCGCGACCGGGCCGCCGGCACCCGCACCTTTCCGGTGGTGCTGGGCCTGGCCGGGGCCAAAGCCGTGGCGCTGGCCTTCCTGGCCGGCGCCATGCTGCTGGGCTTCGAGCGGGGCGTGCCGCCGCTGGGGCTGGGGCTCACGGCGCTGGCGGCGGCCACGGTTATTGTGCTGGCCGATGAGCGGCGGAGCGATTACTTCTTCGCCCTCTGGGCCGATGGGGTGCTGCTGGTGCCGGCGGTGCTGTATTTCGTGGTGGGGTAGGGGCCGGCTACTCCCATTCCCTCAGGGCCGGGCCGAGGTGGCGCACGATGTCGCCGGCCACCAGACCGGCCTTTCCGGTATGCTCGGCGGCCAGGTCGCCGGCCCGGCCGTGGGCATACACCCCCAGCCGCACCGCCTCAAACGGCAGGAGCTGGGCGTGGGCGCGCAGGGCCAGCAGCACGCCCGTGAGCACGTCGCCGCTGCCGCCGGTGGCCATGCCGGGGTTGCCGGTGCTGTTGAAGTGCAGCTCGCCCTCGGGGGTGGCCAGGCAGGTGCAGGCCCCTTTCAGCACCACCAGGCAGCGGTGCTGCACGGCAAAGTCGCGCAGCAGCTCCAGGCGGTGGTAGTCGTCGCGGGCCGGCTCGGTGAGGCGCTCAAACTCCTTGGGGTGGGGCGTGAGCACGGTGTTTTCGGGCAGCAGCTTCAGCAGCTCGCGGTGCTGGCCCAGCAGGTTCAGCGCGTCGGCATCGATGACGAGAGGCAGCGGCCGGCCGGTTTTGGGAGTAGGTTTGGCGGCTTCCTTCAGCAGCTGGCGCAGCACGGCCAGGCTGGCCGCTTCCTGCCCCAGGCCGGGGCCGATGCCGGCGGCCTGGTAGCCCTCCAGCTTCGGCAGCTCGCTGATGAAGTCGGCTTTGGCATCGGTGAGGCACATGGCTTCGGGCTGGCTGGTCTGGAAGATGTCGTAGCCGCAGCCGGGAATGTGCGCCGTGAGCAGCCCCACGCCGGTGCGCAGGCAGGCCCCGGCCGCGAGCACGGCCGCGCCCATCTTGCCCCGGCTGCCGGCCAGCAGCAGCGCGTGCCCGAAGGTGCCCTTGTGGCTGAACTTGGGCCGCGTCGGCAGCGCCCCGGCCACGGCGGCGGCATTGGTGTAGTGCCAGGGCGTGGCCGTATCGGCAATGAATTTCTGGCTGAGGCCGATGTCCTCGATGCACCATTCGCCCATGTAAGCCGCATTCTGCGGCAGCAGGAAAGCCAGCTTGGGCAGGCCGAAGCTCACCGTGTGCCAGGCGCGCACCACGGCGCTGTCGGCGGGCTGGGGCTGGTCGGCAAAGAGGCCGCTGGGGATGTCGATGGCCACCACCCGCGCGCCCGCCTGGTTGAGGTGCGCCACCACGGTGGCCGCCAGCCCGGCCAGCGGCCGGCTGAGGCCGGTGCCAAACAAGGCATCCACGACGAGTTGGCCGGGGGCAATGGCGGGCAACTTCTTGGCGGTGATTTCGCTGGACGGCACGGCCTTGGGCAGGTGCTGGCGGTTGTGCTGCCAGTCGGCCGAGTGGCGGGTGGCGGGCAGCAGGGCCACGCGCACCCGGTAGCCGCGCTGCAGCAGCAGGCGGGCCACGGCCAGGCCGTCGCCGCCGTTGTTGCCCGGCCCGCACAGGATGAGAATTTCGCCGGCATCGGCCGAGCTGTACCGGCTCGAAAGCCAGGCGGCGAAGGTGCTGGCGGCGCGCTCCATGAGCTCGACTGAAATGAGGCGCTGCTCGGTTTGGGTGGCTTGGTCGAGGTCGCGGGTTTGGGCGGCGGAAAGGATTTTCATAGCGGAGGGTGAAAGGACGGCGAACTACTTTTGAGGATGCAAGAAACAGCCCGCGTCTTCATTATTCCCGGCCTTGGCAGCTCCGGCCCCGGCCATTGGCAAACCTGGCTCGAAGGTATCCATCCGGAATTCAGGCGAATAGAGCAGCGCGAATGGGACGCGCCCGACCGCGCCGAGTGGGTGGAGCGCATCGAGCAAGCCCTGGTCGGCGAAGACCTGAGCCGCGTGGTGCTGGTGGCCCACAGCCTGGGCTGTGCCACCGTTGCTCACTGGGCCGGGCAGTACGGCCACCGCATCAAAGGGGCGCTGCTGGTGGCCCCCAGCGATGTGGAAACGGCCCATTACGCCGCCTTTCCCACCACCGGCTTTGCGCCCATGCCGCTGGCCCGGCTGCCTTTCCCCAGCAAGCTGGTGATGAGCCGGAACGACGAATGGACAACGCCCGCCCGCGCCCGGCAGTTTGCCGACGCCTGGGGCAGCAAGCTGGTCGACGTTGGCGCAGCCGGGCACATCAACACGGCCAGCGGCCACGGGCCCTGGCCGGCGGGGCTGGAATTGCTGCGCGGGTGGCGGTAAGGAAAAGCACGTTTCAGCGTCTAATCAAGAAGCGTGGGCAAACCTCCGGTGCACGGCTGCGTTTACCAATAAGCCCCCCGCTTCTACTTTCTTAATTACCCGATATGCAAACCTGGAACGACGTTATCCGCCTCGCCAACCATCCCATTCCCTCGCCCCGCCGGGTAGAGAAAACGCCCGCCGAGTGGCGCGCCCAGCTCACGCCCGAGCAGTTTCACGTCACCCGCGAGCACGGCACCGAGCGCGCCTTCACCGGCGAGTACTGCGAAGCCCACGAGGCCGGCCTCTACGCCTGCGTGTGCTGCGGCACCCCGCTCTACGACTCGCGCACGAAGTTCGAGTCGGGCACCGGCTGGCCCTCGTTCACGCAGCCCGTCGATGAAAGCGCCATTCGCTACAAGAAAGACACCAGCTACGGCATGGTGCGCGTGGAAGTGCTCTGCAACGTGTGCGACGCCCACCAGGGCCACGTTTTCCCCGATGGGCCCGCGCCCAGCGGCCTGCGCCTGTGCATCAACTCGGCCAGCATCAAGCTGGTAACGGAGGCCGAAAAGCAACCCACGTCGGCGGCCTAATATTCAGCGGCTTCGCGTAGTTTAGGGCTTGATTGGCAGGGTGCCGGTCAAGCCCTTTTTCTTGCCGCCCCCCCCCATGACGCGCGAAGCCTTCGTTGCCCGCCTCGAACAACTCCAGCCGCTGGCCATGGCCAACCCGCGCGCCTACCGCTGGCGGGTGCAGGCCTGGGCCCTGCTTGGCTACGGCTTCATTCTGCTGCTGCTGCTGGGCACGGTGGGCGCTTTGGGCGTGGTGGCCGTGCTGCTGACCTCGGTAGCCGCCGTGGTACTGATACTGAAAGTAGGGCTGGCGCTGGGCGTTTTCGCCTGGAAAGTCATCCGCTCGCTGTGGGTGAGGTTCGACCCGCCCAAAGGCCGCGTCCTCGTGCCTGCCGAGGCCGCCCCCCTCTTTGGCCTGCTCGCGGAGCAGGCCCGGGCGCTGGCCGCCCCGCCGGTACACCGCGTGCTGCTCACTGCCGATTTCAACGCATCGATTGTGCAGCTGCCCCGCCTGGGCGTGCTGGGCTGGCCCCGCAACTACCTGATGGTGGGCCTGCCGCTGCTGCAGGCCCTGAGCCCCGAGCAGGCCGCGGCCGTGGTGGCGCACGAGCTGGGCCACCTGCGCGGGGGGCACGGCCGGTTCGGCGCCTGGGTGTACTGCGTGGGCCAGTCCTGGGAGCAGCTGCTGGCCCAGCTGGAGCGCAACGGCCGGGGCACCTGGCTGAGTAAGTTTGCCTATTGGTACGTGCCGCGCTTCAACGCGTGGTCGCACCCGCTGAGGCGCACTGCCGAGTTTGAGGCCGATGCCGCCGCCGGCCGCGTCACCAGCCCGCAGGCGCTGGCCCAGGCCCTGTGCGCCCTGGAAGTGCGCAATCAGACCATCGATAAGCTGCACTGGGATGCGCTCACGGCCGGCATGGCCACGCAGCCCCGGCCGCCCGCCGATGCCATCAGCCGCCTGCTGCCGCTGGCCAAAAGTGCCCGCCTCGATGAAGAAGCGGAGGACCGGTGTCTGCAGGCTGCCCTGGCGGCCGACCCCGACGTGCTGGACACCCACCCCGTCTTGCGGGAGCGGCTCACGGCGCTGGGCCAGGCCGCCGTGGTGCCCGCCCCGCCGGCCACCACGGCGGCCGAAGCGTGGTTTGGCCCCGGCCTGCCGGCCCTGGCCGTCGAGCTTGATGCGGCCTGGGCCAAAGAGCGGGAAGGCTTCTGGCAGGAGCGGCACCAGTTGCTGAGCGCCCAGCGTCAGCGCCTGCGTACCCTGGCCGACCGCCTCGCCGCCGGCCAGGCCCTCACCCCCGACGAAGCCTGGGAGCACGCCGACCTTACCGAAGACCACGCCAGCCCCGCCGAGGCCCTGCCGCTGTTCCGGGCCTTGTTTGGCGATGCCGCGCATGGCCTGAAGGCCCGGTTTGCCGTGGGCCGCATCCGGCTCATGCAGGACGACCCTGCCGGGCTGGCGCTGCTGGAAGAAGTGATGGACCGCTCGCCCGCTACCCGCACCGCCGCGCTGGCCCTGGCTCAGGCCTACCACCAGCGCCGGGGCAACAAGGCCGAAGTGCGCCGCCTGCAAGCCGAGGTTCTGCGCTACGCCGACTTCGACGACCAGGCCCGGGCCGAGCGCAGCATCATCCGCGCCACCGACCGTTTTCTGCCCCACGGCCTGCCCGCCGCGCCCCTGGCGGCCCTGCAAACCCGGCTGGCAGCGGGCCCCGCCCCCGTGCGCCGCGCCTGGCTGCTGCGCAAGCACCTCACGCTGTTTGCCGAGCAGCCGCTCTTTGTGCTGATAGTGGAGCTGCAAGTGCCCACGGGGCGGCGGCCGCCCGAGTCTGTGGGCGCGGCCCAGCTTGAGCAGCTGGCCCGGGAGCTGACGCTGCCGGGCGAATGCGTAGTGGTGTCGCTGAACGCCAACGGCTGGTTTGCCAACCTTATCCGCCAGCTGCCGGCCAGCCTCGTTTATACCACGCTGCCCGGCTGAGGCGGCCGCCGGTAGTGCACCACGTAGCTTTGCGCCCCGGCCAAAGACACCTTTGGCCGGGGCTTTGCGTTTACGTCTTTTTAGCCCGCTCCTCCCACCCACGTCATGTCCCTTCTGTTCAACGATTTTGCCTCCTGGCAAGCGCAGTGCGCCACCACCGGCGAGCCCCTGTACCAGCCCGTGCTCGATTACGAGATTGAGCAGAAAGGCCGCACCGAAGATGAAATCTGGGCCGGCCTGCAACGGGCCTACGACGTGATGCGCGATGCGGTGAAGGAAGGCCTGACCGGCAACATGACCTCGCGCTCGGGCATGATAAACAACGGAGCCAAGAAAATTGCCGCCTCGCCCGTTACCGTGCTCTCGCCCGAGTTCAAGCAGCTTATTACCCGGGCGTTGGGGGCCAAGGAGGTGAACTCCTGCATGGGCCGCGTGGTGGCCGCGCCCACGGCCGGCGCTTCGGGCATCCTGCCCGGCGTGCTCGTCACCCTGCAGGATTTGCACAAGCTCTCCGACCGCAGCATTCTGGAAGGGCTGCTGGTAGCGGCCGGCATTGCCCTCATCATCGAGCAGAATGCCTCGCTGGCCGGGGCTGTGGGCGGCTGCCAGGCCGAAACCGGCTCGGCGGCGGCGATGGGCAGCGGGGCCATTGTGTATTGCCTGGGCGGGCCCGTCGAGCAGGTGTTTGCCGCCGTGGCCGTCACCATTCAGTGCATGCTGGGCCTGATATGCGACCCCGTGGCCGGCCTGGTGGAAGTGCCCTGCGTGGTGCGCAACGCTTCGGCCGCTGCCATTGCCTTCAGCTCGGCCCAGATTGCCATCGCGGGCATCGACCCCGTCATTCCCGTCGACCAGTGCGTGGCCGCCCTCGGCGAAGTGGGCCAGAGCATGGAAACCCGCTACAAGGAAACCGCCCTCGGCGGCCTGGCCAATACCACGCGCGGCAAGGAAATCGAAAAGATGGTGCTAGTGCAGGATGTGAACATTCTGCCCGATGAGGGCGAGTGAGTCAGGAGTTCAACTTTTAACTCCCAATTAAAAAAAAAGCCCCGCTGGCATTGCCAGCGGGGCTTTTCAATGAGCGGCTATTCGCTACTCGCGCACGATGCGACGTACGTCCGAGCCACCTTCGGTGGTGGTGCGGAGCAGGTACACACCGCGGGCAGCACCCGAGAGGTCGAGCTTGGCTTCCGGCTGGCCAGGGGCCACCTGCTGCGTCAGCACCACGCGGCCGAGGGCGTCAAGCACGGTCAGCGTCACGGCTTTGGTGTAGCCGGTGAGCTGAAGCGTAAGCTTGCCGTCTGCCGTGGGGTTCGGGAACAGAGCCAGCGAAGTGCCGGCCAGCTGCTGGCCGGCGGCCGTCACCGTCAGCGGGGCCGAAGCGGCCGACTGGCAACCCGTAGCCGTGTTGATGAAGCGCACGGTGTAGATACCCGGGTTGGTCGCGCCGTTGGCCGTGTAGGTCTGGCTGGTAGCCCCCGTAATAATCTGCCCGCCTACGTACCACTGGTAGGTGGTGCCGGCCGGCGCCACGCTGCTGGTGAAAAGCACCGTGCTGCGCGTGGGGTAGGTGTAGGTGTACGTCGGCGTGGCCGGCAGCGCGTTGATGGTCACCGTAGCCGTGCTGGTTACGGCGGCACAGCCGCCGCTGGCCGCTACCGTGTTGGTCACGGTGTAGGTACCGGCCGTGGAGGTGGCCGGGTTCACTGCGCCCGTCGTGGCGTTGATGGTCAGGCCCGTGGTCGAGGTGTAGGTGCCGGCCGTGGCGCCCGTGCCCAGCGTGGGCGTAAGCAGCGTAGCCGAACCCGCGCAGGCGCTGGCCGAAGCGTAGCTGAACGCCGCCAGCGGAGCTGCCGTGATGGTTACCGACTGCGTGCTGGTGCTGGAGCAGGCGCCGGCCACGCTGTAGGTCACAGTGTAGGTGCCGGGCGTGGACGAAGCCAGCGTGATGGCACCCGTCGTGGCGTTGATGGTCAGGCCCGTGGTCGAGGTGAACGTGCCGCCGGCGGTGCCGGTCACGGTAGCTACCGGCGCCGTGGTGCCGCTCACGCAGAACGTTGTGCCGGCGTAGCTGAACGTGGCCGACGTAGCCGGCGTGATGGTTACCGACTGCGTCGTGGTCAGGGCCGGGCAGGTGGCCGTGGCGGGCAGCGTGTTGGTCACGGTGTAGGTGCCGGCCGTGCTGGTGCCGGGCGTGATGGCGCCCGTCGTGGCGTCAATGGTCAGGCCGGTGGTCGAGGTGAAGGTGCCGGCCGTGGCGCCCGTAGCCAGCGTAGCAGCCACGGTGCCGGTAGCCCCGGCACAGATGGTGGCCGTGGGATAAGAGAACGTCGCCGAACGCGTGCCCGAGGTGATGGTCACCGGCGCCAGCGCGTTGTTGGCGGGGTTGTCATCGCCAACTACCGAAGCCGTCACAACTGCGCTGTAGGTGCCCAGCACGCTCAGGTTGGCGGTGGTGGCGAAGGTGACGGTCTGGCTGGCCCCGGCGGCCAGGGTGCCGGTGTTTACCACCGTAGTGAACGTCTGGGCCGCACCGCCGGCCGTGGGCGTGATGGTCACGGTCACGGTTACGGGGGTGGTGGCGAAGTTCAGTGCGGCCGTCGAGGAGTTGGTGATGCTGGCCGTCACGGTTTCGGTAGTGCCAAAGCAGGTGCTGTTGGCCACCGGGGCCGTCAGGGCCGCCACGCTCACATCGAGGTTCGCTGCAAATTCATCGGCCCCGATGTCGGGGCGCGTCGTGCTGCGGGTATCACCGTCGAAGTCGGTGGTAATGCCTGCGATGGGCGTACCGGCGCCGTTCAGCGCCAGGCCGGCCGGAATTGCCACGTGCAGGTCGGTGGCCGAAACAAACGGCGAAGCGGTCAGCACGAGCGAGGTGCCCGGCGTGGTAGCCGTAGTGGGCACATCCTGGCCGGTTTCGGCGCTCAGGGCGGCCAGCGTCAGGCGGGTAGTGCCGCTGGATAAGCCACCGGTCAGGCCCGTATAGAACGTGGAGCCCGTGCCCACGAAGAAAGCGTTGTTGCTCGAAGTCAGGCCCGTGTAGCTGCCGGTGGTGCTGGAGTACGCCAGGCCCAGGGCCACGCTGCTGCCGCCCGTCGACTGGGTGTTGGCCAGCACGTTGTTGCGGATTTCCACCGTTGGCGTGGTGCCGCCAATGGCCAGCGCAAAGCTGGGCTGGCTGCCCCCGGTCTGGGTGCCGGCCATGCTCACCGAGTTGTCGAGTACGCGGGTGATGCCGCCCCCGGTTGCTCCGGCTACGTAGATGCCCGCGCCGAAGTCACTGACCGTGCCGTTGCTCGATACGCCGGCCACGAAGTTGTTCGCCAGCGTGTTGGTGCCCGTCGTGGCCGTGGCCACCCCAATGCCAATGGCAGAGTAGGTGTTGGTCTGCTGCACGGTGCCAATGTAGTTGCGGCTCACCGTAGCGTTGGTCGTTTCCGAGCCGGTCGTGGTGCTGTTCGAATACGACAGGCCAAAGCCGAGGCTGATGCCAACAGCATCGGCCGTGCCCGCATAGGTAATGTTGTCGATGGTGTTCTGGGTAATCTGCACGCTGTTGTCGAACGAGGACAGGATGCCGCCCCGGGTGAGGGCACCGGCGCTGGCCGTCGCGTTCAGGTCGTTCTGCGTGATGACGTTGTTCTGGTTTTTCAGCCCGATGGCTCCACCCAGCGAGGCGATGCCCACCTGCGTGCCGCGCACGGCGCAGTTCTGCACCGTGTTGTTGGTGTACTGGTTCACGGTGGTGGCGTTGCTCACGCCTTGCAGCGTGATGCCATACAGCGTGGCGGCCGTGGCGGCCGTCGTAGCGCCCACGGCCACCAGGTTTTTGATGGTGTTGAAGGTCGCGCCGTCGTTGGTGAACTGTGCGAACTGCTGCACCACCACGCTGGTAGTGCCCGTGTTCGTGTTCGTGATGGTCAGGTCGCGGCTCGGGCGCGCGTCGGTGGCCGAAATGGTCCCGCCCAGCGTGCCGTCAATGGTCACGTAGTCGCTGGCCAGCAGCTGCAGAATAGCCGTTGCGTTCGAGCCCGTAATGGCCACGGCTGTAGTGCCGGTAGCGTTGCTGGGCTTGATGGTGAGCGTGTTGGTGGCCGAGGCATCCGCGTTGTTGAGGATGGCAATCGGGAACGTCTCGGCGGTCGAGTACGTGGGGTCCAGCAGCAGGAAGGTAACCGCCCCGCCCAGGCCCGACGTATTGTAGGCCGTCACCGCCGCCGTGAGGGTGGCATAAGTGCGGGCCGGCACCGGCGAGGTAGCCGAGTTGGCGCTTACGTAGTAGGTGCCGCTCAGCGAAGGCAGCACGGTGTAGGTGTACACCACCGACGGAGCCGTGGCCCCGTTGCCGCCGGTGGGGTTGGTGCTGGCGTTGCCCGGCACATCCTGCGCCGCTACGTAGTAGTTTATTACATCGCCGGCCGCTACCCCGCCCACCAGCGAATAGTCGAAGGTGAAGGTGTAGGTAGAACCCGCTACCGTGGGTACCGCCGAGGCAACGAAGGCGCCCGTGGTGCCCTTGCGGAAGTACAGGCGCGGCGCGTTGGTGCCCGTGGCCACCCCGCTCGGGTCGGTGATGGTCACCGTCAGGGTGCGGCTGGTGGTGCTGGCGGCGCTACCGCCCAGGCCCGTGATGCTGATAATGGGCCCGGTCACGTCCGAAAGCAGGAAGCTGCCCTCATCGGCCCCGATGTCGGGAGTCGTGGTGTTGCGGGTATCGCCGTCGAAGTCGGTGGTGATGCCGCCGAACGGCTGCCCGCCGCTCTCGGCCTGGGTGGCGGCACCCGCCGTCAGGTGCAGGAAGGTGGCGCTGGTGCCGGTGGTGCTGGCAAAGGGCGTGGCCGCTTCCGTTACCGAGTTGGCTTCGCGGTTCAGCAGGAAGGCCTTGTAGGCGGCCAGGGTCTGCTGGGCGTTGGTCTGGGTCGTGGTGCCTTCCACGTAAATGAGGTTCGTGGCCGAAGGCGTGCCGGCGTAGTACAGGTTGTTGTTGCCGAACAGGTTGGCGGGCAGCGTGCCGGCCGTGCCGCTGATGCGGCGAATGGCTGCGGCCGAACCGCCCGTGCCTACGGGCGTGCTCAGGTTCACCACAATGTTGTTGAACAGGTTCAGGCCCGCCGTCAGCGAGTTCAGGTAGATGCCCTGGGTGCCGAAGGTGGCGCCGCTGCTGGTGCCGTCGAGGCGAATGGTGTTGAAGGCCACGTTGTTGGTGGTGCCGCCGCCAATCAGCACGCCCGAAACGGCCACCAGGCTGGTGGAGGTCGAGGCCTGCAGGTCGCCAATCAGGTTATTGCTGACGTTGTTGGTGGTGCCGCCCGTGAGCCAGATGCCGGTGCTGATGTTAGCCACGCCGCTGCCGGCCACCAGCGTGTACAGCTTGTTGCGGCTGATGGTGGTGGTGGTGCCGGCCGAAACCAGAATACCCGCCACGTTCGAAGCCACACTGGTCGAGGAGCCCACGCCCGTGATGTTGCTGATGGTGTTGCCCACAATGTTCACCACCCCGCTCGAAGCACTCGAGATGCCGAACGAGTAGCCCCCCGTGGTGCTGATGTTTACCGAGATAGGACCGGCGGCCGAGCCAATGACGTTGCCCGTGGTGGTGCCAATGTTGGCATCGCCGGAGCTCACGTAAATCCCCGATACCACGCCGTAGGTGGTAGATGCGCCGCTGCTGCTCAGCCAGCTGATGTTGGCAATGGTATTGCCCTGCACGCTGGGCGCTGTGCCGGCGGCAATGGTGCCCGAGGTGCTGAGGTAGATGCCCGAGAAGCGGAACGCTGCCGCCGTGCCGTTGGCCGTCAGCGCCGTGCCGCCCGCGCTTGGGGCCGAGCCCCCGATGAAGTTGCCCGAAATAACCTGGCCGATGCCCCCAACGGCGTAGATGCCATACATGGTGCCGGCCGTGCTGGTGCGCGCGGCCGTCTGGTAAATGCTGTTGCCGGTGATGTTCCAGCCCGCGCCGGCCGTACTCATGTAGATGCCGTAGGAGCTGCCTGCCGACAGGTAGAAGTTCGACAGGTTGTTGCCGATGATGCTGTTGCGGCTGTTCAGCGAGCTGCCCGAGTAAATCAGGGTTACGGGCGTGGTGGCACCGTCGCGGATGTTGTTGTACTGCACCACGTTGTCGCTGTTGCCGAGCGTAGTGGTGGTGCCCGTGAAGTTCACGTTCGGGTACAGCGACACGTTGTTGCCCACCCCGATAATCTGGGTGTGCTGCACCGTGTTGAAGGTGGCGTCGCTGGTGAACTGCAGCGGAATGCCGCTGGTGCTGGTGCTGGCAATGGTGAGGTCGGTGGCCAGTGCCGCGCCGCTCACCGTGCTGCCCGAGCCGCCGGGGCGCCCGTCAATAATCAGGTATTTGCCGCCGAAGATGTTCATCACCGCGCCGGCTACCGTGCTGGTAATGCTCAGGTTGGTGGCGCCGGCTGCCGGGCGCACGGTCACGGTGTTGGTGGCCGTGCTGCCAGTGTAGTTATACACCAGCGGGAAGGTTTCAACGGTGCTCACGTAAGCCGCTTGCAGCTCCAGCACCAGCGGGCCGCACAGGCCATTGATGGAAACCGCCGAGAACGCCGCCGTGAGGGAGGCATAGTCGGCCGTCGCGCCGGGGCCTACCGATTTCGTGCCGCAAATCGGCACGGCCGCCGCCGTGGTAACCGTCACGGTGCCGTTGGTCGATACGCCGCCGGCTTCGTTGTTGGCCGTTACGCGGTAGTAGTAGGTGGTGCCGGGCAGCAGGCCGGTTTGGGCAAACGTAACCGTGCCGCCCGTCGCGGCAGTCGTCGTCGAGGGCGCGGTGCCCACCACGGCAAACGTGGTGTTGTCCGTGGAGCGGGAAACCGTGAAGTAGGTTTCGTTGGTCGAGTTGTCGGTAATCACCAGGTTCAGGCTGGCCTGGCCCACGGCAGCAGTAGCCACGCCGGGCGCGGCGGGCGTGCCCGAAGTCGGCGTGAAGGTGAAGACCGTGCGCGAGCCGTCGGCCGTCGAGCTCAGCACCGGCACCACGGCGTTGGCCGGGAGCGTCGAAGTCGTGGCCGAAGTAGCCGTGGCATCGTAGGTGGGCGTAGCAACAAAGTTGGTAACCACCCCAATCTGGCCGGCACTGGTGCCCGCCGAGATGAAAATGCTCCGCGAGGCCGTGGCGGTGCTGTTGTTGAACACGGTGCCGTAGCGGTACTCCACCTTGCCCGTGTTTTCTTCCAGAATGGCCTGCACCACGCTGCCCGTGCCCACCGTCGAGCTGAAGGGAATGCGCAGCGAGTTCCACTCAATAACCAGCGTGCGGTTGGTGCCCGGCACTACCTTGTAGCGGACGCCGCCGGTGGCCTGAATGGCGTTGTCGCCGCCGAAGGGCGCCAGAATAGCCGCTCCCGAAGCCGGCGAGGCGCTGCCGCCCGAAATGGCCGTGGCCCCCAGGCGCAGCTGCCCGTTGGAGTTCACGCTGAACTGCGTGTAGTTTGTGCCCATGAAGCCGAACGTGAAGCCGATGGGCAGCACCGCCGAGGCGTCGTCGTCGTGGTACGTGGCGGTTGTCAGCGCGTCCGTCGTACCCGCCGACATATCCACCAGCGAGCCGGTGGAGTTGGTGGCAAACACGTAGTTGGCAGTGCTTTGGGCTATGGCTGCTGACGTGCTCAGCAAAACCATCAGCACCATTGCCAGCCACCGGTTTAGCCGGTTACCAGGAAAAGGTGTGTGCATAAAAATGGGAAATAGGGTGGGGAAAAAAGTGAGAGAAAATAATAAAAAAAGAGGAAAAAAATTGAGGTTCGGTACTGCCGTTCTTCCGAATAGCCTGACCACCGAACAAGCATGTAAATTAAAGACAATTTTAGCTTGCGCCACCGAAAACTGCCGGCTAATCGACGGATGGACCAGGCCGAAGGCCAAACAGGTACTTCGCAGGCGGCGAATGGCGTTGGCCCGTCAGTGGCACCGGCCACGGGCGGGTGCTCACGGGGCCGGGTTTTGCACGGGGGCCATGGTCAGGCGCATCAGGTACTCCAGGGCCGGCCAGTAGAGGCTGCGCAGCTCCTGGTACTGCCGCCAGGCGGCGGCGCGGTCGGGCAGCAGGGGCAGGCCGTGCTCCGCCAGCTCCTGGCAGGCGCGGTCAAAATCGGCCCGGCTGGTGGTTTCGCGCGCGTCCTCGGGCAGCAGCGCTGTTGGTTCGGCGTCGGCTTTGCTGTTGAAGAAGCGGTACACCCGGTTCAGGGCCAGGCAGCCGGCCTTGAAGGTAAGCTGGGCCTGCCGGGGCCGGGGCGCATCCACGGCCGCAAAGAGCAGGGCGGCCGCGTCCAGAATCAGCCCGCCGCTGCTCACCCAGGAGCGGCCCGGCTGCGGCGAGCGGAAAAACGAGAGAATGGGCAGCGAAGTGTGGCTTTCCTCAATCTCGACAAACCACCGCTCCCAGTCGGCCCACTGCGGGTCGTCGTTCTGCACCGAGCCGTCGTGGTTGAGCCAGCCCAGCAGGCAGGCGGCCGTGGGCGGGGTGCCGGCCCGCAGCTCCAGCAGCGCCACGGTGGTTTCGCGCCGCGCAAACGCCTGGTAGATGGTGGGCAGGTAGGAGAGCAGCAGCGTGAGCAGCAGCAGGCCCAGCAGGGCCTCGGAGTAGGTGAGAAACCCGGCCGCGACGCTGAAATCATCAATCGTACCCAGCGTGAGCAGCGAGCTGCCGCTGAGCTGGTAGCAGTGCAGCCAGGTGCCTTCGCCCACGGCCCAGTACATGGCGGTGTAGCCCAGGCTCACCAGGGCCTCCCACGCCACGGGCAGCGCCACCAAGGCCACTGGGGCGTAGTGGGCCATTAGCCGGTCGCGGCGCTCATACGAGCTGGAGTGCTTCGCCGCGAAGCGGAAAAAGACGCGAATGCCCATAAACACCCACACGTTCAGCCGCACGACCTCGTTGCGCGGCAGCACAAACGAGCGAATAGCCGATGAGAGCGTGGTGATGACCAGCACAATGCCACCGAGGCCCGCAAGCACGCGCAGAGCAATCAACAAAGCGTCAGGCATAGTCAGCAAAAAGCCCTGATACGAGCAATCAGTGCGAAACGCTGAACCAGCGCTGCTTACGTAAGCGCCGGGCTAGCCAGGGTAATGGGAATATTTTTTGACTTTGTTAATATTGATTAAGATTATTTGATTTAATATTACAAGAATTAATAAATATTATTTCAAAACACGCCGCGTTTGTTCATCCTCATTACCAACCCGCTTCCTCGCCATGATTTCAGCAACTAATTCCGGAATTAAGGTGGCGGTGCTGGGCGGCGGTGTGGCCGGCATGAGCGCCGCGCACGAGCTGGCCGAGCGCGGGTTTTCGGTGGACGTATACGAGCGCCAGCCGCATTACGTGGGCGGCAAGGCGCGCTCCGTGAGCGTGCCCGACACCGGCACCGATGGCCGGCCCGACCTGCCGGGCGAGCACGGCTTCCGGTTCTTCCCCGGCTTCTACAAGCACATTACCGATACGATGAAGCGCATTCCCTACGGCACCAATCCGCAGGGCGTGTTCGACAACCTGGTGGCCTCGCAGCGGGCCCTGATGGCGCGGTTTCACAAGCCGGCCCTGGAAACGCTGGTGAACTTCCCGAAAAGCCTCGCCGACCTCAAAACCATCATGCACGATTTGATGGCGGGCAATACCGGCCTGACTCACAGCGATATTGAGCTGTTTGCGCACAGTTTGTGGCGCATTCTCACGTCCAGCTACGAGCGGCGGCAGCAGGTGTACGAGCGCATGAACTGGTGGCAGTTTATGCAAACCGATGAGCAGCGCCGCCGCGATGGGGTGGCCGAAGGGGCCATTTCGCCCTACGAAACCTACTGCGTGGGCGGCCTCACGCACTCGCTGGTGGCGGCCCAGCCCAAGCTGATGAGCGTGAAAACGGGCGGCGACATCCTGCTGCAGCTGCTGCTGCTCATGGCCGACCCCACCGCCCACACCGACCGGGTGCTCAACGGCCCCACCAACGAGGTATGGCTCAACCCCTGGCTCACGCACCTGACCACTACGCTGGGCGTGCGCTACCATCAGCAGCGCTACGTCACGCGCTTCGACTGCGACCCGGATACCCGCCGCATCACGGGGGCCTACGTGCGCCGAAATGTGGGCGACCCCGAGGAGCGCATCGAGGCCGACTACTACGTGGCCGCCGTGCCGGTCGAGCGCATGACCGAGCTCATCAACGACGACATGCTGCAGGTGGACGGCACGCTGGGCTTCATCAAAGTGCTGGCCAGCGAGGATACGAAGGCGCTGAACTGGATGAATGGCGTTCAGTTCTACCTGAACGTGGACGTGCCGCTGACGCCCGGCCACATCATCTGCCTCGACTCGCCGTGGGCGCTGACCGGAATTTCGCAGGCCCAGTTCTGGCCGCAGCACCCGCTGGCCGGCTACGGCAATGGCCAGGTGAAAGGCCTGATTTCGATAGACGTGAGCAACTGGTTTGAGCCGGGGCTGGGCCCGAAGGGTAAGATGGCCAAAGAGTGTACCCTGGAAGAAGTGGAGCAGGAAGTGTGGGAGCAGCTCAAGCGAAGCCTGACCCACGAGGACGGCTCGCCGATGCTGACCGATGCCATGCGCGCCGCAATACCCCGGAATTACTACATCGATACGGACATTGAGCCCGACACCCACCAGGCCACGCCGCCGCCCATCAAAAGCCCTTTTGTGGCCGAGCACAACACCGAGCCGCTGCTCGTGAACACGGCCAACTCCTGGAGCCTGCGTCCGGCCAGCTTTTGCGGCATCGAAAACCTGTTTCTGGCCTCCGACTACGTGCGTACCAACACCGACCTGGCCACCATGGAAGGCGCCAACGAAGCCGCCCGCCGCGCCGTCAACGGCATCATTGCGGCCAGCGGGAGCGGGGCCCCGTTCTGCAAAATCTGGAAGCTGCACGAGCCCGACGTGCTGGCGCTGCTGCGCTGGCGCGACCGCCGCCGCTTCGCCAAAGGCCTGCCCTGGACCGACCCGCTGGACCACCCGCTCACCCGGCTGGCGCACGAGGTCAGCTACTGGTGGCAGCGCCGCCGCAAGAAGCGCAGCTGACCTGGCAAGAATGGTCATGCTTCGACGGCGCAATCGCATCGGCCTGACGGCCAACCAGAAACCAGCAACCAGAAACCCATCAGCACGATGCTTGGCGTCATCATCAATCTCAAAGACTATACCCCCTTCGAGCACATTTGCTTTGCGCTGGGCTGCCTGCTGTGGGTGGTGGTGTATGTGTTCACCATTCGCACCATTCGCACGAGGCAATTTGTTGATATTGCCCTTATCTCGGTGTGTGCCAACATCTCCTGGGAGTTTCTGTGGAGCTGGGTGTTCACCACCGACATGGGCGCGCTCTACGTGTGGGGCTACCGCATCTGGTTTTTTCTGGACTGCTACATCGTGTACGGCCTGTTTCGGTTCGGCTACAAGCAAATCCTGATTCCGGCCCTGCGGCAGCGGGCGCAGCTGGCCACCGTGTGCGGCATCATCGGCTGGGGCGTGATGCTGTATTTCTACATCAAAAACTACGACGCGCCCATCAGCCACATGGGGGCATACTCGGGCTACATCCTCAGCATTCTCATGGGCATGCTCTACCTCACGCTGTTCCTGAGCATGAACGACCTGAGCCTGTTTTCCTACGCTTCGGTGTGGTGCGCGGGCATCGGCAACCTAGGCGTCACGCTGTTCTGCTTCTCGCATTTCACCGACTGGTTTCTGCTGTCGATGTGCGTCTTCACCACGCTGCTGAATGCGACGTACATCCTGGTATTCAGCCTGCGGCGCCGCCAGCAGCCCGTGGCTGCCCCGCAGCTGGCCGCTGCATGAGCGCCGCCACGTTTTGGGAGCGGTACCTCTGGTATCCGCTCGGGTTTCGGGGCCTGAGCCCCGACGAGTTCAAGAAGCGCACCACGGCGGTGCGGCTGGCCCTGTTCACCATGCTGGCCGCCATCCCGTACTCGCTGATATACGCGTGGCTGGGCTTCCCGCTGGCGCCGCGCGCCACGTTCATCTACATCGGCTTTTCGCTGGGCAATCTGCTGGTCTTGTTCCTGACCAAGAACTACTCGCTGTTCACCACGGCCCAGCTGGTGGCCATCATTCTGAACCCCATCATGGCGCACATCGCCATCGGGGGCTTTGTCGATAGCAGCGCCATCATCCTGTCGGGCATCCTGAGCCCGCTGGGCGCGCTGATGTTTACCAACCACCGCACGGCGCGCATCTACTTTCTGCTGTTCGTGGCCGATGTCATCGTGGCCGGGGTCTGGGATTATTTCAACGTGAGCGGGCCGCCCAGGCTGCCCAAGGGCGTGCTCATCGTCAGCTTCGTGTCGAATCTGGTCATCATCTGCGGCATCGTGTACCTGCTGATTGAGGACGTGCTGCAAAAGAAAGAAGATGCCCAGCAAGAGCTGCGGGCATCGCTCCACGAGCTGCGCACCACCCAAACCCAGCTCATTCAGCGCGAGAAAATGGCCAGCCTGGGCGAGCTCACGGCCGGCATCGCCCACGAGATTCAGAACCCGCTCAACTTCGTCACCAACTTCTCCGACGTGGGCACCGAACTGTGCGAAGAAGCCCTCGACCTGCTCGTGCCGCCCACCCTGCACCCCGCCGCAAAAGCCGAGCTCACCGACCTGCTGCGCGACCTCGCCAGCAACCAGACCAGGATTGCCGAGCACGGCCGCCGCGCCGCCGGCATCGTGCGCAGCATGCTGGAGCACAGCCGCACCAGCACCGGCGAGCGCCGCCCCACCGACCTCAACGCCCTGTGCGACGAGTACCTGCAGCTGGCTTACCACGGCCTCAAAGCCAAAGACACCACCTTCCACGCCGAGCTTCAAACCGATTTTGCCCGAAGCCTGCCCCACCTCGAAGCCGTGGCCCAGGACCTGGGCCGCGTCATGCTGAACCTGTTTGTCAATGCTTTCTACACCGTTCAGCAGCGCCGGAAGCAGGAGGGGGCATCGTACCAGCCAGTGGTGCAGGTAAGCACCCGGCAGGTAGGCAGTGAGGTGGAAATCAGCGTGCGCGACAACGGCATGGGCATGAGCGAGGCCGTGCGCCAGAAGATTTTCCAGCCCTTTTTCACCACCAAGCCCACCGGCGAAGGCACCGGCCTGGGCCTGTCGCTGAGCTACGACATCATCACCAAAGGCCACGGCGGCACCCTCCGCGCCGAGAGCCAGCCCGGCAAAGGCACCGAGATGGTGGTGACGCTGCCACTGTAGTATCTATTGCCCGCCTGTCATCCTTAGCAGAGCGCAGGATGACAGGCGGGCAAGACGCATTACTGCTCCTTCCGTGCCTTCCACAGCTCCCGGAATGAGGGGCCGGCAATGTGCAGGCTTTCGCGCCGCTTGCTCCAGCCCACCTGGCCCAGCAGGCGGCCCAGGCTCCAGTCCTTCATTCTGGCGGGCAGAATGTCCAGCGCCCAGCGGTGCTGCATGCTCCATTTCCACAGGCCGATGGCCACTTTTTCCTCCGTCGGCGCGTAGCCTTCCTCCACGCTCTGCTGGCGGTTGAGCAGCAAGAGGCTGTGCAGCGGAATGCGAACCGGGCACACCGTGGTGCAGGCCCCGCACAGGCTGCTGGCGTAGCTCAGGTGCTTGTGCTCGGGCAGGCCCGAAAGGTGCGGGCTGATGACCGAGCCGATGGGGCCGGAATAGGTGGTTTCGTAGGTGTGCCCGCCGATGTTCTTGTACACCGGGCACACATTCAGGCACGCGCCGCAGCGGATGCAGCGCAGGGCGGCGCGCTTGTCGGGCTGGGCCAGCAGGTTGGTGCGGCCGTTGTCGAGCAGAATGACCACCATTTCTTCCGGGCCGTCCACCTCGTCGGGCTGGCGCGGGCCGAAGTACACCGTGTTGTACACCGTCACCTGCTGGCCCGTGCCACTGGTGCTGAGCAGGGGCCAGAACAGGTCCAAATCCGTGAGCTGCGGAATCACTTTCTCGATGCCGACAATGGCAATGTGCAGCTTCGGGAAAGTGGCCGAGAGGCGGGCGTTGCCCTCGTTCTCGGTCACGGCAATGCCGCCTTCCCTGGCAATGAGGAAGTTGCCGCCGGTCACGCCCACCTCGGCGCTGGTGTACTTGCTGCGGAGCAGGTGCCGGGCTGTGAGCACCAGCGTTTGGGCGTCGTCGGTGGGCTCGATGCCGAGGTGCTTCACGAAAATATCGGCGATGTCGGCCTTGCTCAGGTGCATGGCCGGCGTCACGATGTGGTAGGGCCGCTCGCCGTTCAGCTGCACGATGTACTCGCCCAGGTCCGTCTCCACCGACTCGATGCCCTGCGTGGCGAGGTACTTGTTGAGGTGAATTTCCTCGGTGGTCATGCTCTTGGCCTTCACCACGGTTTTGGTGTGGCGGGCGGCCGTCAGCTTGCCGATTTCGGCCAGCGCCTCGGCCGCATCGCGCGCCCAGATTACGCGCCCGCCCCGGGCCGTAAATGCGGTTTCGAACTGCAGCAGGTACTCGTCCAGCTTTTCCAGCACGCTGGCTTTGAGGTAGGCGCCCCGGTCGCGGGCCAGCTCGTGCTCGTGGTAGAGCTTCAGGCCCGCGCTCACGGCCGCGTCGTACTTGCCGATGTTGAAGCGGATTTTGCGGCGGTGCTCGCGGTCGAAGGCTTTGCGCTCGGCGTCGAGCTGAAACTGGGCGGCTTTGGGGGCGTTGGTCATGGCTTGTTCGAATCAACAACGATGCGGCCGTCGCGGTTGGCCAGCACCCAGGCGGTGTGGAAAACCAGCTGCGCCCGCTCGGCTAATTTATCAAACTCGATTTTCTCCACGTCGTCGGTGGCCTTGTGGTAGTCGGCGTGCTCGCCGGTGGTGTAGAAGATGACCGGGATTTTGCGCCGCGCAAAGTTGTAGTGGTCCGAGCGGTAGTAGATGTGCTCCGGCTCGCCGGGCACGTTGAAGCGGTAGTCCAACTCCAGCCTAGTATAGTCGCGGTTGGCCGCCTCGTTGATGGCGTGCAGCTCCGACGAGAGCTTGTCCGAGCCCACAATGTCCACGAAGTGTTTCTTCGGGCTGTGCTTGCGGTCGGTGCGGCCCACCATGTCGATGTTGAGGTCGGCAACGGTCTGGGCCAGTGGTACAACCGGGTGCGCCGTATAGTATTCCGAGCCAAAAAGGCCTTCTTCCTCCGCCGTCATCAGCACAAACAGGATGCTGCGGCGCGGGCCGTGCCCTTCCCGCTTGGCCTGGGCAAACGCCTGGGCAATCTGCAGCACCGCCACCGTGCCCGAGCCATCGTCGTCGGCGCCGTTGTAAATGGTGTCGTGCTTCACGCCCAGGTGGTCGTAGTGGGCCGAAATCACCAGCACTTCGTCCTTTTTATCCGTGCCTTCGAGGTAGCCGAGCACGTTTTCGGTGGTGAGCTGCTCGTTTTGCTGCGGCAGGAAAAGGGTGGCCGTTGGCGGCTGAAACTGCGGCCGCACCGGCCGGCCGGCGTCGCCCACGGCCCGCACGTAGCCAATCAGGCCGGCCATGGTGGTGCCGGTCAGGGCCAGCCCGAGGTCCTGCGAGGTCAGGTACACGCCAATGCCCGGCGGAATGTTCTCGGCCACCGTGTCGATGATTTCCGGCCCCGGCTCGGGCAAGGAAAATGCCGGGTCGTGCAGCGGCCCCGAAAACTGCTCCGCCTCTTTCCGAAAGGCCGCCGTGGGCGCAAACGTGACCAGGAAAATGCTGCGGGCGCCGTGGGCCTTGGCCAGCGCCGCCTTGCGCAGGCCCGAGTCCCAGTAGTCGGGCTTGCGGCCCAGCGCGGGCAGCAGCTTGCGGCCCCGGTCGTCCTGCGGCTCGCCCATCAGGGCCACCACGTCCTTGCCCTGCACATCGAGCCCGGCATAGTCCGAATACGCGCCCTGCTCCACGCCAAACCCCACAAAGACCGGCTGCGACACCGTTTCGGTTTGAAAGGGCGAAGCCATGGGCCCGTAGCTGAAAAAGTCGCTCAGCCACTCGTAGCGCTGGCCGTTCACCTTCAGGTAGCCGCCCTCGGCGTAGCTGCCCTTCGTAAGCTGAAAGTGCTGCAGATACGGGTTGTCGCTGCCCGTCACGGGCCCTTGCAGGCCAATTTCCGCAAACTGCTTCACCAGGTATTCGGCCGCCAGCTTCTGGCCCGGCTGGCCCACCTCGCGCCCCTGAAACGCATCCGACGCCACCACCGTCAGGCGCTGGCGCAGCGCTGCGGGCACAATGGTGGCGGCGTAGGTGCGCGACCAGTCCGGCGCAGCGGCGGCAGCGGCAGGCGCTGCGCTTTTGGTTTTGATTTTAACCTTGGCGGGCGCTTGCTGGGCCGCGGCGGGTGGGCCGCACACTAGGGCCAGCAGCCCGGCGAGTAGCAGTTTGTTCATAGAAGGCAAGGGGAAGAAGCGGGAGTTGCTTAGAAAATCAAAGAACGTCATGTCGAGCGCAGCCGAGACATCTCGCGTGCAGTAGTAAACTCCAACGAAAGAATTACCACCACACGCGAGACGTCTCAGCTGCGCTCGACATGACGTTCGTGCGAGCCAATCAATTAGGCGTTACGGCTTGTTCGAGTCGACCGCAATGCGGCCGTCGCGGTTGGCCAGCTCCCAGGCCAGGTGGAACACCAGCCGGGCGCGCTTCTCCATTTTCTCGAACTCGATTTTCTCGATTTCGTCGCTCTGCTGGTGGTAGTCGGCGTGCACGCCGTTGAAGAAGAAAGCCACCGGCACCTTGTTCACCGCGAAGTTGTAGTGGTCGGAGCGGTAGTAGAAGCGGTTCGGGTCGGCCGGGTCGTCGAAGCGGTAGTCCAGGTTGAGCTTCGTGTACCGGTTGTTCACGTCCTCATCAATCATCTTCAGCTCCGAGGCCAGCTTGTCGGACCCGATGACGTACACGTAGTCCGGCTTGCCTTCGTGCTCCACGTCGGTGCGCCCAATCATGTCCACGTTCAGGTCGGCCTCCGTGTTGGCCAGCGGAAACACCGGGTGCTTGGAGTAATACTCCGAGCCGAACAAGCCCTTTTCCTCGCCCGTCACGCTCAGAAACAGCAGGCTGCGGCGCGGGCCGTGCCCGTCCTTTTTGGCCTGGGCAAAGGCCTCGGCCATCGTCACAATGGCCGACGTGCCCGAGCCGTCGTCATCGGCCCCGTTGAACACCTGCCCGTCGTGCATGCCAAGGTGGTCGTGGTGGGCCGAGATGACGATGACGTCCTCCTTCTTGTCGGTGCCTTCGATGAAGCCGAGCACGTTCTCGGTATCCAGCGGCGTGCGCTTGCGCTCCGCCTTAAGCTGCATCGGCACCACCTTAAACGAGGCCGCCACCGGCTGCTTCGTCGCATTGATTTTGGCCAGATACGCCTGCATGGCCGCCTCTTTCGTGCCCAGTAGCTGCAGGCCCACCGCCGGCGAGATAAAGAAAGCCGGCGTGCGGCTGGGCTTGTCGCCGCTCACCATCACCGTGGCGGGCCGGCTGATGTAGGGGGCCATCCGGGCCGTTTGCTTGGCGAAGTTGCTGGTGGGGTTGAAGCCCACGAAAAACACCGTGCGCGCGCCTTTCTGAGCAGCTAGCTGGGCCTTGGCGCGGTAGTCGTTGCCCCATTTCGTGGGCGCGCCGTCGGCGCTGAGCAGGGCCTTGCCGCCTTCGCCGGTAGGCTCGCCCAGCAGCACCAGCAGGTCCTTGCCTTTCACGTCCACCCCGGCGTAGTCGGAATAGCCGGGCTGCTCGATGCCGTAGCCCACAAAAACCGGCTTCACGGTGGTTTCCTGGGCGAAGGGCGAGTCGTTCAGGCCATAGAAATCGGTCAGCCAGGCGTAGCTGGTTTTGCCCACTTTCAGCGTAGCGCCGTCGGCCCAGGTCACCTGCTCCACGTTGAAGTGCTGCTGGTACGGGTCTTCAGCTTTCAGCGGGCCGGTGAGGCCGGCATTTTTGAACTGCTCGGCAATGTAGGCGGCGGCCATGTGCTGGCCCTTCATGCCGGTTTCGCGGCCTTCGTATTCGTCGGAGGCCAGCACGGCCAGGTGCTGGCGCAGGCGCCCGGCACTCACCAGCTCGGCGTATTTCACGCTTTCGTCGGTGGGCACCGTTTGCTGTCGCAGGGGAGCCTCGCGCAGTATGTCTTTGGTCGAGGTTTCGCGGGTCTTGTTTTTGACTTTGACCTTGCTTTGGGCCTGGGCCGGCGCGGCGCTGGCCAGGGCCAGCAAAGCCAGCAGGAGCGGGGTTTTATTCATGTATGTAAGGAGTGGTGGGAGTCGGATTGAACGGTGTAGAGACGCGACACTTCGCGTCTCAGCGTTGAACGATTCTGCCTGAAGATGCCTCAGGCGGGGCTGGCGCCACAACGCGAAGTGTCGCGTCTCTACATCGTTCAACGGGTGGTATTAGCTTTTCACAATCAGCACGCTGGCGTAGGCGGCCACGCCCTCTTGCCGGCCCACAAAACCTAGCTTTTCGGTGGTGGTTGCTTTGATGGACACGTCTTCTTCGGCAATGCCCATCACGGCGGCCAGCACGCGCTGCATTTCCGGAATGTGCGGGTTCACCTTGGGCCGCTCCAGGCAGATGGTCGAGTCGATGTTGCTCACCTCGTAGCCGCGCTCCCGCAGCAGCCGCATCACGCCGGCGAGCAGCTTCTTCGAATCGATGCCCTTGTACTGCGGGTCGGTGTCGGGGAAGTGGAAGCCGATGTCGCGCAGGTTGGCCGCGCCCAGCAGCGCGTCGCAGATAACGTGGATGAGCACGTCGGCATCGGAGTGGCCGAGGGCGCCGTGGGTGTGCGGCACCAGGATGCCGCCAAGCCAGAACGGCAGGCCGGGCTGCAATTGGTGAACGTCGTAGCCGAAGCCGGTTCGGATTTTCATAGGGTCAGAATATGAGCGGGCCAACGGGGCCGCCGCAAAAGTACCGGGCAGCGGCGGCATCGGCCCTGCAATGGCCGCGAAGACTTCTTTTTAAATTAATAATGGAATTAGCAGATATTATCCGACTAAAATTATTAGCTTTGCATTGCCAGTTAAATTAGTTAGCTATGCGGCCTGCCACGCACTTTTTTTCGGGGTTCGGTAAAATATCGGGGGCGGGTGTGCGTCAGGTAGAGGCGAAAAGTGCCCAGGCTGGCTGGGAACGCCAAAAAGAAAATGGAAACTTTGGGTACAGTAAAAGTTTCCGTTGTATCTTTGCGGCGTTAGTTATGGAAATCAAAGACCGAATCCTCAACCACGCGCAAAAGCTTTTCCTGCGCAACGGCATCAAAAGCGTGAGCATGGACGACATCGCCGCCGACATGGCCATGTCGAAAAAGACCCTCTATAAATGGTTCGAGAACAAGGACCAGATAGTGCTGGCCGGCATATCGAACCACCTCACCGGGGTGCAGTGCGACTGCGCCGTGGTGGCCAGCAAAGCGGCCAACGCGGTGGAAGAGATGCTGCTCCTTTCCAAGTGGGCCGATGAGCAGTTTGCCGACATTCACCCCAGCATCTTCAACGACATGAAGAAGTACCACCCCACGGCCTGGGAAATGTTTCGCTCGCACAAAAACACTTTCATTCTGGCGCAGATAACCCAGAACCTGCGCCGTGGCATGGCCGAAGGCCTCTTCCGGGCCGACCTCGACGTGGACGTGCTGGCCCGCCTCAGCCTCGCCCAGATTGAGCTGGCGTTCGACTCCGAGCTATTCCCCGCCGCGCAGTTCAGCCCCTTGCGCGTCAACCGGGTGTTCGACGAGCATTTTCTGCTGGGCGTGGCCACGCTCAAAGGCCACAAGCTCATCAACCAGTACCGGCAGGTTACTGAAGAAGAATAATCCTCTTTTCCCCGCTTACCCGTTTCCTTTTTGCGCTTTATGAAGATGCTGTTTCGAACCAGACTCCTGCTGGTGGCTGCCCTTGGTGCGGCCGTACCTCAGGCCCTGCTAGCCCAGGCCGCGCCCGCGGCCATGCCGGCCGCGCCGCCCACCGGAGGCACCATGCCGCTGAGCCTGCAGCAGGCCGTGGACTATGCCATTAAGAACAAGTCGTCGCTGCTGTCGACGCGCCTGGCCGAAGCCACAGCCGCCGCCAAAGTGGGCGAAATCAAGAGCGCCGGCCTGCCCCAGGTGAACGTGGGCGCCACGCTGTCGGACAACTTCAAGCTGCAAAAGAGCCTTGTCGATGTGGGCGCGTTCGGTGGCGGGGCCACCTCCATCCCCCTGACATCGGCCGACATTGCGGCCGCTCAGGCCGGCCAAACGGTGAAAATCAATACCGTGACGACGCCGGTTTCGCTGCCGCCCCAGGCCATTGCCTTCGGCCTGCAATACGCCGGCAACACCAGCATGTCGGTATCGCAGCTGCTGTTCGATGGGTCGTATCTGATTGGGCTGAAGGCCGCTAAGGTGTACACCGAGCTGGCCAAAAAGCAAACCCAGCAGGCCGAAATCGACGTGGTGGAGCAGGTGAGCAAAGCCTACTACAGCACACTGGTGGCCCGCTCGCGCCTCGCGCTGCTGGCCCGCAACGTGCAGCGCCTCGACACGGTGCTCTACCAAACCAGCCAGACCTTCAAGGCGGGTTTTGCCGAGAAGCTCGATGTGGACCGCCTGCGCGTGCAGCGCAACAACCTGGTGGTGGAACAGCAAAAGGCCCAGCGCCTTACCGAGCTGAGCGTGTCGCTGCTCAAATTCCAGATGGGCTTGCCGCAGCAGCAGGCCGTGCAGCTGACCGATTCGCTCGGCGCGGCCGTGGTTGATGCCGGCAGCCTGCGCCAGCGCCTCGGCGTGGCCAGCCTTGCCACTGGTGGCGGGGTAGATGGCCTGGGGGCCGTGCCCGCCGCGCCCGCCGCGCCCGGTGGCGACAATACGGCGGCCCAAAACCGCCTCGACCAGCAGAACGCGCTGTCGGGCGGGCAGGGGGTGGCGGCTCGCGGTGCCCTCAACTACAACAACCGCATCGAATTCTCGACCCTCGAAACCCAGCAGGCCCTGGCGGGCCTCGACCTGCGCAACCGCCAGGCCGGCGCCTACCCGCGCCTGGTGCTGACGGGCGCCTACGGTTTCCTGGGCTCGGCGCCAACGGCGGGCGACCTGTTTGCCTTCCGGGGGCCCAACTCGCGCAACGGCAACGGCTTCCCCAACCAGAACTGGTTCGGTTTCGGCAACGTGGGCCTGACGCTGTCGGTGCCGGTGTTCGACGGCTTCCGCCGCAAGTACCTGGTGCAGCAGAGCCGCCTGCAGCAGCAAACCATCGAGCGCGGCTTCGAAACCCTGAAGCAAAGCATCGACCTGCAGGACGCCCAGAGCCGCACCACGCTCATCAACGCGCTGGATGTGCTCGATAACCAGAAGGCCAACCTCGACCTGGCCACCGACGTGGCCCGCGTGACGCGCATCAAGTTCAATGCCGGGGTGGGCTCCAACCTGGAGGTCATCACCGCCGAAACCGACCTGCGCTCGGCCCAGACCAACTACTACAGCGCTATTTACGATGTGCTGGTGGCCAAAGTGGACCGCGACAAAGCCACCGGCGAGCTGTTTAGCCAGGTTAAAAAATAGTGTAGCGCGGACTTTCAGTCCGCGACTCAATTGATAATAACGGCACCACTCGCGGACTAAAAGTCCGCGCTACGTGCCCCCGACATCTCAAACACCCCGCTTACCCATGCGTTTCAACCCAACCCAACCCGCCACGCTCTTCCTCGCGGGCACCCTGCTACTGGCTTCCTGCGGTGGTGACAAAAAAGACCCCAAGGCCGAGCTGGCCAAGCTGAAGAAAGAGCAGGCCGCCACGCAGGCCAAAATCACCGAGCTGGAAGCCAAAACCGGTGCCGGCGCCGAAGCGGCGGCGGCGAACATCACGCCCGTTTCGGTGCTGAGCGTGCAGCCCGAGAGCTTCAAGAGCTACCTCGAAGTGCAGGGCCGCGTCGATTTCGACCAGAACGCTACCGTGGGCGCCCGTGCCGCCGGCTCGCTCACCAGCATCCGCGTGCAGCGCGGCGACCGCGTGAGCAAGGGCCAGGTGCTGGCCACCATCGATGCCAGCATCCTCGACGCCAACGCCGCCGAGCTGCGCACCCGCATGGACCTCGCCAAAACCGTGTACGAGAAGCAGGCCGGCCTGTGGAAGCAGCAGATTGGCACCGAAATCCAGTACCTGCAAGCCAAGAACAACTACGAAGCCCTGCAGCGCAACCTGGCTACCCTGAACCAGCAGCGCTCCCTGTATAATGTGGTGGCGCCCTTCGCCGGCTCGGTAGACGAGGTGCTGCCCAAGCTGGGCGAAATCACGGCCCCCGGCGCGCCGGTGGTGCGCCTGACCAGCGGCGCGGGCGGTAAAATCCTGGCCGATGTGTCGGAAGCCTACGGCAACAGCATCAAGGCCGGCGACAACGCCGTGGTGACCATTCCGGACCTGGGCGGCGAAGAAATTCCCGCCACGGTGCGCGTGGTGAGCCGCAGCATCAATGCCACCAGCCGCACCTTCACCGTGGAGCTGCGCCTGAAAGGCAGCAAAGCCGCCGACCTGCGCCCCAACATGGTGGCCACGGTGCGCATTCAGAACTACGACCGCCAGAATGCCACCGTCATCCCCGTGGATTTGGTGCAGAAGGACGAGCAGAACAGCTACGTGTACGTGGTGGGCCAGGAAGGCGGCAAGGCCGTGGCCAAGAAGCGCGTCATCCAGACCGGCAACGCTTACAACGGCAAGGTGGAAGTCACCAGCGGCCTGAAAACCGGCGACCAGGTGATTTCGGCCGGCTATCAGAATTTGAATGATGGCCAGGTAGTATCCGTGGCGAAAGCGTAGGGGCGGGGCTTGCCCCCGCCCGTCGTTGAACGGAAGTGCTGGCCCGACCAATACTCCTGATAAGCGACTTGCTATTAGTGTTAAAAAAATCCGTGCAACGGTTCGGGCGAGGTCAAGCCCCGCCCCTACAATCTTCAAGAATATGCAGGACTTAGAAAAAGAGTTTGGGCCGACCAGCTGGTCCATCAACAACAAAACCAGTATCTACATCATCACGGTGATACTGTGCGTGGCGGGGATTTTTGCCTACATCAAGCTGGGCAAAGAGAAATTCCCCGACATCGTGATTCCGCGCATCATCGTGGCCACGGTGTACCCCGGCACCTCGCCGGCCGACATTGAAAACCTGGTGACGCGCCAGCTCGAGAAAGAGGTGAAAAGCGTGAACGGGGTGAAGAAAATCAACTCCACTTCGAACCAGGACTATTGCATCCTCGACATCGAGTTCAACTCCGGCGTGGACGTGCAGTACGCCAAGCAGCTCATCAAGGACGCCGTGGACAAGGCGGCCACCGAGCTGCCCAACGACCTGCCCACCCCGCCCACGGTGAAGGAAGTGAACATCTCGGAGCAGCCCATTATGTACGTCAACCTGAGCGGCAACCTGCCCGCCGCCCAGCTCAAAAAGGTAGCCGACGACTTCCAGGACAAGATTGAAGCCCTGCCTGAAATCACCCGCGTGGACATCATTGGTGCGCTCGACCAGCAGGTGAACGTGGACGTGGACCTGAACAAGCTACGCGCCTCGCGCCTGGGCTTCTCGGATATTTCGCGCGCCATCAGCGGCGAAAACCTGACGGTATCGGGCGGTTCCATCGACGTGGGCCAGCAGAAGCGCGCCGTGCGCGTGGCCGGCCAGTACGTTCGGGCTGAGGACATTGCCGACATTCAGGTGAAAAACCTCAACGGCTCGGCCGTGCGCCTCGGCGACATTGCCACCGTCACCGACGGCTTCAAGGACCGCGAAAGCTACGCCCGCCTCGACGGCAAGCCCGCTATCACCCTGAACGTGGTGAAGCGCCAGGGTGAGAACCTGATTGATGCTTCTGACAAAATAAAGGCGCTGGTGAAGGAAACCGAGAAAACGCTGCCCAAAGAGCTGAAAATCACCATCACCGGCGACACCTCGAACGACACCCGCGTGACGCTGCACGACCTCATCAACACCATCATCATCGGCTTCCTGCTCGTAACGGCCATCCTGCTGTTCTTCATGGGCACCACCAACGCCATGTTTGTGGGCCTCTCGGTGCCGATTTCGATGTTCCTGGCCTTCCTCATCATCCCGGGCTTCGATTTCTCGCTGAACATGATTGTGCTCTTCGCCTTCCTGCTGGCGCTGGGCATCGTGGTCGATGACGCCATTGTGGTCATCGAAAACACCCACCGTCTGCTGCACGAGCACCCCAACCTGAGCACCGAGAAAGCGGCCAAATTCGCCGCCGGCGAAGTATTTGTGCCGGTTTTGGCCGGTACGCTCACCACGGTGGCACCCTTCGTGCCGCTCATGTTCTGGCCCGGCATTGTGGGCTCGTTCATGTATTACCTGCCCGTCACGCTCATCATCACGCTCATGTCGTCGCTGGTGGTGGCATTCATCATGAACCCCGTGTTTGCCGTGAGCTTCATGGCCCGCGAGGAGCATTTCGAAGAAGACCTGCACAGCCGGCCCAAAGCCACCCGTGGCTTCCTCATTGCCATTGGTATTCTGGTGGGCCTGGGCATCCTGTTCAATCTCACGGCCATGGGCAAAACGCCCGAGGTTGGCCCCGACGGCGAGGCTACCGGCCTGATGGGCCATTTCCTTGGCAACCTCTGCCTGGCCCTGGCCGCCTTCATCGTCCTCGACAAGTACGTGTTGGTGAAGATGATTGCCTGGTTCCAGACCCGCGCCCTGCCCAAGTTTCAGAACGGCTACGCCAGCCTGGTGCGCTGGGCCATCGGCCACCCGGCCCTGGTGATGGTGGGCGTGGTAGTGGTGTTCATTGGCTCGTTTGTGGCCGTGGGCATTCGGGGGCCCAAGGTGGACTTCTTCCCCAAAGGCGACCCGAAATTCATCTACACCTACCTGCGCATGCCCGTCGGCACCCGCGTGGAAGTGACCGACTCGGTGACGAATATCCTCGAAAACCGCGTGTATGGTGTCATCGGCCGCCACAACCCTGACGTGGAATCGGTGATTACCAACGTGGCCATCGGTGCCGGCGACCCCTCCGACCCCAGCTCCAGCACGGGCGTGTCGCAGTCAAACCTGGGCAAGGTTGGCGTGGCCTTCAAGGAGCTGAGCGACCGCACCGGCCCGGCCACGCACACTTACATGGATAAAATCCGTGAGGTGGTGAAGGGCATCCCCGGCGCCGAAGTTTCGGTGGACCAGGAAGCCAGCGGCCCGCCCCAGCAGAAGCCCATTGCCATCGAGGTGAGCGGCGACGACTACCCGGCCCTGGCCAAGCTCTCCAAGAAAGTAGAGCGCTACGTGGATTCGCTGCACATTGGCGGTATTGAAGACCTGCGCTCCAACCTGGAGGACCGCAACCCCGAAATTGCCGTCAACATCGACCGCACCCGCGCCAACCGCGAGGGCATCAGCACCGGCCAGATTGGCCTGGAAGTCCGCACCGCCATCTACGGCTCGGAAGCCAGCAAATTCAAGACGCCCGACGACGAATACCCCATCCAGGTGCGCTACGCCAAGCCCTACCGCAACGACGTGGACGCCGTGGTGAACGCCCCGCTCACGTTCCGCGACGCTACCGGCCAGGTGCGCCAGGTGCCCATTTCGTCCATCGCCACCGTCAGCTACGGCAGCACCTACGGCGGCATCAAGCGCAAAGACACCAAGCGCATCATCACCATTTCGTCGAACGTGCTCAACGGCTTTACCGGCCCCGACGTGGCCGCGCAGGTGAAGCAGGCCCTCAAGTCCTTCCCCGTGCCGAACGGCTACAACATCAAGATGGGCGGTGCCGAAGAAGACCAGAAGGAAACCACCGACTTCCTGCCGCTGGCCGGCATCGGCGCCCTGGGCCTCATCTTCCTCATCCTCGTCACGCAGTTCAACTCGTTCAGCAAGCCGATTATCATCCTTTCCGAGGTGCTGTTCTCGATTGCCGGCGTGTTCTGGGGCCTGGCCATCACGGGCCAGAACGTCAGCATCGTGATGACGGGCGTGGGCATCATAGCTCTGGCCGGCATCGTGGTGAAGAACGGGATTCTGCTGGTCGAATTCACCGACATTCTGCGGGCGCAGGGCATGCCCCTGCGTGAGGCCATCGTGCTGGCCGGCCGCACCCGCCTCAACCCGGTAATCCTGACGGCTACGGCCGCTACGCTGGGCCTTATCCCGCTGGCCATTGGCCTCAACATCGACTTCTACGAGTTGTTCGCCTCCGGCAACGCCCACTTCTTCATCGGCGGCGAGTCGGTGACGTTCTGGGGCCCGCTGGCCTGGACCATCATCTTCGGTCTGGTGTTCGCCACGGCCATCACCCTGCTGGTGGTGCCGGTGATGTATTTGCTGAGCGAAACGCTCAAAGGAAAAATTTCCGGAAAAAATCCGGACACCATTGCAACCAATTCGGCAGAGGTTGACTCTGAAGAAATACAGGCGGCTACGCCGCCTGTACTAGCCTAACAATTTCTGCGTTGTTGGGGCCCGCTGGCTGGTTTTTGTTGCAGCAGCAACCACCGGCGGGCACCCTCCGCACCTTTGGAGGGCTGTCGCTCCGCCATCCTTTTTTCGCAACTTTATTATGTACGTATCCACTAGCTCCACTCACCACACGCCCACTATCGAGCAGCAGGTTTTTCGCATCATCAGCAAGCGCAAGGCCATCCGGGCCAGCCGCGTGCGCAAAACCGCCAGCCTCGCCCGCGACCTGCGCTTCGAAACCCTCGATGTTGTTGACATCATCCTCGAGCTCGAACGCAACTTCAGCATCACCATCCCCGACGAAGTGCCGCTCTACACCGTGGGCGACTTCGTGCGCTACGTGCGCGACCACGCCGCCGCTGCCTAAGCAGCCCGCGAATTGAATTGGAATGTTAAGCCACAAAAAAGCCCCGCAACACCGTTGCGGGGCTTTTTTGTGGCTGCACTGCGCCGGCAGGCGGCTTTATCTGCTTAGCGCACATTGCCGCCCGTGTCGGCTGCGGTGGTGCTTGGCTCGCGGCTGCTGTCGGTGGTGTTCGCCGCCACGCTATCGGTGCCGGCATGCTTCGCCGATTCAGGAGCTACCTGCGGAGTGGCAGCGGCGGGGTCGTTGGAATGCGAGGGCTGGGCTTTGGGCGTTTCGGCTTTGGGAGCGGTTACGTCCGTGGCGCTGGTTTTTACTTCGGCCGGCCGGGTCAGCTCCCACTCGTGGAAGCGGTCCATCTCGTGTTTCAGCGTGGTCGAGAACCAGGCCACGAGCGCCACGTCATCGAGCAGACCCAGCACCGGAATGAAGTCCGGAATCAGGTCAATCGGGCTCAGGAAATAAACGAGTACGGCCACCGCCGCGGCCACCGTGGTGCCGGGCACGCCCGTGTACTCGCCCGAAATCGAGGCCTTGATGAGCCGGAACATGGTCTGGAGCGTTTCCCAGGCTTCGTGGGCCAGCGTGCCCACTTCGTTTTTCTCGCTGGCTTTCTGGTAAGCATCCGTCAGCAGCTTTTTCAGGCGGGTGGGCTGCTTGATGTAGCCTTCGGCCGTGCTGAGAAACTTCTTGAAAATGGCCGAGCCGGCAACATCGTTACCGGAGGGCGGGGTTTGGGTATTTTGAGCCACGGAATTCGGGGTTAATGGTGCAAAAAAAGGAAAAACAAGCGCGGCTTGTTCCACGCCTGAATACTAGGTTAGGGAGCCGAAGGTTATGAAAAAGGCTGCATTTCGCACGGCCAATTAGCGAAATGCCCAGCCCGATTTGACCAGTTGCCCATATGAATCGCAGCAGGGCAGCGGGTATTACAAAGCAACGGCCCGCTTCGATAAAGAAACGGGCCGTTGAGCTAAGACAGCAGCTGCGGGTACGAGCTTAGTTCTCAAATACCTTCACCACGAACACGTAGTCCTGCAGCTTTTTCAGCTGTTGCGGGCGGGCGGCACCGGTCAGTTGATTGGACTTGGGCAGGCGGTAGGGCGCGGCGGGCTGTGCATTGCGCAGCGAATCCACGAGGCGCACCAGGTACGAAGACTTGGTGGCGAAAGAGGTGCCTTCCAAATCGTTCTGCCGGGCATTGATGACGCCAATCAGGTTGCCCTGCGCGTCGAGCAGCGGCCCGCCTGAGTTGCCGGGGTTCACCGGAATGCTGATTTGGTAGGCGGCCGTGTCGCCCTCGAAACCGGAGCGGGCGCTCAGCGAGCCTTCGCCGTACACCACGTCTTCGCGCGGGTAGCCCAGCGTGAACACCCGCTCGCCCAGGTCGGCCTGGCCGGCCTTGAAGGTGTAGGGCAGGCGGCCGAAGCCAGTGAAGCGCTTGTCGGTGATGCGTAGAATGGCCAGGTCGTGGGCTTTGTCAGAATACACCGGCTCGGCTCGGTAGCGCTGCCGGTCGCGGCCCTCCACCAGCAGCGAGTCGGCGCCTTTGATGACGTGGTAGCTCGTCACGAGGTAGCCTTCTGATGTCAGGGCGAAGCCCGTACCACCAAACTTGCCATTGTTGACAGGCGGCAACTGCGGCACTGCCGTGCCATCAATACGCCGGATGGTGCGGTTGATGGCCCGCTGGTTTTGCTTCAGGTTGTTGATTTCGCGGCGCATCCATTGAACGGAGGCCGGCGCCTTCGAGCTCCGCCAGATATCCAGGCCCAGCAGCGTGGCAAACACGGCCATCACGGCCACCGAGGCGGCCACGCCCACCGTGGCGCGGTGCCCGCTCCAGAACTCGCGCAGCCTGCGCTCGGTGCGCGAAATGCGCAGCATCGGGTTCACGGTGTGGGTGAGCTTGGTTTCGGGCAGCTTCACTTCTTCCGGGGCATCGGCGGCCAGCATGGCGGCGTGAATGCTGCGGAGCTGCGTGCGGGCCTGCTGGCGCTGGCCGTAGGCGCGCAGCGTGCCGGTCATTTCGGTGAAGTCGGCATAGCGCAGGGCCAGCGCCGGGTCGGCCGCCAGGCGGGCTTCGAGGTTGGCGCGGGCGGGGCCGGCCAGCTCGCCCTGGGCGTAGGCTTCAAATAAGGCGTAGTAGTCTGCTTCGGTCATCATGGGTAAAGGCCACGGGGTGGGAGCACGCGGCGGTAAGCGAATGGGTAGTAAGTAGTGAGTCAGAAGTAATGAGTAGCAAGACCTTGAGCTGATTGACAACCGCAAGATGCGTCTTACTACTTACTACTAACGTCTGACTACTCTCTCAAATAGGCTCTTCTTTATAGTGGGTGAAGAATAATTTTTTGAGGCGCACAAGGCACTTGTATTTCTGGTTTTTGGCATTGTCGGCGTTGGTGTAGCCGAATTCCGTGGTCAACTCCTGCATCGATTTATCGAGCAGATAAAAGCCTTCCAAAAGCGAACGACAGGGCTCCCCCAAGTGGTTCAGGGCCTCGCTCATGGTGGCGAAACGGCGGTCCTGTTCCTCGGCAGCCAGCAGGTCGTCTTCGGCCCCGGTGTTCAGGTACGGGCCGTGCTCCTCATCGTCGAGCAAACGCACGCCGAAGCGGCTTTTGCTGGTCAACCGCTTGAGCCACAGGCGGCGGCACACGGCGTAGAGATAGGTTTTAATCTGGCAGCTGAGCTCGAGGGAGCCGTCGCGCACCTTTTCATAAAACACCATCACACCTTCCTGGTACACGTCCTGGGCATCGTCTTCGGTGCCGCTGTTCTGCAGCACGAAGTGCGATACCATGGGCCAGTGCAACCGATAGAGGTGGGCCAGCGCCCGCTCATCGCCGCTACGAATAGCCGCAATCAGCGCGTCGTCGGTAGGAGTCAAAACGGAGGAATTTCCTCTGCTCATTCACTTTGGGGGTTAATACAAACGCGGGGTACAAGTAACCCAACGAAAAAATATTTTTCTCGACCGGGTTACCTTCTCAGAAACCCGGGATAAAGGGCGTTTTTACGTTAACCCATTTTCAAAATTACCCCAAAGATGAAAAATCTGTTTAAAGCTGCTGCCCTGGGCCTCGCCCTCACTGCTGGTCTGACTTCGTGCGGCGAAAAGAAAACCGAAGAAACCACTACGGTTGAAACTCCTGCTGCTACCACGGAAACCACCACCACGGTTGACACCACGGCTGCTGCTGCTCCTGCTGCTGACACCACGGCTATGGCTCCTGCTGCTACCACCACCACGACTACCACCGAAGAGAAGAAGTAATTGGCTGCTGGCCCCGTGCCAGCGCTTTGCTTAGTCGATTCGACAAACAGCCCGGATTTTCCACCTGGAAAGTCCGGGCTGTTTTTTTTCCGGCCCTGGCCAGGGCTACGCCACCAGTGCCAGCAAATGGGCGGCAATACCGGCCCAAGGCTGGCGTAGGTCGAGCGTGACCACCCGTACCGGGTGCCCGCCCAGCGTGTAGCGCACATCCACGGCCTGCGTGGTGGCGGGGTAAAGCAAAATGCCTTCCAGCGCCTGCCCCGGGGCCGGGGGCTGGTTTTGTAGGTAGGCGTAGAGCTGGTAGAGGTGCGGCGCAATGAGGCGCTGCTGGTCGTAGCGTGGGCGCAGGGCCGCCGCGTAATACTTCGTATCGAGGATGATTTTGCGGTCAGTGGCTTCCAGCGTCGTGTCCGTGAGCATGGTGGGCAGCAGGGCCAGGTCGTCGGGCTGCTGGGCTTCGGCCTGCCAGGCAATGGTTTCGGCATACACGCGGTAGCGGCGCTGCTCGCGGCGGTAGAAGTTCCGCACGAACTGCTCGAACAGCCGCGCCATGAGCACTTCGTCGCGCCGGAAATCGGCAAAGCGGCTGCGTCCGCCGGCCGTGGGCTCGGGCAGCGCCACCCGCCACACCAGCTCGCAGACGTGCAGCAGGAAAGCCGCCTGGCCGTCCGGCCGCTGCCGCCGCAGCTCCCGAAACGTGGCCGCTGTAGGCAGTGGCTGAGCAGCCGTAGTCAGCGCCGCCGGAAACCGCTGGCGCACCTGGCTTAGCTCGCGCCGCAGGGCCAGCGGCAAAGCCGCTGCTTTGCTGAGCACGGCCAGCGTCTGGGCAATGAGGCGATGCAGAGGCGCTTCAACTCCCAGCTCATCGAAGGTGCAGACGGCCCGGCCCTGGCCCAGCAGGCCGCGCCCCAGCGTGGGGGCCAACTCTACCCGGCCCCGCAGGCTGGCCAGCTCCGCTTCCTGGGTGGCGAAGGTGCGGGGCAGCCCGCTGCGCAGCCGGCGGCGGGTGCCGTGCAGCAGCACCTGCGCCAGCAGCCCCAGCGGCCGATGAAACGGCGTGGCCTCGCTGGCGTGCAGCACGGCGGGCTCGGGCAGCCGGTTCCAGGCGTAGCAGAGGAAATAGTAGAGGGTGGACAGCGGAATCACAGCATCAGTTTTCTGGGCGCTCGGCTTAAACTTACGCCAACAGCTTGCGCAGCTGCGCGGCGGCCGTGGCCGGCTGCTCGCGCCAGTAGTCGGCCAGCAGCGGGCCGATTTCCTGCTCCATGATAGCGCGAAGCCACGCAGCAGCTTGTGACGGCTGGGCCGGCGGCTGGCAGAAGTAGCTATGGCCGATTTCAAAATCAGGCCCCAGCTCCGGGTCGTCGGCAATGGTCTGGTTGAGGGCCTGCATGCGGCTGCACAGCTGCTCGATGAGCGCCGGGGGTACCTGCCGGGCCCCGAGGAACTGCCGCAGCGGCGCACCAAACTGCGGCCCCAGCGCCACAAAGGCAAAGCGGCGGCGCAGGGCATAGTCCAGCGGGCTCAGCGAGCGGTCGGCCAGGTTGAGGGTGCCGATGACGTACAGGTTGTCCGGCACGAAGAATCTGGGCGCATCGGGCGGGGCGTAGGGCAGGCGCAGCGCGTGGGCGGGGCCGCGCTTGTCGGCTTCGAGCAGCAGCAGCAGCTCGCCGAAGATGCGCGGCACGTTGCCCCGGTTCACTTCGTCAATCAGCAGGAAGTAGGGCCGGTCCGGGTCGGTGGCGGCGCGCTGGCACAGCAGCGGCAGCACGCCGGGCACCAGGTGGAAGCGGCCTTCCGCGTCGGGCCGGAAGCCGAGCATAAAGTCCTCATAGCCATAGCTGGGATGGAATTGCACCAGCTCGATGCGGCTTTCGTCCTGCGCGCCCAGCATGAGCCACGCCAGGCGGCGGGCCAGAAAGGTTTTGCCGGTGCCGGGCGGGCCTTGCAGCAGCAGATTGCGCCGGCGCCCGAGGCCCGCCAGGGCAGCATCCAGCGCTGTTTCCGTAATAAAAAGCTCCGCCAGCGCCTCGGCGCGGGTATAGGCTGGCGCATGGTATGCGGCAATAGGTTCGGCCGCTTTGGCTGGGGAGGGAAGCAGTGGGCTGGCATCCTTGGCCAAGCCGGTGTACAAGTCCTCGGCCTGCTGGTGAGCTACTTCCTCGCCGTCGGGCCCGGAGCCGGAGGTGAGCACCGGCCGCTTGGTGCTGATGGTGAAATCCAGGCGTTCGAGCAGGGCATTGGTGGGCGCACCGGCCGGGCGGGGCCAGTGGGCGGTGGCATTGCCGGTGGCCAGGCGGTAAGCCAGCTCGGCCACGGCACGGGGCGGATAGCGGCGGCCCCGGTACACCAACTCGTACACGGTGCCGGGGGGCAGGGAGCGGCCGTCGCGCGCCAATTGGCGCAGGGCGCGCAGCACCTGCTCGCGGGTGAGCAGGGGAGGAGGCGCGGCGGCATCGGCGGGGGCGGCAGACATGGCGGGAAGGTAACGCTACGGCAACAAATGGCCATAACTAAAAAAGTCCCCCGGCCGGGCCGGGAGACTTTTTAGGGTAATTAAATCATAACGCAAAGGCAACGCTTTCAGGCCAAAGCCCGGGCGTTTTGCGCTGCTTAGGGCGTTACGGTGAACTTGCGCGTTACCGAGTTGTAGGGGCCCGGAATCAGCGTGCCGTTGCTGTCCACCAGCTCCAGCTTCACGGTGTTTTCGCCGGCGGGCAGGCCCTCCATCATGTAGGGCATCCAGCGGTCGAGCATAAACTCGGTGCCGTTGATGGTCGCGCGCACGCGGTTTCCGCCGGGCTCCAGCGTGGTGTTCACCAGGTAAAAGTCCAGCATGATGCGCTTGGCATCGGCGCCGGCGTAGGTGTCTTTGGGGCGGCTGTAGAACAGATTGGGAGCCTTCACGTCGATGATGGGCGTAGCCGGCGCGGGCGCGTTGCCCACGTTGATGACGCGCAGGTCGTAGGCGCCGCGGTGCTTGAGGCTCTCGTGGTAGGAACGCGACAGGAACGACAGAATAACGTGCTGGCCGTCCGGAATCGGCTTGGTGAAGCTGGTTTCGTAGTGGGCCGTGTAGGGCTCGTTGTCCACGATGTTGTGGATGTGCTGGCCCTTCATCGAGTTGGCCATCTCGGCCATGTGCGGGCCGCCGCTCATCTTGGTGAGCTGGAAGTTGGTAATCTGGTAGTTGAACGCCACATCGCCGCTGGGCACGGTTGCGTTGGCAATGGGGGCCCGCAGCTGCATTTGCGCCTCCGGAAACTTAGGCGAGTCGCCGAAAGGTGTCAGGCGAATGCCATTCGACTCCATGCTTTCGCCGTTGGTGGCCGTGCGGCTGATACCAGCGCCGTTGGTGCCGGCATTGGCGCTAACGTCGGTGGCCGGCTTGCTTGTTTCGCAGCTTGCCAACAGGGCCAGCGCAGCGGTGGTGCTGCAAAGCAGCCAGAGGGGGCGTTTCATAGACTGAGGATTCAAAAAAAGTGGTAGTAATTTATTTTAATAGAGGCTGGAGCGATGCCGCATACGGCAAAGAGCCGATGCGGGGTTTTGCTTAACTTGCGGCGTTGCCCCACCAATGGAGCTTACGCAGCCCCAAAGTAAACTTAAATTTCCCATGCAAGACCAACTTCTTGAACACATTCCCTCGCTCGACCTCGCCGATTTCCGTTCCGGCGACCCCGAGCGCAAGGCTCGTTTCGTGCAGCAGCTCGGCGAAGCCTACCAGAACATCGGCTTCATCGCCCTGAAAAACCACGGCCTGAACGACGACCAGACCAAGCAGCTCTACGCCGACGTGCAGGCGTTTTTCCAGCTGCCCGACGAGGCCAAGCAGCGCTACGAAAACCCGGAGCTGGCCGGCCAGCGCGGCTACATCAGCAAGGGCAAGGAGCACGCCAAGGGCCGCAACACCGGCGACCTGAAAGAATTTTTCCACGTGGGCCAGGAAGTGGAAGGCGAGGACCCCATCAAAGAATCGTATCCCGATAACATCTGGCCCGCGGAGGTGCCCAGCTTCAAGCAGAGCACCTTCACGGCCTACCGCACACTGGAGGCCGCCGGCCAGGACGTGCTGCGCGCCATTGCCCTGTATCTGCACCTGCCCGAAAACTATTTCGACGACAAGGTGCGTCACGGCAACAGCATCCTGCGCCCCATCCATTATTTCCCCATCGAAGACCCCGATGCCGTGCCGGCCGACGCCGTGCGCGCCGCCGAGCACGGCGATATCAACCTGATTACTTTGCTGATGGGCGCCAGCGCCGACGGCCTGCAGGTGAAGCGCCGCGACGGCAAGTGGATTCCCATCACGGCCCTGCCCGACCAGATTGTGGTGAACGTGGGCGACATGCTCCAGCGCCTCACCAACGGCGTGCTGAAAAGCACCATTCACCGCGTGGTGAACCCGCCCCGCGAGAAAATGAACACCTCGCGCTACAGCATCCCGTTCTTCATGCACCCGCGCTCCGAAATGAGCCTGGCCGCCCTGGAGCACTGCGTCACGCCCGACAACCCCAAGAAAGAGGCCGACATCACGGCCGGCGAGTTCCTGAACGAGCGCCTCATTGAGCTGGGCCTGAAAAAGAAGTAATAATTATTCGGCATCCTGAGCTTGCGAAGGACCTTATCACGTTAGCGCCGTTGGAGTTACTGCAAACCGTTCTTGTCCGGTAAGGTCCTTCGCAAGCTCAGGATGACGACTAATTCTGCCCCGCACCCCCCCGCTTCCGTTTCGCTCACGCCGCCCCCGCGGCGCTCGGGCAAGCGGACGCGGCGGGTGCGGGGCATTATTTTTCTGAAGGACGTGGCCGTGCTGGCCCTCACGGCCTTTGGGGGGCCGCAGGCACACCTGGCCATGTTTTTTCGGCTGCTGGTAGAAAAGCGACGCTACATCAGCGCGGCCGAGCTGCTGGAGCTGCAGGCGCTGTGTGCCCTGCTACCGGGCCCTACGTCCACGCAAACCATCACCGTGATTGGCTTCCGGCTGGGCGGGCCCAACCTGGCCTACCTCACGCTGCTGGTCTGGATGACCCCTTCGGTGACGCTGATGACCCTGGCCGCCCTCACCCTCAGCCACCTCGACCCGGCCCGGGTGGCGGCGCTGGTGCAGTTTGTGCAGCCGGTTGCCGTGGGCTTTGTGGCGTTTTCAGCCTACAAGATTTCCGAAAAGGTCATTCATACCAAAACCTCGGTGGCCCTGATGGTGGCCGCTGCCATGCTGGCCTACTTCTTCCAGTTGCCCTGGATGCTGCCGCTGCTGCTGCTGGCTGGCGGGGCCGTGACCACGGTGCGCTACCGCAAGCACGCCATCATTCAGGAGAAAAAGCCGCTGCGCGTGGAGTGGGCCAACTTTTTTCTGTGGTTCGGCATTCTGGCAGGGGCGGCGGTGCTGGGGCACTACACCCAGCTGCTGCCGGTGCGGCTGTTCGAGAATTTCTACCGCAACGGCTCGCTGGTTTTCGGGGGGGGGCAGGTGCTGGCCCCGTTGCTTTACGCTGAGTTTGTAGAGTTTAAGGGCTACCTCACGGGGCCGGAGTTTCTGTCGGGGCTGGGGCTGGTGCAGGCCATGCCGGGGCCCAATTTTTCCATCGCGGCCTACATTGGCGCGCTGGCCATGCGGCCGGCCGGCGGGGCCAGCATGCAGCTCATAGGCGCGCTGGTGGGCGTGGCGGGAATTTTCCTGCCGGGCACGCTGCTGATATTCTTCGTTATCCGGTTCTGGGACCGGCTGCGGCAGTACCGTGTGGTGCAGGCCTCGCTGGAAGGCGTGAATGCCGTAAGCGCCGGGCTGGTGTGCGCGGCCACGTTCCTGCTCTACCACCCGCTGCCCTACCGGCTGCTGGACCTGCCGTTTCACCTCGGCCCCATCGACACCCTGCCGCTAAACCCGCTGCTGGTAGGCATCACGTTTTTGCTGCTGCTTTGGGAAAAAGTGCCGAGCGTGGTGATAATTGCCGTGGCGCTGCTGGCCGGGGCGTTTGTTTAGGAATCTGAAAATTAGGTGCTTGTAGTCAGGGAATCAGGTCTTGGCGCGGGCGTATGGTTCCGACGCTGCCGGCTTGCTCAGAAGTCCGCCGGGCAGGGGGCGGCCACAAAAAAACACCCCTCCAAAACCATGGTTCTGGAGGGGTGCAATCAGCGGGTTTTACCGCCGTTCAAAGAGCTGGCTACAGGTTGCAGGTCGCCTTGTTGAACGTTTTGGACGGGTCGGCCAGCGTGCTGGCCCAGTTCGGCGTGAAGCCTTCGCTGAGGCTGGTGAAGTTGGGATACGGCACCCGGATGTTGGTGTATTCCAGGGGCCAGCGCCAGTCGGCCGGGATGATGATGCCGTTGGGGTACACTTTGCCATCGGTAGCCGTCCAGGTGTCGCGGTGCGAAACCTCGTAGATGTAGAGGTCATACGCGGGGTTCGGGTCGCCGGCGTAGTACACCGTAATGAAGGGCTCGTAGGGCTTGGCCGCGTTGTACACGAACGAGCTGTTCAGCGTCAGCGTCACTTCCCGCTCAACAAACGGCGTGCAGGTGCCATCGGCCGATACGTTGACGTAGCCGCCGTTGGCCCCGAAGGCCACCCGGTCGTTGTCGATGACGGTTACGGTGTAATACGTGCCCTTGTCAACGTACGAAGCAGCCCCGAAGATGCCCGTAACGCCGGTTTTGGGAATGTTAAACTGGAATTTGTGGTCGAAAGAAGCACCCCGGGCGGTGAGAATGAAGTTGATTTTCATTTCCGTGGCCGACTTCGTGATGTCCGACTGCACCACCAAGTCGTCGTAGTCGCTGTCGTTGGCCGAGCCATTCAGGTCTTCCCAGGCATAGGTGAAGTCGATGGACGGCGTGCATTCGGTTTTGCAGAACTCGAAGTAAGCCGAGCCGCCGCAGCCGTTGAACTGCTTGCTGGGGTCCAGCGTAACGCCGCCACCCGAGCGGGGGCTGGTGAGCCCGGCCCAGGCCGAGCTGCAGTTCGACAGCGTGGCCTGCGCCGTCACAAAGAAGCAGTTGGCCCCGCCGCACTGGCTGATGTAGTAGCGCGGCACCACAAACGTGTAAGTCGTGACGCGGCTGCGGGCGCTCCAGGCTTCGTCGAAGGTAAAGCGGGACGGATAGGCACCCCAGGCCGAGATTTTGCCGGCGTAGCGCAGCTGGTTCAGGCTCGTAAACACGTCCATGTTGGCCTCGGTGAGGTAAATGCCGGGAGCCGTGATGTTGTAGGAAACCAGCGCGTCGCCGGTGCTCCGCATCTTGATGCCCACCGTGCCCACTACCGTGTTGCCGGATACGAGGGAAACTTCTTTGCAGAAGTCCGTCGGGGTCGGGGCCGAGGGAGTGCCGCAGTCCTGCGCCAGCGCATTCGCGTCGGGGGACACCTGGTCGGCTTCCTTATTACAGCTCTGAACTGCTCCCATGAGCACTAAGCCCAGGGCAAGGGCTTGAATTTTAGCGAGTACCGATTTGGTATTCATGCGATGAGGTGTGAAAGAGTAAGGGTGTGAAATAGATGAGTGTGTTGGGTACAGGGGAGAGCAGCAGGTGAACAGAAACAACTTGACTTAAAGCAGTAATAAATAGTGCTTATTTATTAAGTAGAAACAAAACTACAATTGTTTTAAAAATATCGATATGACTTTATCGGTTAAAAATTTTATTTTCTGTGACTATGCAAATTTACTGATGTGCTTATCGCTGATTATCAGCGCCTGATTGCGGGAGCAAACCAAGGATAATCAAATAGCCCGGGTGCTAATTTTTTTGCAGCTGGCAGCTGCGGCAATTTGTAAAAAGAGGCGCAGCGCAACCGGCTGCTGGCAGGCAGCAAGCGATGCCGGATTATGAAGCAAAACTATGGCGTATAGCAATGCAATAATGGACTATAATTATAAAAAGTTAAATTATTTTATTTTCCTATTCACGACTGTTTTGCAGAGGCATTCAGGGCAGTTGATTAAAGAAAAATTCCTATCGTTAGCAAACAGGGAGATTTACTGGAATTATTGCCAAAACGCTATTTTGCTTGAAACGCCTGGCTTTCAATGCTGCCCGCTGCGGTAAAGCAGCCCATTGTCTCTGCATTACCTCAAAAGAAACTGCCCCCCGAAATCAGGATTTCGGGGGGCAGTTTCTTTTGAGGTAATGCAGCGCTAGTTGCAGATGCTCTTGTCGAAGGTCTTGGAAGCATCGGCCAGATTATTGGCCCAGGTTGGGGTGAAGCCATCGGTGAGGCTGGTGAAATCAGGATATGGCACCGTGATGTTGATGCCCTCCAGTGGCCAGCGCCAGTCAGAAGGAATGAGAATACCGTTGGGGTAGGTTTTGCCGCTCGTCGAAGTCCAGGTGTCGCGGTGCGATACTTCGTAGATGTACAGGTCGTACACCGAAGTGCTGCTGCCCGGATACAGAATTGAGATGAAGGGCTCGTAGGGTTTGGCCGGGTCGTAGGTGAAGCTGCTGTTGAGGGTCAGGGTTACGGCCTTTTTCACGAACGGCGTGCAGGTGCCGCCCGTAATCACGTTGGCATAGCCATTCGGGAAGGAAACGATGTCGTTTTCAAAGACGGTTACATAGTAGTAGGTGCCATCGTCGGAGTAGGAATCGGCACCGAAAATGCCGGTAATGCCCGCCATCGGGATTTTGAACTGGAACCGGTGGCCGAACGAAGCGCCGCGAGCGGTGAGCATAAAGTCAATTTTCATCTCGGCGGCCGATTTGGTGATGGCCGACTGCACCACGAGGTCGTTGTAGTCGCTGTCGTTGGTGCTGCCGTTCAGGTCTTCCCAGGCGTAGGTGAAGTCAACGGCCCGGTTGCACCGGCTCTTGCAGAACTCGAAGTACACCGACCAGTTGGCGCCGGGAAACTGCTTGGCTACGTCCAGCGAAACGCCGGTAGCCGTGGGACGGGTGAGGCCGCCCCAGGCCGTTTCGCCGTTGGAGAGGGCCGCGTGCGTGGCAACGTTGAAGCAGTCGCTGTTCAGCGCATTAACCGCGGCGGCCGGAATCACGACGGTATAGGTGGTGGTGTGCGAGCTGGCCGTAAAGGACTGCTTGTAGGCAAACTTGCCCGGAATGGCCCCGCCGCCGCTCAGCTTCTTGGCCGCCTGCAGCTGCCCGATGCTGGTGAAGATGTCCGCGTGGATTTCGGACAGGTAAATGCCGGGCGCAGTTACGGTGTAGGTAATGTATAAGTCGCCGTTGCTAACCGCCGCATCCACGGTGCCCACGGCAGTGTGCTGGCCGGCTACCAGGGTTACCTGCTCGCAGGAAGCGGGTACGGCAATGGCCTGCTGGGCGCCCGCATTGGTGCTGGGCGTCACCTGGTCTGCTTGCTTGTTGCAGCTTTGGAAAACCAGCATCAGCAACAGGCCGGAGAGCAAGGAATGGAATCTGGATGGTACCCGATGTGCACTCATGGTGTTCTATAGTTAGGTGAGGAATAGACTTCCCTCTCTGGAGAAGTTGTAACAAAGCTAGAAAAAATTTCAAATAATAAATATTTATTTAGCAATAAAAAATCATTTTATTTTACAATATAATATTTTCAATCGTTTGTGGGAATGCGAGCTGGGGTTTTTATCATTTAATGTGTTGTTTGTCAGATTAATATGGCGTTGACCTGAATTCTGTGCATATTCTGTTTTCTGCACTGAAATTGCCGGTACAGTCTGAATTCTACAGAGTCGGCCGGCCTTGCCGAGGAAAGTCTATCAGTGCCAGCCCGGATAGGAATATGCCCACGGGCACGGATTGACGCGGGTGGGGGCAACGAGGTCCTTTGTGGGTAGCGATTCGAGCGAATGGCCTCCACCAAAAATCCCCTGTCCCATGAAAATTGCTTTGCTCCGGCCCTGGCTGCCGGCTGCTGCCGTGTTGGCGGCTGCTTTGCCCGTTGCTCCTGCATCGGCCCAAAAACTGGCCATTGAGAAAACCCACGACGTATCGGGCAAGGCCAAGCGCGGCTTTCTCGACGAGGTGAACGTGAACGAGGCCGCCAATAAGGTAGACCTTACCTTCTGCACGAAGGCCAACAACCGCAAGGTGAAGTTTGAGACGTATCACTTTGATAGCCAATTCAACTTCAAGGGAATGGATGAGCGGGAGGAGCCCGTGGAGAAAATGAAGCGCTACAAGGGCGACCAGTACGACGTGCCCGGCGTGACCGTGGAGCCCAACATGATGGGCACGCTGGTGCTCCGCCGCAAGCAGGCGCACTACACCTGGGACTGGTTCTGGGGCGGCTACAACAAGAAGATTGAGATTCTGGAAAAGGTGAAGCCGCGTGGCGACAACGGCTCCTTTTACCAGTATTCGGCCCATGCCGAGTACGACCAGACGGGCAACGTGGTGGTCATTACATCCGGCAAGGACAAGCTGGGCAAGGGCACCGACCCGCTGCGCATGTATAAGGAGTACCACGTACTCAAATTCAACAAGGACCTGGACCTGGTTTCGGACACGCCCATTCAGTTCGACAAGCCGCAATACGTGGTGCAGGCCACCAAGCTGGACCCCAAAGGCGACCAGGACGAGGCCGCCGACGACTCCGGCGACCCGGAGTATGACCTGGGCATCGTCTTTGCGCCGGTGGCCATTCAGGGCCTGAAAAAGCAGGCCGACCCGGTGGCCACCAACTACACGTACGTGCGGGTAGGGGCCGATACCAGGCAGAAGGAGCGGGTTAGCATTGCCTCGCCCAACAGCATCTGGCTGGTGAATGGCATGGCCACGTTCCGCGACGGCACGGTGGCCGTATTTGGCCCGGCCAACGATAAGCAGGACGAGTACTTCAACGAGGATATTACCGCCCAGGTGGCCAACGAGGCCGTGCGCGGCCCCATGGAAGACAAGTTCAAAGCCAAAAACTTCGAGCTGTTGAAAATCAAGGATGGCGCGGTGGCTTTCATCACCAACACGCCGGTGGCCGAGTTTGAGCAGAAGCTGCAAACCCCGCCCGCCCAGAAGCGCACCCCCGAATACACCGGCAAGCGCTTTAAAGTAAATGGCGGCACGGTGCTGCCCAACGGCGACCTGCTCATTGGCGGGCAGAGCTACGGCCTGGAGCGCGGAGCCTTCGGCCTGGGTGCTCCCAAAACCAGCAGCAGCGGCAGCAGCCTGGTGGGGGGCCTGGGCGGCATCATGAGCGGCAAGGGCGGCACCAGCATGGGCACGGCGGCCAACAACCGCGAGTACAAGGACATCATGATGTTTCACTTCGACCCACAGGGCCACCTGCGGGCGCAGTACGGCGTGCGCCGCCAGGAAAACAACAAGTACAGCGAGCAAAACCCCAACGAGCAGCACCTCTACCCCGCGCAGGACGGCCGCAGCCTGTACTGGATGATTGGCGAAATCTCGGGCATCCGCGAGCTGAGCGGCATGGAATCGGGCTCGGCCAAGGTGCTTTACTATCCGGCCGTGACCAAAATAGACCTGACCGGGGCCAAGCTCACCAATTTCGCCAAGTTTGGCAACGAGCAGTATTTCCTCAACAACTCGATGCCGCAGCTGCCCATGGGCGGCAAAAACAGCATCGTGTACTTCGGCGAAAACAAGAGCGGCAAAACCATGTGGTTTGGCCAGATGCCGCTGGAATAGGCGGCAGGCCGGGCCTGGGCTACTGCCGTGCCGTGAGGTAGGCCGTACGGGCTTCCTCGAGCTCGGCAACCAGCGCCGCGCGCTGCCGGAGCAGCGCTTTGCCCACGGCCGGGGTGCGCCTGAACAGCCGGGCCGCCCGCAGCCGCCGCAGGCGTTGGGAGAGGTTGTTCCAATAGCCCAGGGCATAGAAGCCGGTGAGCGGCAGGCTGAGCACGTACAGGGCCGTCAGCCGCCAGTCGTGCGCGAGCCAGTGCTGCACGGCGGCCGCTTGCAGCGCATAGGCCAGCGGGAAGGTTATCATGCCCACCACCAGCATAATGGGCGCGATAAATTCCACGTCCTTGGTAGCGCGCCGGGCCACGGCCGAGGGCAGGATGTAAGGCAGATAATTGTTCAGCACCCCATACAGCCACACGGGCGCGCCAAAAAACAGGTTGAGGAGCCCGGCCACGGTGCCCCGCCGCTGCCCGTCGAGGGCGGCATCGGTGAGGCCGTGGCGCTGCAGGTCGGCCAGATAGGCCTGGAACTGCTCGCGGGCGGCCAGCAGGCGCTCGGGAAAATGCTGCTCGGCCCAGGGCAGGGCCTGCAGCAGAGTGCGGCTGAGCTGGAAGTTGTCGTAGAGCGTGGTAGGGTCGTCGTCGGGGTTGAGATGGTCGCCAAACACGCGCTCAATCTGCTGCACGAAAGCATCTTCGGCCGCGTCGCGGGTGATGACCAGCCGCCGCTCCAGCGCCACCCGAATGGCTTCGGTGAGCTGGTCGGCGGCTTCGTCGGGGTCTTTAGCGTAGGCGGCGGCATAGTCGGCCACCACAATGGGCGGAGCCACGTTCAGCAGCACATCGGAGCGAAACTTGCTGGGGTCGAAGTAATTGGTGGCCACCGGCACCACCAGCAGGCCCAGCCTGAAGTCGTGCCGGGCCTCGGCGCCCAGCGCAATGCGGGCCGCGCCGGTTTTGAGGGGCCGCAGCCGGCGCTCGCTCACGCTGGTGCCCTCCGGGAAAATCATGATGGTGCCGCCCCGGCCCAGATAATCGTAGCAGCGGCCGAAGGTCGCCTCGTTCTGGGCCGCGCGCTGCTCGTTGCTCTGGGGGCCCGGCCCGGCGTCCTGCGCCCGGTAGATGGGAATGGAATTGCCCGACGCCATGATGGCCCGCACGATGGGGTTCTTGAAAAACGTGCTCTTGGCCAGAAAGGCAATGGGCTCGCGGCGGTTCACGGCCGCCAGCAGCGGGTCCATGAGGGTGTTGGGGTGGTTGCCGGCCAGCAGCAGCGGGCCGGGCAGCTGCAGGCGCTCGGGGTGCCGCACCTCAATGCGACGGAAAAAGACCCGCAGCGCTACCTGCACCAGCGGTTTCATGACGGTATAGAAGAGCATGGGCGGGCATACGTAAGGCCCCGAAGATAGGACACCCGCTCATTCGGCCAGCCCTGAAATGCAAGCGCCGCCAAACCTCGGGGGCTTGGCGGCGCTGCCTGGCGGGCGCCGTCAGGCTACCTCTTCTTCATGCGGTCGGCTTTCGCTTTTTCCAGCTTGGCCTTGGCTTTGGCTTTTTCTTCTTCGCGCTTGGCCTTCTCCTTGTCTTTTTTGGCCTTCTCTTTTTCCATCTTCTCGCGCTTGCCGGGGTACTTGGCATCGAAGAGCTGAACCTTGGCAATGCTGTCGGCATCGGCAATGGCCTTGCGGGTGGTGACGCGGCCCGTGAGCGAAACATGGTCGCCCTCGGCAATCTGGGTGGCGGTGCCGTCGGGCGTGGTCACCACGCCGGCCGGCGTGATAACCGTGCCGTTGATGAGCTTCTTGTCGGCCGTGAGTGGGTTGCTGATGCCGAGCTCGGTGAGTACCACGCGGCCCTTCACCATCGACAAGCCATCCTTGGTGCCCTCAACGGCCGAAGCAGCGACCCGCGGCTTGGGCTGCACGCGGCCCGGGCGGGCGGTCTGGCCTTGTGCTACAACACTACCCAATAGGAAAATGCCTAGCAAACCTCGGAATAGAGAAGTGGATTTCATGCTAAAGTTAAAAATAGGGTGGGGAGATATTGCGGGGTAATTGCTTTTCAGGCGCAAGTTACGGCATTTTTTGATAACATTCAGGAGAAGTAATGTCCGGTGAGTGCAAATTCATGTTTGCCGGTCAGGGGCCCGGTGCATCCTGGCGCACGCCCTGCGCGTATGGGCATTATTCAACTTTGATGCCGTAAATCGGGTTCCTTTTGCGGCGTCGGCGGCAAAGCGTCGGCCGGTTTCTGCTACCTTTCCACTCATGGAATACAAAGACTATTACAAATCCCTCGGGGTGGATAAAAACGCCACGCCCGAGCAAATCAAGAAGGCTTACCGCAAGCTGGCCCGCCAGCACCACCCCGACGTGAACCCCAACGACAAGGGCGCGGAACAGAAGTTCAAGGAAATCAACGAGGCCAACGAAGTCCTCAGCGACCCCGAGAAGCGGAAGAAATACGACCAGTTCGGGGCCGACTGGCAGCGCTACCAGCAGCAGCCCGGCGGCGGGGCCGGCCGTGGCGGCCAGCCCGGTGGCGGCTTCGACTGGAGCCAGTACACGCAAGGCGGCGGGGGCGGTGGTTTCGGGGGCGGCAGCCCGTTTGGCGAAGGCGAGGACTTTTCCGATTTCTTCGGCTCGCTCTTCGGCAACATGGGCGGCGGCGGTGGGCGCTCGAGCCGTCCCGGCGTCGGCCAGGACTACCAGGCCGAGCTGGAGCTGAGCTTGGAGGAAGCCTACCACGGTGGCCCGCGCACCATCACCGTCAACGGCAAAAACCTGCGCCTCACCATCGCGCCCGGCGTGGCCGACGGCCAGACCATCCGGCTGCGCGACCAGGGCGGCCCGGGCCGCAACGGCGGCCCCAACGGGGCGCTGCTCATCACTTTCCGCATCGCGCCCGATGCCCGCTACGCCCGCACCGGAGACGACCTGACCCAGGAAGTGCCCGTGAGCATCTACAAAGCCCTGCTGGGCGGCGAGCAAACCGTGGACACGCTCAGCGGCCCCGTCAAAATCAAGCTCAAGCCCGAAACGGCCAACGGCACGCGCCTGCGGCTGCGCGGCAAGGGCTTTCCCGTGTATAAAAAAGACGGTCAGTTCGGCGACCTCTACCTGCGCCTGACCCTGACGCTGCCCCAGCACCTCACCGACCAGGAAAAGGACTTGTTTCAGCAATTAGCCGCCCTCCGGCCCGATGCCTAACCCCTAGTTTTTTCGCTATGGAAACGCTCATCCTTACTTTTCAGGAATGCACGGTGCGCTACGGCCTGGCCCCGGCGGCGTTGCATGAGTTCTTGCAGGCCGGCCTGTTGCGCGCCGCGCCCGCGCCCGAAACCATCATCATCGACGAGCCCGACGACCTGCCGCGCCTTGCCCGCCTGCACCACGAGCTGGGCCTGGCACCGGAAGCCCTCGACATTATTCTGGCCATGCGCCGCCGCCTGGTGCACCTGCAAGCCACCCTGGCCCGCGAAACCGCCCGCGCCCGGCAGCTGGAAAATTTCCTTTTGGGAAACGGGGCATTAGAAGACTTTGGCTAAGCGCCGAAGAACATCAGGCTGAGCGCGGGCGAAGCATCTCCACCGCATAAGTAATCCAGTTGACCGGGTTTACTGTTTGCAGTAGGGATGCGCCGCCCGCGCTCAACCTGACTTTTTTTACTGCTCACGCTACGGCCAGCGCCAGCGCCAGGCCCACCAGCGTGGCCGCCAGCTTGGGCCAGTTGAGCTTGTGCTCGGGGCTGGTTTCGAACAGAATAGTGGTGGAAACGTGCAGGAAATTGCCCGCCACCAAGCCCAGCAGCGCGGCATACCAACCACTGCTTAGCAGCTGCGACAGCACCACGTAGTTGCTGACGATGATGCCCACCGGCGAAGCCAGCGCGAAAATCAGCAGGCCCGGCCACACCCGCCGGAAGCTGCCCAGGCGCAGGCGCAGCAGCGTGGCCAGCGCAAAGGCCGCCGGCATGTGGTGCAGCGCCACGCCCACCACGATGGCGTAGAAATTCTGGCTCACCTGCCCTACTTCCGGCGTGCGCACCAGAATGCTGCCTTCCAGAAAGGAATGCACCACCAGCGCACTCAGCAGCAGAAAAGGTACCCGGCCGGGGGCATCGTGCCCGTGGGCCGTTTCGTGGTGCACATGGCCATGCTCCACGCCCTGCGACAGCACTTCCAGCAAAAGCTGGCCGAAGAAGCCCGCCAGCACCCAGTAGCCCACCCGGCTTGGGTGCTCGGGCAGCAGTTGCAAAGCTTCGGGCAGAATATGGGTGACCGTGAGCGTGAACAAATACGCTCCGCTGAAGGCCAGCAGCGGTTTCAGCCACCGGCCGCCCTGCGCCACCGGCACCCAGGCCGCCGCCGCCCCCGCGCCCAGCACGGTCAGCAGCAGCAAGAAAATAGCAAAGCCCATACAGTAAATCAGTGAGGAGTGAGGAAGCCGCAACCAGCCGCTAATGTTTCGGCCCGCGGCTCAATCCGACCGCCTGCACTCCCAATTCAGCCTTCTCGAAAAAGCTTCGCAAACAGACGCAAAGCGGCAGCTTTGCTACCGCCACCGGGCGGGCAAAGCTGCCACTTGCAGAAGAAACCGTGCTGAAGGAATGCGCCTTAGCGCTGAATTTCGTGACCGCCGGCCGTCGTGTCGGCCTGGCTCGACTTGCCGGCGTCGTTCAGCTTGCCGCGCTGGCGCATGCCTTCTTCGGCATTGGCCGAGATGGCCGATTCCGGGGTGATTTTTTTGGTGCCATCGGTGGTCACGCCTTCTTCGGCTGCCACCATCAGCGGCGAGTGCGTGTTCTCGATGGAGCCGTTGGGCACCGAGTGGTCGAAGTTCTCGTCGTCGCGGGTGCCGGGGGCTACCACGTCCACGGATACCTTTTCATCGTCGCGCCAGTCAGACGGCTCGCTGCTGCAGGAGGTCAGGGCCAAAGTAGCGGCCGAAACAGCCAGCAACAGGGTGGAAGTCAATTTCATCGAAGTAAAATTAGCAGAGGTTGAAATTTATACGGTGGCCGCCGCGGCATCGGCCGGCAGCAGGTTTTTGCGACGCAGCATGGAGTCGAACAGCTTCACATCGTTGGGCGAGTTGAAGATGCGCAGGGGCAAATGTAAAAACACCGGCACATCAAACGTGCGCGCCAGCCACAGCCGCCAGGCCGCCATGCCTGCCGGCGGCGTGCCCGACTTCAGGTACAGCGTGTAGGCTTCGGCGTCGCGGGTGGCGCGGTCAATCAGGTCCCAGGTCAGCTGCATGGCTTTGCCTTCCTTCTCGGGGCCCACGCGCAGCAAAATCTGCTTGTTGTCCATCTCGAAGGCCATGCGCTCAAACAGCGGCTTGCTCTGCTCCAGCTGCGTCACGCCCGTCACCTGCGCCGAGCGGAACAGCACAAACAGAATGGTGAGCACCACGGCCAGCGCTATCCACCACCACGAATGCACGAAAATGGCCGGCAGCAGCCCCAGCGCAAACGGAATCAGGGCGTACACCCAGTCTTTTTTCCACACTTCGCCCATCACCATGCGCGTGTAGGCATCGGTGGTAAGCTGGGTCTTTTTGGTACGAATGGCCAGCGACGGAGCCTGCTGGGCCTGGCGGAAGCCGCCACCGCCGCCGCGTTGGTTGGGTTGGTTCATTCTTAACGATTAATGATTGATGCGTAACGGTGAATGGTGGTTACAGGAGCGGGGCCGCAATTAACCATTTATCACTAACCGTTAAGCATCGATTTAAAATGCTTTCAGGCTCAGGTCAAGGCTTTTAACCGAGTGGGTGAGCGCGCCCACCGAAATGTAGTCGACGCCGGTGCGGCCTATCTCGGCAATGGTCTGCTCGGTGATGCCGCCGCTGGCTTCGGTGGGGTAGCGGCCGGCCACGAGGGCCACGGCCTCGCGCAGCTGCTCGGGGTTCATGTTGTCGAGCATGATGCGGTCGATGCCGCCCGCGTCCAGCGCCTGCTGCACCTCGTCGAGGGAGCGGGTTTCGATTTCGATGGGCAGCTGGCGGCCGGTTTTTTCCAGGTAGGCGTGCGTGGCCGCAATGGCCGCGCCGATGCTGCCCGCGTAGTCAACGTGATTATCCTTCAGAATAATCATGTCGAACAGCCCGTAGCGGTGGTTCACCCCGCCGCCGATGAGCACCGCCCACTTCTCGCAGATGCGGAAATTGGGGGTCGTCTTGCGGGTGTCGAGCAGCCGGGCCTTCGTGCCGGCCAGCAGATTGGTGAGGTGGGCCGTGTAGGTGGCAATGCCGCTCATGCGCTGCATGCAGTTGAGCACCAGCCGCTCGCCGGTGAGGATGCTGCGCGCCGGGCCCTCCACGGTAAAGGCAATGTCACCGTGCTTCACCCGGTCGCCATCGGCGAGCAGGGGCGTGAGCATCAGCGAAGGGTCCACTTCCTTGAAAATCATGGGGGCCAGCTCCATGCCGGCCAGTAGGCCTTCGCCTTTCACCAGCAGGTGGGCGCGGTTGCGGGCATCGGCCGGAATGGCGGCCAGGGCCGAGTGGTCGCCGTCGCCCACATCCTCGGCCAAAGCCGTGCGGATGAAGGTGGTCAGGGCTTCGGGAGTCAGGTAAGCAGTGGTGGGAGTTTGCACGCCGCAAAGGTACGGCCCTTGCAGCGGCTAGGAAAGCGTAGTGCTCTTGTTGAAAAAAGGCCACGAAAAAGCCCCGACCTGTGGTAGGACGGGGCTTGCTTTATTCTTTGGTAAGCTCCAGGGTGTCCAGCAACGGGGCACCACGAGTGGGCTTCAGCTTCACAAACACGCGGTAGGTGCCACTGCGGCCCGTGTAGCGGCCAATGGCGTACTGAATGCCTTCGCCGCTCTGACCCTGGTGAATAAATTCAAACGAGCTGGGCGGGTTCTTGGCGAAGAAATCCTTCATCACCAGCTCGGCCTGGGTCGAGTTATAGCCCTGCTTATCGCCTTCGAAACCAATTTCAACGGTAGGAGCAAAATATTGCGACAGCTCGCGGGAAGAGCCGTTGCGCAGGGCCGAGCGCACAGCCCCAAGGTTATCGGACTGGGCATGTGCCGCGACAGCACCCAGCAGGAACAGCCATCCAATGAATAGAGTCCTAATTAAATAGCGTTTCATTATAAGAGTAATAAATGCGTCATACGCAGCGAAGTCAAGCGAAAATGATGCCAGTAAGTAAACGAAGTGGTGAAACCGCCGGTAAAATTACTAAAAATCGAGGCAGGCAAAGAGAAGCAGCGAAGGTAGAAAATTTCAGCCAGAGGCGCGGGGCTGCCGTATCTTTGCCCCATGAGTAAGCAGGTTTTATTGGTAATTCTGGATGGCTGGGGCATTGCCCCGAATACCACGGTTTCGGCAGTAGACGCGGCTAGTACGCCGTTTTACCACGAGCTGTTGCAGCGGTTTCCGCACAGCACCTTGCAGGCATCGGGCGAGGCCGTGGGCCTGCCCGAGGGCCAGATGGGCAACTCCGAAGTAGGGCACATGAACATCGGGGCCGGCCGCGTGGTCGACCAGGAACTGGTGCGCATTGGCAAGTCCATCCGGGAGCGCAAGCTGGGCCAGATGCCCGCGCTGGCAAAGGCGTTTGAATACGCCGTGGCCAACGACAAGCCGCTGCATCTTATTGGCCTGCTGAGCGATGGCGGCGTGCATTCGCACATCGACCACGTCAAAGCCCTCTGCACCATTGCCCACGAGGCCGGGGTGCGGCGCGTGTTTGTGCATGCCTTCACCGATGGCCGCGACACCGACCCCAAGAGCGGCGTGCGCTACATCAACGACCTGGAGCAGCACAACGAGCGCAACGGGGCCAAAATCGCCTCGGTGGTGGGCCGCTACTACGCCATGGACCGCGACCGCCGCTGGGAGCGGGTGAAGGTGGCCTACGACCTGCTGGTGCATGGCATCGGCACGCCGTCGCAAAACCTGATTCAGAGCGTGCAGGAGCAGTATAAGGAGGGCGTGACGGATGAATTCCTGAAGCCCATCGTGAAAACCGGGCCCGATGGCCAGCCGCTGGCCACCATTCAGGAAGGCGACGTGGTGCTGTGCTTCAACTTCCGCACCGACCGGGGCCGCGAAATCACGGAGGTGCTGACGCAGCAGGACATGCACGCTTTCCAGATGCAGCGCCTCAACCTGCACTACCTCACGCTCACCAACTACGACGACACGTTCGTGGGCGTGACGCCCATTTTCGAGAAGGACAACCTCAACAACACGCTGGGCGAGGTGCTGGCCGCGCACGGCAAAACCCAGATTCGCATTGCCGAAACCGAAAAGTATCCGCACGTCACGTTCTTCTTTTCGGGCGGCCGCGAGGTGGAGTTTGAAGGCGAAAAGCGCATCCTGCGGGCTTCGCCCAAAGTGGCGACCTACGACCTGCAGCCCGAGATGAGTGCCGCCGAGCTGCGCGATGCCATCGTGCCGGAGCTGCAAGCCCGGTCGGCCGATTTTGTGGTGCTGAACTTTGCCAACCCCGACATGGTGGGCCACACCGGCGTGTTTGAAGCCGTGGTGAAGGCCGTGGAAACGACCGATGCCTGCGCCCGCGCCGTGGTAGAGGCGGCCCTCGCGGCCGGCTACGCCAGCATCATCATTGCCGACCACGGCAACGCCGAGTTCATGCGCAACGAGGATGGCTCGCCCAACACCGCGCACACCACCAACCTGGTGCCCTTCATTCTGGCCGATAACGACTACGTGGGCACGCTGGCCGCCGGCAAGCTGGGCGACCTGGCCCCCACCATCCTCGACCTGATGGGCATTGCCCCGCCGGTTGAGATGACGGGCCAGAGCCTGCTGCAGCGCAATGGCGGCGCCCATGCGTAAGGGCGGCGCGGCGCTGCTGGCCGGTGCCCTGGCGCTGGCCGGCTGCGGCGATGCCGGCCCGGCCGCACCAGCGGCCCGCCGGCCGCTTTATTTTGATGTGAAAGGCCTGCTGGCCAGTCAGATAACGGGGCTTGAGCAGCGCCACGCCGCCGTGACCAAGCACGTGAGCCTGCGCGGCAACGCCCCGGAAACCGTGCGGGTGCCGAAAGTGAAATGGGCCGATGAGCTCCAGATTTTTTTTCAGGCCGACATCAACAAAGCGGCCCTGCGTGGCGCGTATGCTGTGGATTCGGCCGCGCTGCCCGGGGGGCTGCTGCGCCGGACCTATACCCGGCTGCCCGGCCAGCCCAACGCACCGGTAGCGCGCCTTACGGTGGTGCAGCAAGGGACGGTTCCGCAGGAAATTGCGGCCACCATCATTCAGAATAATCCGCTGTTTTCGGCGCAGAAGCAGCTGCGCATGCAGCTGCAAAACGGCCAGCTGCGCACCTATGAAGTAGTAGGAACCCAGAAGCTGATTCTGTTCGATACGCTGCGCTACACCGCGGCCGGGCAGGTGGAGTAAGACGACCTACCGGCGCTCGTAAGCGCCGATGGTGGGCGTGCTGGGACTGCGCGGCAGGTTCAGCAGGTCGCGGCCGGGCGGAGTGCCATCGGCTGAGCGGGCGGGCGAAACGGCGGGCGAAGTGGCCTGGAAACGATAGTCGGCGGTACTGCCGGAAAACGTGGTGCGGACGAAAAGCGGGTCGGGCACGTTGACCAGGTTATTGAGCGCGGGCGCGGCCAGTCCGGGCTTGCCGGCCGCATCGGTCGTGGCCTTGTATTCCTGGGTGCGCAGCAGGGAGTTGCGAACGGTCGGCGTGGGGAAGCCAGGGGTGCCGTTGTTCTGGAAAAATAGCTCGTCCTCATACGAACCCCAGACCACGGAATTGCGGATGCTGACGCTGGTGGTGAGCGGCAGCGTCGGCCGGCCATCGTCCTTGTTGGTAAAGGTCAGCGACGAAGTTTCGCGCTGGAAAGACGGCGTGTAGTTGGCGATGGTGCAGAAATTGAGGTCATACGCCCCCCCCAGGCCAATCATGGCGTACTCGCCGCAGTTGGTGAACAGGCAGTTGGTGGCCGTCACGTCACCGGAGTAGCTGATGACCCCGCCGCCGGTGCTGGCGCTGGCATTGGAAAACGAAACCCGGGAGCCGGAAATATTCTTAACCACCGTGTTCTGCAGGCTCAGGGTTGGGTGCGGCAGCAGGGCGTCGGGATTGTAAAGCAAGGCTCCGAACGTGGCGTTCTTGATTTCGGCGTAGCGAATGAGGTTGTTGCGGCTGGTGCTGGTGAAGATGATGCCGCCCCACTGGCCGGGAATGTCGTTGTAGAACGACTCCAGCCGGTCGCCCTGAAAGCGCACGATGTTGCGGTTGCTGGCCTTAATCGTATCAAAAGGAGCCGTGAGGGCCGTGCCGGGCTGATAATCGGCGGGCGAATTCACGATGAGCGTGCCCATCACGATAATGGCCGACCCGGCGTGCGAGTACACTTTGGTGCCGGGCATGATGCGCAGCGTGCAGCCGGGGTCAACCTGCACCGAGTTGAAAATGACGTGCGGCTTGTCGTTGCGCCACACCGAGTTGCAGGGCAAAACCTGACCGTTGTGGAAGTAGGCATTCTGCCCGAATGCCACCAGCTTCACGTCCTGGTCGTTGTTGTTGGTGAAGAAATGCACTTCATCGGCCACCAGAAAAGGCTTGGCCGCCGTGCCGTTGTCGCCGAGCGTGGCACGCACCAGCACCAGCAGGCTGTCGTTGCCGCGAATGGTAACGCCCGATATGGTCGGGCCGGCATCGCCGTTGATAATGAGCGAGTAAGTAGTGCCCGAGATGCCGCGCAGGCTCACGTCCGTCTTCACCGCGCCGCCGTTGCGGTTGTACACCCACAGCCGCTTCGTCACCGTTCTGACGGTGGTAAAAACCGTGTCGAATATCACGGAGTCGGTAGCGAATTCCAGCTTGCCGGTGGTCTGCATCATATCCTCCTTCGGCTCGCAGCCGGGCAGGAAGGTGAGCAGGCAGCTTAGCAGGATGAATAGCGGGAAGAGGTGGCGCATAGCGGGGCGGCGGGCAGTCAGGCTCCCCGCCTTACCAGGGCGGGAAAGCGGACGCTGGGGTGGTTATGGCGTTGAACGCTGGACGTTGGCAAATAAGTATGGTGAAGCACGGGTATCGCTCGGGTGTCGTTCAACGACCCAGCCACCCCGTTTTTGCTTCGCAAAAACTCCCCTCCCTGGCAAGGAGGGGAGTAGTCGTTCTGCTTATTTGGTCACGCCTTCCTGCAGGCGCTCGGCGCTTTCGGCCAGGCGGAGCTGCTCCACGAAGTCGTCCACGTTGCCTTCCATTACGCTGGCCAGGTTGTACACCGTGTAGCCGATGCGGTGGTCGGTCACGCGGCCCTGCGGGTAGTTGTAAGTGCGGATTTTGTCGGAGCGGTCGCCGCCGCCAATCATGGTTTTGCGCACCAGGCCGTCGGCTTCGTTTTTCTTGGCCAGCTCCATGTCGTACACGCGGGAGCGGAGCACAGCCAGGGCTTTGTCGAAGTTTTTGAGCTGCGACTTCTGGTCCTGGCACTGGGCCACGAGGCCGGTGGGCAGGTGGGTGAGGCGCACGGCCGAGTAGGTGGTGTTTACCGACTGGCCGCCGGGGCCGCTGGAGCAGAAGTAGTCCTTGCGGATGTCGCTCATGTTCAGCTCCACGTCGAATTCTTCCACTTCGGGAATCACCACAATGGAGGCCACGCTGGTGTGAATGCGGCCTTGGGTTTCGGTGGCCGGCACGCGCTGCACGCGGTGCACGCCGCTTTCAAACTTGAGCTTGCCGTACACGTCCTCGCCGCGCACGGCCACAATGATTTCCTTGTAGCCGCCGGCAGTGCCTTCCATGGCATCCATGAGCTCCATTTTCCAGCCCTGCTTTTCGGCGAAGCGCATGTACATGCGCTGCAGGTCGCCGGCAAAAATGGCGGCTTCGTCGCCGCCCGCACCGGCCCGGATTTCCATGATGACGTCCTTGGAGTCGTTGGGGTCCTTGGGCAGCAGCAGGTCTTTGATGACTTCTTCGAGGCGTTCCTTCTCGGGCTGCAGCTCGTCGAGCTCGGCTTTGGCCATCTCGCGGAAGTCCTGGTCTTTCTCCGTGGCAATGACCTCGCGGGCGTTTTCGATGTTGCTGAGCACGCCCTGGTAGTTGCGGTATTCGGCCACAATCTTGCCCAGCTCCTTGTATTCTTTATTCAGTGCCTTATAGCGCTTTAAGTCCGACATCACGTCGGGCTGCATCAGTTCCTCGTTTACGTTCTCGTAACGTTGGTTGATGGCTTCTAATTTATCAAGCATCGGTGTTCGGGAATTAGTCAGTAGTTTGCAAAGATACTGAATCTAAACACCGCTATGTAGGCGAGGGGTTCATTCAGAATCATAACCCAACAGCCGTGCGGCGGCCTGAGTTTATGCAAGTGTTGAAATTTGGAGGCACCTCGGTGGCCTCGGCCGAGAATATTCGGAAATCCATTGCCATTGCGGCCCAGGCGGCGGCGCAAGGTCCGGTTGTGATGGTGGTGTCGGCGCTGGGCGGCACCACCGATGTGCTGATTGGCGCCGGCCGCGCCGCCGCCGCCACCGATGCCGGGTACGGCGATACCCTGGCCCAGCTGCACGAGCGCCACCGCGCCGCTACCCAGGAGCTGCTGGCCGGTGCCGCGCAGCACGAGAAGCTGGCCGCCATCACGGCCCAGTTTGGCGAAATCCAGATGCTGTGCGACGGCATTTTTGCGCTCGGTGAGCTCTCCAACCGCACCCTCGACAAGCTCATGAGCTACGGCGAGCTGCTGTCGTCGCGCCTCGTGGCGGCAGCCGCCAAGGCCCAAGGCCTGCCCGCTGGCTGGGCCGACGCCCGGCAGCTCATTCGCACCAATTCCCGCTTCGGCGCGGCCGAGGTGGACATGGCCGTGACCACCCGGCAGGTGGCCGATATGAAGGACAGCACCGAGCACCACATCTGGGTGGTGCCCGGCTTCATCGCCGCCGACAGCTACGGCACCACCACCACGTTGGGCCGCGGCGGCTCCGACTACACGGCCGCCCTGCTGGCCGCCGCGCTGGATGCGGAGAAGCTGGAAATCTGGACCGACGTGAGCGGCATGATGACGGCCGACCCACGCCTCGTGCGCAGCGCCCGGCCCATTGCGCGCATCAGCTACCAGGAGGCCATGGAGCTGTCGCACTTCGGGGCGAAGGTGCTCTATCCGCCTACTATTCAGCCGGTGATGCAGCGCGGCATTCCGCTCTGGATAAAAAATACCTTCGCGCCCGACGACTACGGCACGCTGGTGGAGGTGGAGCCGCCGCGCGCCGCCACGGTGGTGCAGGGCATTTCCAGCATCGGCAACCTCACGCTGCTCAACCTGGAGGGCAGCGGCATGGTGGGCATCCCCGGCTTCTCGAAGCGGCTGTTCGAGGCCCTGGCCCGCGAGCGCATCAACGTGATTCTCATCACCCAAAGCTCGTCGGAGCATTCCATCTGCGTGGGCGTGAACGCGCAGGACGCGGCCGTCGCTCAGGTGGTGGTGGACGAGGAGTTTGCCACGGAAATTGCCGCCGGCCGCATCGAGCCGCTGCGGCCGGAGCGCGACCTCGCCATTGTGGCGCTGGTGGGCGAGAACATGAAGGACCACCCCGGCATTAGCGGCAAGCTGTTTGGGGCGCTGGGGCAGAATGGGGTCAATATCCGGGCCATTGCGCAGGGCGCGTCGGAGAAGAACATCTCGACCGTGATTCGGGCGGCCGATGTGCGCAAGGCCATCAACGTGCTGCACGAAGCTTTCTTTGAGGCCACCAAGAAGCAGGTGAACCTGTTCATCCTCGGCCCTGGCAATGTGGGTAGCAAATTGCTGGAACAGCTGGCCCGGCAGCAGCCGCACCTGCTCGAAAAGCTCGGCTTGCAGGTGCGTGTGGTGGCCATTGCCAACAGCCGCCACTGCCTGGTGGATGAAAACGGCCTCGACCTGACGGCTTGGCCCGAGGAACTGGCTAATGCACCAGCCCAGACGTTGGCAGAATTCACCCAGCTCATCATCAGCCGAAACCTGCGCAACTCCATTTTCGTGGACGTGACGGCCAACCCGGCCGCCGCCAGCATCTACGCCGATTTGCTGGAAAAAAGCGTAGCCATCGTGGCCTGCAATAAAGTGGCGGCTTCGTCGGACTACGCGCATTATGCAAAGCTGAAAAGTTTGTCGAAGGAATTCAACGCCAGCTACCTGTTCGAAACCAACGTGGGCGCGGCCCTGCCCATCATCGGCACGCTCAACGACCTGACGCGCAGCGGCGACGTGGTGCGGCGCATGGAAGCCGTGCTCTCGGGCACGCTCAACTTCGTGTTCAACAACTACGACGGCACCCGGCCCTTTGCCGAGGTGGTGCGCCAGGCCCAGGCCGAAGGCTACACCGAGCCTGACCCGCGCCTCGACCTGAGCGGCTCCGACGTGGCCCGCAAAATCCTCATTCTGGCCCGCGAAGCCGGCCAGGTGATGGAAATGGCGGACATTGAAATCGAAACTTTCCTGCCACCGGCCTGCCTCGAAGGCGATGTGGAAGCCTTCTACACCCAGATGGCGGCCCACGAAGCGCACTTCAAAGCGCTCTATGATGAGGCCGCTGCGGCCGGCAAGCGCCTGAAATTCGTGGCCCGCTACGCCGACGGCCGCGCCGCCGTGGGGCTGCAGCAGGTAGCGCCCGGCCACGACCTCTACGACCTGCGCGGCAAAGACAACGTGGTGCTTTTCTACACCGACCGGTATGTGGACCAGCCGCTGGTGGTGAAGGGCGCGGGGGCCGGGGCGGAGGTCACGGCTTCGGGCGTATTTGCGGATATTATCCGCGCCGCCCGGCTGTAGCGCGGTGCTCAATGAGGAATGAAGAATGAGGAATGAAGAATTGCTTCGCCTGATTCATCGGCCACAATTCCTCATTCTTCATTCCTCATTCTTCATTAGCAATGTCCGTTCTCGTTCACTCGCCCGCCACGCTTTCTAATCTGGGCTGCGGCTTCGATGTGCTGGGCCTCGCCCTCACCGCGCCCTACGACACCATTCGCCTCACACGCAGCAGCACGCCGGGCGTTCGCATTCAGCACCTTGACGCCTACAACCTGCCCACCGACCCCACCCGCAACGTGGCCGGCGTAGCCCTGCTGGCGCTATTGAAGGAAGTGCCGGAGGCGGTGGGCTTCGACATGGAAATCACCAAGGGCATCATGCCGGGCAGCGGCGTGGGCAGCAGCAGCGCCAGCGCCGCCGGGGCCGTGGTGGCCGCCAATGCGCTGCTGGGCAACCGCTTCAGCAAGATGCAGCTCGTGGATTTTGCGATGGAAGGGGAGGCCGTGGCCTCCGGTGCCCGCCACGCCGACAACATTGCGCCGGCCATTTTCGGCGGTTTCACGGTGGTGCGGGCCCTGGAGCCGGCCATTGATATTGTGGCGCTGCCGGCCCCGGCGCTGTGGGTGGCCGTGGTGCACCCGCAGATTGAGGTGAAAACCAGCGAGTCGCGCAAGGTGCTGCCGGCCGCCGTGCCGCTGGGCCTGGCCGTGCGCCAGTGGGCCAACGTGGCGGGCCTGGTGTCGGGCTTTCTCACGGCTGATTATGAGCTGATTGGCCGCTCGCTGGACGACTACATCGTGGAGCCGGCGCGGCTGCCGCTCATTCCCGGCCTGGCCGAGGCGCGGCAGCGGGCGCTGGCTGCCGGGGCCATCGGGGGCGGCATTTCCGGCTCTGGGCCGTCGATTTTTATGCTGAACCGCGACGAGGCAACGGCGCAGGCCGTGGGCGCGGCGCTGGGCAGCGTATTTGCCGAACTGGGCATTGCGTTTAATGTGTACGTGGGGCCGGTGGGCACGGAGGGCGCCCGGGTGGTGGGGTAGGAACGCGCCATGGCGCGTTCGACGGTCGCAGGAGTTTGTGCGGCCGGTTCAACGACTGAACGCGCCGTGGCGCGTTCCTACAAGCAACAACAATGAAATACTACAGCCTTCGCCACCAGTCGCCGCCGGTTGATTTTCGCCAGGCCACCATCACCGGCCAGGCGCCCGATGGCGGCCTCTACTTCCCCGAAACCATCCCGAAGTTCCTGCCCGGCTTCCGGCGCGAACTGCGTAAGCTGAGCAAGGCCACCGTTGCCTTCAACGTGATGCGGCCTTACGTGGGCAGCACCATTGCGGAGAGCGACCTGCAGCGCATCTGTGCCGAGGCGGTGGACTTTGAGTTTCCGCTGGTACCGGTGCAGCCGGAAGTATCGGCGCTGGAGCTGTTTCATGGGCCCACGCTGGCATTTAAAGACGTGGGGGCGCGGTTTATGAGCCGCTGCCTGGGCTACTTCGCGCAGCGCGGCGACACGCCGCCCGTGACCGTGCTGGTGGCCACCTCCGGCGATACCGGCGGGGCCGTGGCCAGCGGTTTTCTGGGGGTGCCGGGCGTGGAGGTGGTCATTCTCTACCCCTCCGGCAAGGTGAGCCCGGTGCAGGAGCAGCAGCTCACCACGCTGGGCCAGAACATTACGGCGCTGGAAGTGGCCGGCACCTTCGACGACTGCCAGGCACTGGTGAAACAGGCGTTTCTGGACCCGGAGCTGGCCCGGCGGCGCTTTCTGACCTCGGCCAACAGCATCAACGTGGCGCGCTGGCTGCCGCAGCAGCTGTACTACTGCTTTGCCCTGCAGCAGTGGCCCGCCGAGGCCGCGCCGCCGGTGGTGTCGGTGCCGAGCGGCAACTTTGGCAACATCTGCGCGGGGCTGCTGGCGCGAACGTCGGGGCTGCCGCTGGGGCCGTTCATCGCGGCCTGCAATGCCAACGAGCCGGTGCCGGTGTACCTGCGCACGGGCACCTTCACGCCGCGCCCGGCGGTGCCCACCTTCTCCAATGCCATGGACGTGGGCAACCCCAGCAACTTCGTGCGGATTCTGGAGCTGTTCGACAACGACCTGGCCAAAATGCGCGCCGCCCTCAGCGCCGACACCGTGAGCGACGCCGATACCGTGGCCGCCATCCGGCAGGTGTGGGAGCAGGACGGCTACCTGCTCGACCCGCACGGCGCGGTGGCCTACACCGCCCTGCGCCGCTACCAGGCCCGGCACCCCGGCGCGGCCGGCATGCTGCTGGCCACGGCCCACCCGGTGAAGTTTCCCGACGTGGTGGAGCCCATTCTGGGCCACGCCATCGAGCTGCCGGCGGCGGTGCGGGCCCTGCAGGGGCGCGCCAAACGAAGCGTGCCCATTTCGGTTAACTACGAGGAGCTGAAAGCCTGCCTGATGTAGCGGCCTTGGGCCGTGGCGCGGCGTTTCAGAACTTTGCATAAATTCAGCCTGATGCCTTTGCCCGTGAAAACCCTGCTGCCAAAAATCGTCCTTTCGGCCGTCGCTTTGAGCTTCGCCGCCTGTAGCTCCGACCAGGTGGAGCACCTCAAGGACAGCAAGCGCATCGGCATCGAAACCGCCAACTGGGAGGTGAAGCGCATCATGCCCAAGGACCTGCTGAATGCCACGCGCTGGGCCGGCGACTCGCTCACCGCCACCGCCGACTCGCTGCTGCGCCGCACGCTGGCCCGCGAGCTGGCGGCCGGCGGCGTGGCGCAGGCCCTGCGCTTTTGCCGGCCCGAAACCTACCACGCCGTCGATTCACTGGCCGGAGTGCTCAAGGCCACGGCCCACCGCGTGAGCGAGCACCCGCGCAACCCCGCCGCCCAGGCCCCGCTGCTGGCCGAGCAGATGCGCCCCGACACGCTGCGCACCATTCAGCGGCTGTCGCAGGAGGTGTTCTTCTACCAGCGGCCCATTGTGCTGAACAATCAGCTCTGCCTGCGCTGCCACGGCGCGGTGGGCAAGGACATTTCGGCGGCTGATTACGCCCTCATCAGGCAGCAGTTTCCGCAGGACCAGGCCACCGGCTACCGCCTGGGGCAGGCCATGGGTGCCTGGCAGCTCAGCCTGCAGCGCCCCGGCGTGGCCGAGTTCTGGACCATGAAAACCCGCAAAAAGTGGAAGGAGCACAAAATGCCCAAGCTGTTCTGAGGCCGTTGCCGGGCCGATGGCCGTCCGCCGGGGTTCCGTGCTTACTTTTCGGGCATGAACGGGTTGTTTTTAAATCGCCGCGTCCTGGCTGCCGGGCTCGCTGTTGGGGCAGTGCTGTTGGGCCGAGCCGACTGCCAGGCCCAACACACCCTGGAGCAGGCCTTCAATTCGCTGAAGGCCAACGAAGCCACGGTACCGGAATGCATCAGCGTGGTGGCCGGCGACAGCACCATTCTCTACTATAACCACGCCTACGCCCTGACCCCGCCGGCCTGCGCCAGCATTCGGCGTCATGCTCATGTGAGCGACCAGGGCGATTTTTTGGGCGAGGCCCGCGACTACAGCATGGCCACCGGCCGCCTGCTGAGCCGCATCTACTACCTGAAATCGGTGCGTGATGGCGCCTACGAAACGTATTTTCCGAATGGCCGGCTGGCCGTGCGCGGGGCATTTGCCAAGGGCGAGCCCACGGGCAGCTGGGAATTCTGGTACCCCAACGGCCAGCGCAAGCACACCCTCGACTGGACCGGCCAGGTGGCGTCCCCGATTCGCATTGTGGCGGCCTGGGACTCGACCGGCCAGCAAACCGTGACCAACGGCAACGGCCTGTGGCAGGACGTGATGCGCCTCGTGCCGCGTCGCTACGGCGGGCCGGTGCTGAACGGGCTGCCGCAGGGCGTGTGGGAAAGCCACGACGTGGCGTCGGGCAAGCTGCTGACCACGGAGGTGTACGAGCAGGGCATTTTCCGGGGCGGGAAGTCGCTCGATGGGGGCAGGCGCTACAAAAGCCGCGCGCTGCTGGAGCCGCAGATTGACGACCCCACCGCCGACTCGGACCGCGTGCGGCTGGGCCAGAAGTGCAATGCCCCCGGCATGCAGGCAATGCTGAAGCCCGGCGGCCCCCGCACGCCCCCCAGGCCCCCCGGCGACGTTACGTCTTACCTGCGCCTGGTGCTCGACAACCTGAACCAGACCAACCAGCGCAACCAGTGGGAAAACCTGGCCGATGGGCAGGAGTTCACTGTTCGGGCCAGCGTTGACGAAACCGGCTACCTGCGGCTGGTGAGCGGCCAGGGCGGCAGCGGCATCGTGACGGCCCTGGGCCAGGCCGTGAGCGGGCTGCCGCGCTGGAAGCCCGCCACCGTCAACAACCAGCCGGTAGCGGGCGATGTCCGCTTTCTGATTGTGAAATCGGGAGCCCGGCTGAACATTTCGATGCAAACCAAGGCCCTTTGATAACCCTGCAGCCGCCTGGGACCGTTAGCTATAATATTACCGAAATAGGGGCTCTGCTCATGGATGCTACAACTAAACCAATCATCATCATCGGGGCGGGCATGGCCGGGCTGGCCTGCGCCACCTGGCTGCACCGCGCCGGCCGCCCGGTGCTGGTGCTCGAAGCCGATGCCGCCGTCGGCGGCCGGGTTCGCACCGATGTCACGCCCGACGGCTTTCGGCTCGACCGGGGCTTTCAGGTGCTGCTCACCAACTACCCGGAGGCCCGGCGCGTGTTCGACTACGGAGCCCTGAACCTCAGGTCTTTTCGGTCGGGGGCCGTAATCCGGCAGGAAAACGGCCGCGAAACCACCCTGCAAAATCCTTTGCAGCAGCCCCTGGCGGCTTTTTCGGCGCTCACCTCGCCCATCGGCACCCTGCCCGATAAGCTCCGCATTTTCAGCCTGGTGCGGCACGTGCTCAAGTACACGCCGGAGGAGCTGCTGGCCCGCCCCGCCACCGATACCCTTGGCTTTTTGCAGCGCTACGGCTGGAGCGAGCAGATAATCAATAATTTTTTCAAGCCCTTTTTCGGCGGCGTATTTCTGGACCGGGAACTGACCACGGCCAGCAATTTTTTCGAGTTCGTTTTCCAACAGTTCGTGACGGGGGAAGCCGCCATTCCGGCCCTCGGTATGCAGCAGCTGCCCGAGCAGCTGGCCGCCCGCCTGCCCGCCGGCACCGTGCGCCTGAACACAACCGTCGCGGGCATCGTGGACGGCTCGCAGGTGCGCCTCACCACCGGCCAGGTGCTGGATGGCCGCGCCGTGGTGCTGGCCGCCGATGGCCTGACCGCCCTGCGCCTGCTGGCCGGCCGCAGCGGCAGCGCCGATGACGTGGTGAAAGCCCCGGCAGCGAGCTTTCACACGGCTACGCGCATCACCACCTGCAACTACTTTGCTGCGGAGGGCGGCCACTCGCCGGGCCGCAACGACAAGCTGCTGCGCCTCAATGCCGCCCCCAATGTGCTGGCCCACAACGTCGCTTTTCCCGCCGATGTGAGCGGGGCCTACGCGCCGGCCGGCCAGGCGCTGGTATCGGTGAGCACCCACGGCGAGCGGGGCCTGAGCGAGCCCGAAATCACGGCCGGCGTGCGCGAGGAGCTGGCTGCCTGGTTCGGCCCGGCGGCCCGGCAGTGGCGGCACCTGCGTAGCTACCGCCTGCCCGCCGCCCTGCCCGCCTACCTGGCCGGCCAGCCCGCCGAGCAGCCCCTGAAGCTGAGTGAAAACCTCTACCGCTGCGGCGACTGGGCCGCGTATCCGTCGCTCAACGCCGCGCTGGCTACCGGGCGGGAAGTGGCCGAGGCCATCATCAAAGGCTGACAAATAGTATATCAACAGCAAAAGGCCGCCCATTAGCGTGGGCGGCCTTTTGCTGTTTGACTAGCCGGAACGCTATACGGCGGGGTTTGGCGTGGCTGGCGTTTCGTAGGCCGGAGCCAGGCCTTGTTCACCCTCGATGGGAATTCGGATTTTCTCGTCGTCGGAAACGCGGAGTGTGAGCAGGCCGCCGATTATCATGAGCACGCCGCCCAGCACCACCACATTCAATGGGTCGAGCGACGGGAACTGCTTCATGATGAAGGGCAGGCCGAGCGAGGCACATACCTGCGGCGTTACGATGAAAGCATTGAAAACGCCCATGTAGTGGCCCATTTTGTTAGCCGGGATGGCACCCGCCAGCATGGCGTATGGCACCGACAGAATGCTGGTCCAGGCAATGCCCACGCCAATCATCGACACATAGAGCATCCACGGCTCGGTGATGAAGGCCACCGACAGCAGGCCCAGTCCGCCCGCCGTAAGACAGAGCATGTGCGTGAGCTTACGGCTGAATTTGCGGGCAATAACCGGGAGCAGCAAGCTGAAAGCAGCCGAAATACCATTGTAAACAGCAAAGGCCACGCCCACAAAATTAGCGCCTTCATTGAAGGCCGCCGATTTGGTATCGGTGGTGTGGTAGAGGTGCTTGGTGACGGCCAGCGTGGTGAAAATCCACATGCAGAACAGCCCGAACCAGGTGAAAAACTGTACCGAAGCCAGCTGCTTCATCACCTTGGGCATGTGCGCTACGCCGGTGAAGGTTTCCTTGATACCTTCCCACAGCGTGACGCGGTTTTTCTCCCGCTCGAAGGCGGCCAGGTCCTCGGGCGGGTATTCGGTGGTGGTGAAAATGGTGTAGAGCACGCACAGGAAAAATGCCGCCGCCCCGATGTAGTAGGAATACTTCACCGAATTGGGCACGATGCCCGAGGCAGCCTCGTTGGCCACGCCAAAATGGGTGAGAATGGTGGGCAGCAGCGATGCCACCACGGCCCCGATGCCGATGAAAAACGACTGCGTAGCAAAGCCCGTGGTGTGCTGCTCGGCGGGCAGCATGTCGCCCACGAACGCCCGGAAGGGCTCCATGCTGATGTTGATGCTGGCATCCATTATCCAGAGCATGCCGCCGGCAATCCAGAGCACGGGCGAGTTGGGCATGATGAGCATGGCGATGGACGCCAGAATGGCCCCAACCAGAAAAAACGGCCGCCGCCGCCCCCAGCGCGGGCTCCAGGTGCGGTCGGACAGGTAGCCGATGATGGGCTGCACGATGAGCCCGGTGAGCGGCGCGGCCACCCACAGAATCGGAATATCGTCGGCGCTGGCCCCCATGTTGGAGAAAATGCGGCTGGTGTTGGCGTTTTGCAGCGCAAAGCCAAACTGAATGCCCATGAAGCCGAAGCTCATGTTCCAGATTTGCCAGAAGCTCAGGCGGGGCTTCTTGCGGTTACTTGAGGTGGCCGGAGCCGCAGCAACTGATGCCATCGGTCGTGGTGGGGTGGGAGTGGATGGAGGAGAACAGGCGGGACCGGGCGTTTGCAGGCGGCCGGGTATTCTTCAAATTTAACGGGCTGGCGATGTTGGGCCAGCGGGTTAGCGGGGCTTTATCTCGAAAATGTAGGCCGAAAGCGGAGCCAGCGTCAGGTTGAGGGCATTGCGCGGCTCTTCCTCGGCCAGCAGGCTGGTGTAGGTATAGAACTTTTTGGTGCTCAGGCCCATGGCCGCCATGGCCTCGGGCGAGATGTTGATGGTGGGGCGGTAGGTTTTGTCGGCCGAGAAGTTGACGACCACCAGCACCTGCTGCTTGTCGGTGTAGCGCAGGTAGGCGTAGAGGTGGCGCTGGTCGTACTCCTTGCCGAGGTTGTTGGCATCCTGCAGCTCGTAGAAGCGGCCCTTGCGGATGGCTTCGTTGCTGCTGGTCACGTTAAGCAGGCGGCTGTAGAACTCGCGCAGGCTCTTCTGCTCGGCGCTCAGCTTGCCGCCGTCGAACTTTCCCTGGTTCAGCCACTTCTGGTGCTCGGGCACGCCCCAGTAATCGAAAATGGTGGTGCGGCCATCCTCGCTGCTGAAGCCTTCGCTGCCGCCAGCCGGTTCGGCCACTTCCTGCCCGAAATAGAGCATCACCGGGCCGCTGCCCAGCGTGGCCGACACCGTCATGGCTGGAATGGCGCGCTTGGGGTCGACGGCAAAGTCCTTGCTGGCAATGCGCTGCTCGTCGTGGTTTTCCAGAAAGCGCAGCATGTGTGACGAGAAGCCGTTGCTTTCTTCCTTCCATACGTGGGTGATGTCTTCGGTGGTGCCGCCGCCCGTCATCAGGCGGCGCAGGCCGTCGTAGAGGCCTACTTTGTCGTAGAGGTAGTCGAATTTGCCCTTCTCCAGATAAGTCTTGTATTCCTTCGGATTGTAGGCTTCGCCGATGAAAACCAGGCCGGGCTTCACCTTTTTCAGCTCCGGAATCACCCAGGCCCAGAACTCGACGGGCACCATTTCCACCATGTCGCAGCGGAAGCCGTCCACGTTTTTGCCGGCCCAGAACACGAGGATGTCGCGCATCTTCGTCCAGGTGTCGGGCACGGGGCTGAAGTGCGTTTTGCGGCCATTCACGTAGTCCACGCCGTAGTTCAGCTTCACGGTTTCGAACCAGTCGTTGATGCTGGGCGCTTCCGAAAAAACGTCGTTGCCGGTGGCTTTGGCCGGGTTTTCGGCGTACTTGCCGTCCTCGCGCGGGCCTTTCAGCGGGCCCAGCGGGTTGTAGTTGGCCGGCACCACGAAGGCTTTGCCGGGCAGGTAGTAGAAGTGATTGTTGGGCGCGAAGGCTTTGGTTTTGTCGTCGCTGGCGCCCAGGTCCACCACGCCGGCGGGCTTGGCATCCGACTTATAGGAGCGGGCCACGTGGTTCGGAATGAAGTCCATGATGACCTTCAGGCCGTGGTCGTGGGTGCGCTTGATGAGGGCCTCGTACTCGGGCATGCGGTTTTTCACCACCACGGCCAGGTCGGGCGCCACGTCGTAGTAGTCCTTGATGGCGTAGGGCGAGCCGGCGCGGCCTTTCACCACGTCGGCATCGTCGGGCGGAATGCCGGCGGCGGTGTAGTCCGTCATGGTGGCGTGCTCAATCACGCCGGTGTACCAGACGTGGCTCACGCCCATTTTCCTGATTTCGTCGAGGGCCTTGTCGGTGATGTCGTTGAACTTGCCGCAGCCGTTCTCGCCGATGGTGCCGTAGGGCTTGTTCAGGGCCACTTTGTTGCCGAAGAGGCGCGTCATCAGCTGGTAAATCACCAGTTTGTGGTCCTGCGGGACTTCGGCGGTGGTGTTGGGGTCGGTGGCTTTGGGGTGTTTTTTGTCCACGGGCGGGTTGGGCAAAGAGAATGCGGCCAAGGAGAGGAGGCCGCCGGCCAGCAACAGTTTTTTCATGATGCGGCAAGATAGGGCTTCGTTTAGTGATAAATGATTAGTGGTTAGCGTTTAGCGATTTGAATAAGGCGTGCTAACAGCATTAATCGTTGACCGTTAACCACTAACCGCTAAAAATCACCACTCCTGAGTCACGGGGTGGAGCATGAGCTCGTCAATCACGACGTGGGCGGGCGCTTCGAGCACGTAGCGCACGGCCTGGGCCACGTCGCCGGGCCGCAGGTGCGTTTTCTCGGCCTCCGGGCTGCCGGGCGTGGTGTCGTTGAAGTAGGTATCGACCAGGCCGGGGTAAATGGTGCTCACCTTGATGCCGTGCGGGCGCACCTCCTTGCGCAGGCTGGCCAGCACGGCATCCTGGGCAAACTTGCTGGCCCCGTAGGCCGTGCCGTGGGCGAACGTGCGCTTGGCCACATCGGAGGTGATGCCCACGATGTGCCCGCTTTGCTGCGCTTTGAACTGCGGCACGGCGGCTTTGCAGAGCAGGAATGTGCCCTTCACGTTGGTATCGAAAATCCGGTCCCACTCGGCCGCGTCGAACTGCTCCAGCTCATTGAACGAGCCCACCCCGGCGTTGCACACCAGAATGTCGAGCCGGCCGAAGCGGCTCAGCGTTTCCTGCACCACGTACCGGGCGTCTTCCTCAATGGAAATATCGGCCACGATGCACAGGCCCTGGGTTTTATGCGTGAGCTCTTCCAGCTCGGCTTCGCTGCGGGCCACTGCCACTACTTTGGCGCCTTGCAGGGCCAGCAGCAGCGCAATGGCTTTGCCAATGCCCCGGCTCGCGCCGGTCACGATGGCTACTTGGTCGGTGAGGTCGGTCATAATGGCAAGCGTTAGCAGTGGAGAAAAAGGGCGCCGCCGCCGCCCGGGCAGCTTCTTGCAACGGTGAGGTTATTTGCGCAGTTCCACTACCCAGGCCGTGTGGGCGGGCACTTTCAGCGTTTTCAGGTCCGAAATAGTCGCGCCGCTCACTACTTCCACGCCCGATGAAAAGCCTTCGGTGCGTTCGGCGAAGCGGGTGCCATCCACCTTTTTTTCGTCCTTGGTGTTGTTGGCAATAATCATCACGCACTCGCCGCCCTCGTTGTAGCGGAAGTAGGTGTACACGCCATCCTGCGGGATGAACTGCATCATTTTGCCCGAGCTTAGCACGGGGTGCGCCTTGCGGTAGTTGGCCAGCTTGCTCACGTAGTCGAACGCCTCGCCGGCCTGGCCGGGGCGCGACACGAAGTAGTTGGTTTTGTCGCCGGCCCAGCCGCCGGGAAAGTCCTCGCGCACCTTGCCGTCGGGGTTCGAGAAGTTCTTCATCAGCACTTCGGTGCCGTAGTACAGCTGCGGCGTGCCGCGCAGAGTGAGCAGCCAGGCCATGCCGGTCTTGAACTTGTTGAAATCCTCGCCAATCACGGAGTAGAAGCGGCTCATGTCGTGGTTATCGAGGAAGGGCACGTTGCGGGTGGCATCCACGTACATCCAGTCGCCCTGCAACGAGTGGTAGAGCTTGCTCAGGTCGCCATTCTCGGTTTTCAAGGCATCGGAAACGGCAAAGCAGATTTGAAAATCGAGCACGCCGGGCAGGTTCGACTTGAAGCCATTCACCGGCGGGAAAATGTTCTGAGCGAAGAAGGCCTGCTCCGCCTCGGTGCCCTCCCAGGCTTCGCCAAACTGGGCCAGCCTGGGGTATTCCTCGGCAATGGCCTTGCCCCACTGCATCAGGAACTGCGGGTTCGAATACGGGTACGTATCAATGCGGTAGCCGTCAATGCCCGTCGATTCCACCCACCACAGAAAGTTCTGAATGATGTACGTGGCCACCAGCGGGTTGCCCTGGTTCACATCGGGCATGGTGGTATCAAACCAACCGTCGTTGAACAGCGTGTAGTCGCGCTTCGAGCCGTAGGGGTCGTTGAGGGCGAAGGCGTTGTAGTTGCTGCGCGTAAACGTAGGGAAGGCGTGGAACCAGTCGGCGGCCGGCTTGTCGAGGAACAGGTGGTGGTAGCTGCCCCAGTGGTTGAGCACGATGTCCTGCACCACTTTCAGGCCGTCGGCGTGGGCGGCTTTCACAAACTGCTGGTATTCCTCGTTGGTGCCGTAGCGCGGGTCAATCTTGTAGCAGTCCGTCACGGCGTAGCCGTGGTAGCTGGCCTTGGGCATATCGTTTTCCACGATGGGCGTGGGCCAGATGGCCGTGGCGCCCAGCTTCTTGAAATAGTCGAAGTGGTTCTGGATGCCCTTCAGGTCGCCGCCGTGGCGGGCATACATCGAGTCGCGGGCAATGCGGTTCACGCGGGTGCCTTTCACCACGTCGTTCTTCGGGTCGCCGTTCGAGAAGCGGTCCGGCATCAGCATGTAGATGAAATCGGCCTGGGTGAGGCCCTGCGTGCGCTGCGGGTCGGCGTTGCGGGCGCGCAGCTCGTAGGTGTAGGTCAGCTTTTTGTTGCCTTTCAGCTCCAGCTTCAGCTGGCCGGGCTTCGCATCGGGGCCGATGGTGAGGTTGATGACCAGGTAGTTGGGGCTTTCCAGCTTCTGCTGGCTGTCCAGCGTCACGCCGGGGTAGGCCGCCAGGCTGGCTGTGGTGCTGGCCACGCCCGCCCCATTCACCAGCAGCTGGAGCCTGGGGTTTTTCATGCCCACCCACCAATACGTTGGGTCGATGCGGACGCCGGGCGCGGCTTTGGCATTGGCGTTGGCAACGAGAATGGCGGTGCTGGTAGCGGCGCGGGTGGCGGCCATAAGCAGGCCGACCTGGGCCGCTGCGGGCGTGGCTAAAGTGAGCAGCGGCACAGCGGCTGCCAGTAGCAAGCGTGGGAATTTCATGAAAAAAGGCAATAGAATGGCACTAAGACCAAAAGTACCCATTCGCGGGTGCCGCCCGAAAATGCAACCGTTTCCACTCCGAAAATTTATTTTTCGGCCGCAACGCCGTCCAATTTTCAGCCCGAAAGCAGAAAGCCCGCTGCCAGTGAAGGCAGCGGGCTTTTGCGGAGCGTTGGTAGCGGCGGGTATGCTACTGCAACTTGGCCAGCCAGAGCGAGGCGTTCATGTGCAATTTGGCGTGGCTGGCCAGTTCGGTCCAGCCCGGGTACACGGTGTTGCCGGGGCTGCCGGTGCCGTCGTCGGCCGGCGACGAGTCGGTGACGCACACCACGCGGCCGGTGCCGTAGGTGCTGCTCAGGCACATGATGTTGGTGCTGCCCTGCGAGGCCGTGCTCTGCCAAATCAGCGGCGTGGCCTGCGAGCCCGAGGTTTTGGTCATCGTCGCGCCGTTCGAGAATTTCAGCTGCGTCACCGCGCCCTGCGAGCCGTTCAGGATGGTGTTGGTGCTGCTGGCCAGCACGTTGCTGCTGGTTTCCGAAATGTTGGTGAGGTTGATGCTGTAGCCGAAGGGGTTGGCCTGCACCGAATTGTTGGTCATCAGGTCGTTCCAGATGGCGGGCGAGTCGTAGCCGTCGTTGTTGCGGTCCGACACGTCGTGGTCCGAAATCATGAACAGGCCGCCGCCGTTTTTCACGAAGTTCACAATGGCTGCCTTCTCACTGGCCGAAAACAGCGTGTTCGGCTCATCCACCACAAACACGTTGTAGTTGCTCAAGTCCTGCGGGTTCGACGCATTGCCGTAGGTAATGGCCGTGCCCGAGGGCAGACTTTCCACGGTATTGCCCAGCTTCACCAGCGCCACGCCCCAGGAAGAAAGCGCGCCCGTCCAATACGTTTCGGCCGTGCTGCTGGTGATGCCCGAAGCGGCCGGGGTGGAATAGCGCGGCACTACACCGCCGTCCACGTCCAGCACCCAGTCGGCGTTGCCGGCCGTTTCGGCGTGCGTGGCATCGAACAGAAACTTCTTGCCGCCGGTGCCACCGGTGCCGCTGCCGCCCGTGCCGCCACTGCTGTAGCTCTCCACGGTGATGTTGTCGAAGTTGATGCGGTTGGTGCTGCCGTCGGTTTTGCGCACCTGCAGGCGCACGGTGCCGGCCAGGTTCACGGTAAAGGAAGCCGTGCTGAGCGTGGTGCTGCTGCTGGTGATGGTGCTGCCCACTTTGGCGTAGCTGCTGCCGCTGTTGCTACTGGCCCACAGCTCCCAGGTGCTGCTGGCGTCGGTGCCGTATTTGGCGTGGGCCACCGTCACCACGCCAGCGCCGCCGGTCAGGTCAAAATTCATGCTCAGCGAGCCGCTGTTGCGCACCCGGGCCGACCAGCTGCCCGTCTTCGCATCGGCCGTGGTGTTGCCGATGAGGGCGTCGTTCAGCGTCCACGAGCCCGAACCCAGCGTAACGCTGCCCGTGGTGTAGGCCGTTTTGGTGCCGGTTTCAAACCCTTCGGGAAAGCCCGGTGCCGATACATTTTGCAGCACCGCGGCCGCCGTCGGCGCGCTGGGCGTGGTTTCCAGCTTCGAGCAGCTGCCCAGCAGAACCGCCGCCAGCAGCGGCGCCACCAGGTAACGAACAGAGAAAGTCATGCGCATTGGTTTGAAATGAAGTTGGTTAGATGTTGAAAACGGAGGGCCAAAGCTAGCGGGCTTATGTAGTCATCTCATAATATCTGATGTTAAAAGATTATGGCTAATTATTGATGAATTTTTAATAATAATGAGTAAAATTTGAATATTATTACAAATAATCAGAATTGATACAGAATTGCCTATTGATTTGTCAAAAGCTCAACCGTAAGCTTCGGGTGGCTCTCGCTGGCATCGGCCGCTCATTTTTTCGGTGAAACGAGCCCGTATCGGGCTGGTAGTTAAGGGCAGTAGAAGAAATTTCCGGGTAACGCCCTGGCTGATATAGGCTTGACACTGTTGGCGTTGCACAAGGTGCTAACGTTTGCCTAAGTCAGTCCTCTATATCAAGTGGTTGCGATTTTTATTGTTTGCTTCGGACCTTGCGGCCCCAACGAGCCGTGGGCCTTGCGCCGGCGGCCATTCTTTCACCCGAAATATTTCTGTTTTGGTGCCGGCTCCGGCCCGCCCGCTTTTCCTTATGGCTTTTACCTTCAAACCCTACGCTCCCGCCGCCAAGTACAAGACGGCCGCCGCGTATTTCTCGATGGAGTTTGCCATCGACCAGGCCCTCAAGACCTACTCCGGCGGCCTCGGCTTTCTGGCCGGCTCGCACATGCGCTCGGGCTTCGAGCTGAAGCAGAACCTGGTGGGCATCAGCATTCTGTGGAGCTACGGCTACTACGACCAGGACCGCAACGCCGACCAGAGCATGAAGCCGGAGTTCCGCCTCAAGCACTACTCGTTTCTGCAGGACACGGGCATCATTTTCCCCATCACCATCCACGGCGCCGATGTGCAGGTGAAAGCCCTGTACCTGGCCCCCGAGGTGTTCGGCACGGTGCCGATGTTCTTCCTCACCACCGACATTGAGCAGAACGACTACCTCTCGCGCACCATCTCGCACCACCTCTACGACCCGGACTCGGCCGCCCGCGTGGCCCAGAGCATTCTGCTGGGCGTGGGCGGCGGCAGGCTGCTCGATGAGCTCGGCCGCAAAACCGACGTGTACCACCTCAACGAAGGCCACGGCCTGCCGCTGGCGTTCTACCTCTACGAAAAGCACGGCCGCGACCTGGCCGAAGTGCAGAAGCGCCTGGTGTTCACCACGCACACCCCCGAACTGGCCGGCAACGAGGAGCGCCCCATGAAGCTGCTCACCGACATGACCTTCTTCGGCACCATGCCGGAGGCCGACGTGCGCCGCCTGGGCCGCATCGACAACGGCGACCAGCTCAACTACACCCTCACCGCGCTGCGCTTCTCGCGCAAGGCCAACGCCGTGAGCAAGGTGCACGGCACCGTGGCCAACGAAATGTGGAGCCACTACGAGGGCGTGTGCCCCATCATTCCCATCACCAACAGCCAGAACGGCACCTACTGGCGCGACCCGCAGCTGGCCGCCGCCCTCAAGGCCAAGGACGACAACGCCCTGCTGGCCCGCAAGCAGGAGCTGAAGAAGGACCTGTTCAGGATTGTGGCCGACCAGACCGGCAACGTCTTCGACCCCAGCGTCATCACCATTGTGTGGGCCCGCCGCTTTGCCGCCTACAAGCGCGCCGACTTGATTCTGCGCCATTTCGAGCGGTTTGTGGAGCTGGCCAGCAATTCCAAGCACCCCATCCAGATGATTTGGGCCGGCAAGCCCTATCCGAAGGATTTCGGCGCGGTGGCCTTGTTCAACGACATCATCAAGCGCACCGCGCACCTGAAGAACTGTGCCGTCCTCACCGGCTACGAGCTGGGCCTGTCGGCCGCCCTCAAAAAGGGCTCCGACATCTGGCTGAACACGCCGCGCTTCCCCCGCGAGGCCAGCGGCACCAGCGGCATGACCGCCGCCATGAACGCCAGCGTGAACCTGAGCATCGCCGACGGCTGGATTCCGGAGTTCTGCAAGGACGGCGAAAACGGCTTCCTCATCCCGATTGCCGACGTGACCCTGCCCGACAACGTGAAAGACGATGCCGAAGCCACCGCCCTGCTCGACGTGCTGGAAAACAGCGTGCTGCCGCTCTACTACGACCAGCCCAAGAACTTCCTGAAAGTGGTGAAAACCGCCATGAAGGACGTAGAGCCGGAGTTTGAGAGTGGCCGCATGGCCAGGGAATACTACGAGCTGCTGTACAAAGCCTAGCCCGGAATTCGGTGGATTGATTGCTGAAAAGGCCGCCTTCGGGCGGCCTTTTTTATGCCGGCGCGGGCCAGCCAGCGGCTAGTCCATTGGGCCGCGCCGGGCACGTTTCAGGTGCAGCTTGATGAGCGTGCGCGTCATCTTCCGCTTGAAGCGCCGGCGCAGCAGGGAGGCGCGTTCGTGGAAGGTGGTCGGCCCTCGCAGCAGGTACTCGCGTTCGGGCGGCTGCATGCCTTCTTCGGGCAGGCAGGGCCGCGCCTCGCGGGCGCGGAAGCGCTGCTTTTGCAGGAGCGCCACAATGGTGCGCTCTACCGCAGGAGATAAGTTGAGCCCGGCGGCCCGCCGGACAACGCCTTCGGAGTCAGTGTAATAGAACAGGGTGGAGGCGACGCTGATTTTGGGATTGTGCTGCTGCAAAATGCGGCGCAGCTCCTGGTAGTCGTGGCGCACGCGCTGTTTGCGCAGGCGCTCCAGGTGTTTGGCCGTGCGCTGGTCGTAGAACAGGCCATTGCGCCGCCTGGCCTCAATGCTTTGCCCCAGGGGCGAGTCTTGCAGGCAGCCGTCCTGGGTTTTCAGCTGCGGCTTCAGCAGCCGCCAGTCGTGCCGGTTGAAGTGCCGGATGAGCCGCGTGCTGGCCTGCTGGCGCTCCTTGTCGGCCCCCGACCGGGGCTGCTGGGCGTGGGCCGCGCCCGCCAGCAGCGCAAACAGCCCCGCCAGCATGGCCGACTGCACAATGGCCCCGGCCCGGTAGTAGCAGGTGGGAGCCGGCCGGCCGGGGTGGGCCTGCTGCACCAGCTGCTCCATCTGGTGGTGCAGCTCGATGATGCGGCGGTAAAAGTCGAGGTCGGCCGTCACGGTTTCGGCCCGCAGGCTGGCGCGGGCGGCCGCCATGGGCGCGCCGAGGCGGGCATACTCGGCCGCCCGCCGGATGACGCGCACCTGGTCGCGGTTGATTGCGCGGGTGAGGGCCGCTACCTGCTCCGCCAGCCGGTCGGTGCTGGGGCCGGGGTAAAACACCTGCATGATGCCTAGATTAAAGCCCAGGTCGGCGGCCATCTTGGCGGGGCTGTACACGCCGAAATGGCGTGTGTCGAGCTTGCTCACCAGGGCGTGGGTGCGCCGGGTGGCTTCTTCCAGGTAGTCGTAGTCGTAATCGAGGTAGTTGCCGTGCAGGCGGCCTTCGGCCAGCAGGCTCTGGTACAGGCCCGTCTTGCCGTAAATCACCACTTCCACGATTTCAAAGGGGAAGTCGGCGCACTGCTCCAGAAACGCCAACTCCGGCTCCAGGTCGGCAAACCGGATATCCGGCCCAAACAGCAGGGCATTGAAATAAGCCGGCACCCGAAACGCGCGCAGCGTTTGCAGCGCGTGCAGCGAGGCGTTGTCGCGGGCCTTGCGGCCCAGCCGCGACAGCAGCTCCTGCGTGCCCGATTCGATGCCCACGAACAGCCGAATCAGCCCGATTTCCTTGAGCACGGCCAGGATTTCAGGCTGCACGCTGTCGGCCCGGGTTTTTAGGGCGAGGCCAATCCGGCCCACGCCGTGCCGGGCCAGTTCGGCTTTCAGCTCGGTGAAGTAGGCCACGGCGGCGGCCACGTTCGGCGGTATCCAGTTGTCGTCCTGAAACTCGAAAAGGCGGATTTCGTGCCCGAAGTACAGCTGCGCTATTTCGGCCGCCACGCTGGCCGGCGTGCGGCGGCGGGTGCCGGGCAAGGCGCTGGCATTGCCCGCCGCCCGGCCGGCCTGGCGACGCTCGGTGGCCAGCGCGGCCACGCAGCAGTATTTGCAGGTGGCGTGGCACCCGCGCGAGCCCAGCATGTGCGCCGTTTTGAAGCCCAGGTGCTGCGCCCGCTCGGCCCGGCGCAGCGGCAGCGCCAGGTGGTTGATGTCGCCCGGCTCGGGGGCGCTGTGGTTGATGTTGACGTTTCCGTCGGCATCGCGCCACACCAGGCCCGGCACCGCGTGCAGGGCCGGGGCCGGCTGCGCAACGGCCGCCGCCAGCTGCACAATCGTGGCCTCGGCCTCAAACCGGACAATGCTGTCGAGGCCGGTGCAGTCCTGAAATATTTCGGCGTGGTGCAGGGTGGCAAACTGCCCGCCCGCCGTGATGTGCCCCCCGAAACCGTTCTGGCGCAGCAGCTGCACCAGCGTCATGTCTTCCACGGCCCGCGTCTGAAAAGCCATGGAAATGCCCACCAGGTCGGCCCGGCTAGCCACAATGTGCGCCGCCACGGCCGCCGCGTCGCGGATGCCGTTGTAGGGCAGCACTTCCACGGCCGGGTAGCCGGCGGCGGTCAGTGCCCCGGCCAGGTAGCGCAGCGAGAGGTTTTCTTCGAACTCGACCCCCACCAGCACCACCCGAACGTGCTGCGTAGTGGCCGGGGGAGGCGCGAGGTGATAAAAGCCGATGGTAGCCTGCATAGGGTGAAGTAGTTGAGCGGAAAGGTTTGCCAATGTACCAAGCGCCGGCCATATGGTCGAATCGGCCGGCCGGGCCCGCATTTCGTTTAAGCCAGAAACCCCTTTCCTATGTGTGGCCGCTACACGTTCATCGCCCCCGCGCCCGCCGCTGAGCAGCGCTTCAACGCCCGATTTGCCGAGCCCGCGCCGGCCAACTACAACGCCGCGCCCTCGCAGCGGCTGCCCGTCATCACCAACGCCGCGCCCGGCCAGATTCAGCTGTTGCGCTGGGGGCTGGTGCCCGGCTGGAGCAAAGACCCGGCGGCCGGCCCCAAGCCCATCAACGCCCGCGCCGAAACGCTGGCCGGAAAGCCCAGCTTCCGGCAGCTGCTGAACCGGCGGCGCTGTCTGGTGCTGGCCGACAGCTTCTTCGAGTGGCAGGCCACGCCGGCCGGCAAGGTGCCGCACCGCATCCTGCTGCGCGACGAGCAGCCCTTCGCCTTCGCCGGCCTCTGGGACGAGTGGCTGGACCGCGCCACCGGCGAGCTGCACCCCACCTTCACCATCATCACCACCGAGCCCAACCGCCTGATGGCCAGTATTCACAACCGGATGCCGGTCATCCTGCCCACCCGCGCCGCCGAGCAGGCCTGGCTCGATGATGGCCTGGGCACGGCCGCGCACCAGCAGCTGCTGGTACCCTATGATGCGGCGGCCATGCGCGAGTACGTCATTGGCAAGCGGGTAAATTCGCCGGCCAACAACGACCCGGAAGTGCTGGCCGCTGCCTGACGAGAACGGGTTCGCCTGTCATCCTGCGCGCAGCGAAGGGCGACAGCCCATACCTTTGCCCGCATGAACTGGCGCAATCCCTGGCTTTTGCCCATCCTGATACTGGTGCTGGCTTCGGCCGCGCAGCTCGATTTGCCGTGGTGGAGCCTGGCCGTGGTGGCCTTTGTGGTGGCCATGGCGCTGGCGCCGTCGGGCAAAGCCGGGTTTTGGGCCGGGTTTGCCGGGGCCGCCCTGAGCTGGCTGCTGCCCGCTGCCTGGCAGGCTTACCAAAACGATGGCCTGCTGGCCCACCGCGTAGCGCAGCTGCTGCCGCTGGGCGGCTCGCCGGGGGCGTTGGTGCTGGCCGATGGGGTAGTAGCCGGCTTGGTAGGCGGCCTGGCCGGGCTGGCGGGCGCCTGGCTGCGGCTGGCGTTTCGGCCGGCGACCCCGGCAGCGTAAGGCCATAGCCGCCAGCTTATTTGCGGGTGTACCAGTCCAGCACTGCGAGGCCGGCTTTGTCGTCTTCGGCTTCCACCACTTCGTTGATGACGTACTGCACCTCGTCTTCCGTCCAGCCTTCGTCTTCGGCGGCGGGCACCCAGAGGTCGAGGGCGGCGTAGCGGCTGGTGCCGGGCGGGAGCGTCCAGGTTACTTTTTTACGGATGTTCATCTCAGCGGGAAAACAAGTGTGGTAAAACGCCGCAATACTAGCGCTTGGGCGCGGCTTTGATGACTTTGAGCTGCACCGGCACCACGCCGGCATCCACCAGGTCGAGCTTGCGGGCGGCCTTGCCCGACACGTCCACGATGCGGCCTTTCACGTGCGGGCCCCGGTCGTTCACGGTCACCTTCACCGACTTGCCGTTTCGCACGTTCGTGACCTTGATGCGCGTGCCGAAAGGCAGCGTGTTGTGGGCGGCCGTCATCTTGCCCGAGCGGTAAATCTCGCCGCTGGTGGTGGGCCGGCCGTTGAATTTGTCGGCGTAGTACGAGCCCTGGCCCGACTGTGTGAACGCGTTTTTGCTGCTGCCGCAAGCAGATAGCAGCGCCAGCGCCGTCAGGGCCCAGCCGCCGAGCCGGCCCCGGCCGACGTGCAAAATTTTGGCTTGAGTAATCAAATTCATCGAAACTTTATAATCGAAGATAACCTTTCGGCCGAGTTTCTCACCCAACACCAACAACCCAACCACTCCCATGAAAAACCTCCTGAAACTGGCTGCGGCCTTCGCCCTCACTTGTACGTTCGTAGCCGCTCATGCGCAGCAGGGCGACGACAAAATGATGAAAAAAGATGCCAAAGCCGACGGCAAGATGATGAAGCACGACGGCAAGATGATGCACGACAAGGGCATGAAGAAAGAAGGCAAAATGATGAAGGACAGCGATAAGAAAATGGCGAAAGACGCCAAGATGGACAAAATGTAGGCTGTCCGGCAGGTGCCGTTCATCAGGCCGCCCGGCGCACTTGCTCTCCAGAAGCAGCGGGCCGGGCGGTTCTTTTTTGGGGGTTAGGGTTTGGCCGGGGCGGCGGCGGGCAGCGGAATGCGCAACGCCTGCAAGGATTCGAAATTGCCCTGGAACACGTTGAAATCGACCACGCCCCGAATGCCGGGCACGTAGGCTTCGTCGGAATGCTGCCAGATTATCCACTTGCTGCGCGGCATGGTGGGGCGCTCCACCTCGTAGTGGGCCAGCCAGAGCGGGTAATGGTCGAAATGCCCGGCCAGGTGGCGCTTGTAGAAGCTGTGGTTGGAATACAGAATGGGCCGCACGCCGTAGTGCGCCTCCACGAGGCGCAGCCAGCGGGCTACTTCGCGGCGCATGATGGCCACGTCGTGAAAGTTGGCGGCCTCCACGTCGAGCACGGGCGGCAGGTCGCCGGGGGCCAGCGGAACGGTTTTGGTGAACAGGTTGGCTTGCGTCAGCCCGTCGCGGTTGGGCTGAAAGTAGTGGTAGGCCCCGCACAGCAAGCCGGCCTTGCGGGCCTCGCGCCAGTTGCGGGCAAAGCGCGGGTCGCGCAGCGTGGCGCCCTCACTGGCCTTGATGAAGGCAAAGCGCACGCGGTTGCGGGCCACCTCGGGCCAGTCGATGTGGCCCTGGTAGGCCGAAACGTCGATGCCGTGCACCGAGTAGCCGGCCAGCAGCGGGGTTTTTTCGCGGCCCGTGAGGCCGTTTTTGGTGAAGGTGGCCCAGGCCCGGCGGGCGTACCGGTTCAGCTGCACCCGGTGGCGCACGTAGTAGTAGCCACCCACCACCAGCAGCGCCAGCAGGGCCGCCAGCAGGTTGCGCCGCCACCAGCGGCGCGGGGCCGGGGGCAGAACGGGTGGCGTGGTGGACTGGCTAATGGGGGGCAACGGCATGGGGTGATGGTGCCCAAAAATAACGCCCGCCCGGCCGCCATCGTGCGCCGGGCCCCGGCTTTTCGCCAACTTTGCGCTTTCCCCAGCCCATTTCGCCATGTCCTTCCTTCGTGCCGCCGACGCCCGCGACGAATCCGGCCACCTCATCAGCGAGCTGCACGGCGTCAAGCTCGCCGATATTCTTGAGTACCTCGTGGCCGCTTACGGCTGGCCCGAGCTTGATGCCCGCCTGCGCATGAACTGCTTCGCCGAAAATCCCAGCATCAAGTCCAGCCTCACGTTTTTGCGGCGCACGCCCTGGGCCCGCGCCAAGGTAGAAGCGCTCTACATCAAAGCCCGCAGCGCGGAAGTGCAGGGCCGTCCGCGACCGTAAGCACCATGGCTGATATCTCCGAAAAATCGTCCGGCCCGGCGCTGCTGGCGGGCCTGCTGCTCTTCGTCGCCTTCGAAACGGTGGCCTTCTTCGGCCTGCAGTACCTCACCGCGGGCCTGGGCGAAAGCAACCAGTACCAGCCCGAAAACACGATTGTGCGCAATTGGGTGAAGACGATGGTGTTCTTCGTGGCGCACCTGCTGCTGGTTATCGCGGCCATGCTGGTGCTCAGCAACCGGCTGCCGCGCCGCTACCGGGGCCAGATGATGGGCTGGTTCTACCTGGCGCTGGTGATGAGCTTCGTGCTGATTATTCCCCTGTTCGGATAGGCCCGCAAAAACAAAACCACCGCTGTGGGCGGTGGCTCAAGAGTGAAAACCGGAAGGGTTTTGGAAAGGCTGCCGGTCGGGCCCGGCGTTATCTGAAGACTGCGGTGCTGGTCGGTCCCAGCGTTATGGAATTGAGCAGTAACGGAAAAGCCGACTACTCGTTGCGTTTGATGTCGATTTCGCGCTGCTGGTCGTTCGGGTTCAGGAAGGGGATGCGCACGCGCAGCTCCTGGCCTTCGTGCACGGCGTCGATGCGGGCGAGGTTGAGGTTGGTGGGCAGGTCGAGGGTTTGCACGAAAAGCGGGGCGGCCAGCTGGTCGTCGGGCTCGTGGCGGTACTCGCCAAACACGGTGAGCTTCTGGTTATTGAGCACCACGCGGAAACGGTCGGCCGATACGGTGGGCATGGCCACGCGCAGAATGACGCCCTTCGGGTGCTGGTCGACGTGGAGCTGCGGCTGGGCCACGCCCCCACCAATGGTGTTGAGCAGGTCGAGCTGGGGAGCAATGCTATGGATGAATTTCGAGCTGATGAGTTTCATGGCAAAGAGCCGGTTTTAGGGGCGGCTTCGGGACAGGTATTACAAATGATGTACCAATCTGAATCGAGGCGTATCTGTGCTGAATATCAGTCGAATTGACGTATTTTTTCTGAAAACAATTTAGCCTCCGGCCAAGCTGGCCGAAAAGCGGGTTTTAGCCGGAAAAATGCAGACGAAATGGCCGGCTGTAGCGTGGATGCTGCAGGTCCGTGCATCGTTTGTGGACGTTGGCACACTAGCCGAAACGCGGGCTCGCGGCGTTCACGCTACTCAGAACCGGCTGGTGAGGCCGAAGTGGATTTTCGACGTTTTCAGCCCGAACGACTGATTGGCGAAGTCCGACTGCCCCACCGAGTACACGAACTGAAACAGCCCCGCCGCCGTGCGGAAGCTAAGGCCCGTGCCCAGGCCGGTGGGCTGGTCGCTGTACCGGTCCTGCTCAATATCGTGCCGGAAATACGCCTGGTCGGCAAATAGAAACACGTAGGAGTCGGCGCCGATAAACTGCCGGAACTCGGCCGTGGCCACGGCGTAGGAGCTGGCGTAGAACTGGTTTTCGTTGAAGCCGCGCAGCGAGTTGAGGCCGCCGAGGCGGAACAGGTCGTTGGTGAACAGGCGCGGGTTGACGAGGCTTTCGCCGCGCAGGCGCAGCAGCACCACGCCGGTGCGCCGGATGGGCAGGTAGCGCTCCACGCGCAGGGCCAGCGAATATTGGGACGAGCGCAGCCCCACGCCGTTGTAGAACTCGTTGTTGATGCTGGTGTTGCGGTCGATGGTTTTGGTGCCCACGGCCCCTTGCGCATTCAGCAGGTAGCCCCGATGCGGGAAAAACAGGTCGTCGAGGCTGTTCCAGGCATAGCTCAGGCCGTAGGAGTTGAACCGCGAGTCGATGTTTTCGGGCAGCTGGGTCAGGTTGGCGTACGTGGCGCTGTCGTAGAGCAGGAAGGAGCTGCGCTGCTCAAAGAAAAAGCCCACGCGCCCCGCCCGCGCCGTGGGGTACGTCACCTGCACGCGCGGCCGAAGCGTGAGGAAGGCATCGGTCTGCTTGTAGAGGTTGAAGGTGCCGGATACTTCCAGCGGCGTGCCGAAGAAATTGGGGTGCACGTACTGCGCGTCGAGCAGCTGCGAAAGCGCATCGGTTTTGCGCCACTGCAGGCCAATCTGCTTGCCGCCGCCCTTGAGGTTGCGCAGGTTGATGGTGACGTCGCCGGTGAACTGCACGCCTGTCTGGGCCGCGTTCGCGTTCGGCAGAATGCCCACAATGGCGTCGAACTGGTTGCTGGGCCGGTCATCGAGCAGCAGGTACACGCGGGCTTTGCCCCGGGCAAAGCGGATTTCCGGCTCGGCCCGCAGCTGCACGTAGGGCAGCTGGCGCAGCAGCTGGGCGGCGGCGGCCACGCGCTGCTGGCTGAAGGGCTGGCCCGGAAAAATCTGGAGGTACTTGGTCAGGAAACGCTTCTTGGTCTTGGTGTTGCCCACAATCTGCAGCGAGTCGAACACCACCACGCGGCCGCGCTTCAGCACCACGCGCCCGGCAATGTCGTGCCCGTCGAGGCGAATGGAATCGAGGCCGACGGTGGCAAAAGGAAAGCCCTGGTTTTCGGCTTCGGTGAGAATGCGCTCCTGCAGCTTCACCCAGTCTTCGGGCAAAAAGGGCGTGTGGCGGAAGAACTTTTCGCGGTAGCCGGCGCGGGTCAGCAGGCCGTCGCCGAGGTTGCCGTTGTGCAGGTAGGCCCAGCGAAACCGCTCGCCCACGTACAGGCGCACACGCACCGTGTCGCGGCTCCAGCGCAGCTCATCGGCCGAGGCGGTGAGGTAAGCGTCGCTTTGCAGGGCCAGCACCAGCTCGCGCACCGCGCGCAGGGCGCCAAGCGAATCGGGCACGGTGGGCTTCACTTTGTAGCGGCGCAGCAGCGGCTGGTCGGCCGCTTCGGCATCGAGCAGCAGCACCCGGGGCCGGGCCAGCGCGCGCCGGGCGGCCGGGGGCGGCGTGGCTTTGGGCGGCAGGGCCGGGGTGGCCAGGCCCGGCTGGTTGGGGGCGTTGGGGTCGAGGCCGGGCGTTTGGGCGCGGGCCGCCGGGCCACCCATCAGGCAGGCCAGCAGCAGCAGCAATCCCCGGCAGCGCAGTAGAAACCTATTCATCCGGGGGCATAACGTGAAAGCCGCTTTTTAATTTCCCGAAGGTAGCGGCTGGTGGTAAAGGCCTGACCAATTGGCGGTAAAAAACGCTGTTTTCAGCGCATGGGGCCGCCTTTGCGCCGTTGCCGCCGGGCCAAATCCGGTGCCGGCCAGGGCCCGGCGGCGGCCCGATTATGAATGAATTTCACCAATTCCTTCATAGTGACTTCATGCCGACGCTCCGTGCTTTGCATCACTCAGCGGGCAAAACGAGCCGGGCGAGGTCGGTTTTACTGCTCGATTTCGCGCTTCCGGTTTCCGATTTCCGCTGACGTTGAACGGGCTGCTGCCACCTGGCACAACCGAATGTGACGCATGGAAAACCCCCACATAAATACCGCCTGACCACCCCTTCAGGTGCCCGCCGCATCAGGCACGCCAAGGCCACCCTCTCCATCCAAATATTCCCGGGATTACAAACTGCAACTGCCTGCCCAGGCACCTATGCTACTTATGAAAAGAGTATTCATGCTAATGAGCTTGTGCGGCCTGTACTTCTGCACCAGCTGCCAAGAGAAGAAAGAGGAAAAAGAAGAACAGGTAAAGCTTCTGACCACCAGCCCCTTGCAAAAGGACACCACGGTTACGAAGGAGTACGTAGCCCAGATTCACGCCTTTCAGCACATCGAGATTCGGGCGCTGGAAAAAGGCTACCTGCAAAAAATCTTCGTGGATGAGGGCCAGCTGGTGCAGCAGGGCCAGCCCATGTTTCAGATTACGCCCACGATTTACCAGGCCGAGCTGAAAAAATCGCAGGCCGAGGCCAATTACGTCGGCATCGAATACCAGAACACGAAGCGCCTGGCCGATAAGAACATCGTGTCGGGCAATGAGCTGTCGCTCTCGCAGGCCAAGTTCGACAAGGCCAAGGCCGACGTAGCGCTGGCCCAGACGCATTTGCAGTTTACGTCCATCAAGGCGCCGTTCAGCGGCATCATGGACCACTTCCAGGCCCGGCTGGGCTCGTTGCTGGACGAGGGCGACCTGCTCACCACGCTTTCCGACAACAGCAAAATGTGGGTGTATTTCAACGTGCCCGAGGCCGAGTACCTGGCTTATAAAGAGCACGTGCAGGGCCCCGACGCGGTGAACGTGCACCTGAAAATGGCTAACAACGAGGTGTTTGAATACCCCGGCAAGGTGCAAACCATTGAGGCTGACTTCAATAACGAAACCGGCAACATTGCCTTTCGCGCCACTTTCCCCAATCCCAAAGGGCTGCTGCGCAACGGCGAAACCGGCAGCGTGCTCATGACCGTGCCGCTCAAGCACGCCCTCATCATCCCGCAGAAAGCCACGTTTGAGGTGCTGGAGAAGAAGTTCGTGTACGTGGTGGACAAGAACAACGTGGTGCACCAGAAGGAAGTAACCATTGCTTCTGAAATGCCTGACCTCTATGTGGTTAAGAGTGGAATTGCCAGCACCGACAAGATACTGCTGGAGGGGATACGCAAGGTGAAGGATGGCGACAAGATTAGCTACACCTACGAGGCGCCGGAAAAGGTGCTGCCCAAGCTGAAAGTGTACAGCGAATAAGGTCGTTTCATCTAATTACAGCTGAGCTATGTTTAGTAAATTCATTCGCCGGCCCGTGTTTGCCATCGTCATTTCGGTGGTAATCGTCTTCATGGGCATTATGTCTATCAAAACGCTGCCCACGTCGCAGTTTCCGGAGATTTCGCCGCCCATGGTCATGGTGGCGGCGGCCTACCCCGGGGCCAGTGCCAAGGTGCTCACCGAGTCGGTGCTGATTCCGCTGGAACAGGCCATCAACGGCGTGCCGGGCATGAAATACATGACCTCCGATGCCGTGAGCGCCGGCGAGGCCAACGTGCAGGTGGTCTTCAACCTCGGCACCGACCCCGAGCAGGCCGTGGTAAACATCAACACGCGCATTGCCCAGGTCATCAACCGCCTGCCGGTGCTGGTGCAGCGCGAAGGCCTGATTGTGAACCGCGTGGTGCCCAACATGCTCATGTATGTGAACTTGTACAGCAAGGACAAGAACACGGACATGAAGTACCTGTTCAACTACGCCGGGGTGAACATGATACCGGAAATCCAGCGGATTAACGGCATTGGCCGGGCCAGCATTCTGGGCAGCCGGCAGTACGCCATGCGCATCTGGCTGAAGCCCGACCGCATGCGGGCCTACAACATCTCGGCCGACGACGTGATGAAGGCGCTGGACGACCAGAGCGTGATTGGCTCGCCGGGCCGCATTGGCCGCTCCGATGGGGGCCGGGCCGAGGCGTTGGAATACGTACTGACGTACCAGGGCCGCTTCAACGACGTGGACCAGTACAAGAACGTGATTCTGAAGGCGAACTCCAACGGCGAGATGCTGCGCCTGAAAGACGTGGCCGACGTGTCGCTGGGCTCGGAGTTCTACGACATCTACTCCAACCTCGACGGCTACCCCTCGGCGGCTATCGTGCTGAAGCAGACCTATGGCAGCAATGCCAGCGACGTGATTCAGAGCGTGAAGGCCAAGCTGGAGGAGCTGAAGAAAACCATGCCGCCCGGCATGGACTACAAAATCAGCTACGACGTGTCGAGCTTCCTCGATGCCTCGACCGAGAACGTAATCCACACCCTGCGCGACGCCTTTATTCTGGTGGCCATTGTGGTGTTTCTGTTTCTCGGCGACTGGCGCTCGACGCTGATTCCCATCCTGGCGGTGCCGGTTTCGCTGATTGGTGCCTTCACGGCCATGCAGGCGTTCGGGCTCACCATCAACATGATTACGCTCTTTGCGCTGGTGCTCGCCATCGGCATCGTAGTCGACGACGCCATTGTGGTGGTGGAAGCGGTGCACGCCAAGATGGAAGAGAAGCACCTGTCGCCCTACGGCGCGGTGCGGGAAGTGATTGGGGAAATCAGCGGGGCCATCATCGCCATCACCATTCTGATGACGGCCGTGTTCGTGCCGGTGGCCTTCATGAGCGGCCCGGTGGGCATTTTCTACCGCCAGTTCTCCATCACGATGGCTACGTCCATCGTCATCTCGGGCGTGGTGGCCCTCACGCTCACGCCGGTGCTCTGCGCCATGATTCTGAAAAACACCCACGGCCAGCCGCGCAAGAAAACGCCCATCAACCGCTTCATCGATGCTTTTAACCGCGTGTTTGAGCGCCTGACCGGCCGCTACACCAACCTGCTGGAGAAAGTGGTGGACCGCCGGGTGGTCACCTTCGGCGTGCTGATTCTGTTTGCGCTGGGCATTTTCGGCATCTCGTCCAAGCTGCCCACCGGCTTCATTCCGGCCGAGGACCAGGGCATGCTGTATGCCATTATTCAGACGCCGCCCGGCTCCACGCTGGAGCGCACCAACGACATTTCGCAGCGGCTGCAGCAGCTGGCCAAGGACGTGCCCGGCATCGAAAGCATTTCGACCCTGGCCGGCTACGAGGTGCTCACCGAGGGCCGCGGCTCGAACGCCGGTACCTGCCTGATTGACCTGAAGCCCTGGGGCGAGCGCAAGGAGTCCATCCACGACATCATCGAGTCGCTGGAGAAAAAGGCCAAGCTGATTCCCGGCGCGACCATCGAATTCTTTGAGCCGCCGGCAGTGCCGGGCTACGGCGCGGCGGGCGGTTTCCAGCTGCAGCTGCTGGACAAGACCAACACGGGCGACTACAAAGCGCTGGAAAAAGTGAACGAGGAATTCATGGCCGCGCTGCGCAAGCGCAAGGAGCTGGCCGGGCTTTTCACGTTCTACAGCGCCAACTATCCGCAGTACGAAATCCAGATTGACAACCAGCTGGCCATGCAGAAAGGCGTGAGCATTGGCAACGCCATGAACACGCTGAGCATCATGATTGGCAGTACCTACGAGCTGGGCTTCATCAAATACCAGCGCTTTTTCAAGGTGTATGTGCAGGCTTCGCCCGAATACCGCCGCCTGCCCAAGGACGTGATGGACATGTGGGTGAAGAACGACAAAGGCGAAATGGTGCCCTTCTCGGCCTTCATGAAGCTGGTGAAAACCCAGGGCGCCAACGAAATCAACCGCTACAATATGTACACCACGGCCTCCATCCGGGGCGATGCCGCGCAGGGCTTCAGCTCGGGCGAGGCCATCAAGGCAGTGCAGGAAGTAGCGGCTAAAACGCTGCCCCGCGGCTACGACATCGACTGGGGCGGCCTGTCGAAAGACGAAACGGCCCGCGGCAACGAAGCCATCTACATCTTCCTGGTGGTGCTGGCCTTCGTGTACCTGGTGCTCGCGGCGCAGTACGAAAGCTTTCTGCTGCCGCTGGCGGTGGTGCTCTCGCTGCCGGCCGGCATCTTCGGGGCCTTCCTGTTCATCAAGATGCTGGGTCTGGCCAACAACATCTACGCCCAGGTGGGGCTGGTGATGCTGGTGGGGCTGCTGGGCAAGAACGCCGTGCTTATCGTGGAATTTGCGGTGCAGGAGCACGAGCAGGGCATGTCGGTGCGCGAGGCGGCCATTGCCGGGGCCAAGGCCCGCTTCCGGCCCATCCTCATGACCTCGTTCGCCTTCATTGCCGGCCTGATTCCGCTGGTGATTGCCACCGGGGCCGGGGCCATCGGCAACCGGACCATTGGCACAGCGGCCCTGGGCGGCATGCTGTTCGGGACCATTTTCGGGGTGGTGCTGGTGCCGGGCCTGTACTACGTCTTTGGCTCGCTGGCCGCCGGCCGCAAGCTGATTCACGACGAAAACGAATATCCAGTAAGCGAGGGCTTCGAGCCGCGTGTATTAGTCGAAGAAGTAGAATCTCATGCTTAAGAAACGGATTTATAAAAGCCTGGCCGCCGCCGGCCTGATGCTGGCGGTGGCGGGCTGCGCCACGCCGGCCCTGGTAGATAGAGCGGTGAGCCGCAACGTGCCGGCCGGCTACCTCAACAGCGCCGCCGTGCAGGATACCGCCAGCTCGGCCCGCGTGCAGTGGAAGCAGTTCTTCACCGACCCCAACCTGACCAGCATCATCGAAACGGCCCTGCAAAACAACCAGGAGCTGAACGTGACGCTGCAGGAAATTGAGATTGCGCGCAACGAGGTGCGGGCCCGCAAGGGCGAGTACCTGCCCTTCGTGAGCCTGGGCGCCCGGGCCGATGCCGAGAAAGTGGGCCGCTACACCATTCAGGGCGCGACCGAGGAAAACGTCGACATCAAGGAAGGGAAATCCACGCCCGACCCGCTGACCAACCTGCAGGTGGGCGCGTTTGCTCACTGGGAGGTCGATATCTGGCACAAGCTGCGCAATGCCCGCAAGGCCGCCGCGCTGCGCTACCTGGCCACCGTGGAAGGCAAGAATTTCATGGTGACCAACCTGGTTTCCGAGATTGCCAACTCGTATTACGAGCTGCTGGCGCTGGACAACCAGCTGGCTATTCTGAAGCAGAACCTCGAAATCCAGACCAACGCGCTGGAAATCGTGAAGCTGCAAAAGGAGTCGGCCCGCGTGACGGAGCTGGCCGTGAAACGGTTTGAGGCCCAGGTGCAGCACACCCGTGCCCTGCAGTTCGGCATTCAGCAGCGCATCGTGGAAACTGAGAACCACCTGAACTACCTGGCCGGCCGCTACCCGCAGCCCATTGCCCGCAACTACCAGACGTTTGCCGACCTGGTGCCGAAAACCATTCAGGCCGGCCTGCCCGCGCAGCTGCTGAGCAACCGCCCCGACATCCGCCAGGCCGAGCAGAACCTACAGGCCAATAAGCTGGACGTGCAGGTGGCCCGCGCCAATTTCTACCCCTCGCTGGCCATCAACGGGGCCGTGGGCCTGGAGGCTTTCCGCCCCGGCCTGCTGGTGAGTACGCCCGAGTCGATGCTGTATGCGCTGGGGGCCGACCTGGCCGGGCCGCTGGTGAACCGCAACGGCATCAAGGCGCTGTATTACAGCGCCAATGCCCGCCAGCTCCAGACGGTGTATCAGTACGAGAAAACCGTGCTGAATGCCTACATCGAGGTGAACAACCAGCTGTCGAACATCAACAACCTGGCCGGCAGCTACGATGCCAAGCAGAAGGAAGTGGCGGCGCTCAACGAGTCCATCAACATCTCGAACACCCTGTTCAAATCGGCCCGCGCCGACTACATGGAGGTGCTGCTGACCCAGCGCGACGCGCTGGAATCGAAGTTCGACCTCATCGAAACCAAGATGCAGCAGCTCAACGCCACCGTGAACGTGTACCGGGCCCTTGGCGGCGGCTGGAATTAAGCCCCGGCATTTGCCCGCTTAGTAAAAAGCGTCCTGCTGCGATACGCGCGGCAGGACGCTTTTTTATTGGCGCTGAGCGGGTGCCGGAGTAGGAGGGAGGAAAGAACGGCCTGCCGTTAAGCCACTGCTCATAAGCAAGAAAGCAGGGCTGCACCCGCGAAACAGAGAATGGCCGCTACCCCAAAGGCTATTTCGGCGCGTCCGGGGAAAAGCTGCGGGGCAGGTGCGCTACGCTCGGCTTTTTCTGTGCTTCTTTTGCTTTCCTTTTCACTTAAAAACCGGTGTTATGAAATGCTTTCTACTCGCTTCCCGACAGGGACGGAGCATTCTTGGGCTGCTGCTGGTGTGGCTGCTGGCCAGCCAGCTCACGCAGGCCCAAACCCTGAGCTGGCAAACGGCCGTGGCCGCCGCCGGCGACGTGCAGGTGCAGGCCAGCACCCCCGATGGCACCGGCAACGTGTACCTGGCCGGGGGCTTTGCCGGCAACGCCACCTTCGGCAGCACCACCCTCAGCACTGCCAACGGCCAGGAAATGTTCGTGGCCAAATGGAATGCCGGCACCGGCTTTGTGTGGGCGGTGAAGGGTACCAGCAGCGCCACTGCCGGCCGCAACGCGGCCACGGCGGTGGCCGTGAGCGGCACGTCGGTCTTCGTGGCCGGCAACTTCGCAAGCGCGACGCTGGCGCTGGGCAGCACCACGCTCACCAACGTGCAGGCCGGCACCAGCGACGTGTTTACTGCGCGGCTCAGCACCTTGTCGGGCAGCATGAGCCTGGCCCGGCGGGGCGGCGGCACCGCCAACGACTACGCCACGTCGATAGCCTGCTTCGGCACTACTTATGTGTATGTGGGGGGCACCAGCGGCGGCAATGCCACCTTCGACAATTATACTCTGGCCAGCCCGGGCGGCTTCATTGCCCGCTACTATGGCTACACCACGGGGAACCAGCCCAGCAGCCCGGCCCCCGTGGTGCGGGCCGGCGATGCCGTGACGGCCCTGAGCTATGCCAACGGCTACCTCTACGCGGCGGGCACGGCCAGCGGCACGGCATCGGCGGTGCCGGGCGGCACCCTGCCCAATGCCGGGGGCGAAGATTTATTCGTCCTCAAGCTGAACTACGCCGACCAGAACCTCGCGCTTTGGGCGCAGCAGGCCGGCGGCAGCGGCGACGACTACGCCCGCTGCCTGCTCGTGAGCGGCAGCAGCGTGTATGTGGGCGGCAGCTACCGCAGCGCCTCCTTGCCGCTGGGCGGCACCACCCTCACCAATAGCGGCGTGGCCAACCTGTTTGTGAGCAAGCTGGCCGACGCGGGCACGGCCGCCAGCTTTGTCTGGGCTGCGCAAAACGGCGGCACCAGCACCGACCCCTCCAACAGCGCCAACGCGCTGGGTATTTATGGCACCAGTGTTTACGTAGCCGGGGCGTTCGGCGGCACGGCCACCTTCGGCAGCCGCACCCTGACCAGCGTTGGCAGCAGCGACGCGCTGGTGGCCAAGCTGGCCGACGCAGGCAGCAGCGCCGGCTTTGTGGGGGCGGAGCAGGCCGGCGGCACTGGTGCCGACTACGCCATCGGGCTGGGGCGGCTCGACCCGCGCACCTGGTGCGTGACGGGGCAGGCCACCACCCCGACCAGTTTTGGCAGCGTTGGCCTGGGGGCCAGCGCCGGAGTGCGGCCCGGCTTTGTGGCCACTTTTCTCGACCAGGCTCCCCTGCTCACGCTGGTGGCACCCAATGCCGGGCCGGTGGGCACCACCGTCACGCTCTACGGCCAGGGCCTGGCCGGCACCACCGCCGTGGCTTTTGCCGGCACCAGCAACAACGTGGTTACGTCAGGCTTCAGCGTAAATGCCGCCGGCACGCAGATTAGCGGCGTGGTGGTGCCGGCCGGCGCACAGTCGGGGGCCGTGAGTGCCACCACGGCACTGGGCACCAGCAATGGCCTGGTGAGCTTCACGGTGCTCACGAGCCCCAACCCGGCTCCGGCCTGGCAAAGCGTGCTCACGGCCGGCAATACCAGCCTCGTGCGCTGGGCGGCCCCGGCGGCGGGCGGCACGGTGGTGGTGGCCGGCGAGTTCAGCGGCAGCATCACCCTCGGCAACACCACCCTAACCAGCGTGGGCGGCATCGATGTTTTCGTGGCCAAGTTCAACCCCGCTACCGCCAGCTACACCTGGGCCGTGCAGGCGGGCAGCTTGGCCAACGACGATGCCTACGGCGGCGTGGCCGTGAGCGGTAGCAGCATCTACCTGGCAGGCCAGTTCTACGGGCCGACCATTGCCCTGGGAGCCACTACCCTGACTTCTTCGGCCCCCGGCAACCTGACCGGCTACGTGGCCAAGCTGACCGACGCGGGCAGCAGCGCCAGCTTTACCTGGGCTCAGCTGATTGATGACGGCTCGGGCGTGTTTGTGGAGGCCCTGGCGGTGAGCGGGAGCAGCGTGTACGTTGGGGGCGACTTCACCGGCAATGCCCTCACCGTTGGCAGCACCACGGCTCTGAGCACCAACGCCAGCTACGACGACGGCTACGTAACCAAGCTCATAGACAACGGCAGCACGGCCACTTTTGGCTGGGCCCGGGGCATCGGCAACGGCAACAGTGCCACCATCAGCAACACTATCAACGTGTATGGACTGAGCGTGAGCGGCTCGACGGTGTACGTGAGCGGCGTGTTTTACGGCACCCTGAGCATTGGCAACGCCACGCTCACCAATGCGGGCCCTGACGGCAGTGGCGATATCGCCATCGCCAGCCTCACCGACTTTGGCGCTTCGGCCAGTTTCACAACGGCAATACGGGCCGGCGGTACGGGCAATGATTTTGTGACCAGTATGAGCCGCCAGGGCAACGTGCTGTACGTATCCGGCTCCACTGCCAGCCCTGCCTGGACGGGGGCCACGCTCACCGGCACCGGCAATGGCTTTGTGCTGAAAGTAACGGATACCGGCACGTCATTAAGTGCCGGCTGGGTGCAGCTCGTGAACGGAACCGTGTACCAGACAGCTCTCAACGGCACCGGGCTGTATGCCGCCGCCACGTTTGGCGGCACGGCCACCTTTGGCGGCACGCCCATCCAGAGCGCCGGCGGCTCCGATGGCATGGTGCTGCGTCTGGCCGATGGCGGCAGCAGCGTTGGCGTAAGCTGGGCGCGGGCCGCCGGGGGCTTGAACAGCGACATCCTGCGGGCGCTGGCGCTGGTGAGCGGCCGGGTGGTGGTGGGCGGCAGCGTCACGCCGCTGGCGGCTTTCGGCAGCACGGTCATTGCCGCGCCGGAAGGCGTGGTGGTGGCGGCGCTTGCCACGTTGTCCGACCCAGCCGTGCTGGCCACCGGCAAGGCCCAAACCAGCGCGGTCCTGACGCTTTACCCCAACCCGGCCCACCAGCAAGTGAGCGTGGGCCCGGTTTCGGGCGCTGAAACGGTGCTGCTGCTCGACGCATTGGGCCGCGAAGTGCGCCGCTACGCCGTGGCGGCCAGCGCGGCCGAGGCCCAGCTTGACCTTCGCGGGCTGCCGGCCGGGCTCTACGTGCTTCGCAGCAAGGCCGGCAGCCGGCACCTGGCGGTGAAGTAAAGCAGCCCGGCCCCCAGCACCAGCCCCGCCCGGGACGCGCGCCGTCGGGCGCGCGTCCCGGGCGGGGCTTACCTTTGCCGCCTCATTGCCGGCCTGGAATTTTTCCGGAGCCGTTAGCGCAGCGCCCGCTTTTTACCTGTATTTATGGCTGGCCTCTACCTCCACATTCCCTTCTGCAAGCAGGCCTGCCACTACTGCGATTTTCATTTCAGCACCTCGCTGGGCATGAAGAGCCGGTTGGTCGAAGCCATCGGGCGCGAGCTGGAGCTGCGCCGGGACTACCTCGGCCCCAAGGCTGCCCTCGAAACCATTTACTTCGGTGGCGGCACGCCTTCGCTGCTGACTGCGGGCGAGCTCGGCCGGATTTTTGAGGCCATCCACCGCCATTTTACGGTTTCGCCGCAGGCCGAAATCACCCTCGAAGCCAACCCCGACGACCTCAGCGCCACCAAATTGCAGGAGCTGCGGGCCGCCGGCATCAACCGCCTGAGCATTGGGCTGCAAAGCTTCTACGAGCCGCACCTGCGGCTCATGAACCGCGCCCACACCGCCGAGGAATCGACCACCGCCGTGCGCCGCGCTCAGGATGCGGGCTTCGAGAACATTTCCATCGACCTGATTTACGGCGTGCCCGCGCCGGGCCACCACATCTGGGAAGCCGACCTGGCCAACGCCTTCGCGCTGGGCGTGCCGCACGTGTCGGCCTATGCTTTGACAATTGAACCGGGCACGGCTTTCGGGCACCGTTTGCAAAAGGGCACGTTCAAGCCCGCGCCCGATGAGTTCGTGGCCACGCAGTTCGAGATGCTGCTGGCGGCCATGCGCGCCCACGGCTACGAACAGTACGAAATCAGCAACTTCTGCCAGCCCGGCCGCGAAAGCCGTCACAACGGCAACTACTGGCGCGGGGTGCCTTACCTCGGCCTCGGCCCCAGCGCCCACAGCTACGACGGCCGCAACCGCCAGTTCACCCTCGCCAACAACCCGCAGTACGTGGCCGCCGTGCTGGAGCGCGGCGAAGTGCCCGTGACCGTGGACGTGCTCAGTGCCACCGACCGCGCCAACGAATACCTGCTCACCACCTTGCGCACCGCGCGCGGCTGCGACCTGGCCCACCTGCGCGCCCACCACGGCCTCGACCTGGCGGCCACCCGTGCTGCCTACCTTGCCGAGCTGCAGGCCAACGGCTGGGCCACCATTCACAACCAGGTGCTTGCCCTGACCGACGCGGGCAAGCTGCTGGCCGACCACATTACGCTGGAGCTGTTCCAGGCCACCGATTCAACGGATGCGGATGGGTAAGACCGATTTTCGGTGGCTTCGGCCATGAGTGCCTGCGTTCGGCCTACATTTGTGCAGCCCCACGAAAAATCTGTTTTAATCTGTTAAAATCTGCTAAAGCTGTGGTCAAGCTACTGAGTGACAGCATTGCCGACGATGCCGACTTCTTCGTGGAGCAGATTCACGTCGTCGCCATTGTCTTCGATAATACCGACGACGTGACCGTGTGGGCCACCACGTACTTCGACAGCGATACCCACTTCTTCCACCTTGCGCTGCCCTTCAAGGCCCTCGATACCCTTCTCGGGCTGGCCCACGGCCGCGCCGAAGCCCTGCAGGAGCAGGTGGCCGATGCCCTCTCGGCCGGCGACTGGCCCGCGCTGCTCGAATACAACTCGGCCGAAGCCCCGCCCGTGCCGCTGCCCGGCGTGGCCCTGAAGCTGTCCGTTACCTACCCTGCCACCGAAGACGGTGAGCTCGGCGAAGACGACCCCGACGACCCCCAGCCGCACAACATCTTCTACCTCGAAGGCGTGTTTGTGCGCCTCGATGCCTAGGCGGTAATGGCCGCCGATTTTTACCTCATTCCCGGGCTGGGCGCCGATGAGCGGGTGTTCCAGTTTCTGCGTCTGCCCGGCCCGGCGCACGTATTGCGCTGGCTGCCGCCGTACAATTCCCGCGAACCGCTGCCGCACTACGCCGCTCGTCTGGCGGCCGCTGTGCCCGCCCACCAGCCCTGTTGCCTGGTGGGGGTATCCTTCGGCGGCGTGCTGGCGCTGGAAATCGCGCAACTGCGCCCGCTGGCGCAGGTGGTGCTGATATCCAGCTTTGGCGGGCCCCGGGAGCTGCCGTGGCTGGGCCGCGTGGCCCGGGCTACCGGCCTGCACCGGCTGGTGCCGCCTTCGCTGCTGCCGCGCCTGCCGCGCGTGGCGCAGTGGTTTTTTGGCGTTAAAAATGGCCGCGAGTACCAGTTGCTCCGCCAGATTCTGCGCGATACCGACCCATACTTCACCCGCTGGGCCATCGCGCAGCTGCTGCATTGGCCGGGTCGGCCCACGCCGCCCGCCATCCGCATCCACGGCACCGAAGACCGCCTGCTGCCCAACGGCGCCGCACTCAGCCAGTTTCAGCTGCCCGGCGGTCATCTCATCATCATCAGCCAGGCCCGCGAAATCAGCCGGATTCTGCAGCGCCTTTGCCCCACCCGCTGAGCGCCGCGAGGCAGCACGTCTGCGTTGCCCGGCTATGCTCTCCCGGAGAGAAAGTCCGCAGGCCGGTTCCGCTTCAGGCAAAGCGCCGGGGCCACCGTTCCTTTGCTTACTGCTCACCACTTACTGCTCACTGCTTACCGTGAAACCAACTTTCCCCTTTGCCGGCCGCACGTATGCCTACGACCCCGCCGCGCCCATCGATATTTCGCTGCCCCTGCAACCGGGCCCCGACCAGGTAAACTGCTTCTGGGCCGAGCCCGTGCAGTTCGACACCATTCGGGTGGGCAGCTTCGTGGGCAGCGTGGCGCTGGGCGGCAGCACCAACTACCAGCGCATCCACGTCACGCCTCACGGCAATGGCACCCACACCGAGTGTTACGGCCACATCTCGCCCGACCCCGGCGTTACGCTCAATCAGTGCCTGCGCCGCTTTTTGTTCGTGGCCCGGCTGGTGAGCGTAGCGCCCCGCCGGCAGCTCAATGGCGACCTCGTGGTGCTGCTGGCCGACGTGCAGGCTGCCCTCCAGGCCCAGCCCGACCGCGCCATTGCCGAAGCCCTCGTGCTGCGCACCCTGCCCAACGACGCGGCCAAACGCACCCGCCAGTATTCCGGCACCAATCCTACCTACATCGAGCCCGCGCTGGCCGAATGGCTGGTAGAGCACAACGTGCAGCACCTGCTGCTCGACCTGCCCAGCGTGGACCGCGAGGAAGATGCCGGCCAGCTGCTGGCCCACCACGCCTTTTGGCAGTACCCAGCCCGGCCCCGCCGCGAAGCCACCATAACCGAGTTGATTTTTGTGCCCGATGAAATTTCGGATGGATTATATCTGCTCAATATTCAGATTACCAGCCTGGAGCTCGACGCCAGCCCCAGTAAGCCAGTGCTTTATCAGCTCTCGTAAACAGCTTGCGTTGCAACCGAAACGACGGCGATTGAATCCAGCACATGAATTTCCACAACATCCGCTTCATTCATCATGCGCCGCTGCCTGTTTTCACTGCCTGGCCTGTTGCTGGCCAGCCTCACCGTTTTTGCCCAAGCCCCGGTTCCGGCATCCAATCCTGAAACGGCTGCCGAGCCACCCGCAGACAAGCTGCGCGTGCGCGTGGGCCTGAATGCCGCCCGGGTTTTCCGACACGGCAACTATTACGGGCTGGGCGCGCGCCTACCCTTGTCGGCCGGCATCGAGTACGCGCTGAGCCGCCGCTTCTCCCTCTACGCCCAGGCCGATGCCGACCTGGGGCTGTTCCGAAATGACCCCGGCCGCCAGGTTGATAGTCCATTGCTGCCTACCGGTGCGCTTAGCCTTGGCGGGCGCTACTACTACAACCAGGCGGGCCGGGCGCGGCACGGCCGGGCTCGTGGCTCGTTTGTGGGCAACTATTTGGCGGCTGAGCTGCACACGGAAATGTTGCGCACGCCGGAGTTCGTCATCACAACCCCTTACCCTAATTTGGAAGGCTATTACCGCTACCGGACCGACTATATGCCCACACTCAACCTGCTGTGGGGCATGCAGCGGCCGCTGGGTCGCAACTTCCTGTTTGATTTAAACGCCGGGGTTGGCATTGGTCCGACGCGTAGCGATGCCCACTTCGGGGGCTATTCGGCGGGTGGTCTCAACCTGTCCACCCAAATCAATCTCGGCGTGTACTTCGGCCGCTAAGCCGCGTCGAAGCCGGCAGCGGTGCCGCAGGGCATTGGCATTATGATGCCCGTACTTGCGCAGTTCAGCCAGCCACAACGCGAAAAGGGCTGCCCGTGGGGCAGCCCTTTTTACTTGCAGTCAGTCGGCAATTAAGCCGGTACCGAAACTACTTCGCGGGGGATAACCGTCACGAACGAACGGTCTTTGCGGCCCTTGCGGAACTGCACTTCGCCATCAACCAGCGCAAACAGCGTGTGGTCCTTGCCCATGCCCACGTTCGCGCCGGGGTGGTGCTTGGTACCGCGCTGACGCACGATGATGTTGCCAGCCACCAGGGGCTGACCACCGAAGATTTTTACGCCGAGGCGTTTCGAATGCGATTCGCGGCCGTTGTTGGACGAGCCGACACCTTTCTTATGAGCCATGTTGATTTAAGAGTTAAAAGTTATGAGTTAAGAGTTGGCTGTTATGATTAGAATCGGCTCATTGCCAACGCTTAACTCATAACTTTTAACTCTCAACTGACCTTAGCCGATGCTGTTAATCAGGACTTTGGTGAACGACTGACGGTGGCCGTTCATTTTCTGGTAGCCTTTGCGGCGCTTCTTTTTGAAGACCAGAACTTTGTCGCCTTTTACGTGGGCGAGGATGGTGCCGGTAACGGCCACGCTCAGCTCGGGCGCACCAACGGTGATGGTGCCGTTGTCATCGGTCAGCAGGGCGTTGCCCAGCGTTACGGTGTCGCCAACATTGCCGGCCAGTTTGTGAGCGTAAACGAATTTGTTGGCCTCAACCTTGGTCTGCTGGCCAGCTATGTTAACAATTGCGTACATCAGCTTTCGCGGGTTTTTCTGAAATGGGAAGGCAAAAGTACGACTTTGGTTTGGGAAATCCAAGCCTAAGTTGTTAATCGTCATTGGCTGGCCCGTGCGCAAAGCCCAAAAAAGGCTCCTGCGCAGATGAAGCGCAGATTAAGGCCGGATTAAAAAACGAGGCCTAACGGCCGCAAATCGACCGGTTTTGGGGACAAGTAGGTTTATCCACAGTCGGAATGTGGATAAGTGGGGCGAAAATGCTTGATTATGAGACGGATTTCTGTGGACAGCGCGCCGCGCCGGCCGCGCAAAATGGGTTGAAAATTAGCCGGTCTTAACCAAAAAGTAATGAATAAAAAAGCCCGAACCCGGGGCAATTGCCTTCCCCGACGGGGCTATATTTGGTGCTGGAAGGCCAGGCGATTTTGTGCCGCCGCCGCCAAACATCTGTTTGCGAACCGAGGTTAGCCTCCGTCTTCCCTCCTGAAAACCGCCATCAACACCCCGAGATATTATGGAACCGCTCCTCGCCGAAAATCCCAACCGCTTCGTGCTTTTCCCCATCCAGAACGATGAGGTGTGGCAGTACTACAAGAAGTCGCAGGCCTCGTTCTGGACGGCCGAGGAAATTGACCTGAGCCAGGACCAGAAAGACTGGAACGGTCTGAACGACAACGAGCGGCACTTCATCAAGCACGTGCTGGCCTTCTTCGCGGCTTCCGATGGCATCGTGAACGAAAACCTGGCCGTGAACTTCATGCAGGAAGTGCAGATGCCCGAGGCGCGCTGCTTCTACGGCTTTCAGATTATGATGGAAAACATTCACAGCGAGACGTATTCGCTGCTGATTGATACTTACATCAAAGACCCCAAGGAAAAGGATTACCTCTTCAACGCCCTCGAAACGGTGCCCGCCGTGCAGAAAAAGGGCGAGTGGGCCCTGAAATGGATTAACTCGGAAAACTTCGCCGAGCGCCTCATCGCCTTCGCGGCTGTGGAAGGCATCTTCTTCTCGGGCTCGTTCTGCTCCATCTTCTGGCTGAAGAAGCGGGGCCTGATGCCCGGCCTTACGTTTTCGAACGAGCTGATTTCGCGCGACGAAGGCCTGCACTGCGACTTCGCCTGCCTGCTCTACAGCTACCTGGTGAACAAGCTGCCCGAGGCGCGGGTGCAGAGCATCATCCGCGACGCGGTGACGATTGAGCAGGAGTTTGTGACCGATGCGCTGCCGGTGAGCCTAATCGGCATGAACGCCAAGACGATGTCGCAATATATCGAGTTTGTGGCCGACCGCCTGCTGGTGGCGCTGGGCTGCGCCAAGATTTACAACGCCACCAACCCCTTCGATTTCATGGAGATGATTTCGGTGCAGGGCAAAACCAACTTCTTCGAGAAGCGCGTGGCCGAGTACCAGAAAGCCGGCGTCATGGCCGACCGTGCCGACAATGTATTCTCGCTGGACGAGGATTTCTAAGCCAACAGGCAGGCTGCCAGTTTGATTGCAAGCCAATGGCCGCGCTGATGACGTCAGCGCGGCCATTGGCTTTTAGGCTACATCGCCTTGCGAAACAGATAGCGCGTTTGTGAAGCGGTTTCGATGGAAGTGGTGCCTTTGTAAACCGGGCGCTCGGGGTCGTTGAACTGCAAATCCCGCTCGACTTTCTGCGTGGCCAATACCGGCTGTGTGGCCGTGCGGATTTCCAGCAGCTCCCAGCCAGCGGCCGACAGCTCGTTCAGCGTGTTCAGCAGCAGGCCGTCCAGCTCGCCTGTCAGGTTGAGGTTTAGAAATTTGTGCGAAGGTTCCAGCTTGGTTTGCCCGCGCCAAGCCGGAGCCAGCCAGATTTGGCTGCCATCCAAATGCACCAGCTGGTATTGATAGCGCACCCCCGCCGCATTATTCACCACTGTTGTGCTCAGCGTGGGCTGCAGGCTGGCCTCCGGCAGAGGCGGGAAAACGGTTTGGGCACGTTGGCCCAAGGCCAGATGGCAGGGGAGAAGGGCGGCCCAAAGTAACCAATGCTGCATAAGACAAAACGAAAAAAGGGAAGCAGCAGCCGTTTAGGCTGCTGCTTCCCCCGTCCGAATATGATGCCAGAAATTAGTCGCGCTTGTTTTTCAGCATTCCTCTGAGCGCGGCCAGCTCGTCGCGCAGCTTGGCAGCCGTTAGGAAGTCGAGGTCTTTGGCGGCGGCTTCCATCTGTTTCTCAGTGGTTTTGATGAGCTTTTCGAGCTCGGGCCGGGTCATCATGGCCACCACGGGCTCGGCGGCCAGGGCGAGGGCCGCACCATCGGCTTCGGGATTGGCATAGCCCTGGGTATCGAGCACGCGGTAGTCGGCCAGGTCGGTCTGGCCCATGATTTCGGCGTGGCTCTTGCGCACGGTGCGCGGCGTGATGCCGTGCTCGGCGTTGTAGGCGGCCTGGGTGGCGCGGCGGCGGTTGGTTTCGTCGATGGCCCGCTGCATGGAGCCCGTTATGCGGTCGGCGTACATGATGACCTTGCCCCGGTCGTTCCGCGCCGCCCGGCCCATGGTCTGAATCAGGCTGCGCTGGTCGCGCAGAAAGCCTTCCTTATCGGCATCGAGAATGGCCACGAGGCTAACCTCTGGCAAGTCAAGGCCTTCGCGCAGCAGGTTCACGCCAATCAGCACGTCGATTTCGCCCAGGCGCAGCTTGCGCAGAATCTCCACCCGGTCCAGCGTTTTCACGTCGGAGTGCACGTATTCGACCTTGATGCCGAGGCGGTCCATGTATTTGCTCAGCTCTTCGGCCATGCGCTTGGTGAGGGTGGTCACGAGCACGCGGTCGCCCTGCTTCACGCGGTTGTCCACTTCGTCCAGCAGGTCGTCAATCTGGTTCACGCTGGGGCGCAGGTCAATTTCGGGGTCGAGCAGGCCGGTGGGGCGGATAATCTGCTCCACCACCACGCCACCGCTCTGGGCCAGCTCATAGTCGGCCGGCGTGGCCGAAACGTACACGGCCTGCCGGTACATGCTCTCGAACTCGTTGAAAGTCAGCGGCCGGTTATCCAGCGCCGAAGGCAGGCGGAAGCCATACTCTATGAGTGCCGTCTTGCGGCTGCGGTCGCCGCCCCACATGGCCCGGATTTGGGGCATGGTGGCATGGCTCTCGTCCACCACCAGCAAGTAGTCGTCGGGGAAATAGTCGAGCAGGCAGAACGGGCGCGAGCCCGGGCTCCGGCCATCAAAATAGCGCGAGTAGTTCTCGATGCCCGAGCAGTAGCCCAGCTCCCGAATCATCTCCAGGTCGAACTCGGTACGCTCCATAATGCGCTTGGCTTCCGCGTCGCGCCCTTCTTTCTCGAAGTAGGCGTGCTGGTGCACCATGTCGTCCTGAATCTGCTTGATGGCCGAGTTCAGCGTCTCCTTGCCGGTCACGAACAGGTTGGCCGGGTACAGCGCAATGCCGTGGGCCTCGTCGCTCAGCTTCTTGCCGCTGATGGGGTCAATCTTGTGCACCGACTCGATTTCATCACCGAAGAAGTAGATGCGGATGGCGTAATCGGCGTAGGCCGGAAACACATCCACCGTGTCGCCCTTCACCCGAAACGAGCCCCGCGTGAACTCCACCTCGGTGCGCGAATACAGAATCTGCACGAACTGGTAGAGCAGGTTATTGCGCGTGTAGCGCATGCCCGGCTTCAGGAAAATGACGTTTTTGGCGAATTCCTCGGGGTTGCCGATGCCGTAGATGCACGACACCGAGGCAATGACAATGACATCGCGCCGCCCGCTGAGCAGGGTGGAGGTAGTGTGCAGCCGCAGCTTCTCAATTTCCTGGTTGATGGCCAGGTCTTTCTCGATGAAGACGTCGGTGCTGGCAATGTAGGCTTCCGGCTGGTAATAGTCGTAGTAGCTGATGTAGTACTCGACGGCATTGTTCGGGAAAAACGCCTTGAACTCGCCGTAGAGCTGGGCGGCCAGCGTTTTGTTGTGGCAGAGCACCAGGGCCGGCTTGCCGGTTTCGGCAATGACGTTGGCCATGGTGAAGGTTTTGCCGGTGCCCGTGGCGCCGAGCAGCACCTGAGCCGGCTCGCCGTTGTTCACGCCCTCCACCAGCTTGGCAATGGCGGTGGGCTGGTCGCCGGTGGGTTTAAATTCAGAGGTCAGTTGGTACTCCATGCAACGCGAAAGGTAGGCCGAAATGGTCAGCCTACCTTAACCCGCGACGGGGATTTTGGGTTTCGTCGGAACCAGAAAAGCGTATGGGCAGGCGCTTTACTGCTAATTCAAACCCTACCGACCGAACTCTACGGCTGCTTCCAGGCCGAGGCTGTAGGGGTGGCTCTGGGCGAAGTAGCTCTGCACCGGGTGGGCATTGAGGGCCACCAGGCCGAGGTCGGCGGTAGGACCCATGGAGAAGGCCCATTTGCTGGTGCTGGGGCGAAACTGAGCACCCGCGCCGCCGCGCACGCTGCCCATCAGGCGGCGGTAGGGGCCGCCGGTGTAGGCAATGGAGTAGGTGCGGGTGGCTTCGGGGTCGCCCTGCACGTCGCTGCGCACGCCCAGCAGGGCCGTCACCACGCCGCCCAGGCGGCCGTAGAGGCTCCAGCCGCGCTTTGCGGGGTTGGAGTAGCGCACTTCCAGCGGAATGCTGGCCATCTGGTAGCTGAAATTGGTGGTGTGCAGGGGCTGCGCGGTGCTGCCCTGGCTCAGGTCGAACAGCTGCTCGCCCACGAAAGCGGTGGAAGAAGCCGACTGGGCCGTGGCGCGGGTAAACTCAGCGCCGGTGCTCAGCGACCAATGGCCGCGTAGGTGGCGCGTGGCCAGCAGCGCGATGCGCTGGCTCAGCCCGGGGCGCAGGTTGTTGCGGTATTCGGTGGCAGCAGCTTCGGTGATGGCCGGCGAGTTGGCCCCGAAAGCCGGGCCCCGGTTGTAGTCAAACTCGGGCTCGATGCCGGCGCGGGAGAAGTTGATGTTGGGGTTGAATACACCGGCGGCATAGCTGGCGCTGTAGCGCCAGCGGTGCGCGTCGATGGCAGGCAGCGGCTCAACCGGCACCGTGGCCAAGCCATTGGGCAGGGCAGTAGCGGCGTTGGCCAGTGCCAGCGATGCCTGCCGGGCGGCCAGCAGGCCCATTTCTTCGGTGGTGGTGGCGGCCACTGTTGGAGCCAGGGCTACAGCCGTGGCGCTGCCGCCCGTAGCGGCGGCGCTGCCCATAGCGGCCGCGGCCCCAGCTGCGCCGGCGCCGGCTGCATCGGCGGCGGCCAGCGTGCGGCCGGCCTCCGCTGCTGAAGCAGGAGTCGCTGCTGCCATCGCATCGGCAGCAGGGGTTGCGGTGGCCGGAAGCGCCTGCACCGCCGCTGTAGCAGCGGCGGGCGTAGCGGCATAGCTGCTCGCAGCAGTGCCGTTTTGCGCGGCGGGGCTGGTTTTCATCGCCGGGCCATTGGCCACGTAGCGGCCGGAGGCAGCCGGGCCAAAACCGGCATAGCGGCCCCGGGTAGCGGCAGCGGCCGTTGCGCGGCTTGCCGAAGCATAGCCGTTGGTGGTTGCAGCGTTGCCCACGCCGTTGTTAGCGCCAAGTCCGAGGGCCCCGTGCCGCGTCGAGGCAGCGCCCGTGGTACCGGCGGCAGGGGTGTTGGCTGCCAATGCCGCACCAGCTTGGCCAGCAGCTTCCGGCAACGCTGCGCTTGTACGGGGGCGGCCGGCAGCATCCGTAGCGCGGACGCTGCCCGAAGCGGCGGACTGGCTGGTGGTGGCCATTTGGGCCCCGCCCAGCAGCTCGTGGCGGCCGGCCCACCAGCCGGTGCCGGCCAGCGTGGCCAGCAGCAGGCTGGCGGCCGCCACCCAGCGCGTAGCCACGAGGCGACGGCGGTAGGTTTCGTTCTGCCGAATCAGCAGGGAATTATCAATCTGGTCCCACAGCATGGGGCGCGGGGGCACAGCGGCGGCCTCGCCCAGGTGGTGGCGGAATAAGTCCTCCAGGCTGCCGGTGGTTTTGGGCGTAGAATTATCGTCGATAGGATTAGCTGACATGGCGGGTTGGCGCGCCGAGGCGTTCCAGTTTAGTTTGTAGGATGACGCGGGCCCGGGAATATTGGGATTTGCTGGTGCCCTCGGTGATATTCAATAGCTCGCCGATTTCTTTGTGGGTGTAGCCCTCAATGGCGTATAGGTTGAAAACCATGCGGTAGCGCGGAGCCAGCTCCTGCACCATGCTGAGCAGCTCCTGAAAGTTATAGTTGCTGAGCGTAAATTCCTCACTGGCCAGGGTTTCGGGGTAGTCGCCGTCGCTCACGGCCACCAGCGAAGCGTTGCGGCGGTGCTGGCGCAGGGCGGCATTAATCATGATGCGGCGAATCCAGAATTCCAGCGGGCACTCGCGCCGGAAGCTGCCCAGCGTGCGAAACACGGTGAGGAAGCCTTCCTGCAGCACGTCTTCGGCCTCGAAGGTGGTTTGGGCGTAGCGCAGGCACACGGCCATCATTTTGCCGGCATACTTGTCGTAGAGCAGCTTCTGGGCCAGCTGGCGGCCGCGCAGGCAGCCGTCAATCAGCTCGGCCTCGGTGGGTGGGCTGGTCACGGCCGAGCTACGGCTGGCCGTGAGGCGCGGGGCGGCCGTAGGCTGGTCGGGCAGCACGTCGTCGCTCCCAAACGCGAACCATGTGAGGGCGCTCATGCCCGTGCCCGGTAACCCGTGCCGGCTGGGAAAAGAAGGGAGGCGTAAGTCATTGTCTGCATCATAGAAAGCAACTCTACCGGGGAAAGGCCGGCGCGTAGCGGGCTGGCAAATAGGAGAGGCCAGCCACTGCCGAAAGGTTGCAAGCACGGGCCCAAACAATCTGAAAAGGACCTACCGGCCCGAGGCATTCCAGATGTCCCAGGCGGCCTCGGCTTGCAGGCAGAGCATTTCGAAGCCGTTTTTTACGTGCGCGCCGGCATCTTTGCCTTTGGCCATAAACAGCGTTTCGGTGGGGTTATATACCAGGTCGTACAGGTAATGCTGCTCATTAAGAGCCGAATAGGGCAGCGTCGGGCACTCCTCTACGTGCGGAAACGTGCCCAGCGGCGTGGCATTGACGATGAGGTGGTGCGCGGCCAGCAGCTGCGGCGTAAGCTCGTCGTAGGTGAGGCCCGGCCCCAGCGGATTGCGCGTGACGGACCAGTGCGCAATGCCCAGGTCGTTGAGCGCCACCACCACCGCCTTGGCCGCGCCGCCGGCCCCGAGCACCAGGGCGCGGGCATTGGTGGTGATGGGAAAGAACCGGCGCAGCGACTCCCGGAAGCCCACCACGTCGGTGTTGTGGCCGCGCAGGCGGCCGTCGGGCAGGCGCTCAACTACGTTCACGGCGCCTACGCGGCTGGCCGAAGGAGCCAGCTCGTCGAGGTAGGTCACCACGGTTTCCTTGTAGGGAATGGTCACGTTGAGGCCCACCAGGTCGGGGTGCGTGGCCAGCAGGGCAGGCAGCTCGCGCAGGCTTTCCAGCTCAAACAGGTCGTAGCGATGCTCGGCCAGGTTCTGCGAGTAGAACTTCTGCGTGAAGTAAGTCTGTGAAAAAGAATGCCGAAGGGTACGGCCGATAAGCCCGAACTGACGCATGATGCCGATAGCAGGAAGGTAGAAACCACCGAAAATAACATAAAAAAAGCCGCCCCAAATCAGCTGATTCGGGGCGGCCCGGGTACCGATGCCACAACCGCGCGAGTATCAGCGGCTGGTGTCGGGTCGGCTGGCCAGCTTGCTTTTCACAAACGACCACAGCGGCGGCAGCAGCGACAGGGCGATAATGCCCAGCACCACCAGCTCGAAGTTCTTCTTCACCACCTCGATGCCCCCGAACAAATAGCCGGCAAAGGTGAGCAGCACCACCCACAGCACCGCGCCCACAATGCTGTAGGACGCAAAGTACCGGTAGGTCATGGTGCCCACGCCGGCCACAAACGGCGCGAACGTGCGCACGATGGGCACGAAGCGCGCCATAATAATCGTCTTGCCGCCGTGCTTGGCATAGAAAGCCTGGGTCTGGTCGAGGTACTTGCGCTTCAGAAACTTGAAGTCTTCGCGAAACACGCGCGGGCCCAGGTAGTCGCCCACGGCGTAGTTCACGTTGTCGCCGATGAAGGCGGCCGCAATCAGCAGCGGAATCAGCAGCCACACGTTCAGGCCGGTTTCGGGGCGGGCGGCCAGGGCCCCGGCCGCAAACAGCAGCGAATCGCCGGGCAGAAATGGGAAAATGATGATGCCCGTCTCGGTGAAAACAATGAGAAAAAGCACCAGGTAGGTCCAGGTGCCGTAGTTGTGCACCACGTCAACCAGGGTTTTATCGAGGTGCAGTAAAAGGTCGAGAAAGTGCTTTATAATTTCCATCCGAGGCGTGAAGTGAGCCACAAAGAAAACCGACAGGGGCCGAACCGGCACCGGCACACCCGAGGCAAGTGCCTGAATATTGGCAGCCAAGTTGTTGCCCCGGTCAATTTTCCGTACCTTTGCGGCCCTCAATCCTGCCCACGAAACAAACTTTTTCTGATTTAACTCTACATTCTCTGGCTGCGCGGCCAGCCTAAAAAGCCGCCTGCAAACGATTCGAGGCACTTTTGCCGCGCTGCGCAATGAGTGTGCTGCGGTCTGCTCACTACGAATAAGGGTAAAACTGGCACGACCTGTGATAGGCCACGCCCCTGGCCCGTTCCGGCTTCGGCGGCGACTGGCGTTTTCGCTGGCTACCGTCGGGGTTACCGGCCCCAACCCCGAACGCGGCTTCGCCGTTGCAGGCTCTGGAAGCATAATTACAAGACCCCATGATAGTTTATCAGGGCGGAGATTGGTGGCGTGCCCTGGGGCACTTTCACTCTTCAGCCGTTATCCGTCTGCTGCTCAAGCGTGTGGCCCTGGTGGGGCTCTATGGCTCGGCGCTGGCCATCGTCAGCATCGATTTTCATAGCCTCAACGTTCGCATCGGGCGCGAGTACCTGTCCATTCTGGGCATCTTGCTGAGCCTGCTGCTCGTGTTCCGGACCAATACGGCGTACGACCGGTACTACGAAGGCCGCAAGGTGTGGGGCATTCTGGTGTCGCAGTGCCGCGGGCTGGCCATGGAGATGAACGCCCTGCTGCCCCGCGAGGCCAAATCGAGCCGCCGGTACTTTGCGGCGCTTATTTCCAACTTTCCCATTGCGCTGGAAGGCAGCCTGCGCAACAAAGTGCGCTTCGACAAGATGGAAGCCACGCCCGATATCATCGAGCGCCTGCAAAGGGCTGAAAACGTGGCCTCTACCATTATTGCGGTGCTTATGGAAAGCGTGGAGCAACTGCGCCAGGTTCAGATTTTCGACCCCATTCACCTCATCAACATCAAGCAGCACTACCTGGGCATGATGTCGGTGAATGGGACTTGCGAGCGAATCAAGGCCACGCCCATCCCGTATTCCTACAGCTTTTTCATCAAATGCTACATCACCATCTTCATCATGATAATGCCCCTGGTGCTGGTGGACTCCTGCGGCTGGTGGATGGTGCCCATCACCATGATTGGGGCCTATGCTATGTTGGGCCTGGAAATGATTGGTAATGAGATTGAAAACCCCTTTGGCTACGACAGCAACGACCTGCCCATCACGCAGCTTTCCAACAAAATCCGGGTGAGTGTGCACGACCTGCTTGGGGTGGAGCTGCCGGCCGAGAAAAAAGCCCTCGCTTCCATCCCCTACAGCGTGGTGCACTAATAGCAAAATAACTGCCCGGCGCTTGGTCCCGTAAGAGGCCCCAAGTGCTGTCAATAGGCTAATAACAAGCCATTTTTGATACTAAAACAGCATCTTTTCAAAAAAATCTTCTTCAATCAGACCTTTTTCCCACCCCTGCGTATATGCGCCTCGATTACGAATTGCGCACTACGCTTTTCCTCCATTTTTAACATCAATTCCCTAACTCCATGCAAACGTTAAATTTTACTCAGCAGCTGTCGCGACAGCGGAGCTTCCTAAGCTCACTGCTTCCTCTCTTTGCCTTGTTTGTGGGCTTGCTTGGCTTCACTGCGGCCAGTGCACAAACTACCATTAACTTCCGTAATGTTATCGTGACTTCGGGCACTAGCACTGCTAGTGCGTCGACCGTGACATACGACGCAGTTTCGCAAACACCAGGTGCTAACGTTTTTCAGGGCACAAATTTTGGCACGCTAGACCTCAGCACAGGCGTTTTATTGTTGCAAGGTGGTTCAATTGAGATTGTAGAAGCTCCGAATGAAAACTACCCGACGGCATTTGTCAACTACGGTATAAAGCAGGGCGCTACTTTGGCTAGTACTGGAGCTACTAACATTCCGGCATTGACTAACCAAGTACAACTGACCCAAACTAACTACAACGCTGCCACCCGCACTCGGACATTCTCACTGAGCAATGCCGCCATCAACATATTATCGCTTGCTACAACTGGTGGTGCAGGTACCAGTTACCGCTTTGATATTTCTGTTAGCACTGGGGCTGGCCAAGATGACAACGGTGACCCTATTAATCCTATTCTTGGTCAACGTCGTGCTTCAGTATTCACCGCTACCGGTACTCCTGTAACTCCCCCGACGCTGGTTGGTAGCGCAATCTACGTGGCCCCCAACGCCGGTTCCAACGTTACCTACAACGTTAATCCTGCCACGCCTCGTCCTTTCCAGAATGCTGACCTGAGCTCGTCGAACAACGGCGGCAATGCTTACGATGTGAACAACGGCCAGCTGCTGCTCAACGGTGGCACGGCCACGACTACTGAGAGCGGCCCGAACGTTATCAACGGGGTGGTGCTTTATTACCGTGTGCGCGCCCTGACCGGCACGCCGCCCGCCATCACGCCCTACCAGGCCATTCAGCTGACGCAGATTTCGAACGTAAACGGTACCCGTACTTTCCAGCTCACTACTGCCCAGCTCAACCTGATTGCTACTTCGCCGGTGCTCACGGGTACCGTCAACGGTCAGAACTCGGTGTATAACCTCGATGCCTACTTTCAGGCCAGCGGCACCAACACCTCGACTGGTGCCATCTTCAGCATCACCGACCCGGTGAACCCCAATTCGCCCTACACGGCAGCTTTTAGCGTAACGGGCGTACCGGTAGCCCAGACCATCTGGGTAGGCGGTACCAACGACAACTGGTTTGATGCCAGCAACTGGAGCAACGGTGTGCCGAATGCCTCGACCAACGCACTGGTGCGTGACCTGGGTGCCGGCAACATGGTGCCGTATCCGAACATCTACTCCAACACCGTAAACGCCACGGCTGCGGGTGTTGTGCTGTACGACAATACCAACTCCGGCCCGGCTGAGTGCTTCAACCTGACTATGGGCGGCACCTCACAGGCCTCGCGCTCTATCACGCGTCTGATTGTGGGCCGCCTGAAAGTGTATGGCGACTTCAATAACAACTACGACAGCTTCATTCAGCGCGAAAACACGGTAATTGAGTTTGCTGGCGGCAACCAGAACATCACCGGTGGCTCGTTTGTAGCGGTTGAGATTTCGGGTGGCGGCACCAAATATGATATGGGGGTGATGAACGTTTCGGAGCGTATCACCTTCATCAACGGGCTGCTCACTACTAATATCACCCAGCCGCTGCTGTCGGTGGTAGTGCTGGCCGACCGGGCCCCTACCAACAATAACAACGGCGCGCAGCTGGAGAACGAAACCGACCACAACTACCTGCGTGGTTTTGTCCGCACCACGCGTCAGTCGGTGCTCGCCGGCGAAACCCGTACCTATGGCAACATGGGCATGACCCTGACCTTCAACAACGGCAACAACCCCGGCAACGTGGAAGTAACCCGCAACACGGCCGAGAGCTACACGCCGCTGGGCACCAAGTACAGCACCCGCCGCATTTTCGGTGTGCGTCCTTCTGACCAGCAGACCAATGCCGGTGGCCTGAACGCTACCATGATTTTCCGCTACCAGAACATCGATACCCGTGGCCTGGGCGCTGGCAATGCCAATAGCATTCAGGAGCAAAACCTGGCCCTGTTCCTCTCCACCAACAGCGGCAACACCTTCCAGCAGCTGGGCCGCGACATACTTGACACCCTCACCAACGAGTTGACCAAATACAACGTGCGCTCGTTTGCTACCTTCACCCTCGGCGACATCACCAACCCGCTGCCCGTGCGCCTCACCGCCTTCGACGCTAAGCGTGTGGGCTCCGATGCCCTCATCACCTGGCAGACGGCCAGCGAAGTGAACAGCAAAGGCTACGATGTGCAGGTTTCGACCAACGGCACCGAGTACCGCACCCTTGCTTCGGTAAACAGCGTGTCGGCCAACACCACCAGCCTCAGCGACTACCGCTACGTGGACACCGAAGCCAACAAGGCCGGGATGCGCTACTACCGCCTGCGTCAGGTTGACCTCGACGGCAAGGAAACCTACTTCAAGCCCGTGGGCGTAAGCTTCGACGGCAAAGCCACTTCTGCGGAGCTGGTAGCTTATCCGAACCCGATGAAGAGCGGCGACGACCTGCGCCTGGCCATGCAGACCAGCGTAGCCGGCAAAGGCCAGCTCATCATCACGGACATGACCGGCCGTACGCTCAGCAAAGAAACCATCGACCTGAGCTCGGGCGTGAATGACATGGCCGTTAACAACTTCGGCAGCCTGAAAGCCGGCATCTACATGGTGCGCGTATCGTTGCCCTCGGGCGACACCAAAAACCTGAAAGTGGTGAAGCAGTAAGCTTCGCCGCCTTCCGGCAACGAAAAACGCCGGCTTCCGCAAGGAGGCCGGCGTTTTTCGTATTGGCTGCTTTGGGTGCTAGCCGCGGGGCATGGAAGTACCGGGCTTGCCGGTTTTAGCCGCCGGGTGGAACATGGGGTCCACGGCATCCATGTCCAGGAAGTGCGAGAACGTGTCGCCGCGCAGGCCCAGCCGGATGGTTTCGAGGCTCACCACTTCGTTGGGCGCAATGTTGCCCAGGTTCACGTTGGCCCCCAGCAGCTTGATGAACCACACCTGCTGGGCTTTCTGCGGGGCTTCCCACAGAATTTTATCCGACGGAATCTTGGTCAGGATTTCCTCTACCAAGCCCGAGCGCACCTCGCCGGTGCTGCGGAACAGGCCCACGTTGCCGCCCTCGCGGGCTTCGCCAATTACCTTGATGGCACCGGCGGCCAGCTCGGTTTCCATCTGCGAAATCCACTTGTAGGGCGGAATAATTTTCTCGGCATCCTTCGAGCCGACCTCGCTCAGCACGCGCACGGTCTTGCTCAGCTCCCGAATGTACTCGCACTTGCGGTCGTGGTCGAGGTCGATGCTGCCGTCCGATACTTCGGCGTATTCCATGCCGAAATTGTCCAGCAGGCGGCGGTAGTCGTCGAACTGATTACGGATAATGAACGCCTCGAACAGGGTGCCCCCGAAATACACCGGAATATTGGCCTCGCGGTAAATCTCCAGCTTGCGCTTGAGGTTGGGCACCACGTAGGACGTGGCCCAGCCCAGCTTCACCACGTCGGTGTAGGCCCCGCCCACTTCCAGAAAGTCTTCTACTTCGCGCAGGCTCATGCCCTTGTCCATCACCATGGTGTAGCCCTGCTCGCGGGGCTTGGTGGTGCGCTCGGGTAGTTGAGAAAGGTCGTAATTCATTAAGGTTCAGTGAAAAGATAGGGATGATAAAAACGGCTTGCCTACCGCCGGAGGGGGTGGAGCGGCAAAGAAAAACCGCCCGTCGGCTGACGGGCGGTTACAAAAGTAACTTCAAGCGGAAATGTTATTTCCGAAACTGCTCGATGAGGCGTTTCAGGCCGGGCTGCTCGCGCAGCTGCGGGAAGTAGTCGAACAGCAGCACGTGCTGCTCGTAGTTGAGCGTGAGGGCCGTTTCGAGCACACCGTAGGCTTCTTTCATGCGGCCATCGGCCAGCAGGTAGGCGCACAGCATGTAATGAAAATGGGCTTCGTGCGGATGCAATTCCACGGCGTGGCGCACCAGGTCCACGGCTTCGGCAAAGTGGCCCTGCTCGTAAAGAATGGCGCTCCAGCTCACCCAGCCCTGTACGTCATCAGGCGCGACTTCGGTGGCTTTCTCATACGACTCCAGCGCACTCACCACGTTGCCAACCTGGTTTTCGGCCGCGCCCAGCGCCGACCAATACTCGCCGCTGTCGGCATACAGCTCCGTGGCCTTGCGGAAATAGTGAATGGCCTCGAACCAGCGCCCCTGCTCCTGCAGCAGCACGCCCTGGCCAAACCAGGCCTCGTCCATCTCGGGGTTGAGCTCCAGGGCCATGCGGTAGTATTTGCGGGCGGGCTCCCACTCGCGCAGCTTCTCGTAGCACTCGCCAATGTTGCACAGCGCCTCGTCGGTGGGCTGGCCGGCGGGGTAAGCCTGCTCGAACTCCGCGATGGCCTTGCGGTATTCCTGCTGGCACACAAACGTATCGGCCAGCCAATGGTGCGCATCGTGAAAATCAGTGCTGATGGTCACGGCGAAATCGAAGGCTTCGGCGGCTTTGGTAAAGTCCTCGCGGCGGTACCAGTACTGGCCCAGATTGTACCAGGCGGTAGCCGAATACGGGTCGTCGTCGGTGAAGCGCTTGAAGAATTCCTCGTGCTCCTCGAGCCGGCCCGTGATGTCGAGGCAGTGCAGCAGCTCCTGCACCCCGGTTTCGTTGTCGGGGTTCAGGCGCAGGCTCTGCTTGTAGTGCTTGGCCGCGCTCTTGAACTTCTGCCAGCTCTGGAAAGCCAGGCCGAGGTTGAAGTGAATGTCCTCCCGCTCGGGCTCCTGCTCCAGGCCGGCCCGGAAAAACTCCACGGCCAGGGCAAATTCTCCCCGCTGGGTGCTGATGATGCCACGCGTCACGGCCACGTCGGCATTGGTGGGGTCGAGGGCGGCTACGGCGTCAATCTGGCGCTCGGCTTCGGTGTAGTCGCCGCGCATGGCCATCACCTGGGCGCGGTCAATCAGCAGCTCGGTAGAAAAGGGGTACTGGCCCAGCGCGGCCTCGCAGGCCTGCAGGGCCTTGTCGAATTCCACGTTGGTAACGTAGTGGTCGATGATATTCTCGAAGTCTTCCAGGTCGAAGAAAACGGGCTCCTGCTGGGCGACCATGCGCTCGAAGCGACGCACAGTGTCCAGCACGGCCCGGGGATTTTCAAAATTTTCGCTCATTCGCATAATGTCGCAATTAAGTGGATTAATCGGGTTTCGTAATTGGCTCACGCCCGCCGCAGATGCATCACACCGGGCCGCTGGCAGCCACCGCCTACTCCACTTTTTAGTTCGATATCAATAGTAACAAATATTGGGCAAAACCGTGCAATCGGCTTCTAGCTAAGATACGAAGGCCACTGCGGAATCAGACTTTTTTGTGGCCAATTCGCTTGCGCACCACGCCAGGGTTTCGGCTAACGGCCGGAATGCTAGGCCCGTAGCCCTTTGCACTTTGTCGTGGCGATAGACTACCGGCTGCCGTCCGGCCCGGGCCGTATCCTTGGTGATGAGCGGCCGGGCTCCTGTGAGCACCGCCCGGGCGTGCTCCAGCCGCCAGATTACCTCGGCCGCCCAGTCGGGCACGGCCAGGGTGGGCGGGCGGCGCTGCAAAGCCGTGGCGGCCTGCCGAAAAAAATCGGCCAGCGGCAGTGCTTCAGCGCTCAGAATGTACCGCTCGCCGCTTAGCTGGGGGTGGTCGAGGGCCAGTGCTGCCAGCTGTGCCACCACGTCGCGCACGTCCACGAAATTGAGCAGCCCCCGCGTGTAGAAGCGGTGCTGCTGATGGGCGTAGCGCAGCAGGCGGGTGCTGCTGCGGTTCCAGTCGCCGGGGCCCAGCACCACCGACGGATTCACCACCACCGCCGATAGCCCTTCGGCCACGCCGCGCCATACTTCCAGCTCGCCCAGGTATTTCGAGGTCGCGTAAGCCGGGTGGGCCGCGCCTAGGTCCCAGGTAGCTTTCTCGGTCACGGGCAGCCGCCCGTCGGGGGCCGGCATGCTCCCTGCGGCCGGCCCGCCCAGCGCCGCCACCGACGACACATGAGCCAGCCGGATGCCCGGCCGTTCCAGACAGGCATCGACAATGGCAGCCGTGCCCTGCACGTTCACCGAGAGCAGCCGGTCCTCGTCCTGCGGCGCGTACGACACCAGCCCGGCGCAGTGAAAAACGTGCGTTACGTCGGGCGTGAGCGCCACGCGCAGCTGCTCGGTGTCGAGCAGGTCGCCGGCCAGCCACTCCACACCCGGCGCGGCATCGGCCGGCACCGCGCCCCGGTGCAGCGCCCGCACGGCCAGTCCCCTTGCGCGCAAGGCCCGCAGGAGAAATGAGCCAATGAGGCCGGTGCCGCCGGTAACGAAAACCATGGGAGAAGTGGTTGGAGAGTGGTGGTTAGCAGGTAGTGGCCAGCTCACAAAGGCTAGTGGGGTGGACCGGCTACTAACCGTTATCAGCTACAGGGTGTTATTGAGCAGCGGCAGCTTCAGTGCTTTTTCCAGGTGCGGCTGGGCCAGGGTACGGTTCAGAAGCGTGTCGGTGTGGCGCAGGTGGTGAGCGTCGGTGCCCACAAAATCAACCATGCCGGCATCAACCAGCTGCTCGGCTACTTTCCGGGCGGCCGGTGAATAGTAGCCTGCCAGCGAGTTCAGGTTCACTTGCAGCAATACCCCGTAGTCGCGCCGCATTTTCTCAATGTCATCGAAGCGGCCGTAGAGGTAAGTGTAGCGCTCCGGGTGGGCCAGCACGGGCCGGTAGCCCTGCGACTTCATTTCGAAGATGATGTCGAACAGGTTAAGCGGTTCGTTCATGTACGACGTTTCGAACAGCAGGTAGCGCTTGTCGCCGCCGAAGGTGAGCATTTCGGTGCCATCGGCCAACTTGCGCCCCAGAAACTCGTCGAGGTAGTACTCGGCCGCGCAGTCCAGCGCTACATCGCTCAGGCCGGCGGCGGCGGCGGCTTCGCGCAGCAGCTGTAGCGCGGCCCGAATGCCCTCCGGGGTATTCTTGTAAAAGTCGCCCATGATGTGGGGCGTCATTATCAGCTTGCGGTAGCCCAGCGCGCGCAGGGCCCGCAGCAGGCCCAGCGAGTGCTCCACGGTTTCGGCCCCGTCGTCGAGGCCGGGCAGCAGGTGGGAGTGCATGTCGGCCCCCAGCGCGGCCAGTGCCTGGCGGGGTGCCTGCGGGGCCGGAGCCGCCGAGGCGGTGGCCCCGCCAAAAAGCCGTTGCCAAAGCGTAGCCATTGCGGTGGTTGGTTAAGAAAACAGCTTTTTCAGCTTCTCGCCGAAGGTCAGCGGCTTGGCCGTCGGCTCTTCGTAGTAGCCCTGCCCGTAGGAGCCGTAGCCGTAGCCATAGCCATAGCCATAGCCGTAGCCATAGCCGTAGCCATAGCCCCCGCCGGCCTGCGCATCGTTGAGAATGGTGCACATGCGGGTGAAATTATTGCTGCGCATGAGCCGGTTCATGTTTTTGATGAAGGCTTTGCGCGAGTAGCCGGCCCGCACGATGTAAAGCGGAATGTCGGCCTTGCGCATAATCAGAATGCCATCCGTGACCAGCCCTACCGGCGGCGTATCAATCAGAATCACGTCGTAGGTTTTGAACAGCTCCTGAATCATCACATCGAACCGGTCGCTCAGAATGAGCTCCGACGGGTTGGGCGGCGTGGGGCCGGCCGAGATGAATTGGAGCGTGTCGATGGTGGTGGACTGGATGCACTCCTGCACCGTGTGGCGCTCGATGAGGATGGTGCTCACCCCGCGCGTATTCTCCGCCCCGAAGGCCAGGTTCACCTTGGGCTTGCGCATGTCGAGGTCCAGAATGATAACCTTCTGGCCAGAGAGGGCAATGATGCCGCCCATGTTCACCGTGACGAAGGTCTTGCCTTCGCCCGAAATCGTGGACGTCACCGAAATCAGCCGCTTCTTTTTGGAGGAGCTGATAAAATCCAGGTTGGTTCGGATAGAGCGAATGGACTCGGAAATGGCCGACTTGGGATTTTTGTCCACCACCAGGCGCGACACCTCCATCTTGTCCTTGTCGTAGGTCGGGATAATGCCCAGCACCGAGGCCTTGGTGTTGCGCTCGAGCTCCCGCACATTCGTCACGGTGTTGTGCATGAAATACCGCACCCCAATCAGGCCCAGGCCCAGGAGCAGGCCGCCGGCCAGCCCCACCGCATACACCAGCAGGCGGTTAGGAAAGAGGGGCTCCTGCGGCGTGGAAGCCGGCGACAGAATCTGGAAATCGGCCGTAATGCCAGCGTTCTGCATGTTATACTCTATCTCCTTCTGCTTCAGCTGCAGGTAAGATTCCTCCGCCAGGCTCAGCGCACGCTTCAGGCGCTCCAGCTCGGTGCCCTTGTTGGGCAGGCCCTGCAGCAGGCCCTGAATCTCATTGTACTGCTGGTCGAGCTGGTTGATGCCCGAGCGCAGCAGCTCCTGGTTCTGGCGCAGCAGGCGCTTGACGCTGTTGCGGGCGTACGCAATTTTAGCCTGCGCGGCCTGTATCACTTCGGTCTTGTCGGTGTAGGAGCGCGACAGCCGCCGCAGCTCATACTGCAGGCCGTTCAACTCCGCCAGCTGCGTGTTCAGGAGCGGGTCCTCAATGGCGGCCAGGGCCGGAATGCTCTGCTCCACCGTCTGGTTTTCGTCGCGGGTGAGGTACTCCTGGTTCGCCATCTGCGATACCTGATTCAGCAGGTTCAGCTTTTCCTCAATCAGCGTGCGGTCTTCTTTCAGCTTCACCAGCTTTTCGCTCAGCACGCCCAGCTCGGCCTTCACATCGTAGGTGCCCGAGCGCTGCACGAAATCCTGCAGGCGGCTTTCGGCGTCCTGCAGACTCGCGCTGTTATCCTTCAGAATCTGGGCCAGAAACAGCAGCGTTTTGCGCGAGCTCTCCGATTTGCGGGCCACTTTCTCGGCCAGGTACACCGAGTCGATTTTATTGACGATGACCTTCGCTTTGGCCGGGTTGTAGTCGTTGAACGAAATGCCGATGGTATTGGCATCGGGGTTCACAATCTCAACCGTAAGGTTCTTGTTGAGGTAGGCATTCACCGTGTTGTCGTCCTGCACCGTGAAGTGGTAGCTGCCATTCAGCACATCTTCCTGCAGAGCCGGCGTGCCCAGCACTTTCAGGCTGATGCCGGGCAGCTCAATGGGCTGGCCCAGCGCATACTCGCCGCCCTGGGCCTGGCCCTGGCCAATAAAGTCCAGCTTGAAGCGCTGCAGGCTCACAAACTTCAGGTTGAACTTGCGGTTGTAGAGCGAGCCATCAGTGATTTTGTAAACCACCCGAAACGGCGAAGTGCCGTACATTTCCGTTTCCAGCACCGTGCCCTGCACGTAGTAGTTCACGTCCAGCGCCAGCGAGTCCTTGAGGCGCTGGTACACAATCCCCGACTTGATGAGCTCGACTTCCCCGGCCAGCTTCGAGCCTTTGGCGCTGGTGGCCGGAACAGTCTGGCTGGTAAAGCCCAGCTCCAGGCTCTGGTTCCGCTCGTCAATCTTGAGCAGCGATGCCGATTTATAAACCGGCTTGGTGTAGCGCAGGTACAGCCAGGAAGCCGTCACGCCCAGAATGACCAGCAACACCAGCCACAGCAGGCTGCGGCGGGCCACCAGCCCCAGGGTGGCCAAATCCAGGCTCGACGACTCTTCCTCCTCCGGGTCGGCACCGTTCGCAGTTGGGCCCGCTGGTGACTCGGGACCACCGCCGGTTGCATTGCGGATGAGCTCTTCCAACTCCGAGTTTTCGTTTGCGGCCATTATAATAGTATTACGAGCAAAAAATGCTGAATATGAGAGGCTTGGGCCTTACTTGGATAGGTTGATGATAATGAGAGTGGTATTGAACAGCAGTGTTACGAAGGCAACGACGGGGGCTGCATCGGTCAGCACTTCGAGAACGGGCCGTCGTACGGGCTCTACGTAAATAATGTCGTTTGGCTCCATCTGCAGGTTGGCGCGGCGCATGCCATCCAGCGTGGTCAGGTCCACCTGCTGCACCCGCGGGTTTTTCAGGTCGCCGCGGATGATGCGGATGTTGGTGGCCTTGCCCCCGAAGCGGTAGATGCCGCCCTGAATGCTGCCGCCAGTGGTTTGCCCGTCGATGCCCCCGGCCAGGGCCAGCACTTCTATCAGGTTCATGTTGTCGTTGGCCAGCGAAATAACCTGGCCGCCCGGTGCGCCTAGCACAAAGACGCGGTTATTGGTCACCCGCGTCGTCACAAACGATTCCTTGTAGTATAAGTCGTACTTCGTTTTCAGCAGGCTGTCGGCCTGCAATAGCGACAAGCCGCTGACCTTCACGCGGTTCACCAGTGGCAAAAACACGGTGCCATCGGCCTGCACCAGAAAGGCGGTGCCGCTGGTGGCGCTGCCCGCGCCCTGGCCCACGCTGCGCTGGCTTGCTCCCGTCGAGCGGCCGCCGCCCGTGGAGGTGCTCTGGGTGGGGGCCGGGTTGGTGAGGCCGCCGCCGTTGGGCTCGCCAAACCGCAGCTCGCCGTTGGGGTCCAGAATGCGCTCGCCCTTATTGGTGTTCACCCGTACTTCGAGGAAGTCGTTGGGCTGAATGAGGTAGTTGCGCTCGGTGCGGTTTTTGGCAATGCGCAGCTTGGAGCTGTCCAGCTGCTGGCCCTGCTTGTCGGTGAGCCGGAACATCACGCGCTGATTGTAGTACTTGGTCGATGCGCAAGATGAGAAAAGCAGCAACACCGGCAGTGCAAGCAGCCCCAATCGCCCAAGGCGATGAATGAAAGATGTCGGCATGAAGGCCAATTAGAACGGAATCAAACGAATAAAACGGGAATTTTTTTTGACCCCGCAGGGCCGATACCTCCCAAAAAGCCTCAAAAGTAACGCTTTTGGAGCGCCCATTCAAAGTCAGGCACTTGGCCGGCCCATTCCCAACTGCCAGAGCCGTACTTTCGTGGAGCCAAAACCAGCCATTATCGGTTGAGGCAATCATTGACCAACCATTCTCTCCAATCCCACCCAAGTTCCCTTTTTTATGGAAGCCGTAGCCACCGAAAACCAGACCATGATAGCGCAGATGGTGCGCGATTTTGGTGCCCAGCACATCAAGCCCAGCATGATGAAATGGGATGAAAGCCAGGAGTTTCCCATCGACGTCTTCCATAAGCTCGGCGAGCTGGGCCTGATGGGCGTGCTGGTGCCGCAGGAGTATGGCGGCGCCGGCTTTGGCTACGTGGAGTACGTCACGGCCATTGCCGAGCTGTCCAAGATTGACGGCAGCATCGGCCTGAGCATGGCGGCCCACAACTCGCTCTGTACCGGCCACATCCTGCAGCACGCCTCCGAGGAGCAGAAGCGCAAGTACCTGCCCAAGCTGGCCAGCGGCGAATGGATTGGGGCCTGGGGCCTCACCGAGCCCAACACCGGCTCCGATGCCGGCAACATGCGGACTACCGCCGTGCTCGACGAGAGCGGGGATTACTATATTATTAACGGAGCCAAAAACTTCATCACCCACGGCAAATCCAGCAACGTGGCCGTGGTCATCGTGCGCACCGGCGAAGTGGGCGACTCGCACGGTATGACGGCCTTCATCATTGAGCGGGGCACGCCCGGCTTCGAGGCTGGCCGCAAGGAAGACAAGCTGGGCATGCGCGCCTCCGAAACCACCGAACTGATTTTTACCGATTGCAAAGTGCCCAAGGAAAACGTCATTGGCAACGTGGGCAACGGCTTCGTGCAGAGCCTGAAAGTGCTCGACGGCGGCCGCATCAGCATTGCGGCGCTCAGCCTGGGCATTGCCCAGGGCGCGCTGGAGGCCGCCACCAAATACAGCAAGGAGCGGCATCAGTTCAACCAGCCCATCAGCAGCTTCCAGGGCATCAGCTTCAAGCTGGCCGACATGGCCACCGAGGTTGAAGCCGCCAGCCTGCTCACCTACCGCGCCGCCGACATGAAGGACCGGGGCCTGAACGTAAACCTGGAATCGGCCATGGCCAAGCTGTATGCTTCGGAAGTGGCCGTGCGTACCGCCAACGAAGGCGTGCAGATTTTCGGCGGCTACGGCTACACCAAAGACTACCCGGCCGAGAAATACTACCGCGACGCCAAGCTCTGCACCATTGGCGAAGGCACCAGCGAGATTCAGAAGCTGGTCATCGCCCGCGCCCTGCTGAAATAGGCCGCCGAATTATGCGGACTTCGACGGATTCAGCGGGTTTTTCCGGGTTCAGGCTTGCGCGCGCGGTTGGCCAAAAGCGCCCTTGCCGATGCGCCAGGCACGGAACTGCAAAAAATCTGTTAAAACCGTTAGAATCTGTTAAATCTGTGGTTTATCTTTGCGGCCCGGTTTAGGCCGCCCTCCTCAGAAAATCTCCCTCATTCCCTGATATGATTATCATTCAAATCAAAGACAACGAATCGGTTGACCGCGCTCTGAAGCGTTTCAAAAAGAAATTCGAGCGCACCGGCGTTCTGAAAGAGCTGCGTCGTCGCACCTTCTTCCAGAAGCCGAGCATCACCGAGCGCAAGATGAAGCAGAAAGCTGTTTACAAGCTCGCCACCTACGGCCAGCCCGGCGAATAGCCCGAAAGTTTTACGGCACGTTTAGCTTTGCTAAAAGCCGGCTGGTTTGCCTGTTAGGTCAAGCCAGCCGGCTTTTTCGCGCCCGTACTCCACGGGCAGAGTTGGTAGAAAAGAAAAAACCGCTACATTGGATGCCCGGCCCAACCGCTGGGCATTTTTGGTGTTGGTATGGATGCTTTCCTCGATTTTTTGCGCTTTGAGAAGCGCTACAGCCCGCACACGCTGGTGTCGTATCAAACCGATTTGGGCCAGTTTGCCGCCTACCTGAAATCGGCCTACGAGCTGACCGACCCGGCGCAGGCCACGCACCCGCTCATCCGGGGCTGGGTGGTGGCGCTGATGCAGGAAAACCTGGACCCGCGCACCGTGAACCGCAAAGTGGCCTGCCTGCGCTCCTACTACAAATTCCTGCTGCGCGCCGGCACCATTGCCTCCAACCCCATGCTGCGCATCAAGGCCCCGAAAATGGCCAAGAAGCTGCCCGAGTTCGTGCCCGAGGAAGCCCTGAACGGCTTGCTCAACTCGTTTGAGTTTGGCGACGACTTTGGCGGGCTGCGCGACCAGCTGCTGCTGGAAATGCTCTACGGCACCGGCATTCGCCTTTCGGAGCTCATCGGCATTCACGCCGATGACGTGAGCCTGGGGGCGGGCACCGTGCGCGTCACCGGCAAGGGCAATAAGCAGCGCCTTGTGCCCCTGAACCCCACGCTAAAGCTGGTCATTGAGCGCTATCAGACCAGGCGGGCACACGAGTTCGGGGCTGTGGGCGGCCCGCTGCTGCTCACCGACAAGGGCGATGCCATGTACGAGAAGTTTGTGTACCGCACCGTGAAGCGCTACCTGAGCCAGATTACCACCTCCAGCACGCAGCAGCACCCGCACGCGCTGCGGCACGCGTTTGCCACGCACCTGCTGGGCAAGGGAGCCGACCTGAATTCCATCAAAGAGCTGCTGGGCCATGCCAGCCTGGCGGCCACGCAGGTGTACACGCACTTGTCCGTGGACCGCCTGAAATCCGTATTTGAACAGGCCCACCCACGGGCCTGAGTTTTGTTTACTCTTTTACCTCTTAATCACCCACCTTATGAAAGTACAGATGCATTCGGTGCATTTCGACGCCGACAAAAAACTGCTTGACTTTGTTCAGCAACGCCTGAATAAACTGGAAACTTTTTACGATAAGGTCACCGAAGGCGAAGTCATCATGCGCCTCAACAATAAAGACGGCATCGAAAACAAAACCGTTGAAATAAAGCTGCTGGTGCCGGGCAACATCCTCTTCAGCCAGGAAGACGCCGCTTCGTTCGAAGCCGCCGCCGATGCCGCCACCGAAAGCCTGCGCCGCCAGATTACCAAGCACAAGGAAAAGGCCATGGCGCACTAAGTTGAATTGCAGCACATGCTTCAGCTTGTGCCTTTAATCAAATAAAAAGCCCCGCTTACCAGAAGGTAGGCGGGGCTTTTTGGTGGGGTTGGTGCTAGCGGGCACAAGCCGGAGCTTATGCTACAAGCCAAACTCGGCTTTAATCTGAGGCACGTAGTCGAGCTTTTCCCAGGTGAAGGTTTCGAAGGTTTTCGTTTCGCCACCGGGCATCACCACGCTTACAGTGCCGGGCTGGCGGCCCATGTGGCCGTAAGCAGCACTCTGGGCGAAGATGGGGTTTTGCAGGCCGAAGCGCTTCACGATGGCGTAGGGGCGCAGGTCGAACAGCTTGTTCACCTTCTCGGCCACTTCGCCGTCGGTGAGGGGCTGGCCGCTGGCATTTTTAGCCTTAATGGTGCCGTAGGTGGTCACAAACACGCCCACGGGCTGGGCCACGCCGATGGCGTAGGCTACCTGCACCAGAGCCTGGTCGGCCACGCCGGCGGCTACCAGGTTTTTGGCGATGTGGCGAGCGGCATAAGCGGCCGAACGGTCTACTTTCGACGAGTCTTTGCCGGAGAAGGCACCGCCGCCGTGGGCGCCCTTGCCGCCGTAGGTGTCCACAATGATTTTGCGGCCGGTGAGGCCGGAATCGCCGTGCGGGCCGCCGATAACGAACTTGCCCGTGGGGTTGATGTGGTAAGTAATCTGGTCCGTAAACAGGGCCTGCACGTCTTCGCTCAGGCCGGCTTTCACGCGGGGGATGAGGATGGCGAGCACATCGGCCTTGATTTTTTCCAGCATGGCGCTTTCCGACGGGTCGAACTCGTCGTGCTGGGTGCTGATGACGATGGTGTCGATGGCCTCCGGCTTGTGGTCGTCGGAGTAGCGAATGGTGACTTGGCTTTTGGCGTCGGGGCGCAGGTAAGGCATGTCGCGGGCTTCGCGGCGAATGGCAGCCAGCTCCTGCAGCAGGCGGTGCGAGAGGTCGAGGGCCAGCGGCATGTAGCTGGCCGTTTCGTGGCTGGCGTAGCCGAACATCATGCCCTGGTCGCCGGCGCCCTGGTCTTCGTCCTTGGCCCGCTCCACGCCTTGGTTGATGTCGGGCGACTGCTCGTGCAGGCGGTTCATCACCTCGCAGGTGTCAGCGTTGAAAAGGTATTCGGGCTTGTTGTAACCGATGCGGCGGATGGTTTCGCGCACAATGGGCTCGGCATCGACGTGGGCGGTAGATTTAATCTCGCCGGCAACAAGGGCAAAATCGGTGGTAACCAACGTTTCGCACGCTACTTTGGCGGTAGGGTCCTGGCGCAAATACTCGTCGAGGATGGCGTCGGAAATCTGGTCGGCAACTTTATCAGGATGGCCTTCCGAAACCGATTCGGAAGTGAACAGATAGGGCATTGAGTGCGCGAAAAGAGGAAGATATAAAAGACAAAGGTGCCCGGCAGGCCGAAACCGGCGGGCGGGCACGAAGGCAAAAGTACGGAAAATCGGGGTATTAGTAGCTACTGCCCGGCGGCATGATGCCGGCCCGATTTACAGCTGTGCCAGGCGGCCTCCATCTACCACCAGCGTGGTGCCGTGCACAAAGCTGGCCTCGTGCGAGGCCATGAAGGCGATGGCGGCGGCCAGCTCCTCGGGCGTGCCTACGGTGGCTTTGTCAATGGTTTCGGCGCCGCTCTTCACATTGGGGTTTTCCCAGAGCATGGGCGTATCCACGGCGCCGGGCGCTACGGCATTGATGCGGGTCTGCTTGCGGTCGAGCTCGAGGCTGAGGCCGCGCACGAAGGCTTCGAGGCCGCCTTTGCTGGTGGCGTAGGGCACCACGTTGGCAGTGGTTTGGTGGGCGTGCACGGAGCTGATGGCCACAATGGCGCTGCCCGCCGGCATGTGCGGCAGGCAAAGCTGGGTGAGCTGCACCAGCGAGCGCAGGTTCACCAGCATCAGCGTGTCCCACTGCGAAAGAGGGAGGTCGGTGAGCCGGTCGAAGGTCATCATGGCCGCGTCGCACACCAGCACATCAACGCGGTGGTACCGGGCCAGGACCTTTTTAACGACGGCCGTAATGGCGCGGGAACTGGTGAGGTCGCAGGCCATGAATGCCGCTTTGCCACCGGCTTTGGTGATGAGCTGAACGGTTTCGGCGCCCTCGGGGCGGTCGCGGCCCAGGGCAATGACGGTGCCACCCTCGGCCGCCAGGCGCTGGCAGGTGGCCCGGCCAATGCCGGAGGTGCCGCCCGTGACGAGGCACACTTTGTTGGAGAAGCGCATTAGAATAATGGAGAAAATCAGCAGATGATGTCGGCCGCTCTACGTAATCTGAGCGTGGCGCGCCGCTTTCAGGCCGATTTATTGTCGGCCCGACCCGCTGCGCATCAGGCGGCGCTCACCGGAGCCGTTAGCTTTTCACAGACCAAAACGACTGGCCGGCCGCGCAGGTCGGTAGTGGCAAACAGGTAGATTTCGCCGCCCTCGCGGATGCCGGTGCGTCGTCGGAAATCGGCCACCGAGTCGGGGAAGTTGCGGGTGGTGACGTGCGCCCGCGCCTCCGGGCCCAGGTAAGCTTTGAGGGCTGCGCCATCGGCCTTTTCCACGGCCAGCACCTTAAAAACCCGGCCCGGAAATTCCGGGCGCAGCACATCGGAAGTATACAGGTGGCTGTGCTGGTGCAGCTTCAGCAGCTCGAACGCCGTGCCGATGCTGCGGAACGCGCCCGCCTTGAGCACGGCCGCGTTGGGCTCGTAGAGGTACTGCTGGGCCTCGGCGTAGCGGGGCGTGGCGCGGGCCTCGCGCGCCCGGTTGAGGCGGAACTCCTGTTGCGTACCATCGCGCCGCAGGTTGATGGCGTAGCGCTCGGGGTCGATGGCCGGCTCCTGGCCCAGCTCGTAGAGCACTTCCTTGACCTCATTATCCACGGCCACCACCCACAGGCGGCGCACATGGGCCAGGCCCTGCACCGCGTGCTCAATGTCAAGCATGGGCGAGGTTTTGAGCAGAATCTTATCGGCCTTGTGCAGCAGCAGCGGCAGCAGCTTCACCACGTCGGGCTCGCAGTCGCGGAGCAGGAAAATCTTGCGGGCGGCGGTATCGCGCCGGGCCGGGTCGAGGTAAAGCCAGTCGTAGTGCTGCGGCGTTTCCTTGAGAAAGGCCACCGCGTCGGCGGCGTGCACCGCCACATTGTCGATGCCGAGCTGACTGAAATTAAAGCGCACCACCTCGGCCAGCGCCGGGGTGCGCTCCACGTAGTCGACCCGGGTTACGCGGGCAGCAAAGGCCGCCGAGTCGGCCCCGAAGCCGCCGGTGAGGTCGGCCAGCCGCTGACCGCCCACCAGACCGGCCTTGAAAGCGGCCGTGCGGGCCGAGGAGGCCTGCTCGACGGACAGGGCGGGCGGGAAAATCAGGTCGGGGTTGTCGGCCCAGGCGGGGAGCTTGGCGCGGGCTTTCTGGCGGGCCTGAATCTGGCGCACCAGCTCGGGCACGGGCAGGCCGGGGTGGCGGCGGGCTTGGAGGGCCAGGTGGGCGGGGTCGTCGTGCAGATGCGCGGCCACATACCGCCGGGCCGCTTCGGGCAGGGGGTAGTCCATGGAAAAGCCTATACGGAAAAACGCGACGCTTAGCGCAAAGCCCAGCGCACGGCCAGCAGCGGCTGGCCGGTAGGTGCAGCGGCAAAGCCAACGGCCGAAGGACGCAGGCGCGGCCACACCCTGTGGTATGCAAGGCCGGCATTGTACGACTCCACGGCTTGCCTCATGTACGTATTGGTGTTGGCGTTGATGAAGACCGTGGCCAGAATGCTGGTGGCAAACACGCCGAGCGCCACGCGTTGCGAGGGCTTGAAGTATTGAAAGCCGTCGCCGGATAGAATCTGCTGGCCATAAAAACCGAACGAGCCCACGGCCACTATCCGGTCAATCAGAAACAGGGTTTTCTGCCGGCGGTACTGGTTGAGGTGGGCCAGGGCCTGCGGGTTGCCGGCCAGGTACGGGCGCATTTTCTGCCCGAAGAAGCCGGCGGTCTGGTAGTTGTCGCCCTCAACGCCGGGCGGCAGAAAATCGAAATTGTGCTGCGGGCCGTGCAGGCCGCGCTCGGCATCGTCGGGATGCAGGCGAATGGTGGCAGGTGCCTTCTGGGCCAGCACGGGCAGCAAGGGGCTGATAAACAGTGCGGTGGCGAGAGCGCCGCGAAGCTGCCACTTGGCCAGCGGCAACCGGTTGGTAATGTGCATAGCAACAAATATAGCAGGGGCCGCAAGGGCCAAATAGCGGGCTTTCCTAATATTTTCGGGTTGTAAGCCCAACAAACCTGCGCGGTAGCACGTTCAGGCCGAGCCAGGCGGGCTTTTCCGCAGGTCATTATAGCCCCCATAAAGTAATCACTTCACCACCCGATACGACATTATGAAAAATCCCTTCGTGCTCCGCCGCGCTGTCCAGGCCCTCATTCCCGCTGTGGTATTGCTTGCCTCGTGCAGCAAAAAAGACGACCCGGCGACCCCCGTCGTCGAGCAGGGCCGGGTAATCGTTTCGCACGCCGCCGCCGCCGCCAACACCGCCGTGACCGTGTTTGTGAATGACGTGCAGGGCGGGTCGCTCAACTACGGCCAAACCGGTACCTACTTCAATATCAACACTGGCACTCCCACGCTGAGCATCAAAAACGGTACGCAGGTTGTTGCGAGCCAAGCTGTCACCATTGCCAAAGACCAGAATTACTCGGCCTTTATTTATTCGCCCAATGCCACCGTTGGCAGCGCCGCCCTGCTGGTGACCCCCGACGACCTGACGGCTCCGACTGCGGGCACGGCCAAAGTGCGGGTCGTGCATTTGGGGGTAGGGGCTTCCAGCCCGGTGCGCCTGACGCTGCCGTCGGCTGTGCCGGGTGCGGCAGGTACCGACATTACCTCCGACGTTGCCTTTGGGGCCGCTTCTGCCTTTGCTCCTGTCAATGCAGGCTCCTACAACCTGAGCATCACGGCACCTTCTACTGTTGGCACCGTGCGTACGTCGGTAGTGGCCGTGGGCGACGGCACCGGGGCCGGCACCGGCACCAAAACGTTTGAATCCGGAAAAATCTACACCGTCATCGTGCGTGGCATTTCCGGGCCTGGCGTTCCGACGGCGCAGCAGGTTCAGGCCGTCATTGTTGCGAACAACTAGGCATTCGCAGGCATTCTTCTTCCTGCGCCAAACGAAAAAGCCTGCGCCACCCGGCGCGGGCTTTTTCGTGCCCAACGCCAAACAAACTATGTATCTTTGTAGTTGAAACGCGAATCAACAACTTAATCCTATCCCATTGGAAACCACGACGAATACGTACGTTCCGTACAAAGTAAAGGACATGAGCCTGGCCGAGTGGGGCCGTAAGGAAATCCGTCTGGCCGAAGCTGAAATGCCTGGTCTGATGAGCCTGCGGGCCGAATTCGGTGCCTCGCAGCCCTTCAAAGGTGCCCGCATTGCCGGCTGCCTGCACATGACGATTCAAACGGCCGTACTCATCGAAACCCTCCAGGCGCTGGGCGCGGAGGTAACGTGGTCGTCGTGCAACATCTTCTCGACCCAGGACAACGCGGCGGCTGCCATTGCAGCGGCTGGCACCCCGGTATATGCCTGGAAGGGCATGAACGAGGAGGAGTTCAACTGGTGCATCGAGCAGACGCTGTTCTTCGGTGAGGACCGGCAGCCGCTGAACATGATTCTGGACGACGGTGGCGACCTCACCAACATGGTGCTGGACAAATACCCTGAGCTGGCCGCCGGCATCAAAGGCGTGAGCGAAGAAACCACGACCGGCGTGCTGCGCCTGTACGAGCGCGTGAAGCAGGGCACGCTGCCCTTCCCCGCCATCAACGTGAACGACTCGGTGACGAAGTCGAAATTTGACAACAAATACGGCTGCAAAGAGTCGGCCGTGGACGCCATTCGCCGGGCTACCGACATCATGATGGCCGGCAAAGTGGCCGTGGTGGCCGGCTACGGCGACGTAGGAAAAGGCACCGCTGCTTCGCTGCGCGGCGCCGGTGCCCGCGTCATCGTGACCGAGATTGACCCCATCTGCGCCCTGCAGGCCGCCATGGACGGCTACGAAGTGAAGCGCATGGAAACCGCCATCCCGCGCGCCGACATTGTGATTACCACCACCGGCAACTGCGACATCATCCGCGAGGAGCATTTCCGCGCCCTGCGCGACAAGGCCATTGTCTGCAACATCGGCCACTTCGATGATGAGATTGACATGGCCTGGCTGAACAACAACTACGGCCACACCAAAGACACGGTGAAGCCGCAGGTGGACATCTACACGATTGACGGCAAAGAGGTTATCATCCTCGCCGAAGGCCGCCTCGTGAACCTGGGCTGCGCCACCGGCCACCCCTCGTTCGTGATGTCGAACTCGTTCACGAACCAAACCTTAGCCCAGCTGGAGCTGTGGGAGCGTGGCGACCAGTATGAAAACCAGGTGTACACCTTGCCCAAGCACCTCGACGAGAAGGTGGCCCGCCTGCACCTCGCCAAAATTGGCGTGGAACTGGACGAGCTGACGCCCAAGCAGGCCGACTACATCAAAGTGCCGGTAGAAGGTCCGTTCAAATCGGATTTGTATCGCTACTAAAAGTAGCCAGAAACCTGAAAGCTTAAAAGGCCGGCTCACGTAAGTGGGCCGGCCTTTTAAGTTCATGGAAAAGTTGCGCTAAACAGCTGCCGAAACTCCCAGCGCTGCTCGCACCGCCGGTGCTACCTGCGTGCCCAGCAGCTCAATGGAGCGCAGCACGCTTTGGTGCGAAATGCCCTCGATGACGAGCTGCGCCAGGAAGCGGGTGTTGGTGAACAGCCGATGCTGGTAGAGGAGCTTGGCGATGATGTCCTGCGGCGAGCCCACCAGCAGCGGGCCCTGCGGGCCGCAGAGGTAGTCGAAATGGCGGCGGTCCATGGGCGACCAGCCGCGCTCCCGGCCGATACGGTTCATAAGCGTGGAGTAGGGCGGGAAGAACTCGTCGCGGGCCTGCTCGGCGGTGTCGGCCAGGTGCAGGTGGCAGTTGATGGCCAGCTGGAGTGCGGCCACGTCGTGGCCGGCTTTCTGGGCCGATTCGCGGTAGAGTTCCGCAAACGGCACGTATTGCGCGGGCGCGCCGCCCAGGATGGCAATGGTGAGCGGCAGCCCCAGCTGCCCGGCCCGAATAACGGAGGCCGGCGTACCGCCTACGCCAATCCAGACCGGGATTTTGGGCTGGGCCGGGCGCGGGTACACACCCTTGGCGGCAATGGCGGCGCGGTGCTTGCCCTGCCAGGTCACCACCTCGTTTTCGTTGATGTTCAGCAGCAGCTGGAGCTTCTCGATGAACAGCGCGTCGTAGTCCTTCAAGTCCTGCCCGAAGAGCGGGAAGGATTCAATGAAGGAGCCGCGTCCGGCAATAATCTCGGCCCGGCCGTTGGAGATGAGGTCCACGGTGGCGAAATTCTGGAAGGTGCGAACGGGGTCGACGGAGCTGAGGACGGTGACGGCGCTGCTCAGGCGAATGCGCGTGGTGATGGCGGCCACGGCGGCCAGAATGACTTCGGGCGCGGAGATGATGAAGTCGGGGCGGTGGTGCTCGCCGAGGGCCAGCACGTCGAGGCCGGTTTCGTCGGCCAGCTTGCCCATAGCCAGGATTTCCTGCATGCGCTGGGCAGCGGCGTGGTCCTGGCCGGCAACGTGGGCGGGCGCTACCTCGCCGAAGGAGCTGATTCCAATTTGCATATCAAGTGGGTGAATCAATTCAGGGAAACGAACCGGGAAGCGCTGAATCAGCGAAATAGTTTGTTAAGACTGAACCGGAACTCAGAGCAGTACACTTCAGGGCTTGGGTTTTGACGCTGCGGGCAAGCGGGCCAGATAGGTACGCACGTACTCATTTTGAGGAAAAAGCTTTAAGGTGCGCTGTCCATAATGACGGCAGAGGGCTGTGTTCCTTAATTCAGCAAAGCATTCCGTTTGGTACTGGAGGGCACTCTCGTAGATATCATTCGTTTTCCAGTCCGGTACCGCGTTGAGGATATACAGGAAACGCGAGAGGTTGTAGGCGGCGAGTTCCCACTTGTCATTGTCCATTTGCAGCGTGGCCAATTTGTAATACGCCTCGCTAAATGGCAGGTAAATCGCACACGTAGTGGCGTTCTCGCGGCCATAGGCATCGAGCAGCGCAATCAGGCGCTGGTAAGCGGCGTAGCTCTCGGGCTTGCCTCCCGGGGCTCGGTACAGGGCACGGGCATACTGATTAAGCACCTGGGGAGCGACAATCTTTTGATTGACGAATGGTTTTAGATGCGCGGCGGCCTCTGCAAACCGGCCGGCATTGTAGGCCTGCTCTGCCTGGGCTACTTCGGCCGTATGCGGCGGCGGTACCGGAAACCTGATGCCAGTCGGGGTTTTGGGCGGGTGGTCCAAGTCGGCATCGCTGACTGGTTTTTCATCGCCCACTGAATTGAAGTAGCGTTTTCCAGTGGGAAAAGCGCAGTCGTCGTTCACTAATTTCCACTGCGCATGCCCCGGCAGTGAGGCCAATAGCAGAAATAGCAGAACGGTGGCAGGCCAGAGTTGCTTGAGAAAGGACATTGGGTGCTGCTGGCTTGCTACTTTACCTCCGGCGTCACGCCCATGTTGGCGTAGCAGAAGCTCCACACGTCGGCCCACTCCTGAATCTGGAGCTTGGTGCTTTTGCCCGCGCCGTGGCCGGCGTTTACGTCCACACGGATGAGGGTGGGGTTGGGGCCGGTGTTGGCGGCTTGCAGGGCGGCGGCAAACTTGAAGGAGTGCGCGGGCACCACCCGGTCATCGTGGTCGGCCGTCGTTATCATGGTGGCGGGGTAGGCGGCGGGCTTCAGGTTGTGCAGGGGCGAGAAGGCCAGCAGGTTCCGGAACTGCGCTTCATCGGCCGAGGTGCCGTACTCGGGCGCCCAGTTCCAGCCGATGGTGAAGGTTTGGTAGCGGAGCATGTCCATCACGCCCACGGCGGGCAGGGCCACTTTGCACAGGTCGGGGCGCTGCGTCATGGTGGCGCCCACCAGCAGGCCGCCGTTCGAGCCGCCCGCGATGGCGAGGTGGTCGTAGTCGGTGTACTTGTTGGTTTTCAGGTACTCGGCGGCGGCAATGAAGTCGTCGAACACGTTCTGCTTGTTGGGCGTCATGCCGGCTTTGTGCCAGGCCTCGCCGTACTCGCCGCCGCCGCGCAGGTTCGGAATGGCCAGGATACCGCCATTTTCCAGCCACAGCATGCGCGCCACCGAGAAGCCCGGCGTGAGCGAGATGTTGAAGCCGCCGTAGGCGTAGAGGTAAGTGGGGTTCTGGCCGTTCAGCGCCACGCCTTTCTTGCGGATGATGAACATCGGAATCTTCGTGCCATCCTTGCTGGGGTAGAATACCTGCGTGGTTTCGTAGTCGGCCGGGTTCACGTCCACCTTCGGGGCGCGGAACACGGTGCTGGTGTTGGTGGCGAGGTCGTATTTGTAGATGGTGGTGGGGTAGGTGAACGACGTGAAGGCGTAGTACACGGCCTTGGCATCGCGCCGGCCGCCGAAGCCGCTGGCCGTGCCAATGGCCGGCAGCTGCACGTCGTGCTCAAACTTGCCCAGCTCCGAATACACCTTCACCTGCGAGCTGGCGTCGTTCAGGTAATCGGCAATGAGCTTGCCGCCCACCTGCGTCACGCTTTCCAGCTTGTTCTTGCTTTCGGGCAGCACGTCGTGCCAGTTGGCTTCGGCGGGCTTCCTGGGGTCGATGCGGATGACGCGGTAGTTGGGGGCCTTGTAGTTGGTGTACACCAGCACCTCGCCGCCCACGTTGCCGATGACGCTGTTGTTGAACTCGTAGCTCGAAATGAGCGTGGTCCAGGTTTTGGCCTGTTTGGGGTCGGTGAGGTCGCGCACCAGCAGCTGGTTGCCGTCGGCCTTGCCGTCGGTGAGGCTCAGCACGAGGAACCGCTCGTCCTCGGTGGCATTGGCAAAGCGGAAGCCCAGCGGCATTTTGGGGTTTTCGTACACCAGCTGGTCGGCGCTCTGGGGCGTGTTCAGCTTGTGGAAATACACCTTGTGGTACTCGTTTTTGCCCGAAAGGCCGTTTTCGCCGGCCTTGGGCGCGTCGTAGCGGCCGTAGTAGAAGCCGTTCTTCGTCCACGACGTGCCCGATACCTTCACCCATTCCAGGGTTTCGGGCAGCAGCTTGTCCGTGGTCAGGTCCATGATGCGGACCTTGTGCCAGTCGGAGCCGCCGCCGCTGGTGGCGTAGGCCAGGTAGCGGTGGTCGTTGCTGAACTCCATGCCGGCCAGGGCAGTGGTGCCGTCGGCCGAGAACTTGTTGGGGTCGAGCAGCACGCGGGGCTCCTCGGTGCCGCGCTGGCGGTACACCACGGCCTGATTCTGCAGGCCGTCGTTCTTGCTGAACACCAGCTCCGGCCCCACCTGCTCGGGCACGCCGTAGCGCTCGTAGTTCCAGATTTTGGTGAGCCGCTCCCGGATTTTGTCGCGGAACGGAATCTGATTCAAATAGCCGAAGGTCACCTCATTCTCGGCCGTCACCCAGGCCTTGGTTTCGGGCGAGTCGAGGCTTTCGAGCCAGTGGTAGGGGTCGGGCACCACGGTGCCGAAGTAGGTGTCGGTGTGGTCGGTTTTGCGGGTGGCGGGGTATTTCACGGGGGGAGGGGCAAGGAGGGCCAGGCCGGTGAGGTGGCGGGGCTCGCCGTTTTCGGCGGTGGTCATTTCGGTGAGGGGCTGGCGGCGGGGCAGGCTGTTGCGCTCCTGCGGCGAGGTGGCGCGGCAAGCCGTAGCGGCCGTCAGAAGAACAAGGAGAGAAAGGGCGGGTTTCATGTGGGTTGCGGTGGTAAGGGGGCGTGGAAAGAAGGGAACGTCATGCTGAGCTTGTCGAAGCATCTCTACCGCGAAGAGTAATCCAATCGAAAGAATTAGTTGCGCAGTAGTGATGCTTCGACAAGCTCAGCATGACGTTCTGGTTACAGACATGACGGTTACTCTAATCCCGCTGCCCGCCATCCGCAACCGGTGGCGTAGGGTCGGGGTTTCCGGCTTCTGCAGCCGCCGGGGGCGCATCGGCTTCGGCTGTCACCATGGGCTGGCTCACCACGGCGGCCACCAGCTCGGGCAGGTTGGCGCGCAGCCAGCGCAGCTCCTCGTCCACGCGCTGGCTCACCAGGCGCTCCACTTCCAGGCGCTGGGCGGGGCTGAGCTGGTCGAGGGCCGGGGTAGCCACGGGGGCGGCGCTGGTTTCGGAGGCAGCCAGCACCAGGGCTTCGGCGCGTTTCACGCGGGCCACCGAGTCGGCCACGGCGGCGCTGGTTTCGGCGGCGGCAGCCTGGGCGGCGGTGGCGGCTTGCTTCGCCGTGAGGGTTTCGCGGCGCTGCTGCCGCCGCCAGTGCCCCAGCGTGATGCGCAGCATGATGTAGAGCACCAGGCTCAGAATGGCCAGAATGAGCGCCAGCGGGGCGGCGAAGCGAAACAGCAGGCTTTCGCTGCTGGTGGCCGTCGGGGCCGCTGCGCCGACGGCGTTGCGGTCGGCGGCGGCGGCCAGCTCGGCCGCTTCGGCGGGGCCGAGGGCGGTGCCGGTAGCCACGGCAGTATCGGGCGTTTCGGGCGTCATGGCGGCCGCTACTTCGCCCAGCGGCGTGCCGGCGGCCACGTAGTTGGTGAGGGCCGTTTCGAGGGCGGCCACGCGGGCCATGCGGGCGGGGTCTTTGCGGCGGGCCGGCGAGCTTTTCAGCTTGCCCACAATAGCTTTGGTCAGCGCAGCGAGGCGGGCCGGGTTGTCCTTTTTGCCCTGGTAGATGCTGCCTTTGCCCTCAATGGGCTGGTAGAGCAGGCTGTACACGCGCAGGCTGTCGGGCCGGATGCTGGCGGCCAGCGCCTCCAGGTTGCCGCCGTCGCAGCGCACCGTGCTTTTGAGGTTGGGCCGGCCGGCGTCGTCGTACACGAAGCGCACCGTGGCGCACCAGATTTGCACCTTGCTTTCATCGAGCGAGGGCTGGCCGAGGGGCGTTTGGGCGCGGAGCGGGCCGGCAAGCGACAGAACCGCCAGCAGCGGAGCCAGAACAGAACGGAAATTCATAAGCAGCGCGATTTTACCGGAAAAGTACGGCGTTGGGCGCAACTTATTATTGTTTTGTTACTACACGAGCCTGAGCCGGATGGCGCAATGCTCAGCTATAATCAATCTCCGTGTTGTCGCCGATGTTCAGCGAGTGGTTCATGCCCCGGAACGAGGCGTCGGAGCCCACGATGCAGTCGTGCATCACCGCCGACTGCAGCTCCGAGTAGGAGCCGATGATGGAGTCGCTCAGGATGGTGTTTTTGATGATGGTTTTGTCGCCAATGGCCACGTTGGGGCCGATGATGGAGTGCGAAATCTGGCAGCCCCGCCCGATGCTGACCGGCGGAATAATAACCGAATCGGGAAACTCGGAGTAGTCCCGCTCGTCCAGAAACTCGGGCTGGTTGAGCAGGCGGGCGTTGGCTTCGAGCAGGGTTTCCTTCCGGCCGCAGTCGAACCAGTTGTCCACCGGGCAGGTCGTCATCACCTCGCCTTCCTCGATGAGGTGCATCAGCGCATCGGTGAGCTGGTACTCGCCGTGGGTGCGCACCTCGTGCTCGCGCAGCCATTCCAGGGCCTGGGCCAGCTTTTCGGGGTAGGCCAGCTTGTAGAGGCCCACCATGGCGAAGTTCGACTTCGGGATTTTGGGCTTCTCCACCACCTTGCTCACGCGGCCGTTGGCCCCGGTTTCGACCAGGCCGAACATGCTGGGCGTCTTCACCTCCTTCACGGCCAGCACCGAGCCGGGCGTGGCCATGAGGGCGCGCAGGTCCACGTCGACAATGGTGTCGCCGAGCAGGATGAGCACGCCGTCCGTGTCGTGCCGGAACTCCTCGCGGGCCAGCCACAGGGCGTGGCCCAGGCCCTCGCGGGGCTCCTGCAGCACGAAGGTGGACTTCAGGTCGGGGTAGGTGCGGCGCACGTAGCGCACAATCTTATCGCCCAGATAACCCACGATGAACACAAACTCGGTGATGCCGGCGGCCGTGAGGCGGTCGATGATGTGGCCCAGAATGGTGTTGCCGGCCACCGGCACCAGGCTTTTGGGCTGGGTGTGGGTGTGGGGGCGCAGGCGCGAGCCAATGCCGGCAACAGGGATAATGGCTTTCATTGTAATGGATGGGATGCGAGGACGATAAAGCAGGCGCCAGGCGCAGCTAAGCAGCAAGCTACAACTACTAGGGCTAAGCTGCGTACTTTGCGCCAAACCCGGTACCAAACCGAACCAGCGGCCGCAGGTTTTGCCGCCGCGCTTTCCCAGCCTTCGAATACCTTTCACCAACACCCTTCACAACCCATTTCAAGATGAAACGCTTTCTCCTTTATTTCGCGGGCCTGGCCCTGTTGCTCACTCAGTCCTCGTGCGGCTACAACGGCATGGTGCAGCGCGACCAGGCCGTGAAAGCCCAGGCCGGCAACGTGCAAAGCGCCTATCAGCGCCGCAACGACCTCATCGGCAACCTGGTGAACACCGTGAAAGGGGCTGCTAAATTTGAGCAGGGCACCCTCACCAGCGTCATCGAAGCCCGCGCCAAAGCCACCAGCGTGCAGCTGAATGCCAACGACCTGACGCCCGAAAACATCAAGAAATTCCAGGACGCCCAGAGCCAGGTATCGGCCGGCCTGGGCCGCCTGCTGGCCGTGTCGGAGAATTATCCTGACCTGAAAGCCAACGCCAACTTCCAGGAGCTGCAGGCCCAGATTGAAGGCACCGAAAACCGCATCAACGTGGAGCGCAACAAGTTCAACGCCGTTACCAACGACTACAACACCTTCACCCGCTCCTTCCCCAACAACCTGTTTGCCGGCATGTTCGGCTTCCCGCCCAAGCCGTATTTCGAGGCCGACCCGGCCGCGAGCAAGGCGCCGACCGTTCAATTCTAATTGAGTTAAGCGTCAGGAGTGAAGAGTTAAAAGTTGGGGTCGGTTTGCTTCCCAAGCTCAACGCTCAACTTTTAACTCTTCACTCAAAATTCCCACCCATGACTTCCCCCCTCACTCCGGCTCAGGATGCTGCCCTGGTGGCCGCCATTCGGCAGGCCGAAATCACGACCTCCGGCGAAATCCGGGTGCATCTCGAAGACACCTGCCCCACGCCTGAGCCGCTGGACCGCGCCGCCCAGGTTTTTGGTGAGCTGAACATGCACAAGACCGCCGCCCGCAACGGCGTGCTGTTTTACCTGGCCTGGAAAAGCCGGCAGTTTGCCGTGGTGGGCGATTCGGCCATCAACTCCGCCGTACCCGACGATTTCTGGGAAACCACCAAGGAGGCCGTGCTGGAGCAGTTCCGGCACGAAAACTACGTGCTGGGCCTGGAGCGCGGCATCAAGATGGTGGGCGAGCAGCTGAAGCGCTACTTCCCCTACGATGCCGCCACCGACCAGAACGAGCTGGACGATTCCATTTCTTTCGGCGGCCCTGCGTCGCCTTCCAAAACATGAAAAATTCCGTGGCCGCTGCCAGGATAAGTACGCCGGTACGGGCCGCAGCCAGCCCCGCCCGGCCGTGGTGGGCCGTGCTGCTGGTGCTGCTGGGGCTATTCGCCGCCCTGAGCAGCGCCGCGCAGAACATTCCGCCGCGCCCCGACCCGCCCCACCTCGTGAATGACCTGGCCGGCATGATGCAGGCCGGCGAAGCCGCGCAGCTGGAGCGCAAGCTGGTGGCCTACAACGACAGCACCTCGTCGCAGATAGCCGTGGTAACCGTGCCTACGCTCGACGGCGACGACATTGCCGACTACGCCCAGCAGCTTTACGAGAAGTGGGGCATTGGCCAGAAGGGCAAGAACAACGGCATTCTGGTGCTGGTGGCCCAGCAGGAGCACACCGCCCGCATCCAGACCGGCTACGGCCTCGAGGGCGCCGTGCCCGATGCCATTGCCAAGCGTATCATCAGCAACACGCTGGTGCCCGCTTTCCGGCAAAACCAATACTACGCCGGCCTTGACCGCGCCACCGACCAGCTCATTCTGCTGGCCAAAGGCGAATACAAGGTTGACCCCTCCGATGTGCGGCAGCCGCGCAGCCGCGACCGCAGCGGCTCGGGCATTCCTTTCTGGGTGATAATTGGGGTAATGGTGCTCATTTTCATCATGCTGCGCAACCGGGGCGGTGGCGGCGGCGGGCGGCGCAACCGGGGCTTTGGTGGCGGCTTCGTGCCGCCCATCATCTTCGGGGGCGGCTTCGGCGGCGGCGGTGGTGGCGGCTGGGGCGGCGGCGGTGGCGGCGGGGGCGGCTTTGGTGGTTTCGGCGGCGGCAGCAGTGGCGGCGGCGGGGCCAGCGGCAGCTGGTAGGCTTTTTAATGATTAATGATGAACGGTTAGTGCGTAATGCCCCAATTCCGCTGGGCATTACGCACTAACCGTTCATCATTAATCACTACCTTCAGTGCCCGGCCCGCACGCCCACCGGAATGGCCACGGCCAGCCGGTTTTCGGCCGGGGGCACGGGGCAGGAGTAGCCGTGGTTGTAAGCGCACGAAGGGTTGTATGCCTTGTTGAAGTCGAGCACCATGGTGCGGGCGCCGGCGGGCGGAATGCGCAGGTCGAGGTACCGGCCACCGCCGTAGGTTTCGTGGCCGTTGGTAAGGTCGGTGAAGGGCACGAACAGGTAGTCTTCGAGGCCGGGGCGCTTTAGCAGCTCCTGGTTCTGGTAGATGCTTAGCGTCAGCGGCTTGCCATTGAGCACGAAGCGCAGCTCGCCGTATTTGCGGTAGATGGGCCGCCGGGCAGTGCTGGTTTGCATGGCAAAGGGCGTGGACGTTGAATCGCGCACCAGCCGGGCCTCCACGCAGTAGGCGTAGCGGGTGGGGTAGAAGGGCAGGGTGTTGAACGCCTACCGCTCGGCCGTCGTCAGCGGCGACTCTTCCGGACTGCGAAACTCCGCGTTGATGGTTTGCTGGAAGGCGATGACCCCCTGCCGGTGCGTTGCCGAGTCGGGCCGGGCACTGAGGGCTTGCGCGTGGGCGGCACCACCCGGCAGGGAGGCAAAGAGGGCGAGCGTCAGCAGTCGTTTCATAAGGCAAAGCTACTTCCGGCCGTGATTGCTGCCGTGGGGCTTAACCTTTTTCGCGTTGCCTGAGTATCACCCTCTATCCGACGGTATTTCAAGGCCGCGGCCTCTTCTTTCACTTCCCCTTCAACCATTGCCATGAACGCCTCCCGTCTTTCACTTTTCGTATTTCTCTTCGCCCTGGCCACCACGCTCACGGGCTGCGATGCCATTGTGGGCATCTTCAAAGCCGGGGCTTACACGGGCATTATTGCCGTCGTCATTGTAGTGGCGCTGTTGTTCTTCATTGTGAGCAAAATGCGTGGCCCGCGTCCATAATCCACTATTGGCCAGACGCAAAAAGCGCGGCTCCTGCACAGGAGCCGCGCTTTTTTATTGACCGGAGTTGCGGTGAAATCTATTCCGACTTCTTGCTTTCCGGCATGGTGCCGATGATGTGGTCCCAGAGTGTACTGCTCACGCCAAAGGCCACGGCTTCCTGCCGGTAGTGGTGCTGGGCGTGGTGCGTCCACCACACTTTCAGGAAGTTTTTCGGCGGCGCGTAGGCATGAATGGCGTAGTGCACGAACAGGTACATGGCGTAGCCGAACGTGAAGCCCGACAGCAGGCCAAACGCATACGACCCAAAGCTGAAGCGGAAAATGAAGAACAGCAGCGAAGCCACAAACACCGTCAGAATGGGCGGCATGGCCAGCCGGGTCTTGTCTTTGGGATACTCGTGGTGCACGCCGTGCATGGTGTACTGAAACTTGGCGCGGGCCGGCGTGGTGGCCGGAATGTGGTACACGTAGCGGTGCACCAGGTATTCCACCAGCGTGAAAAGCAGCAGGCCGGCCAGAAACAGGCCCAGCGCCGAAACCCCCGTCATGAAGCCACGCGTGAGGCCGTAGTACAGGCTCACGCCGGCCGTAGCGATGAAAATGCCCACCGGCAGGGCAATGTGGGTATGCGTCAGGCGCTCCAGCACGGGGTTTTGAAACAGTTGGGCCGACCCTTTGTGCTTGGGCCGCACGGGCGTGTTAACGTCGGGTACGGCTGCCTTAACGACTGGTTCTTCGGTGGATATTGATTGCATGAGGATAATGGGCGTCGAACGAATCAATTAACAAAATTACAATGCGGGAGGCAATGTACCCGGCAGCGCAAACCCGATGCCCGCCAGCTGGGCCACCACCGCCGGCAGCGTGCACGCCAGCGAGCAGCGCAGCCGCGCCTGGTTGTAAAACTTCATTCGGGCCGCAAGGGTTTCGCGCAGCCAGGCTTCGGCCCCGCCCGCGGCGGCCATGAGGGGGCGCCTGGCCACTTCTTCGGGCAGGAGGCGGGCGGCCAGCACGGCCACCGGCACGTCGAGCCAGAGCGTGGGCCCCACGCGGTTGAGCAGGGCCATGTTGTCGTGAAAGCAGGGGGTGCCCCCGCCCGTGGCCAGCACCAGCGGCGAGCCGGCGTAGCTCAGCGCGTCGCGCAGCACCGCCGATTCTACGCTGCGAAACTCAGCTTCCCCGTCTTCGGCGAAAATCTTCTGCACGCTGCGCCCGGTGCGGGCTTCGATGGCGATATCCAGGTCCAGAAACGGGCGGTTGAAATGGGCGGCCAGCTGGCGGCCCAGCGTGGTTTTTCCCGCGCCGGGCAGCCCCACCAGGCTCAGGTGGCCGGAGCCGCCGCGGGTGAACAGGTCGTCGGAAGGGAAGGGTAGGGTTTGGGTACGGTTTGTCATCCTGAGCAGAGCGAAGGACCGTATCATGTCCGTGCCCAATTGAAAATCAGTAAGCTGTCCTTTCGTGATAAGGTCCTTCGCGCGGCTCCGGATGACAGCTCTTACAGCAATGCTACCCCAGCTTCACGCGCGGGTCGAGCACGGCGTAGAGCACATCGACCACAATGTTTATCAGCACAAACAGCGCGGCCACGAACAGCGTGGAGCCCATCACCACCGGAAAGTCGAGGTTTTCGACGGCGCGCAGCGTCACGGTGCCCAGGCCTTTCCAGTTGAAGATGTATTCGATGAAAAACGCGCCGGCCATGAGCGAGGCCAGCCAGCCCGATACGGCCGTCACCACGGGGTTCAGGGCGTTGCGCAGGGCGTGGTGCAGCACGGTGGCGGCGCGGCTCAGGCCCTTGGCGCGGGCCGTGCGAATGTAGTCCTGGCTCAGCACGTCGAGCATGCTGGAGCGCGTGAGCTGCGTGATGATGGCCAGCGGCCGGATGCCCAGCGCCACGGCCGGCAGCAGCAGGTTGCGCAGCACCAGGTGCCGCTCGCCCGTAAACGGGTCGGTTTCGTACAGCTGCCCGGTGAGGCTCAGGCCCGTGAAGTGGCTCCAGTAGAAGCCAAACGTGACGGCAATGAGAATGGCCGCCACGAACGACGGCACCGAAATGCCCAGCACCGAGGTGCTCACCAGCACCCGGTCCGGCCACGACTGCGGCCGCAGCGCCGCCACCACGCCAAACGCCACGCCGCCCACGCTGGCAATGAGCATGGCCGCCAGTGCCAGCCACATGGTGCCGGGGAAATAGTCGAGCAGAATGCGCAGCACGTCCTTGTTGCTCTGGAAGGAGCGGCGCAGGTAGGGCGTTTTCAGGACCAGCGCCCGGCTGCCCAGCGGCAGCAGCGCCACGCCGCCGTAGCGGGCCCGCCCGGCCGAGTCGCGCGGGTGCAGGCCCAGCGGCGACACGTCGTTGAGGTAGCCGGCCAGGCGGGCCGGCAGGGGCTGGTCGAGGCCGAGGTCGGCGGTGATGGCGGCTTTGGTGGCCAGGTCGGAGCGCTGGCCGGCCAGCAGGGCCGCCGGGTCGCCGGGCAGCACGTTGAACAACAGAAACACCGTGCAGGCTACTCCGGCGAGCACCAGCAGGCCCTGGCCCAGGCGACGGAGGATGAAGGAGAACAAGTTCTTTTAATGATTAATGGTTAACGGTCAGGGATTAATGTTTTTCGCCTGCCATCCGGGGGGTACGCAGCTCCTCATCACGTTCGGCCGACTTGATTGCGGCGAATCGCTCAGCTTCAGGAAGGTTCAGCGCACGTTCCGAAACGGCAGGCGAAATGCTCATCAATGGCCAGTCATTAATCCCTGACCATTAATCACTAATCATTATAGCCTGCTACTCTTTCAGCGCTTTCTCCACTTCCCACAGCTGGGGAATGTCGTGGTAGTGGTACTTGGCTTTCACCACGCCATTCTGCAGCACCATGAGGCCGGGGTTGGAGCGAATCATGGATTTGAGCACTGTGGCATCGGCAAAATAGTAGGGGCCGGCGAGGTTCACGTCGTGGCGGAACGAGTCGAACTTGGCCGCGCTGGTACTGGTAATGGTGAGCGCCGTAATGCCGCGCCGCGACTTGGCCGCCGACTCCATCAGGGCATTGATGGCTTTGAAACGGTCGCGGTCGGCCTTGTTGGTGTTCTGCACGATGAGCACCAGCTTGCTGCCCTTCAGCAGCTCCTGGGTGTAGGAGTCGCCGTTGACGTCGGACACCTCGAAGTCGGTGATGACCGGGGTGGACGTCTTCGGGTTCAGCGACTCCATGCTCTGGTATTTCCAGGTGGTATCGGTGGGGTAGGCGTCGAACTCCTTGGTTTCGCCGTTGCGCGTCATGGTGTAGCGGTAGCGGGCGGGCTCGGCGGGCTTCATCAGCGTGCCGATGTTGTTGCCCACTTTGTAGGGCAGGAAGTCGAAATAGGGCAGGTGGCCCAGCGCCCGCACCCCAATGCCGATGGCAATGGCCGAGGCAAACGTCATGACCATGATGCCGAAGGTGCCCTGCACAAAGGCGTGGCGCAGAAAGCGTTGGTGCGTGAACACCACCAGCCACAGCACCAGCAGAAACATGTCCTTGGCAAACGACGTCCAGGGCGTGAGCTTGATGAAATCACCGAAGCAGCCGCAGTCCGTCACCTTGTTGAAGGCCGCCGAATAAAACGTCAGAAAGGCGAAAAACACCAGCAGCCCCAGCAGCACCCACAGCGTGATTTTGAGGTGCCAGCGCAGCAGCAGCGCCACGCCCAGAATTACTTCGAGCGAGCTGAGAAAAATGGACAGCGTGCGCGAAATGTTCTTGAACCACAGGAAGAACCCATCGAGCGCGGGCACCGACACGGCAAACACTTCGAAGTATTCTTCCAGCTTATAAGCCGTGCCGACGGGGTCGTTCAGCTTGATGAGGCCGGAAAAAATGAACAGGGCCCCCAGCAAAAACCAGCACACCCGCGTGACGGTGCGCAACAAATGAGGGGCCGGTGCAACGGCAGGAGCGGAGCTGATAGTCGACATAAGAGCAAAGTAAGCCGGTGGCAAACGCGCAGGCAACGCGCAATGTTTGGGTAAAGGTCGGGCCGGAAGTAGGAAGATAGAAAAGGAACGGTCATGCTGAGCGCAGTCGAAGCATGGCCGTTCTGGTTTTGTGCGCTGCTACCTCTCGCCGCGCAGAATCAGGGCAAACACGGCGTAGTTCAGCATGTCGCGGTAGCTGCCTTCCACGCTCTCGCTCACCAGGGCGGCCCCGCCGATGTCTTCGAGCTGCTTCACGCGGTGCAGCTTCATCAGGATAAGGTCGGTGATGCTGGCCACGCGCATCTGGCGCCAGGCCTCGCCGTAGTCGTGGTTTTTGGCCAGCAGCAGGCGGCGGTTTTCGGCGGCTTCGTGGTCGTAGGCGGTGGCCACGGCCTCGGGCGTCATGTCCAGCGGCGTGCCGGCGGGCAGGTGCAGCTGCATCAGGGCAATGAGGCAGTAGTTGATGATGGCCACGAACTCCTCGTTCACGTCATCGGCCACCAGCTGCACGCCGGTTTCCTGAATGGTCCGGATGCGGTTGGCCTTGATAAAAATCTGGTCCGTGACCGAAGGCAGGCGCAGAATGCGCCACGCCGTGCCGTAGTCGTGGGTTTTGGCCAGAAACAGCGTGCGGCAGCGGGCCAGCAGCAGGTCGTAGTGTTCGGGGGTGTTCACAATGAGTGAATGGGTGAATGAGCGAATGAGTGAATGACTGACCCAACCGGCAACGCCTTCACGGCTGCAAGTTCGCCCCGCCCGTTGGATATTTAGGCCTCTTACCCGCTCCCCTATGCCGCCTGCTATTCACTCATTCACCCATTCACCCATTCACTCATTGCGCAGCCCCCACGGCCGCCTGCTCAGCCTGCGCCGTCCGCAGGTGATGGGCATCCTCAATCTCACGCCCGACTCGTTTTTTGCCGGCAGCCGCGTCGAATCTGAAAAAGACCTGCTCACCCGCGCCGAAGCCATGCTCACGGCCGGCGCGGCCCTGCTCGACCTGGGCGCCTACAGCACCCGGCCGGGGGCCGAAGACATTTCGCCCGACGAGGAAGCGCGCCGCCTGCTGCCCGCCGTGGCAGCCCTGCGCCGGGAGTTTCCGGCCGCCTTTCTCTCCGTCGATACCTTTCGGGCCGGCGTGGCCGAAGCCGCCGTGCAGGCCGGGGCCGACCTGGTGAACGACGTGGGCGGCGGCACCCTCGATGCCGCCATGTTTGCCACCGTGGGCCGCCTGCGCGTGCCCTACGTGCTGATGCACCTGCGCGGCACGCCCCAAACCATGGCCCGGCTCACGCACTACGAAGACGATATCGTACTCACATTGCTGCGCTACTTCCGCGACGGGCTGACCGCCCTGCGCCAGGCCGGTGCCACCGACGTGCTGCTCGACCCCGGCTTCGGCTTCGCCAAAACGGCCGCCCAGAGCCACGAGCTGCTGCGCCGCCTGCCCGAGCTGCAGGCGCTGGGCCTGCCCGTGCTGGCGGCGCTTTCGCGCAAGCGCATGGTGTACGGCCCCCTCGGCCTCGGCCCCGAAGCAGCCCTCAATGGCACCACGGCGCTGCACATGGTGGCCCTGCAGGGCGGCGCGCGCCTGCTGCGCGCCCACGACGTGGCCGAGGCCGCGCAAACCATACAATTATTTGCCCACACCTTTCCGGACGCGGAATAAAGGCCGTAATTTGAGGAATGAAGGGCGTGCCGTGCAACGGCCGCGTATTCTCGTTGTCATCCTGAGTCCCGTCTGTCAGCCTGAGCGTAGCGAAGGACTTTCTCACGACTAAACGGTTTGCAGGGACTTATGCCGTGGCGATAAGGCCCTTCGCCCTGCTCAGGATAACAGGCGCATTCCTGTCTCTTTTTCCCCATTCCCACCCGCCCATGTCCGGCCCATTCCCCATCAATTTCCTGCATTTCGGCTGGATTGACGCGGCCGACGTGTTGCTGGTGACGGTGCTACTCTACCAGCTCTACAAGCTGCTGCGCGGCTCGGTGGCCCTGAACGTGGCGCTGGGGCTGATTTCCTTCTACCTGCTCTACCTCGTGGTGAAGGCCACCGGCATGGAGCTGCTCACCAAGATTCTGGGGCAGTTCATGAGCGTGGGCGTGCTGGCCAGCATCATCCTGTTTCAGCAGGAAATCCGGCGGTTTCTGCTGAACGTGGGCAAGGCCACGGCCCTGGAGCGCATGCGCGGCTGGACCTGGGGCCGCCCCGCCGAAGCCGCGCCGCTGCAAATCACCCCCTTCGTGGAGGCAGCCAAAAGCCTTTCCAATAAGTACACGGGCGCGCTCATCTGCTTCACGCAGGCGTCCGACCTGTCGGCCTTCGCCGAATCCGGCGACCGGCTCGATGCCGAAGTCAGCAAGCGCCTGCTGCTATCTATCTTCAACAAAACCAGCCCCCTGCACGACGGGGCCGTGATTATTGCCAACGGCCGCATTCTGGCGGCCCGCTGCATCCTGCCGGTGAGCGAAAACCCCGACGTGCCCGCCTCGCTCGGCCTGCGCCACCGCGCCGCCATCGGCCTGAGCGAAATCACCGATGCCGTGGTGCTGGTGGTGAGCGAAGAAACCGGCGCCATGAGCCTGGTGCACCACGGCGAGGTGTACCGCAACCTGGGCACCACCGAGCTCAAGGCCCGCCTGGGCGAGTGGCTGCTGGCCGTGAACCCCGGCAAAGCCGCGGCCAAACCGGCCGTAGCGCCCCTGCCCTGAGCCCGGGCCGCAAACCAGATTCCGGGATGCCGACGAGGGCTATAAAGCCGCCGGTCTGTGGTTTGCAGGCCCCGTAGAGACGGGCTTTGCGGGAGAGGACCGAGCGGGGCGTGCGCTGCTGCACGTTCCGGGTGGCGCGGGCGAAGTGGCCGCCGCGCGGGCCACGACATCCATATTACATCACTGTTACGAATTTTGTTGGGCGGGTTAAGATTTTGATAAATAGGGTATTAATAATAAAAATAATGGAATTGCTATGCGGGGACCTGAGGGGGGGAGATTAGGTTTTTGGGGTTTTTGGTTATAATTTTCTCGGAAAGTTATGAGCTACACCCGATTAACGACGGCCCTTTGCAAGCGGCCGGCCGGGGGTTGGCAAGCTCATGGCACCTGCTGTTCCGGCTATTACCTACCCACCCTTTGCTTGTTTCGGTTACATTTTTTTCACCCTCTTCACCCTCTTCATTTCTTCTTATGCTAAAAACTTTACTGCGTGAACAGCCCGGAATGCTGTTCCGACAACTCGCATCCTCCAAGCGGCTGACACGGCTGCTGGGGGCCGGAGCCTTGCTGCTGGGCAGCCTGGGCGCGCAGGCCCAGACCACCGTGTTCAACGAAACCTTTGAGGGAGCTACGAACAGCTTCACCATCGTGAACGGCACGGAAACCAACCAGTGGTACGTGGGCACGGTGGGCGGCAACGGCCCAACGACGACAGGCACCAAAGCTGCCTACGTGAGCAACGATGCGGGCGTGAGCAACGCCTATACCATTACAGCTCCCTCGGTTGTGCACTTTTACCGCGACGTAACGTTCCCGGCTGGCCAAAACATTGTGCAGCTGGGCTTCGATTGGAAAGCGGGCGGCGAAAGCACGTTCGACTACATCCAGGTATTTATGGTGCCCACCACGGTGACGCCGACTGCCGGCACGCAACTCGTGAACGGCACGGCCGGTGCGGTGCAGCTCGGCGGCAACATTAACCTGCAAACGGCTTTTGGCCGCACCAGCTACCAGCTGCCAGGTACGGTAGCGGGCACCACGCAACGACTGGTGTTCACCTGGCGCAACGACAACACGGCGGGCACACAGCCCCCGGCGGTGATTGACAACGTGTCGGTAACGGCGCAGGTGGCCAACCCCATCAGCGGGGCCTACACCATCAACAATGCTCAGCCGACGGCCGGCACCAACTTTAACAGCTTCACGGATGCCGCCTCGCGACTGACGCTGGACGGCATCAGCGGGCCGACGACCGTGACGGTAGTGGGTGGCCCCTACACCGAGCAGTTCCTACTGGGCCAGGTGAACGGCACGAGCGCGACCAACCCGTTGGTTATCAACGGCGGCGGGCGTACCATCAAGTTCGGCTCCACCAATTCGAACCAGCGGGCGGTTGTTCAGCTGAACGGGACGGACTACACGACGATAAACAACCTGGTGATTGACGCGACGCGGG